>NZ_JBEZLQ010000028.1:0-154986 GCF_040652235.1 Streptomyces sp. NPDC048277
CAGGCCAAGAGGCCACCGACGTCGGACCCGAGCGGCACCCACGACCGATTTTCGCGCTGTCACCACGGCGCGGGCAACGCGTCACATCAACTTGGGAGCACAGTGCTTCGGATTGCCCGCCGCACGGACGTCCACGGAAGTCATCACACCACCCCGAGGATCGCCCCCGGCGTGTTCGGCAGACCAAGACCATGAAGAGCAGCTACGTCACGTACGGCGTCCAGGTTGAGAAGAGCGCGACAGGGGTCTGGGAGTTCATGAAGATCGCGTCGAGTCGCGGTGCCGCCAAGTGCCAGCCGTGACGGCGGCACTGCTCAGCTCAGCCATACGGGTTCTCATCGAATTCCGGATTGCTGCTTGGGAAGTCGTCAGGGAAGAACGGCACCCGTAGCGATCCCGTGAGGAGTCCGAGCAATGTGGTCGTCGCCCCGGCGGGAGAGACCACGGCGTCGAGCTGCCCGGCTTGGATGATCACTGTCGGCCAGCTGTCCGGTTCCCCGACGGCGATCCACGCCAAGACGTCGCCGTTGTCGGTCACACCCCACTGGACCAGGTCCTCCGGGGCGGCACGGTGTTCGCTGAGAACGCGCCTGAGCGTCGTCAACGGCTTGTCACGGAAAGTCGACCGCATCTGCTCGGTTTGCCGAACGATGTCGAGGTTGCTGTTGGGCGCGCTATCCGCAAAAATCCACAGGAATTCATCGAAGCATCCTGTACCGTAGGTGTGGACCAGCTCCCGATAGTCAGAGGGGTAGGACCCCGGATTTCGGGGAGGGGGGCACAGAATGATCAGGCTGTGCAAGTCCTCCAGAGAGTCACTGTAACCCATGACTGACTCACCTTTTATAGATTGGGAATCCTTCTGCTGAACGACCATCCGAAGTCGTCGGCAGCTTCAATAAGGATATGGCTGGGAACGTTTCCCCCGTTTGCGTATTCGGGGGTGACGCTCATGATGACTGTGTTCTGGGATGCTCGAACGTGATCGGCGATAAGATCTTCGGCGTCGGAAATTGGTCCGTTGTTCTGGCTGGTCCCCTGAGTGACGATGTTCCTCATGTCCCTTCCGTCGCCTCCGAATTGCTGGCCGATCAGATGCCCTCGCGAATGACCGGCCGCACCGCCCTGAAAACCATGAGGAGCGTAACGGGCACCGCGACCGGGCGGACTTCCGATGAGACCGTTGGCAGCGTCGTCCAGTGTCTGGGGGGTGACCTCGGCGTAGGCACGCCCACGTTGCCCATTGGCCGCGATCTCACTGTAGTAGGGACTCAGCCCGAGAAGATCGACTCCGGTGTGCGGGTTGGAGACGTATGTGACCGGGTTGGGCGCCGGGGAAAGTCCCAGCGGGTCGGGAGTGAGATAGCGAGCAGTCTCGGGGTCGTAGTGCCGGAAGTAGTTGTAATGAAGCTCGGTTTCGGGGTCGTAGTACTGGCCTGGGAAACGGAGGGGGGTGTAGGCGGTAGAACCCTCGTTCCAGGCGGTGACGCCCCAAAGAGTGCTACGGCTGCGCCAGGTGACGCTCCCGTCCTCGTCGACGAGTTCCGTCGGCGTGCCGACGAGATCGGTGACGATCGAGAAGAACCTTGAATCGATTTCCGCCTGTGACGTTCCTGGTGTGACGATCCGTTCCGTCTGGGTGATCGGACGGATTCCGGAGTGATCCCACGTCGTCACCACCAGATGGGGCGTGGACGATGACCGCGTCACCTGTTCGCACAGGGTGACGCCGTCCCAGACGAAGTCAACCTGTTCCAGGACGGTCAGGCCGTCTGCGTCCATCCGCTGCTTGGCCGTCCGTCGACCCAGGGGGTCATAGGAATAGCGCCAAGAGGTTCCGTCCGGTGTCCTGACGGATGTCAGACGGTTTTCCGCGTTCCATGCGTAATGCCATGTCTCGGGCTTGCGGGAAAGGCGCTTCCGCTGGCGAAGTACGACCCGGCCCATGAGGTCGTACTCGTATCGGGTGTCGCCGGCACGGAGCACTCGCGTCCCGGCATAGTCGCGGGGTCCGATAGCCTGTTCACCAGCCTGGCGGACGGGCCAGGACGCGTCGGTCAGGTTGCCTGCCTCGTCGTAGGCGTACTGCTCGGACCAGTCGGTGGCACGGACCGCCGTCACGCGGCCCGTCACGTCCAGTTCGAACCGGCGGCTCCCCGCACCGAAATCGTCGATGCCGGCCAGGTTGCCGTCTGCGGCATAGGCATAGTCGCGGCGAATTCGTCGATCACCGAGGTGGGTCACCTCCTGAGCGGTGAGACGACCGAGACCGTCGTATGCCTGCCCGAGTACGAGGTCCTCGCCTGTGCGACGACTGGTTTCCAGCCCGGACCAGTCGTGCTGGAAGCTGACCGTGCGACCCGACGTTTCGAGCTGCGACCGGTTGCCCATCCCGTCGTAGGCCCATGCGCTGATGGCCCCGGACGGGGTAGTACGGCGAGATACCCGCCCCAGCCGGTCGTACTCGTAGGCCAGCACGTGGCCGTTGAGCGTTTCTCGTGTGACCCGCCCGCTGGCGTCACGCAGTAGCTCGAGTCGCGTGTCGGAGGACATGGCCGCGACCATCTGCCGGTTCAAGTCGTAGTCGAACCGGGTGACCTGGTTGTCGCTGCACTTCTCGATGAGATTGCCGACGGCGTCGTAGGCGAAACGGGTGGTCTGCCCGAGCGCGTCGGTGCGTGAGGTGAGTCGCCCCGCGGGGTTGTGGGTGTAGGTAAGGGTCCGTCCGTCGAAATCCGTCTCCGAGACGAGGCGTCCGGCCGCATCGTGTTCGTAGGTCCACGTCAGGCCCTGTGGATTGACGACGTGGACGAGGCGCAGATTGCCGTCATGAGCAAACTCGTAGCGGGATCCGTCCGGCCCCGTTCTTGCCGAGGGCAGATCGAAGTGCGTGTACTCGAAGCGGGTGACAGCACCTGTGGGGGTGGTGTGGCTGAGACAGTTGCCTTCCGCGTCGTAGGACCAGGACTCGGTTGCACCGTCCGACGTGATACGTCGGGACAAGCGGCCTTCGACGATCCACTCCAGGCGGGTCGTCTCCCCTGTCGGGTCCGTGTAGGTGACTATCCGACCGAAGGCGTCCCGCTCCCATGTCGTGGTCGCCCCGAGCGGGTCGGTGGTGGATACAGGCAGCCCGGCTGCGTCGTAGCACACCGTCCTGGCATTGCCGAGCCCGTCGACGACTTCGGTGACGCACCCCGCCGCGTCATGTGTGAACCGAGTCATGAGCCCTGCGGGATCCGTCAGAGCCGTGCAGTTGCCCTTCTCGTCGTACGCCCTCTGCCAAGTACTGCCGTCCGGCCGACCGATGACCGTGAGCATGTTCTCGGCGCCGTACTCGAAGCGGAAGACAGCAGCATCCGGCCGGATCACTTGAGTGGGGTGGCCTGAAGGGTCACGGACGAGCGTTGTCGTGTGACCGAGTTCGTCCGTGCGTGTTACGACGTGATGGTGGGCGTCGTAGGTGGTGCGGGTGGTGTTGCCAAGGGGGTCGATTTCGGCGATGACCTGGCTGTTGGTGTTGATGACGAAGCGGGTGGTGGCGCCTTCGGCGGTAGTGAGGGTGGTGATGCGGCACTCGGGCCAGGCGGGGTTGGTGCCGTCGTAGTCGAGGGTGATGGTGATGTGACCGGCTTCGCCGCCCTCGGCGATGCAGCGGTCGCGGTCGTCGTAGGCGTAGCTGTAACGGCTGTTGTTGGTGTCTGTCCAGGAGGTGACGCGCAACCGGTCGTCGTAGGTGAAGCGCAGAGGCAGGCCGGAGGAGTTGATCGTCTCGGTCAGATTGCCGTCGGTGTAGCCGTAGCGCTTGATGACGACGTCCGTGCCGTCCTCGCCGGCACCGGCCAGGGCGAGGGCGCTGACGCGGCCCTCGTCGGTGGTGATGCGCAGGTGGTAGCCGCCGGAGTGGCGGATGGCGAGCGGGGTGCCGTCCTCGTCGTGGTCGAAGGTGAGGGCGTGCTGGTTACGGTCGGTGATACGGGTGAGGAGGGCAGTGCCGTCGGGGGCGGGGCGGGTGAAGTGGTGGGTGTGGCCGGTTAGGGGGTCTTCGATGCGGTAGCCGCCGTCGTCCTGGCGGGTCAGGGGGCGGCGGGGGCCGGCCTCGGGCAGCACCGGGGTGTGGGGTGCGGCGGGGTGGGGGTAGGCGAGGAGCAGGCCGTCCTCGGTGACGTAGACGACGCCGGCGTCGTCGATTTCCAGGCGTTGGTCGAGAGTGGAGGCCCAGGTGGGGCCGAACCACCAGCCGCAGCGGTAGTCGGAGGCGACGCGGCGGGTGAAGGCGAGGGGCAGCAGGCCGGGCAGTTCGATGTCGGTCTGCGGGAGGTACATGGCGCCGGTGGCCATGTCCACGGGGTCGCTCCCCTTCGAACGGACCACGCTCTTGAGCCGGTTGAAGGCGCCTTCGCCGCCTTCGGCGAGCATGCCGCGCGCGTTCTTGCCCAGCCCGCGCAGGGCCAGGCTCATGGCCTTCATCCCGCCGCGGAGGTTCTTCATCTCCTTGAGGCCCTTGGCGAGTTTGCCGAGGCTGGTGATGCCCTTGCCGCCGGGTATGCAGTCCATGGCGGCGAAGGCCACGTCCCACAGGGATGCTTGGCCTTTCGAATATTTGTAGAGGGTGTCCGCGAGCACGACGAGCGCGGCGACGAGCACGATGGCGCCGAGGATCGGCCCGCCGATGATCATCGCGATGATCCCGACGACGGCGACGACGACCTTGCAGACGGTGACGATGGTGTCCCAGTTGTCCTCGAACCAGTGGCCCACGTCCTGCCACCAGTGCCGGTTCGGGATCCCCGCGTCCGACGCCTCGTCGATCTTCCGCTTCGCCTCACCCGCAGCCTCGTCACGCATCTTCCGCGCGTCCTCGGCCATCTTCTTCGCCGCGTCCAGGGCGCTCTGCGCGGTGGTGACGTCCGACTGGGCCTGGGTGTGGGCGGACTTGGCGCTCTGCACGTCCCGGGTCGCCGCCCGGACCTTCCCCTCATCGGGCTTGTCAGCGCTGGACTTACTGCCGGTGGGGTCGTCCTTGTACTTGTCCGCTTCCTTCGTCGCCCGCGTCATCCACGAATCGGCCGAGGACAGACGGGACTTGGCGGAGGAGAGATCGGACTGCGCGTCCTTCGCCTTCGCCAGGGCCTTGTCGGCCAGGGCCTGCGCACGCTCCAGCTTCGGCCAGTAGTCCGCGAGCGCGTCACCGCACAGCTCGTACGACTTCTTCAGCTTCTTCAGGTTCTTCGGAACGTCCTTGAACTGCTCCTTGAACACCTCCGCCGACTTGCCCGCCCACTGCAGGAGCGTGTCCTCACCCGCCATCCCCTTCACCAGACGCAACGCGTTCGAGACGTCGTCCGCGAAGGTGTGCAACTGCTGCGCGAGAGAACGGACGCGCTGCGGATCACCCGGCGTCGGGTCCCTGTCGAGGTCGAGTGGATGCCAGTCCGCCGGTCGATACCCCGCCATGTCCCCGCAACCCCCGTCGCGTACGCCCCGTCAATAACCATGAACTCACGCGAAGTTACCGGGCACGGCCGTTCGAAGTGAAGGACCTCATGTGAAGATGCGGATCATCTCACCTCAGGCGACCTGACCGGCCCCATGACCCTTTGCGAGGGCTAACCTCGGTACCACGGACAGCTCCCTCAATGTCACAGGAAGGCACCAATGCCCGTTGAGAGGCCGCTGGTTACCCTCCGATTGCCCCGATTGTGCATCCTTTGCGTAGGCGGGGTGCGACCATTCGCTCTGGTGCCCTTGAGGCTCTCCCGGCTACCGTATCCGCTGCTTTCTTCGACATCTCCCGCCCCACCAGGAGCCCACCGTGACCCGCCGCCCTCGCCTGCTCACGACAGCCACCGCCGGAGTGACGGCGGCACTTCTGCTCGCCGGTTGTGGCGGAGGAGGCGACTCCAAGTCGAACGACAAGATCGCGGGCGCGGACACGGGGGCGTCGGCTTCGCCGAGTGTCTCCGCTTCGGCGTCTGAGGCTGCGGGGCGTCCGAAGCTCGACATGCCGTCCGACCTGTCGTACGCCTTCGACTGGCC
Source organism: Streptomyces sp. NPDC048277 (assembly GCF_040652235.1). Classification (NCBI taxonomy): domain Bacteria; kingdom Bacillati; phylum Actinomycetota; class Actinomycetes; order Kitasatosporales; family Streptomycetaceae; genus Streptomyces; species Streptomyces sp. NPDC048277. The sequence goes on from NZ_JBEZLQ010000028.1 coordinate 6,040, forward strand.
GCAGACCGGCAATGCTGACAAGGACGTGGTGCTGGCCGACAGCGAGCAGTCCGTCAAAGCGGTGGACCTTGCGATCGTTCATCAGAACGCACTCGACAAGGCGTACATCTACTACTACGAGGGTGAAGCCGCCGCCGGTACACAGAAGTTCATCCAGAACTATGTGGACCACAAGGCAAGCATTACAGGCGCCTACCGCTTCTACTCTCCCGACGTCTCGGTCTCCAAGGACGGTACGGCCTCCCTCAGCTATTGCGAGGACCAGGGCAAGGCATTCGTCAAGTATCTCAAAACCAATGAGATCAGGAAGACCAAGGTCACCGCGAAAAGCTACGTCAGTTATCACACTTCTTTGAAGCAGAACACCAAGGGGGTCTGGGTGATCGAGAAGATCATTTCTCAGGTTGGGAGTGCAGAGTGCCAGCCTTGATGGGGAAGTCGTACCGCTTTCCGCTGCTGGTGGCTTTCGGGACTTGCCTTTCTCTGCTGTCTGTTGCCGGTGTGGCTTACGCCGATGACACCCTCGATGGCAATGCCCAGAACTCTGAGCCGGGCCCGACGGGTAATAGCAGTCCGAACGGCACGATCTCAGCGAGTGCTTCAGGTGTTGCGTTCGACCTCTCCAAGAACGGCTCAGGCACCTCCGTGGGCCCCGTCACCTCCACCACGTCCTGGACTCCGCCGCCTTGTTGGTACGCGCCGAAGTACACCCCCGCCCAGCTCCAGGCGTACTTGGAGCCGATCTGGGAGGCGGACTCGACGGGGTACGAGTGGGATGCCACTCAGCGCGACCGCTACGTCAACGGGCACCCCTACAAGGGCTTCAACAAGGACAAGGCCGACAAGGGCTACTGGTGGGACTCGTACGTCGACGAGAGCTTCCCGCCCGGCTGGAACAAGTGCGACAAGCCCATCTTCTGGGTGGACAAGGGTGACGCCCCGCCCGCCGACATCGAGAACGCTGTGACGCCGGAGATCCTTGCGGAACTCGCTTACAAGGAGATCCGCGTCCCCAGCACGAAGGTGGCCCTGGCTCCGGCGGACAAGACGAAGGTCAACCTTCCCACCTGGGCCTGGCTGGACGGTGCCGAGTTCAAGCCGGTCTCCGTCACCGCCTCCGTCCCCGTGCTGGGCATCACCGCCACGACCACCGCCGAGCCGGTCTCACTCAAGATCGAGCCCGGTACCTCGGATGCGGTGACGTACCCCGCCTCGGGCGTCTGTGAGATCAGCAACGGCAGTATCGGCGAGGCCTACTCCAAGGGGAAGGCCGACGAGACGCCACCCTGTGGGGTGAAATACCTGCGCTCCTCGGGCACGGGCTCGTACCAGCTCAAGGCCACGATCACCTGGAAGATCCACTGGACGGGCACGGGAACACCGCGCAAAAACCTGCCTGACGGCACCTTCGGGGCCACCCAGGATGTCACCGTGCAGGAGATCCAGTCCGTCAACCGATGAGAGATATTGGGCGTCGTGCCTGAGCGAACGAACACACGCCGAGAACAGACTGTTCGTCAGACGCCCGGCTTCGGGATCATCACGCCCGAGGACTGGTACCGCATTCCGCTGCAGCCGCCGGATCGGCGTGAGTCCTCGATCAGTGCCCTGATCCGGCGGCAGTTCGTCGGGGTGGACGATCAGCCCGTGCTGCGCCGGAAAGCGGAGGAGCAGCTCCAGGGTGCGGCCGAGGCGGGGGCCGAGCGGGGCGGTCTGGTGCTGTATCTGTCGTTCTTGGAAGCGGCGGGCATTCCGCTCTCGGCGTCGCTGCTGGTGTCACACCTCCACGAGAAGTTCGACAGCCTTGACGCAGTGGCAGCCCTGAGCGGCTCCGGCGCGGTCGAACCGGTGACGCTGCCCGCCGCAGGGCGGGCGGCCCGATTGCTGCGTCGTGAGCGGACCAAGGAGTCACGCCGGCTGGGCTCAGAATTCGAGGACACGATCGTGGAGTACTTCGTCCCGGTCCCGGAGCGCGACGAAGCGTTGATGTTGACCTTCAGCACACCGTTGGAGCCGATCGCGGACGCCATGGTGGAGTTGTTCGACGCGGTGGCTGCGACCTTGCGGTGGCGGCACCACCGCGAGGAGACAACGGGGGCGCAGGAGTGAGCAAGAAACTCAAGGTCTCGACCGACGACCTGCATACGGCCGGGGCGGGCTTGCGGTCGGTGGCGACGGAGTTCGAAGGACTCGACAAACTCATGGACTCCTACGACCGCCGCACGGTCGGGCACAAGCTCTTGTACGAGCGGCTGCAGGACTTCTCCGACGGCTGGGACGACAACCGCAAGAAGATGGTCGAGGAGATCCAGGGACTCGGGCAGCTGGCCCACGAAGCAGGCAAGGCCTACACGGAGTTGGACACGGCGTTGTACAACGCGCTTGTAGGCAAGGGGCAGAAGAAGTGAGCCGCCCGGCGGACCACAGATGGGAAGTGCTGGGCGAGAGCGGCGATCCCGTACCGGGCGACGTCCATGAGATGGAAGCACTCTCACGCAGGTTCGAGGCCACGGCGAAGACCATCTCCGACACGGTCGCCGCGCTGCACCGCCTAGGCAACCTGGAGAGCTGGGAGTCGGACGCGGGACGCGCCTTTGCCGACAAGGCGAATGACACCGCACAAACGGTGAGCAAGGCGCAGGATCGCTACGCCGACGCCGGAGCGGCACTCAAGGAGTACTACACCGATCTGGAGACCATTCAGGGAGATGCGGACAGCCTCCTCACCCAGGCGGAACAACAGCACGACGATCTGTCTGCGGCCCGCTCCAAGGCCGAGAACCAACCCAAGGGCACGGATCAAGACGGGCAGGGCAAGCCGGACAAGAAGGTCACCGACCTCCAGGACGGACTCGACGGGCTTCGGGACAAGCTGGCAGCGGTGAAGACCCGCCATGAGAACGTGGGCAATAAGGCGGCCAAGCGTATTCACGACACCACGCATGGTGATGGGCTCGATGACTCTTGGCTGGACGACCTACGGGACTCCTTGACCTGGGTCGCCAATGCTGCCGGTGCCATCGCCGCGGTCTGTGGGGTGGTGTCCCTGCTCGTCGGCTGGATCCCCGTTATCGGGCAGGCGATCGCCGGCGTCCTGGGGACCGTCGCGCTGTTGATGACCGTGGTCTCGCTCGTTTGTCACCTGCTGCTCGCCATCAACGGGGACGGCTCCTGGAGCGACGTCGCCATGGACGTCCTCGGGCTCGCGACCTTCGGCGTCGGGCGCGTCTTCTCGGCGGGGTCCAAGTTGGCGGCCACGGTCGGGCGCAGCCGTGTATGGACCGCTGCCACCCAGTACATCCGTGCCTGGAACCCGACCCTCGGTACGGCGGCCAGGCGAGCCCTGGTGGTCGAGATGGTCGGCCAACGCGCGGGTGCGTTCCCTGGCGCCGCGCTCCCCGAAGTGTCGTTCGCCGCTGCGTTCAAGGGCCTGAAAGGCTCCTTAGCAGACGACTTGGGCACCGTCCGAAGCAACTGGCGGGACCTGTTCAAGGTCGGCGACAACCTGGCCGCGGCTCGTAGCGCGTACAACACGGCAGGAGTACGTGGCCTGGCCAGCATGTACGTGGGACCTGGCATGGTTGACGAACTCGGACGAATGAGGCACGTGTCCTCCGCGGATCTCAACTTCATCGGCACGCCCGATGCCTTCAAGAAGGCCCTGTCCTACAACGCCTGGGCGCTCGGAGCCACGGGCATCGGAGCGACGTCCGACACCAACAGCTTCATCGGGCTGTGGGACGAGGACCCGGACATCGATGTGACCGGCCCTGATGCCGCGCTGACCGGAAAGTGAGCTTCGTGGAGACGGCTGGGAACTGGTGCGAATGCCGGGTCGCATTGACCACTTCCGAGAACTGGCTGGTCCTAGACCTGGTCAGCGAGGAACCGGAAGCCTGGGCCCAGGAAGTCGCGGAACAGCACCTCGCCGGCGACTCTTCGGCGGAATCGCGTCGCGCTTTCGCCGAAGACCTTCTGTGGTACTGGGGCGCCGCTGTACGGCAACGGGCGGTATGCGCGGCTCTGCTGGCCCCGCCGAACGGCGCGATCCTGGCCAGCTACACAGTAAGGGAGCTGAAGGCACCTCCGGAGACCCTGAGCATGGAGGTGCTCAGGGCCGAGGCGGCTCATGCAGAGGGCCCTTTTTTCGGAAAGCCTGCGCTCACCGAGGTAGAACTCCCTTTGGGCTCGGCACTTCGAGTCCACCGTTTCGAGCCCACCGTGCCTGATACCGACACCAGCACCATCCTGGAAGGTGTGGCTCATTACGTGCTGCCCCGGGACTACCTCACCCTCCTGGAATGCCGGCTCTTGTGGACGACTCTGGGACTGGGCGAGGAACTGGGACGCATCGCCGACGAATTGGCGAATTCAGTCCGTCTGGTGTGAGCCCGATGGGCGACGCGACCCGAAGCGGTTTCCTGCGACCCCTGCCAAGCCCAGCTTTTCCCATGGGACCATGGCCAGCGGCATCCAACTGAAACCGATGGCGAAGACAGCCACGAGGGTGGCGACCCCCTTGGGAAGGATCCATCCCACCTGGGACACGACGATCGACACGACCAGGAGGTAAACGCCGAAGACCAGGAGAGCGAGCACCTTCAGCACGGCCGAGCCTGGGCTGACTCGCGACTCCTGCTCATTGCCCCGCACCATGCCGAACAAGATCACCGGAAGCATCAGGCCGATGACACCGCCCGCAGCGATACCACCTACAACCAACGCGGTGTGTCCGTGCTCAGGTACCACAGTCGAAATCGGCGAGATGTCCGCCAACTTGTTCGTGAATGCAACACCTACGAATGCCCCGAGGGTCATCGTGGCCAGGACGACAATTATCCCTGCCCCGAAGATGATGTTTCCCAGGAGAGAGCGCTGAGGGCGCTGTGCCGTGGAGCCCTCGGTCCTCGAAGCATCGGGCATGAGCTCTCCCATTCCTGGAGTGGGGTCCGGTAGAGGATAGCGAGCGGTCACTCGTCGAACCACGCCACCAGCCGTACGTTCTCCTCGCCGTGCACGCCCGCCAGCGTCTCCATCACCGTCCAGACCGGGGTCCAGGGGCCGTCCTCGGGGACCGCGTCCCGGCGGCGGGAGCGTTCGGTTCGGTAGAGCATGGTGTCCGTGGTCCATTCCGTGCCTTCCGGGTACCGGTTGGCGAGGTCCGTCGGTGATGTCGTCAGTGAGCTTCTTCAGCGTTGCCGCTCCAGCGTGAGGATGGCCTTGGCGATTGACGTCATTCGATTCGGGCTGCACCGGGACCTGCGGAAGATGCGCCAGGACTTCAGGCGGGCGACGCCGCGCTCGACCGGCGCTCGTGCAGAGGCCAGTGCCCGGTTGAGGGTCTTTTCGGTGAGGGTGAGTTCCTGCAGGGGCTTGCGTTTGATGCCAGTGGTCAGCCACGGGCCGCCGCCCTGGTAGGCGAGATCGGCCAGGATGGGAACGCCCTGGCGCTCGCAGATGCGGATGATCCGGTGGGTGCGGGCCGCGGTCAGGTCGTGGGTGCGGCCCGGCAGAGCGGGTGAGAGCCACAGCAGCCGGCCGCCGGGGTCGGTGACGACCTGCACGTTCACGCCGTGGCGCCGGTGTTTGTGGGAATAGTCGGCCCGGCCGTCGCCGACCCGGTCGCACTCGGCGAGGGTTCCGTCCAGCAGAACGAAGTCCGCCTCACTCTCGCGCAGGACCTTCAGCAGACCCGGTGCCCGTTCGGCGAGCAGGTCGATGACCTGGCTGGTGTAGGCGTGGGCGGTGGACTCGCTGATCCCGAACCCGGTGGCGATCTTTGCCAGGGTGGTGTGTTCGCGCAGGTACACCAGTGCCACCATCGCGCGTTGGGACGGGCGGAGCTTGCAGCGGCGGTCGCCCTCACGAGTGACGATCAGCATGGTGAGCCACTCCACGAGCGCATGTGGCAGGTCGAGTGCGGCAGGATGGATGACCAACGAGGCCCCCGAGCAACGTGATTGAGACGTCAGACACCTCGATCAACAGCCCGGGGGCCTCGCTCGTTGCGTTTCACCGGCCATCACCTGATCGGTGGCCAACTCGAAGAAGCTCAGTGTGTTGATTCCGCTTGCTCTGGCGAAGGACCGGCTCCAGTCGTGGGAGTGGATGAGATGGAGCGCGCCATCCGGCGCGCGGTGGTAGCGGGAGATGTGGGTGACGCGGGGGAGCGCAGGTTCCGTCCAGTCGATCGCCCTCGCCTCCGACCAGGTCAGCCAGGTCTCCGCGAAGGCCGTGCCCGCCCAGGTTGCGTGTTCCGCGCGGACCTTGAGGGACGTGTCAGACGGTAGGCCGCGGTTCGCTGCCACCGGGCGCCACATGGCCTGGAAGTCGCGCACTCCGAAGAGGCAGGCGAAGGCGTCGTAGTCCCTTGGCATGCCGAGCGAGAACAGGCTGATCGCCGGGTGCCATGCCGTCTCGTCGTAGTCCAGGCCCTCCCGCCAGGTGCGGCACTCCACCCAGCCGTGGATGTCTGTTCCCATGAGCCCAATTGTGCCAAGGAGTGGTCAGTATTCGCTCCAGCGGGCTTCCTCCTGCAGGCAGTCTTCCGAAGCGCAGTTGCACACTCCTCCACGCATGGTGGCATAACCATGCTTCAGTGCCATGCCTCAGGATTGAGCGCGGCCCCGACGAAACCGTCCCCCTTGGTGACCGTCAGGTCAGACTGCTCGACGTGGAGTGCGATCATCTCGCGGTCGAACTCACGGAACTCAAGGACGAAATGTTGGGTGACGGCGGGCCGGTCCAGGGGGTCGCCGTCGAGGTCCACGGTCGAATTCGCGCGGTCGGCCCCTTGGCACAGGACCGATACGAACAACGGGAAATGTTTTGTCTCCAGCAGTCGGTCCGCGTCGTGGATGACGCCGACGATCCCCACTCCACCCGTGACTGCACCGCACAGGCCGTCCAGGCAGTCCACCACGGCATCCCAGTTCCGTCCGAAATAGCCGGGGAATTGGAGGACTTCTGCGAAGGAGCGGTAGACACCCTGCTCGGTCACCAGATCGCGCGCGTCGAAATGGTGGACCTGCCCGCCCTTCGTTTCCAGATCTGACAGCAGCCGTTGAACCTCGGCCGCGCCTTCTGGGACGAAGAAGACCCAGGGCTCGGAAGTGCCGGTGAGGTCGAAACTGGTCATTCCTGGAACCTCGCCCTGTGAATTCACCTACGTACCTCGACGCCGCAGACCGGATCCTCGGGGTCCATGTTCATCCTGGTGGCCGCGAGGAGCTGCCGTAGGCGCCTTACTTCCTTCACGAGTTGGGGCACCGTCTCTCTGGCCATTGCGATGAACGCCGCATTCTCGTCCCAGCGCTCGTCGGCGCAGTCCACATAGCGTGGTTCTTGGACCAAGGTCGCCGCGATCAGCTCTCCGTGGTCGAAATCGGGCCACCTCTCTCCCCGCCCGGTGTCCTCCACCACGCTGACCGCGACCAGGTTCATGGCATGGGTGTCATCAAGAATCCTGACGAACCACGGCCCGGGCGTGGCCGCGGAGCACAGTTCCTCGATCTCGTCGAGATCGAGCTCCGGGCCTGGGCCGGCCCCGCCGGGCGGGGCCTCTTCCTGCTGCGTGTCGACGATTCCTCCTCCGGTCGGCGCGCCCACTTGCGCGCCGTCACACTTGTTGGGTTCATCTGCGCCACCGGTTGGCTGGACGGGATCCACTACAAGGGCGTGGGCCAAACACGGATCGGTCGGCGTGCACCGCGCGCAGGCCTACAGCGTCCAGTAGGGGGAGCCCTTCGGCGGCGCGGGACGGACGCGCAGGGCGGACAGAATGAAGCCCTCGTCGCCCTCGTCGCCGGTGGGCAGGCGCCCGGACTCGTTCGGGTAGTAGTACAGGCCGTACGACCAGTACTCCGGGAACTCGTGGCACATGAGATCGGGGTACGCCGAGATCTCCGTGTCGTGATACCGCTCGTTGATCCTGGCCACGGCTTCCGCTCGGGAGATGCCGAACCTTGAGATCATCTCGTTCGCGATGTCCCGGAAATACTCGACCATACCCTCGTCGAGTTCCATGAAGAATTCCGCTGTCATGGTCGGGTATGTGGGGATCAGAGCTTGGGGCGCGCCGTGTAGGAAACGAAGTGGGCCCAGGCGGAGGGCTTGATGGTGAGCCTGGGGCCGGCGGTGGTCTTCGAGTCGCGGATGTGGATGGCCGCGGCGGTAGGGGCAATCTCGACGCAGTTCGAACTGTCGCCGCTGTGGGTGGACTTGCGCCAGTGAAGTATGTGCACGGTCGCTCTCTCAGATGTCCTGGATGAGGTCCTGGATGAAGTCGCGCGACGCGGCGGGCCCGAGCGCGCAGGACTCCATGTGATCCAGCACGGCACGGTACTTGTTCAACTGCGCTTCTCCGTCGAGGAATCCGCATCCGCCGTGGTGGGTGTCGAGCTGCACCGTGTCGAGTTGCGGGACCGAGCCCTCGACGTAGTCGAAGGACTGGCCCGTGCTCGGGTAGTACTGCGCGTCGAAGGGGATCACCCGGACGGTGACATTCGGGAGCTCGCTCATGTCGAGGAGGTGCTTGAGCTGACCGCGCCTGACGTCGGGGCCGCCGAACCGGATGCGAAGAGCTGACTCGTGGATGATCGCCGCATACGGCAGTGGCCGCTCGCGGTGCAGGATTCCCTGCCGTCTCATGCGATAGCTGAGGCGGTGCTCGATCTCGTACTGCCGCATGGGCGGCACCACCGCCCCGAAGAGGGCACGGGCATGGTCCGTGGTCTGTAGCAGTGCGGGGATGTGCATCGCGAGGGCGACCCGCAAGCCGGCCGCATGGTGCTCGAGTTCGGCCAGGTCGACCAGTGCGGCCGGGAGGTGTTCGCGGTACTCCTCCCACCAGCCGCGCATCCGGCGTCCGGTCATCGCGGCGAGGGCGTCCACGAGGGCCGCGTCCGAGCAGTCGTACGCGGACGCCAGTGATCGGACTCGGTCGGAGCTGAGGGAGCTACGGCCTGTCTCGATCATGCTGACCCGGCCCTGGTTGACGCCGAGCAGCGCCGCGGCCTGGCTGACCGTGAGACCGGCTCGTTCACGGAGTCTGCGCAGCTCGGTACCGAGACGCTGCTGACGCAGAGTGGGGTTGCTGGTGGGCGGCAAGGCATGTCCTTCCCGGCCGGTAAGCGGCTCTCTCGTAACCCACATGAGGTAACTGGAGATACATCTCCCTCATTCTGGAGAGATATCTTCCAGTCGGGCCTACTGTAGTGCCCGCACCGCCCAACTCACCGCGCCCCTAAGCCGGAAGCGCACCTCCCCAGGCAGAGCCACCGCACGGCGCGGTCGTTGAGCGAGCCCGAGTCCCTTCTCCAGACGGAGGTATCCGTGGGCACCGTATCCCTGTCCGACACCTGGGTGTACGCCCTACGTCTGCCGCACGACCCGCGCGCGGCACGCGTCGCACGTATGACCGTACGGGCGGCGCTGAGCAGTCACGGGAGGCAGGAAATCCTCGATGTCATCGAGCTGTTGACCTCGGAGCTGATCACCAACGCGTACCGGCACACGAACGGCGCCGCCTCCCTCCGGCTGACCGCACTCGCCGACGGCCGACTACGGGTCGGCGTCTGGGACAGTCACCCGCGCATCCCCGCCCCGTTCGGAGAACCGCCCTGGGACCGCGTCCGGCTCGCCGCGCCGGACGCGGAGAGTGGGCGAGGGCTGCGCCTCGTGCAGGAGTACGCCGACTCCTGGGGCGGCTGGTCCATCGGGGACAGCGGCCCGGTGGACCACGCGGCCGGGAAGCTGCTGTGGTTCGAGGTGGGCGGCCGGAAGGTTGGTGCATGATGTCGCGGGTACGTCGTGCCGCTCCGCCCTTGCCCGTGGCGCCCAGTACGGCGGTTCGTGTCGCGCTGGCGTGTATCGCCCCGCACCGGCTGGGCGAGATGGAACAGCAGAAGGAACGGGCGTTGGCGGCTGCCCTGAAGGACGGCAAGATCGGCCACCTCCAACACTGGCTCGCCTATTGGCAGGCGTGCGTGGAGATCGAACGGCGGCCCGATCTCCGTTCCCGCTACCAGGCGGCGCTCGCGTCTGTGCACACCACCGGCAGCCGTGACGACCCCGCGTTCCGGGCAGCGATGACGGAACTCCGCGCTGTGGAAGCCGAGGCCCGGCGAGCGGTGTCCGCCTGACCCGGTGGGGGCTTGCCTCGGCGTTGCGCATGTCAAGGCGCGGTCAAGTTTCCTGTGAGTGGGGATCGTTGGGCGGTGCAGGGGTTCGGCCGCGTGAAAAACTGCCTCGGTTGCTCAAGTGAAGAGTGGGACACGGGGAGTGGATGCTGTGAGCACGCGGCAGGTGCGGAAGATGTTCCAGTTGATGGCCGGTGGCGGGCCCGTCGAGCTCACCAACGCCTGGTCCTCCGTGAAGAAGCTCGCCCGGCTTGCCTTCATCGCCCAGCAGTTCGGGTACGAGTACGCCGACGCCCGCTACACCGGCTCCCGCAACAACGTGCTCAAACTCCTCATCGTCCCGGACCACAGCCCGCAGGGGCGGGCCCGTGCCGCGCAGAACTGGGCGCAGTACCCGAACGCCGCCGACGGGGTCTCGCTGCCGGCCCTCGTTCCCGACGCCGTCAAGCTTCTCAAGGCCCGTATCCAGTTCGACCTCACCGGCAAGAACGCCGAGAGGCGGATGCTGTTCGGGGCCGGCGGTATCACCCTCGGGCTGGTGCTGGCCGCCGCACGCGCGGGCGGGAGTGCCGGCGCCTTCTTCGTCTCCGGTGTGGTGTGGGTCATCCTCATGGCCGTCATAGGGCTCGGGTTCTTCGTCACCCGCGGGCGCAACGCCAAGTTCGCGCAGCGGCTCCAGGCCGCGGGGTTCGTGCCGGTGACCGGCGAGGGCGGGCGGGTGCGGTATCTGCCGCCCGGCATGCCCATGCCGATGCCTGCGCCTATGCCCGTGGGCATGCCCATGCCGATGCCTGCCACTCCGGGCCAGCAGCCTCCCTATCAGCCCCAGCCCCCGCAGCCGTGGCCGCAGCAGCCCGGTCCCTACGGCCCGTACGGTGGCCAGAGCGGCCAGGGCCCCTACGCCGCCCCCGCCCCCGCCCCCACCGGTTACGGTCAGCAGCCGCCCGCCCCTTATGCCCCCGGCCCCTACGCCCCGCCGCAACAGCAGCCCCCCGGCCCCTACGCCCCCGGCCCCTACCAACAGCAGCCTTCCCATCAGCCCCACCACCCTCCCCACCCCTCCTCCTGACCCGTCCCCGTCCCGTGACCTCTCACCCGCTCTCTCCCCAGGGTGAGAGCAACGTTCCTTTCCGGTCACCCACAGCCACAGTGCGGAAACGCCGCCTCCCTACCTTCGGGCTCAGTCACTCATCCGAAGTCGGCAGACCGAGCACGCGGAGCACCGTGGAGGCGTCATGACAGCCCCAGCCCCTACTTCCCGTAGTCGCTGGATCCAGGAGTGGGATCCGGAGGACGAGACGTTCTGGAACGCGACCGGCGAGAAGGTCGCACGCCGGAACCTGATCTTCTCGGTCCTGTCCGAGCACATCGGGTTCTCGATCTGGACCATGTGGTCCGTGCTGGTGCTGTTCATGGGCCCGGAGTACGGGCTCACCCCCGCCGACAAGTTCCTGCTGACCTCGATGGTCACGCTCGTCGGCGCGGTCGTCCGGGTGCCGTACACCTTCGCCGTCGCGCTCTTCGGTGGCCGGAACTGGACGATCATCAGCGCCGGGCTGCTGCTCGTCCCCACCGTCGCCGCCTTCACCGTGATGAAGCCGGGGACGTCCTTCGACACGTTCCTGCTCGTCGGGCTGCTGGCCGGCATCGGCGGTGGCAACTTCGCGTCCAGCATGACCAACATCAACGCCTTCTTCCCGCTGAGGAAGAAGGGGTGGGCGCTGGGGCTGAACGCCGGTGGCGGCAACATCGGTGTGCCCGTCATCCAGCTGGTCGCGCTCGCGATCATCGGGGCGAGCGGCGGGCCGCGCGTGCTGCTCGGGATCTACATCCCGCTGATCCTCGTCGCCGCCGTCCTCGCCGCGCTCTTCATGGACAACCTCGCCACCGTGAAGAACGACACCGGCGCCGCGATCGACGCCGCCAAGGACGCCCACACCTGGATCATGTCCTTCCTCTACGTCGGGACGTTCGGTTCGTTCATCGGGTACGCCTTCGCCTTCGGGCAGGTGCTCCAGGTGCAGTTCGGGCGGACCCCGCTGCAGGCCGCCTACCTCACGTTCATAGGCCCGCTGCTCGGTTCCCTCATCCGGCCCGTCGGCGGCTGGCTCGCCGACAAGTACGGCGGCGCGAAGATCACCCTGTGGAACTACGTCGGCATGGCCGCCGCCACCGGCCTGCTCATCGTCGCCAGCATCGAGAAGTCGCTGCCGATGTTCGTGACCGTGTTCGTCGTGCTGTTCGTGCTCAGCGGGCTCGGCAACGGGTCGACGTACAAGATGATCCCCGGCATCTTCCAGGCCAAGGCCTTCGCCAAGGGGCTCGCCGGTGAGGAGGCCGCGGCCTACGGACGGCGGCTCTCCGGGGCCTCCATGGGGCTCATCGGGGCCGTCGGCGCGCTCGGCGGCGTCGGCATCAACCTCGCCTTCCGGCAGTCGTACCTCTCCTACGGCAGCGGCACCGGAGCCTTCGTGGCCTTCCTGGCCTTCTACGGTCTGTGCTTCGTGGTCACCTGGGCCGTATACCTTCGCCGGCCCGCCGCGCAGGGGCGGACCACAGCCGCCACCGAGACAAAGACGCAGCTCAGCTACGCCGAGGTGTGACGTAACACTGGTGACATCAACCCGAACCGAGCCTGTCACGGACCGTTGACAGGCTCGTTCGGCATGCGGGACAGCTAGGAGAGCAGCCATGGACGAGGAACAGCAGCGACCGGCCCCCGGCCAGCACGGCCCCCTCGCGGGGTTCACCGTGGGGGTCACGGCCGCGCGCCGGGCCGACGAGCTCGGGGCACTGCTCCAGCGGCGCGGTGCCGCCGTGCTGCACGCCCCTGCCCTGCGCATTGTGCCGCTCGCCGACGACGGCGAGCTCCTGGCCGCCACGAAGGAGATCATCGACCAGGTGCCGGACGTGGTCGTGGCGACGACGGCGATCGGGTTCCGGGGGTGGATCGAGGCCGCCGACGGGTGGGGCTTCGGCGAGCAGCTGCTGCAGAGGCTGCGGGGCGTGGAGCTGCTGGCCCGGGGGCCCAAGGTGAAGGGGGCCATCCGGGCCGCCGGACTGACCGAGGAGTGGTCGCCGTCCTCCGAGTCGATGGCCGAGGTGCTCGACCGGCTCCTGGAGGAGGGCGTCGACGGGCGGCGGATCGCCGTACAGCTGCACGGGGAGCCGCTGCCGGGGTTCGTGGAGTCGCTGCGGGCCGCCGGTGCGGAGGTGCTGCCGGTGCCGGTGTACCGGTGGATGCCGCCGGAGGACCTCGGCCCGATGGACCGGTTGCTGGATGCGGTCATCTCGCGCTCGGTGGACGCCCTCACCTTCACCAGCGCGCCGGCCGCCGCCTCGCTGCTGTCGCGTGCCGAGGACCGGGGGCTGCAGGGCGAACTGCTCGCCGCCCTCAACCACGACGTCGTACCCGCCTGCGTCGGCCCGGTCACCGCGCTGCCGCTGCAGGCCCTCGGCATCGACACGGTCCAGCCGGAACGCTTTCGGCTCGGTCCCCTCGTACAGTTGCTCTGCCAGGAACTGCCCTCGCGGGCCAGGGCGTTGCCCGTCGCCGGACACCGGGTGGAGATCCGGGGGCACGCGGTCCTCGTCGACGGCGACCTGAAGCCGGTGCCGCCGGCCGGGATGTCCCTGCTGCGGGCGCTGTCGCGGCGGCCGGGCTGGGTGGTGGCCCGCGCCGAACTGCTGCGCGCGCTGCCGGGCGCGGGCCGCGACGAGCACGCGGTGGAGACGGCGATGGCCCGCCTGCGCACGGCCCTCGGCGCGCCGAAGCTGATCCAGACGGTGGTCAAGCGCGGCTACCGGCTCGCCCTGGACCCGGCGGCGGACGCGAAGTACGCGGACGTGTGAGGCCGACGGCCATGGTGAACCCCGTATATCGCGTTGTGGGTCCGGGGACGCCGCCATAAGGTCACCGGCATGTCCGCCGCCGTGCTGCTCCGCTTCCTCGACGGGCCCGGCACCGAGGAGACGCCGTCTGACCGGAGTTCGCATGGACGGCTTGTCGTGGTACGGCGTTCGACGACGTCGACCACGTGGACTTCGCCGAGGCGTTCCGGATGGACGGCGTGCCGGGCGAGGGGGCCGAGGTCTTCTCCCTCATGCGGGAGAGCGGGCTGCCCGCGGGGGAGTACGTGCGGCGGTTCTTCGCCACGGGCGACGAGCGGACCGGCTGAGTGTCGTACGACGTTCTGGGGGCGCGCCCGGCAGTACGGCCGCCGTCATCGCGACGACCCGGGTGCGGGTCGGGCGGGAACCTCGTGGAACACCGGTACGAGGGCTTCCGGCCGACCGCCGGGCCGGGCACTGTAAAAGGACGCTTCCCCTGTCCTAGGCGGTGACAGGCACATGGCACTGGGTACGGCCGCGGCCCCGAACGAGCTGCGCTTCGACGCCGGGCGGATCTGCCTGGACCTGCTGGCGACCACGCACCCCGGCGAACGGCTCGACGGGGTCGAGCCGTTGCGCGCCTGGATCACCGGATCCGGACTCGTCCCGCCGGGCACCCCGCTCCCGCACGCCGACGCCGGCTGGCTGGCCGGCTTCCGTGAACTGCGGGGACATGTAAGACAGTTGGTGCGCGGCCGGAACATCGCGGGGACACCGTCGTACGACCCGTCGTACGACCTCGCACTCGCCCGCGTCAACGGCCTCGCCCGCGCCGCCGCACCCCCGGCACCGCGCGCCGTGCCCGGCGAGGACGGCTGTCTCGTGCGGGAGTTGGCCGAACCGCCGGAGTGCGCCGCGCTGCTCGCGGCCGTCGCCCGGGACGCGGTGGAACTGCTCACCGACCCCGTCGCCCGGGCGGCCGTCCGGGAGTGCGAGGGCGACAACTGCCCCCTCGTGTACCTCGACACCTCCCGCGGGCGCAGGCGCCGCTGGTGCTCCAGCGAGGTCTGCGGCAACCGCGAGCGGGTGGCCCGGCACCGGCGGCGGGCCGCGCTCGCCCGCGCCTGACCGTTGCTCCCGACGCTTCCGCTGCTTCCGGCCGCTCTCAACTTCCGTCCGTTTCACGGCTTCTGTCGGATCTTCATCAGGGCTCCGTCGAAGTGATTTCGACAACACTCCGTTTGGTGACGGGCGCGTACGGGCAGCCCGCCGGCCGTCGACGCTGTGTCGGAAATGTAAAGATCACGCGGTGGGAATGTGCGCTCATGTCCCGCTCGTCATGTCACCTCGCGGAAAAATGTGGGGTCTTGTTGAACACACCGCGAGTCACTTCCGTACCGGTGGGGGAGCGACCGACTGGGGGAACCCCCGGACACCGGAGGTGGGCGTGCGCAAGGATGCGGCCGTGGCCAATGAACGTGGATCGAGGGCCCGACATCGCATGTCCCAGCCCTCGGAGCCCGATGAGGAGCTGATGCGTGCCCTCTACCGAGAGCACGCCGGACCTCTCCTTGCGTATGTCCTTCGGCTGGTCGCCGGTGATCGGCAACGCGCCGAGGACGTCGTGCAAGAGACACTCATCCGTGCCTGGAAGAACGCCGGCCAGCTCAATCGAGCGACCGGATCGGTACGCCCCTGGCTGGTGACGGTCGCTCGCCGCATCGTCATCGACGGTCACCGCAGCCGGCAGGCCCGGCCGCAGGAGGTCGATCCGTCGCCGCTGGAGGTCATCCCCGCGGAGGACGAGATCGACAAGGCGCTGTGGCTGATGACGCTGTCTGACGCGCTCGACGACCTGACCCCGGCCCACCGGGAGGTGCTCGTCGAGACGTACTTCAAGGGGCGTACCGTCAACGAGGCGGCCGAAACGCTGGGCATACCCAGCGGAACCGTCCGTTCGCGGGTGTTCTATGCCCTCAGGTCGATGAAGCTGGCTCTGGAGGAGCGGGGGGTGACGGCGTGATGAGTGTGTACGGGGGGCACGGCGGATTCGGCACAGGTGGTTCGGGTATGTCTGGAGCCATGCAGGAATCTCCGGTGCCCAATGAGCACGAGACCGTCGGCGCGTACGCGCTGGGGATTCTCGACGACGCCGAGGCAACCGCTTTCGAGGCCCATCTGGCCGGGTGCGAATGGTGCGCCCAGCAGCTCGACGAGCTGGCCGGAATGGAGCCCATGCTGGCCGCCCTGGCCGACCTGCCGGGCTCCGGAAGCACACCGTCCATCGGTGAGTCCCTGTCCGCCCGGCCCAGCCCGCGACTGGCGGAGAAGCTGGTCGTCGAGGTCGCCGAGAAGCGGAAGGTCCGCAGCCGGCGCAGCCTCTTCGGACTGGCGGCCTCGGTCGTGCTGATCGCCGGCGGCACGATGGCCGGCGTGGCGATGAGCGGCTCGGACAGCGGCAGCAGCGGCACGGACATGGCCATGGGACCGGCCCAGGCGGCCTTCCAGACGATGTCCGACAAGACGACGGCCACGGACCCGACGACCCATGTCACCGCGACCGTCGCCGTCGAGAAGAAGGACTGGGGCACCCACGCGGTCCTCCAGCTCAAGAACGTCACCGGCCCGAAGAAGTGCTCGCTCATCGCCGTCGGCAAGAACGGCGAGCGCGAGACGGTGACCTCCTGGTCCGTCCCGACCTGGGGATACGGCATCACCGACGCCAAGACGGCGAAGGCCAAGGAGCCTCTCTACGTCCACGGTGGCGCCGCCTTCACCCCCAGCCAGATCGACCACTTCGAGGTCATGACCTTCGACGGGAAGAAGCTCGTCTCGGTCAGCGCGTAGGGCCTGCCCGGCGGATCGATCAGGTCGCAGGAAATCAGCGGCGGCTGTCAGTGCCGGTGAGTGACGACAACGCTGCAGATGTGCGTGCCACGTCCCGCGTCTGCGGCACGATCCGCCGGACAGGCCCTGGCTTCGGCGGGCCCCCTTCGCGTACGGTTGACGGCTGCCCAGCACGTCAGAAGGGGGCCCGGTGGCCGCTCAGGCTCAACCATCCGCGGTCGGCTCTCGCCGCTCCGAACAGGATGCCGTCCAGGACTCGGTCCAGGACTCCGTTCGGGACCGTGAGATCAGCGTCGAACAGGTACACCTCGACCGGGTGTACCGGCGTCTCGAGGAGAAGATCCACGAGGCCGAGTTCCTGATGAACGACGCGGCCAAGCGCGGTCAGGTAGGCACGCCCGGCGCACTCGCCGAGCGGGACGCGCAGGTCTTCCGGGCGGGCGTCCACCTGAACCGGCTCAACAACGAGTTCGAGGACTTCCTCTTCGGCCGGATCGACCTGCTGCTGGGGAAGGACGGCAAGAAGGGGCCCGACGGCGCCTACACCGCCGTGGAACCCGCCGAGGGCGCGGTCCGCTCCGACAACACCGCCGACATCGCCGAGACCCTGCACATCGGCCGTATCGGAGTCCTCGACCAGGACTACGCCCCGCTGGTCATCGACTGGCGGGCCCCGGCCGCCGCGCCCTTCTACAGGTCCACCCCGGTGGATCCCGGGCGTGTCGTACGACGCCGGGTGATCCGCTCCAAGGGCCGCCGGGTCCTCGGGGTCGAGGACGACCTGATGCGCCCCGAGCTCACCGCCCGACTCGACGGCGACGAACTGCCCGTCATCGGCGACGGCGCCCTGATGGCCGCCCTCGGCCAGGCCCGCAGCCACACCATGCGGGACATCGTCGCCTCCATCCAGGCCGAGCAGGACCTGGTCATCCGCGCCCCCGCCGCCTCGGTCACGTACGTCGAGGGCGGCCCGGGGACCGGGAAGACGGCCGTCGCCCTGCACCGGGCCGCGTATCTGCTGTACCAGGACCGGCGGCGCTACGCGGGCGGCATCCTGATCGTCTCCCCGACCCCGCTCCTGGTCGCCTACACCGAAGGCGTCCTCCCGTCCCTCGGCGAGGAGGGCCAGGTCGCCATCCGCGCCATCGGCTCCCTGGTCGACGGCGCCGAGGCGGCCCTGTACGACACCCCGGCCACCGCCCGTGCCAAGGGCTCCTCCCGGATGCTCCGGGTGCTGCGCAAGGCCGCCCGCGGGGCCCTGGAGCTGAACGACTCACCGACCCGGCTCCGCGTCGTCGCCTTCAACCGCCGCCTGGAGCTGGAGGCCGAGGAACTGAACCGCATCAGGCACAACGCCCTGAGCGGCACCGCCCCGGTCAACCTGCTGCGCCCCCGCGCCCGCAAGCTGCTCCTCGACGCCCTGTGGAACCGCTCCGGCGCGGCCGGCCGGCACACCGACCCGGAGCTGGCCGCGGAGCTGCGCTCCTCCTTCGACGAGGACATCCTCACGGAGGACTCCTTCACCGGGTTCCTCGACGCCTGGTGGCCCGAGCTCACCCCGGGGACCGTGCTCACCGCCATGGCCGACGAACGCCGGCTCGGCCGCTGGGCCCGCCGCATCCTCAACCCCAGCGAGATCCGCAGGGTGGCCCGCTCCCTGAAGCGGGACGGCCACACCGTCCACGACATCGCCATGCTCGACGAGCTCCAGGCCATCCTCGGCACCCCCGCCCGTCCCAGGCGCAAGCGCGAGGCGGACCCGCTGGACCAGCTCACCGGCCTGGAGGAGCTGATGCCGGTCCGCGAGGAGTCCCAGCGCGAGCGGGCCGAGCGGCTGGCCCAGGAGCGCGTCGAGTACGCCCACGTCATCGTCGACGAGGCCCAGGACCTCACCCCGATGCAGTGGCGCATGGTCGGCCGCCGCGGCCGGCACGCCACCTGGACGGTCGTCGGCGACCCCGCCCAGTCCTCCTGGTCCGACCCGGACGAGGCGGCCGAGGCCCGCGACGAGGCCCTGGGCACCCGCCCGCGCCGCCGCTTCGAGCTCACCGTGAACTACCGCAACCCGGCGGAGATCGCCGAGCTCGCGGCCAAGGTGCTGGCCCTGGCCATGCCCGGCTCCAAGTCCCCCTCGGCCGTCCGCTCCACCGGCGTCCGGCCCCGCTTCACCGTAGTGCGCGACTCGCTGGAGAAGACCGTGCGCGCGGAGGCCGAGCGCCTGCTGGACCTGGTCGACGGCACGATCGGCGTGGTCGTCGCCATGGACCGGCGCGCGGAGGCCGCCCGCTGGCTCGCCGGGCTCGGCGACCGGGTGGTGGCCCTCGGCAGCCTGGAGGCCAAGGGCCTGGAGTACGACGCGACGGTC
Source organism: Streptomyces sp. NPDC048277 (assembly GCF_040652235.1). Lineage (NCBI taxonomy): Bacteria > Bacillati > Actinomycetota > Actinomycetes > Kitasatosporales > Streptomycetaceae > Streptomyces > Streptomyces sp. NPDC048277. Next base: position 25,222 of record NZ_JBEZLQ010000028.1, read on the forward strand.
GTCGTCTCGCCCGCGGAGATCGCCGACGAGTCCCCGGCCGGGCTGCGCGTGCTGTACGTGGCCCTGACCCGGGCGACCCAGCAGCTGACGGTGGTCTCCGGGGAGCGGGACGAACCGGACCCGGCCGGGGTGCCGGACCTGCTGCGGGACTGAGCACGGGGACCGGCGGCAGACCCGTTCGGCCGACGGTTTCCTGTGAACTCCCCGGACGGGAATGGTCCTACGGGATCCGTTTGTTAGCCTTGTCGTGACACCGGCTCGATCCAAGCCCCCGGGCCCAACCTTCGTCGCTACGAGCGACCACTTGCCGCGAGGCGAGCATGGCGGGTCGGTGTCATGAACCTCGAAGAGGCCCACGTCACCCTGTGACGTGGGCCTCTTTTTAGCGCGAACATTACGTACGAAACCTGGCCCGGCTAACGCCTACCCGGCGGTAGGTGCGACGATCGGACGGCAAAACCAGCGACACGGTGAAAACGAAGGAAGTCGGCCATGGCAACGGCGCCCAGCGTCTCCTACTCGATGACCATTCGGCTGGAGGTGCCCGCGAGCGGAACCGCCGTCTCGCAGCTCACCACCGCCGTGGAGTCCTCCGGAGGCTCGGTGACCGGCCTCGACGTCACCGCGTCCGGCCACGAGAAGCTCCGTATCGACGTCACGATCGCGGCCACGTCGACGGCGCACGCCGACCAGATCGTCGAGCAGCTCCGCCACATCGAGGGCGTCACCCTCGGCAAGGTCTCCGACCGTACCTTCCTGATGCACCTCGGCGGCAAGATCGAGATGGCGTCCAAGCACCCCATCCGCAACCGTGACGACCTGTCCATGATCTACACCCCGGGCGTGGCCCGCGTGTGCATGGCGATCGCGGAGAACCCCGAGGACGCGCGCCGCCTCACCATCAAGCGCAACTCCGTTGCGGTCGTGACGGACGGCTCGGCGGTGCTGGGCCTGGGCAACATCGGCCCGAAGGCCGCCCTTCCGGTCATGGAGGGCAAGGCGGCCCTCTTCAAGCGGTTCGCGGGCATCGACGCGTGGCCCCTGTGCCTGGACACCCAGGACACCGACGCGATCGTCGAGATCGTCAAGGCGATCGCCCCCGGGTTCGCCGGCATCAACCTCGAGGACATCTCCGCCCCCCGCTGCTTCGAGATCGAGGCGCGGCTGCGCGAGGCCCTCGACATCCCCGTCTTCCACGACGACCAGCACGGCACCGCGATCGTCGTCCTCGCCGCCCTGACGAACGCACTTCGCGTCGCGGGCAAGGCGATCGAGAACATCCGGGTCGTCATGTCCGGCGCCGGCGCGGCCGGTACGGCCATCCTCAAGCTGCTGCTCGCGGCCGGCGTGAAGAACGCGGTCGTCGCCGACATCCGCGGTGTCGTGCACGCCGCCCGCGAGGACCTCGTGGACGCCCCGGCCGACTCGCCGCTGCGCTGGATCGCCGACAACACCAACCCCGAGGGCCTCACCGGCACGCTGAAGGAGGCCGTGCGCGAGGCGGACGTGTTCATCGGCGTCTCCGCCCCGAACGTCATCGACGGCGACGACGTGGCCGCCATGGCCGACGACGCGATCGTGTTCGCTCTCGCGAACCCCGACCCCGAGGTGGACCCGGCGATCGCCCGCCAGACGGCCGCCGTGGTGGCCACCGGCCGCTCCGACTTCCCGAACCAGATCAACAACGTGCTGGTCTTCCCGGGTGTCTTCCGCGGCCTCCTGGACGCCCAGTCCCGCACGGTCAACACGGACATGATGCTCGCGGCTGCGAAGGCCCTCGCGGACGTCGTGACCGAGGACGAGCTGAACCCGAACTACATCATTCCGAGCGTCTTCAACGAGAAGGTCGCGGGAGCGGTGGCGGGCGCGGTGCGGGAAGCGGCGAAGGGCGCCTGAGGGACGCCTGCGCCGGAGCGCCCCGAAAGGGGCAGCAGCCCCCAGGCAAACAACTGTGAAACTTGCCACGCCATCCGACCGGCGCGTCGTGAAACCCCTCCTTCGGCCCAGCCGTAGGGTAGGCGCGGCACCCGGATTGGCGTTCCCGCCGCAGGTGGGGGCAGGATGCGTCCCGGCCCAACATGCGGCTCCGCCGCGTGGCACGCCTCCATGGCAAGAAGAACACGGGAGTAACAACATGAACCGCAGTGAGCTGGTGGCCGCGCTGGCCGACCGTGCCGAGGTGACTCGCAAGGACGCCGACGCCGTGCTGGCCGCGTTCGCCGACGTCGTCGGCGACATCGTCTCCAAGGGCGACGAGAAGGTCACCATCCCCGGCTTCCTGACCTTCGAGCGCACCCACCGTGCCGCTCGCACCGCGCGCAACCCCCAGACCGGCGAGCCGATCAACATCCCCGCCGGCTACAGCGTGAAGGTCTCCGCGGGCTCGAAGCTGAAGGAAGCCGCCAAGGGCAAGTGACCCTGGCGTCCGTAGGCCACGCGACGGCATACGGCTTGTGACAAAGACGATGGGGCGGCCCCTCCACCAGGGGCCGCCCCATCGTCGTACGCGTCCGTCAGGCGCTAGCCGAGCGCCTTGCCCGGCAGCTCCACCTTCGCGCCGAGCTCCACGAGCTTCTCCATGAAGTTCTCGTAGCCGCGGTTGATGAGGTCGATGCCGTGGACCCGGGAGGTGCCCTGGGCCGCGAGCGCGGCGATCAGGTACGAGAAGCCGCCGCGGAGGTCGGGGATCACGAGGTCGGCGCCCTGGAGCTTCGTGGGGCCGGAGACGACCGCGGAGTGCAGGAAGTTGCGCTGGCCGAAGCGGCAGGCCGAACCGCCCAGGCACTCGCGGTAGAGCTGGATGTGAGCACCCATCTGGTTCAGCGCGGAGGTGAAGCCGAGGCGGGACTCGTACACCGTCTCGTGGACGATCGACAGGCCCGTGGCCTGGGTCAGGGCGACCACGAGCGGCTGCTGCCAGTCGGTCTGGAAGCCCGGGTGCACGTCCGTCTCCAGGGCGATGGACTTCAACTGCCCGCCCGGGTGCCAGAAGCGGATGCCCTCGTCGTCAATCTCGAAGGCACCGCCCACCTTCCGGTAGGTGTTCAGGAACGTCATCATCGAGCGCTGCTGGGCGCCCCGGACGTAGATGTTGCCCTCGGTCGCCAGCGCCGCCGACGCCCAGGACGCGGCCTCCAGACGGTCCGACAGGGCGCGGTGGGTGTAGCCGCCGAGCTTCTCCACACCGGTGATGCGGATCGTGCGGTCCGTGTCGATCGCGATGATCGCGCCCATCTTCTGCAGCACGCAGATGAGGTCCTCGATCTCCGGCTCGACGGCCGCGTTGGACAACTCCGTGACCCCGTCGGCCATGACGGCCGTCAGCAGCACCTGCTCGGTCGCGCCGACGGACGGGTACGGCAGCCGGATCTTCGTACCGCGCAGCCCCTTGGGGGCCTCCAGGTACTGGCCGTCCGCGCGCTTCTCGATGGTCGCGCCGAACTGCCGCAGCACGTCGAAGTGGAAGTCGATCGGCCGGCCGCCGATGTCGCAGCCGCCGAGACCGGGGATGAACGCGTGCCCGAGGCGGTGCAGCAGCGGACCGCAGAACAGGATCGGGATCCGGCTGGAACCCGCGTGGGCATCGATGTCAGCGACGTTCGCGCTCTCCACGTACGTCGGGTCGAGCACCAGCTCACCGGGCTCCTCGCCGGGCCGTACCGTCACCCCGTGCAGCTGCAGCAGGCCCCGGACGACCCGCACGTCACGGATGTCCGGAACGTTGCGCAGCCGACTGGGAGCACTGCCCAGCAGGGCGGCGACCATGGCCTTCGGTACGAGGTTCTTCGCACCGCGGACACGGATCTCGCCCTCCAGCGGGGTGCCGCCGTGGACAAGCAGGACATCGTCGTTGACGGTCATGAATCTCGCGTTCCATGGAGTTGGGCAGGGCCGAACAGACAGAGTAATCGCCCATCGGCCCCCTTCCGTAAGCCCAAGTACCACCCAGCTGCGTCATAGCTGTGTCACAACACGAACTGTTCGCTGTCGGGCACATGGGGTCACCGCCCGTCACCGTGCGCCGGGGACGCTTCCTTCCGCCCTGAGCTGCATTCACTCCCACACCCTGATTGGCTCCCCACGGAACAGGAAGATGCGGGATCATGTCTGGCATGACCGAGGTGTCCTCGCTCACAGGGCGGCTGCTCGTGGCAACGCCCGCCCTGGCGGACCCGAACTTCGACCGTGCGGTGGTGCTCCTTCTCGACCACGACGAGGAGGGCTCCCTCGGTGTCGTCCTCAACCGGCCCACCCCGGTGGACGTCGGCGACATCCTGGAGGGCTGGGCCTCCCTCGCCGGCGAGCCCGGCGTCGTCTTCCAGGGCGGACCGGTCTCCCTGGACTCGGCGCTCGGCGTGGCGGTCATCCCCGGCGGGGCGAACGGCGACCGGGCCCCGCTCGGCTGGCGCCGGGTGCACGGAGCGATCGGCCTGGTCGACCTGGAGGCCCCGCCGGAGCTGCTCGCCTCGGCCCTCGGCTCCCTGCGGATCTTCGCCGGTTACGCCGGCTGGGGCCCCGGTCAGCTGGAGGACGAACTGGTCGACGGCGCCTGGTACGTCGTCGAGTCCGAACCGGGCGACGTCTCCTCGCCGTCCCCCGAGAGACTCTGGCGCGAGGTGCTGCGCCGCCAGCGCAACGAGCTGGCGATGGTGGCCACGTACCCCGACGACCCTTCGCTCAACTGATTCCCCGGAGCCTCGGTACCCTTGGCGGCATGAGCACTCTTGAGCCCGAGCGCGGGACTGGTACGGGGACCCTCGTAGAGCCGACGCCACAGGTGTCCCACGGCGACGGCGACCACGAGCGCTTCGCCCACTACGTCCAGAAGGACAAGATCATGGCGAGCGCGCTCGACGGCACCCCCGTCGTGGCGCTGTGCGGCAAGGTGTGGGTGCCGGGCCGCGACCCGAAGAAGTACCCCGTGTGCCCCATGTGCAAGGAGATCTACGAGTCCATGGGCGCCGGCGGCGACGGCGAGGGCCAGGACAAGTAAGCGACTGGTTTTCGGCTCGGCTCTCTGAGGCCCCGGGCACGCTTTGGCGTGCTCCGGGGCCTTTGTCGTGTTCGCGCGTTGCACGGGGTGCGTCCGCCGGTCACAGAGTGGTCGAGACCTCTTGTCGGCGTGTTCATGTTGTCCCTAACCTCCGTGGTGTTGTGCAGAGCGAAACCGTCGTTGCATATGTTGCAACGCATGGCGGTGCATTGCAGTGTCTCCCACGCCTGAGCGCGCCCCCGGAGGGTCACTCACATGAAGCTCCCCGCCCCCGCATTCCTCGTCGCCGCCCTGTTCCTGGCCGCCTGCGCCCCGGGGACCTCCTCCAACTCCGCCTCCGACAAGGACGACAGGAGCGGCACCCTGCGGGTGTGGCTCTTCCAGGAGGTCGGCAACGATCCCAAGCAGAAGGTCGTCGACTCGGTCGTCGCCGGCTTCGAGAAGGCGCACAAGGACACCAAGGTCGACGTCGAGTACATCCCGGTCGACACGCGCGCGCAGCGCGTCAAGGCCGCCTTCAACGACCCGGAGTCGGCCCCGGACGTCATGGAGTACGGCAACACCGACACCGCCGGCTACGTGCACGACGGCGGACTCCTCGACATCACCGAGGAGTTCGGGGCCTGGCCCGAGGCCAAGGACACCGACGCGACGGCGAAGCAGTCGGTCACCGTCGGCGGCAAGGTCTACGGCTCCCCCTTCTATGTCGGCGTTCGCGCGCTCTACTACCGCACGGACGTCTTCAGGAAGCTCGGCCTGAAGCCGCCGACGACCCTGGCGGAGCTGGCGTCCACGGCCCGCGCCGTCCGCAGTGCCGAGCCCGGGCTGTACGGCCTCGTCGTCGGCGGCGCCTACACCTACGGCGCGATGCCCTTCATCTGGGCCGACGGCGGCGAACTCGCCACCGCCAAGGGCGGCTCGTACACCTCGGCGATCGACAGCCCGGCCGCCCAGAAGGGCATCAAGGCGTACACGTCCCTGTTCGGCGACGACAACTGCCCGGCCGCCAAGTGCGCGGGCTTCGGCGGCAACGACACGATCACCGCGTTCGCGGCGGGCAAGGCGGGCATGGCGATCGGGGGCGACTTCAGCCATACGGCGGTGGAGGCGGGCGCCGTCAAGGGCAAGTACGCGGTGGTGCCGCTGCCGGGGGCTGCCGCCGGCTCGATCGCGCCGGCCTTCGCCGGCGGCAACAACATCGGGGTCCTGAAGAGCACGACGCACCGGACGCTGGCCGTCGCGCTGACGGAGGCGCTGACCTCGAAGAAGACGCAGGCCTCGATGTTCGACGCGATGGGGTTCCTGCCGACGTTCAAGGACGTCCGTGACCAGGCGGCGGCGAAGGAGCCGTTCGTTAAGCCGTTCGTGGCGACGCTGGCCGCCGGGACGAAGTTCGTGCCCGCGTCGGCGGGGTGGTCGGGGATCGACTCCTCGCTGGTGCTGCCGACGATGTTCCAGGAGGTCATCAGCGGTAGGAAGAGCGTGGGGGCGGCTTCGGAGGAAGCGGCGAAGAAGATGGACTCGGCGTTCGGCTCCGCCGGATGACGCCGGGTGGCTCGGGGCTTGCGGTTCGTCGGCGGGTGCGGGTGCGTGGGGGCTGGTCGCGCCCACGCGGCGGTAGCCGCAAATTCAGCACAGCCTCGCGCCCCTGGGCAAGCTGGAGTACTCCTTGGCTGTATCTTGCCCCCGCTCTCGTGGTCCTTGGGGGGCTGCTCCTCTATCCCATCTATCAGCTCGGGCTGATCTCGGTCTTCCGGTATACCCAGGCCCAGGTCAGTGGTGGGGAGCCGACCGCCTTCGTGGGGTTCGGGAACTACTCGGACGTCTTCTCCGACGGCGAGTTCTGGTCAGTTCTGCTGGCGACCGTTCTCTTCGCCGCCGCCTGTGTCGTGTCGACCCTTGTCGTCGGGTGTGCGCTCGCCGTGCTGCTGACACGGGTGCGGGCGTTGCCCCGGCTGGTGCTGATGCTGGCCGCGCTCGGGGCGTGGGCGACCCCGGCGGTCACCGGGTCGACGGTCTGGCTGTTCCTCTTCGACCCCGACTTCGGGCCGGTCAACCGGCTGCTCGGGCTGGGCGACCACTCCTGGACGTACGGGCGGTACAGCGCCTTCTTCCTCGTGCTGCTCGAAGTGGTGTGGTGCTCCTTCCCGTTCGTCATGGTCACCGTGTACGCCGGAATCCGGGCCGTGCCGTCCGAGGTGCTGGAGGCGGCCGCGCTGGACGGGGCCTCGCAGTGGCGGATCTGGCGGTCGGTGCTGGCGCCGATGCTCCGGCCGATCCTGACGGTCGTCACCATCCAGTCGGTGATCTGGGACTTCAAGGTCTTCACGCAGATCTATGTGATGACCGGCGGGGGCGGGATCGCCGGGCAGAACCTGGTGCTCAACGTGTACGCCTACCAGCAGGCCTTCGCCTCATCGCAGTACGGGCTCGGCGCCGCCATCGGTGTCGTCACGCTGCTGGTCCTGCTCGCCGTGACCCTGGTCCACCTGCGGCTGCTGCATCGGCAGGGAGAGGAGCTGTGACCGTCGTGAATCTTGTGCGCGGGTTCGTACGGCGGCCGGGGCGCGCGGCCGCCGAGGTGACGGCGCTGGCGATCGCCGTCCTGGTCGCCTTTCCGCTGTACTGGATGGTGCTGGGCGCCTTCAAACCGCCCGGTGAGATCGAGTCCGACCGGCCCCGGCCATGGACCCTCTCGCCCTCTCTGGACTCCTTCCGGCGGGTCTTCGGGCAGCAGGAATTCGGCCGTTACTTCGTCAACAGCCTTGTCGTCGCGGGCACTGTCGTGATCGTCTCCGCGCTCATCGCCTTTCTCGCGGCGACGGCCGTGACACGATTCCGGTTCCGCTTCCGGACCACCCTGTTGATCATGTTTCTGGTGGCCCAGATGGTGCCCGTGGAGGCCCTCACCATCCCCCTGTTCTTCCAGATGCGGGACTTCGGTCTGCTGAACACGCTGGGGTCGCTGATCCTGCCCCACATCGCCTTCTCGCTGCCGTTCGCGATCTGGATGCTGCGGGGGTTCGTGAAAGGGGTGCCGGAGGCCCTGGAGGAGGCCGCGTACATCGACGGGGCGAGCCGCACGCGCTTTCTCTGGCAGATCCTTTTCCCGCTCGTGCTGCCGGGCCTGGTGGCCACGAGCGTGTTTTCCTTCATCTCCGCCTGGAACGACTTCCTGTTCGCCAAGTCCTTCATCGTCAGCGACACGTCGCAGTCGACCCTGCCGATGGCGCTGCTGGTGTTCTTCAAGCCCGACGACCCGGACTGGGGCGGGGTCATGGCGGCGTCCACGGTGATGACGATTCCGGTGCTGGTGTTCTTCGTACTCGTACAGCGACGGCTGGTCTCCGGACTGGGCGGAGCGGTTAAGGACTGAGGTCATGGAACTGATTCCGGCGCCGACGCGCGCCAACTGGAACACGGCCGGTTACACGGCCCTCGACCGGGAAACGGCGCTGGAGGCGCGGCCCGGTACGGAAGGTGTCGCGCGTTGGCTGCGGACCACGGTGGGCGCGGCGACCGGCCTGCCGTTCCCGGAGGTGGGCGGGGGTGCCGACCGCATCGTGCTCAGCATCGAACCGGACCTCCTCCCGGAGGGCTATCGCTTCGTCAACGACGGCGGGCCGTACCTCATTCAGGGCGGCGACGCGGCCGGTGTCTTCTGGGGAGCACAGACCTTCCGGCAGCTTCTCGGCCCCGACGCGTTCCGCCGGGCACCGGTGTCGCCGGACAAGGACTGGGACCTACCGCAGATCACCGTCGAAGACCGGCCCCGATTCCCCTGGCGCGGCTTCATGCTCGACGTCTCCCGGCACTTCATGCCGAAGGAAGGCGTCCTGCGCTACCTCGATCTGATGGCGGCGCACAAACTCAACGTCTTCCACTTCCACCTGACGGACGACCAGGGCTGGCGCATCCGGATCGAGCGGTACCCCCGGCTCACCGAGGTCGGCTCCTGGCGGGCCCGCACGAAATTCGGCCACCGGGCCTCGCCGCTGTGGGAGGAGAAGCCGCACGGCGGCCACTACACGCAGGACGACATCAGGGAGATCGTCGCCTACGCGGCCGAGCGGCATATCACGGTCGTCCCGGAAATCGACGTACCGGGCCACTCGCAGGCCGCCATCGCCGCGTATCCGGAACTCGGCAACACCGACGCCATCGACACCACCGCCCTCTCCGTCTGGGACTCCTGGGGGATCTCTCCGAACGTACTCGCCCCCACTGACAACACCCTGCGCTTCTACGAGGGGGTGTTCGAGGAAGTGCTGGAGCTGTTCCCGTCGGAGTTCATTCACGTCGGCGGCGACGAATGCCTCAAGGACCAGTGGCGGGCCTCCCCGGCCGCGCAGGCGCGCATCGCGGAACTCGGGCTCGCCGACGAGGACGAGTTGCAGTCGTGGTTCATCGGCCACTTCGCGAAGTGGCTTTCCGCGCGCGGGCGCAGGCTGATCGGCTGGGACGAGATCCTGGAGGGCGGGATCGCCGAGGGCGCGGCCGTCTCGTCGTGGCGCGGTTACGGCGGCGGGATCGCGGCCGCGCGCGCCGGACACGACATCGTCATGTGCCCTGAGCAGTACGTGTATCTGGACCACCGGCAGGCGGACGGCGCGGACGAGCCCGTGCCGATCGGGTATGTGCGCACCCTGGAGGACGTGTATCGGTTCGAGCCCGTTCCACCGGGGCTGGACGAATCCCAGGCGCGACGGATCATGGGTACCCAGGCCAACGTCTGGACCGAGGTCATGGAGGACCACGCGCGCGTGGACTACCAGGCCTTTCCCCGGCTCGCCGCCTTCGCCGAGGTCGCCTGGAGCGCCCTTCCGGCCCCGGGGGAGCGGGACTTCGCCGACTTCGAGCGCCGGATGACCTCGCACTACCGGCGGCTGGACGCGCTGGGCGTGGGCTACCGCCCGCCGGCCGGACCGCTGCCGTGGCAGCGCCGGCCCGGGGTGCTCGGGCGCCCGATCGACGGCCCGCCCCCGAACCGGTAGCCGCGCCCCGCGCATCCCGAACGCGTAATGGAAAAAGACCTCAAGGATCACCGAAGAGTGTCAATCGGTATGCACCGGCGATGGCATACGAAAACGGACCATGTCGCCGGTGAGGTGGTCGAATGCCTCCTAGCGGACCCGTGCGTTCGAGGCTTGCGAAGATGTGCCAGAGTTGCCACGTCCGCCCTGTGAGCACGTACCGTACGGCCACACAGGTGGGACCAGGTGGGGCAGCGGGAAGGGGCAGCCGGTTTTGACCACGCACGCACCGCAGGCGGCGCAGGCCGTCACGCTGCCCACGACGCTGAACGAGGCCGTGGCGGCCCTCACCGCCATGCCCACCGCCGTCCCCGTGGCGGGCGGCACCGACCTGATGGCCGCCGTCAACTCGGGGCAGCTCCGACCCGCAGCCCTGGTCGGCCTCGGCCGGATCAGCGAGATCCGCGGCTGGCAGTACCAGGACGGCAACGCGCTGCTCGGCGCCGGACTCACGCACGCGCGCATGGGCCGCCCCGACTTCGCGGCCCTGATCCCGGCGCTCGCCGCCGCCGCGCGTGCCGCCGGTCCGCCGCACATCCGCAACGCGGGCACCCTGGGCGGCAACATCGCCACGGCCGCGCCGACGGGTGACGCGCTGCCGGTCCTCGCCGCCCTGGAGGCGACGCTGATCATCGCGGGGCCGGGCGGGTCCCGCCGGGAGATCCCGGTGTCGCACCTGCTGGCCGGTGTGGAGATGCTCCGCGCGGGCGAGCTGATCGGCTTCGTGCGCGTGCCGCTGCTGCACGCCCCGCAGGTCTTCCTGAAGGCGACGGGCCGCACCGGACCGGGCCGCTCGGTGGCCTCCGTGGCGCTCGTCCTCGACCCCGCGCGGCGCGGGGTCAGGTGTGCCGTCGGAGCCATAGCGCCGATGCCGCTGCGCCCGCTGGACGCCGAGCAGTGGGTGGCCCGGCTGATCGACTGGGACAACGACCGCGCGCTCGTCCCGGAGGCGCTGCACGCCTTCGGCGAGTACGTCGCGGCCGCCTGCATCCCCGACCCGGCCCCCGATCCGGACGGCACCGTGGCACCCCTTCCGCCCGCCGTACTGCACCTGCGGCGCACCGTCGCCGCGCTGGCCCGACGAGCACTGGGGAGGGCGCTGTCATGACCGACGACCAGCACGGAGAGGGCGCGCCCGCGGGCGGTGGCCGCCGCTGGGACCCGCTGCCCCAGGGCGACTACGACGACGGCGCGACCGCGTTCGTGAAACTCCCCGAGGGCGGCATCGAGGCCCTGCTGTCCGGTGACAGCCCCCTGGCCGCGCCCGGGCACGGCTATGTACCGCCGCAGATAGCGGTCGCCCCCGGCACCGAGACCTGGGGCGCGCCGGCCGACGGCACCCAGTGGCCCGACCCGAACGCGGTCCCCCAGGGGCGGCCCGCCGACGACCGGTTCACGTACAACCCCGCCTCGACGCAGCAGTGGACGTACGAAGAACCGCCGCCCGCCCCCGGTCACGATGTGACCGGCCAGTGGTCGATCCCGGTCGCACATGGTGATGTTCCGGACGAATCCGGCGAGTTCACCACATCCGCACTCATGGAGCAGTGGGGCGGCACGCCGCCGTCGACCCTGCCGGGCGGCGCGCCCGCACCGTGGGCGACGGAGGCCCCGGCGTGGGAGCACCCCGCAGAGGCTCCTGGGATGCCCGCAGGGGGCCCGGCGGGACGCGACGGCACTCCGGTCGCCGGTGGCGCCTCCGGGGCCGTCGGAGCGGCGCCTGTGCCCGGCGCGGTCGCGGCGGGCGAAATGCGTGAACCGGCCGATACGGGCGAACCGTACGCGGTCGGTGAATCGCATGACACCGGCGAACTCCGCGCGGTCGGCCGGGCGCCCGCATCCGCCCGACCCGCCGGCACCGGCGGTCCGGACGAGGCCGGCGAGGCCGGTGAACCGCACGACGCGCCCGGCCCGCACCCCGCCGACGGCGAGTCCGCCCCGCAGGGGCCGCCCGCACCCGACGACGAAAGCGCCACGGACGCTGCGGCCGGGGAACAGAGCGTCGGGGAACAGAGCGACGAACAACACGCCGAAGGCGAAGCCGAGGCGATCGACGACCACCCGCTCGCCTCCTACGTCCTGCGCGTCAACGGCGGCGACCGCCCCGTCACCGACGCCTGGATCGGCGAGTCCCTGCTCTACGTCCTCCGTGAACGCCTCGGCCTCGCGGGCGCCAAGGACGGCTGCTCCCAGGGCGAATGCGGCGCCTGCAACGTCCAGGTCGACGGCCGCCTGGTCGCCTCCTGCCTGGTCCCCGCGGTGACCGCGGCCGGCAGCGAGGTCCGCACCGTCGAGGGCCTCGCCCAGGACGGCCGGCCCTCCGACGTGCAACGCGCGCTCGCCCGCTGTGGAGCGGTCCAGTGCGGCTTCTGCGTCCCCGGCATGGCGATGACCGTCCACGACCTGCTGGAGGGCAACCCGGCCCCGACCGAGCTGGAGGCCCGCCAGGCCCTGTGCGGCAACCTCTGCCGCTGCTCCGGCTACCGGGGCGTCCTGGACGCCGTCCAGGAGGTCGTCGCCGAACGCGAGGCGCACGCCGCCGCCGACGCTGAGACGGATGGCGACGAGGCTCGTATTCCGCATCAGGCGGGACCGGGCGCCGGCGGCGTCAAGGTGTCGGCGTTCGACTCCCCGGGCACCTTCGGGGCGGGCATCCAGATCCCGCGCGAGCAGGCGTACGACCAGTCGTTCGGCGGAAATCAGTCGTTCGGCGGCAACCAGACGTTCGGTGGCAACCAGACGTTCGGCGATCAGAGCCAGCGCTACGACGACCAGAGTCAGAGCTACGACGACCAGCCCTACGGCCCGGACGGAGGCCAGGCGTGACCAACGAGACCGTCACCACGACCACCGCCGCGGAGACCGCCGCCTCCGCTCCGGAGCCCCCGCACGGCCTCGGCGTGTCGCTGCCGGCCGCCGACGCGCGGGCGAAGACCGAGGGCACCTTCCCGTACGCGGCCGACCTGTGGGCCGAGGGCCTGCTGTGGGCGGCCGTGCTGCGCTCCCCGCACCCGCACGCGCGCATCGTGTCGATCGACACCAGCCACGCGCGCGAGATGCCCGGCGTCCGGGCCGTGATCACCCACGAGGACGTCCCCGGCACCCCGCGCCACGGCCGCGGCACCCCGGACCGCCCGGTGTTCGCCTCCGAGGTCGTACGGCACCACGGCGAGCCCATCGCGGCCGTCGCCGCCGACCACCCCGACACGGCCCGCATGGCCGCCGCCGCCGTCATCGTCGAGTACGAGGTCCTCGACCCGGTCATCGACCCCGAGCAGTCCTTCGAGGCCGAACCGCTGCACCCCGACGGCAACCTGATCCGGCACATCCCGCTGCAGCACGGCGACCCGGACGCGGTCGGCGAGATCGTCGTCGAGGGCCAGTACCGCATCGGCCGCGCCGACCCCGCCCCCATCGGCGCCGAGGCCGGCCTCGCCGTGCCCCGCCCGGACGGGGGCGTCGAGCTCTACCTGGCCTCCACCGACCCGCACACCGACCGCAACACGGCCGCGGCCTGCTACGGCCTGTCGCTCGAACAGGTGAAGATCGTCGTCACCGGCGTGCCGGGCGCGACCGCGGACCGCGAGGACCAGGGCTTCCAGCTCCCCCTCGGCCTGCTCGCCCTGAAGACCGGCTGCCCGGTCAAACTCACCGCCACGCGCGAGGAGTCCTTCCTCGGCCACGCCCACCGCCACCCCACCCTGCTCCGCTACCGGCACCACGCCGACGCCGAGGGCAACCTCGTCAAGGTCGAGGCGCAGATCCTGCTCGACGCGGGCGCCTACGCCGACACCTCCGCCGAGTCCCTGGCCGCCGCCGTCTCCTTCGCCTGCGGCCCGTACGTCGTCCCGAACGCCTTCATCGAGGGCTGGGCCGTGCGCACCAACAACCCGCCCTCCGGCCATGTCCGCGGCGAGGGCGCCATGCAGGTGTGCGCCGCCTACGAGGCGCAGATGGACAAACTGGCGAAGAAACTCGGCCTGGACCCGGCCGAGATCCGCCTGCGCAACGCCCTCGCCACCGGCGACGTCCTGCCCATCGGCCAGACCGTGACCTGCCCCGCCCCCGTGGCCGAACTCCTCCAGGCGGTACGGGACTTCCCGCTCCCGCAGCTCCCCAAGGACACGCCCGAGGACGAGTGGCTGCTGCCCGGCGGCCCCGAGGGCGCGGGCGAACCGGGCGCGGTGCGCCGGGGCGTCGGCTACGGCCTCGGCATGGTGCACATGCTCGGCGCGGAGGGCGCCGACGAGGTCTCGACGGCCACGGTCAAGGTCCACGACGGCATCGCGACCGTGCTCTGCGCGGCCGTGGAGACCGGCCAGGGCTTCACCATGCTGGCCCGCCAGATCGTCCAGGAGACCCTCGGCATCGACGAGGTGCACGTCGCGCCCGTCGACACCGACCAGCCGCCGGCCGGCCCCGGCTGCCGCGGCCGCCACACCTGGGTCTCCGGCGGAGCCGTCGAACGCGCCGCGAAGATGGTCCGCACCCAGCTCCTCCAGCCCCTCGCGCACAAGTTCGGCATGTCCACCGAACTGCTCCAGATCACCGACGGCAAGATCACGTCGTACGACGGCGTCCTGTCGACCACCGTCACCGAGGCGCTGGACGGCAAGGAGCTGTGGGCCACGGCCCAGTGCCGCCCGCATCCGACCGAGCCGCTGGACGCCGACGGCCAGGGCGACGCCTTCGTCGGCCTCGCCTTCTGCGCGATCCGCGCGGTCGTCGACGTCGACATCGAGCTGGGCTCGGTACGGGTCGTGGAATTGGCCGTCGCCCAGGACGTGGGCCGCATCCTCAACCCGGCGCAGCTCAACGCCCGTATCGAGGCGGGGGTCACGCAGGGCGTGGGCATCGCCCTGACGGAGAACCTGCGCACCCCGCGCGGCCTGATCCGCCACCCCGACCTCACCGGGTACGCCCTCCCGACCGCCCTCGACGCGCCGGACATCCGGATCGTCAGACTCGTCGAGGAACGGGACGTGGTCGCCCCGTTCGGCGCCAAGTCGGTCAGCGCGGTCCCGGTGGTGACGTCCCCCGCGGCCATCGCCTCCGCCGTCCGCGCGGCGACCGGCCGCCCGGTCAACCGCCTCCCGATCCGCCCGCAGGCAGCGGTGGTCACCGGTCAGTGAGCGCCTGACCCCCGCTTCGACCGGTTACGGGAGCGCGTGGCCGAACGCCTGCCCGCCTTCAGGAGTGGAACGCGGAACTACGGTTGCGCGCCCGGTCGTTGGGACAGTTGCCGGCCGCTTCGGCGCGGGCCGTGGAACAGACGGTGGAGGCGATTCTCACCGGGACGGAACGGTCCAGGGGTGTCCGGCGTCTCTTCTGCGGGGCGTTGTCAGTGGCGCGGCGTAGTGTTCTGGGAAGTGGGGACGGCCGTTTCGGAGGGGAAGCCCGAACGGCACACCATGCCCTGCCCGGAACGACGTACGACGCACCGAACGACCCACTGTGCATTTCTTGAACTCTTTGATCGCGGGGGCAGCGATGAGCACGACCAGCACGACCGGCAGCGGTGCGGCGGCGATCACGCTGACCGAGGCCGAACTGGACAGGTACATCACGCACGAACCGACACGCAACTGGCTCACCGACCCCGGACTGCCCGATGGCGGCGGCCTGCTGACGTTCGAAGCACTGCGCACGGCCGGCCTGCGCACGCTCGCGGACGTCACGGACGGCCCCTCCCGGCTGGCGGAGGAACTCCGGGACCGGCTGGTGATAGGGGAGCTGCTGGCCCCGGCCGGCCTGGACACGGAGTCGATCCTCCTCGACGGCGGCACCGGCGAGATCACCACCGCCTACCTGATCGACCCCACCGACCCGCGCCCGCTGGCGCCCTCGCTGGAGACGCTGCTGCGCTTCGCCGCCGTCACCGAGGAACTGACGGGCCTGCGCGGCCGTTTCGCGTCCCTCGCCGGGACCTACGGCACCAAGGCGGCGACCGAGGCGTCCCGCAAGCTCCTGGAGCTCTTCGAGGAGGGCACGGCCGGCCAGGTCCCGCCGTACTGGAAGGCGACGGCCCTGATCCGCCCCCTCAGCCTGGTCGCGGGCCCCGGCACCGACTCCGGGCTCTCCGTCGATCTGCCGGCCCGGCTCCTGGACCAGGAGTTCGGCCAGGGCCGGGTGGCCCGCTTCGAGGAGGTCGACTTCCCGCCCACGCTCACCCACGAGCCGACCCGCCGCTTCCTGCGCGAGACGGGCCTGCCGGAGGACGCGGTCCTGTTCCACCTCGACCCGGACGCCCCGCTGCCCACCCTCAGGGAGTACTTCACGGACATCAACCCGGGCGGCTTCCCCCTCGACGAACTCCCGCTCCACGCCGACCGGCTCATACGCCTCGGCTACCTGGTCGAGGACAACAGCCTGGTCGTGGACGGCACCACGGGCGCGATCCTCAACTTCTCCCAGCCCGAGGCGACCCTCTACCCCCTCAACACGGACGTCTCCACCCTCGCCTACACCCTCTGGCTCCTCCACCACGAGCGCACCATCGACGAGCACTTGGGCCACGAACTCACCACGGAGGCCTACGACCAGCTCGCCGCGACCATGCTCCACACCCTCGCGACGATCGACCCCACCCCCGTGACCACGGACGCCGACTGGCACTACTGGACGGAGCTGTTCCAGGACGAGGCCGGCGGGGTGCTGTAAGGGCGGGACACCGTAAGCCTTTTGAGGGGGAGTCAGGTCACCAGGCCCTGGCGGTAGGCGTAGACGACGGCCTGGACACGGTCGCGCAGGTTGAGCTTGGTGAGGATGCGGGAGACGAAGGTCTTGACGGTCTCCGGGCTGATCACGAGGGCCGCGGCGATCTCGCTGTTGGAGAGGCCGTTCGCGATCAGACGCAGGACCTCCAACTCGCGCGGGGTCAGCGGGATTTCGTGCGGGGTGCCGCCGTCGGCGGGGCGGATCCGGGCGGCGTACCGGCCCACCAGCCGGCGGGTCACCTCGGGGTCCAGGAGGGCCGCGCCCGTGGCCACGGTCCGGATGCCGTGCAGCAGCCGGTCCGGCGGCGCGTCCTTGAGCAGGAAGCCGCTGGCGCCGGCGCGCAGGGCCTCGTAGACGTACTCGTCCAGGTTGAACGTCGTCACCACGAGCACCTTCACCGGATGCGGCACCCCGGCCCCGGCCAGCAGACGCGTGGCCTCGATGCCGTCGAGCACCGGCATACGGACGTCCATCACCACGACGTCCGGCCGCAGCCGGCCGGCGAGGTCGACCGCGGCCTGCCCGTCCCCGCACTCGCCCGCCACCTCCAGGTCGGGCTGGGCGCCGATGATCGTCGCCAGCCCGGTGCGGATCAGTACCTGGTCGTCACAGACCAGAACCCGGATCGGCGCGGCCCCCGACTCCCCGGACTCCCCGGGGGCGGCGGTCACGACGGGCTCCCGGCGGGTATCCGGGCCCGTACGACGAACCCGCCGTCCGCCTGCCGCCCCGCGCTGAACTCGCCGCCCAGCACGGCCACCCGCTCCCGGAGACCGGCGAGCCCGCGCCCGCTCCCGCCCGGGGACGCGGCGGCCGAGCCGGACCCGTCCGTGCCGACGACCACGGTGATCTCCTTCTCCCCATGCCGCACCCGCACCGAAGTACGGCTGCCGTGGGCGTACTTGAGGGCGTTGGTCAGGGCCTCCTGCACCACCCGGTAGGCCACCAGGTCGGCGCTCCCGGCCGACTCCGGCGGTGTGCCCTCCTCGGTGAACTCCACCGGCTGCCCGGCCCGCCGCGTCTGCTCCACGAGCGTGAGCAGCCGGCCGGCGGCCGGTGTTCTGCTCCCCGTGCCGTGGCCGTCGTAGTCGGGGTTGAGCAGGTCGAGCAGATGGCGCAGGTCGGAGATGGCCCGGCGGCCGGTGTCGGTGACCGCCGTCAGGGTCTGGTCGAGGCGCTCGGGCGCGGCGGTCAGATACCTGGCCGCCTCGGCCTGCACCACCATCGCCGTCACATGGTGGGTCACCACGTCGTGCAACTCGCGGGCGATACGGGTCCGTTCGGCGGTACGGGTGTCCTCGGCGACACGTCGGCGGCGTTCGGCCTCCGCGACCCGGGTGGCGCGCCACCACGCCCCGATGCCCCAGGCGAGGACCAGCGCCAGATAGAACGTCACGAACCCGGTCGACGTCTCGCGGCCCGCCCCCAGCCGGTACAGCGCGACCGCCAACGGCACGTAGGCCAGGGAGAACACGAGCGCGGTGGCCCGCCGGTGCCGTTCCAGATGGGCCCCGGTGCTGATCAGCGCGAGGGGCAGCGCGCTGCCCGCGGCCGTGTGGTAGCCGCGCAGTTGGTCGACGGCGAAGCCGAGCGACACCAGGGCGAGACAGACGGCCGGCCACCGGCGGCGCGCGGCGAGCGGCAGGCACTCCAGGCCGAGCACCAGGACGGTCAGCGTGTCGAAGGGACGGGCCGGCAGCTCTCCGACCTCGGTCCCCTTGCCGTGCAGCGCCGGCAGGAACGACCCGGCCAGGAGCAGCAGCCCCAGCGGCAGATCCCGGACCGTCACATCGAGGCGCTGCCACCACCCGGTCGCCTGCCGAGGACTGATCACCGGGGCAGTGTAGCGACGGCACCGGCCGGGACGCCCCGACGGCGGCGGGGCACCAGGTGCCCGCGTCGGTGCGCCAGCCACAGGAACCCGGCCGTCACCAGCACCCCGAGCAGCACCGAGTAGATGCTGGCCTCCGGCCCGAACGTACCGCCGGTGATCAGCTGCGACCCCGAGGTCGAGGCGTCCAGCAGCCCCTGGTGCGTTCCGCTGCCGGAGACCTCGGTGCCGAAGATGCCGGACTCGGCGAAGTTCCAGCCGAAGTGCAGGCCGATGGGGAGCCACAGGGTGCGGGTGGCGGCGTACGCGGCGCCGAGCATCCCGCCGGCCTCGATCGCGATGGCGAGGGCGCCCCAGACGGTCGCGTCCTTGTTGAGCAGATGCATCAGCCCGAACAGCACCCCGGTGGACACCAGCGCGATCCACGTCCCGGTGCGCTCCTCGACGATCCGGAACAGCACGCCCCGGAACAGCAGTTCCTCCGTCACCGCGGCGGCGGCCATGAACCCGACCTGCCCCACCGCGGCCGTCACCGACCCCGCACCATGGACCGTGTAGTCCCCGAGGAAGGCGATGTTCACGATCACACAGGCGAACGTCACCACACCGACCAACGCCCCGCGCCCGAACGCCGCCCGGGCGCCGTCCCGCCCCGCCTCCACGGCCGGCCGGTGCTCGGTCCGCCGTACCACCCACCGGTAGACGAACACCGCGCCCACGGCCGTCAGCAGACCGAGAACCAGGGTGAGGAACCAGTTCCCGTCCACCGCGGCGACCGCCTGCCCGCCGACGAAAGCGACCGCCGCGACGGCCAGGAGCTGCCAGACCAGCCTCATGATGACTCCTTCACAGAACCCGCGGCCCCAGCGCCACGGCTGGCTCGAACGCTACGGACGGGCCGCTCCGGAATCGTCACCGCTCAGTGGACACCTGCACGTAGCTCGCACGGGGGACAGCCCGGAGCCGACCGCGACACGTCCGGCACGAAGAGACACGAAGGTAAGGGCGGCACCCCTCCCGGGGTACCGCCCTTACCTTCTGCCTGGTCCGGCAGTCAGAGGCCGTGGCGGGAATCGAACCCACGTAACTCGCTTTGCAGGCGAGTCCCTGAACCACTCGGGCACACGGCCGTGTGCGTGAGTCGAAGGTAGGGCGGGGCGGGGGAGGGGTTCAAGGGAATCGGTGGGGCTGCAATGCGACTGCCACACGGCGTTCATGAACGGGGGGCGTACGACCAAGGTCCGAGGCGGGGTGGGGCTCGCGACAGGGGCCAAAGTGAGGGTTGGGACTTACCGTGGTGTGCATGACCGCCCTTGAGCCCAGCGACGCCGTCGTCGCGGATGAGACAGCAGACAGAGCCGATGACGAGGGTGTGCTGGGGCGGTCGTACCGGGCGCTGAGCGTCGGGATCGTGTCCGTGGTGCTGCTGATCGCCTTCGAGGCGACGGCCGTGGGGACGGCGATGCCGGTCGCGGCCCGGGAGCTGGACGGGGTCTCGCTGTACGCGTTCGCCTTCTCCGGGTACTTCACGACCAGCCTGTTCGGGATGGTGCTGTCCGGGCAGTGGTCGGACCGGAAGGGGCCGCTCGGGGCGCTGACGGCCGGGATCGGGTCCTTCGCCGCCGGGCTCGTCGTCGCCGGGACCGCCCAGAGCATGTGGATGTTCATCCTGGGGCGGGCCGTGCAGGGGTTCGGCGGCGGACTGGTCATCGTCGCGCTGTACGTCGTCGTGGGGCGGGCCTACCCGGAGCGGCTGCGGCCCGCGATCATGGCCGCCTTCGCCGCCGGGTGGGTGGTGCCGTCCATCGTCGGGCCGCTTGCCTCCGGCGCGGTGACCGAGCACCTCGGGTGGCGGTGGGTGTTCCTCGGGATCCCGGCGCTGATCGTGTTTCCGCTGGCGCTCGCGCTGCCCCAGATACGGCGCCGGGCCGGCGGGCCCGTGGCGGGAGGGGGCGACGGCGCCCTCGACCGGCGGCGGATCCGGCTCGCCCTGGCCGTGTCCCTCGGCGCCGGACTGCTGCAGTACGCCGCCCAGGATCTGCGGTGGGTGTCGGTGCTGCCGGGGGTGGCCGGGGGCGTGCTGATGGTGCCTGCCGTGCGCGGTCTGCTGCCGCGCGGCACCTACCGGGCCGCCCGCGGCCTGCCGTCGGTCGTCCTGTTGCGCGGGGTGGCGGCCGGCGCCTTCGTCTCCGCGGAGTCCTTCGTGCCGCTGATGCTCGTCACCCAGCGGGGACTGTCGCCCACCCTCGCCGGGTTCTCGCTGGCGGCGGGCGGGGTCACCTGGGCGATCGGGTCGTGGGTGCAGGCGCGGCCGCGCGTGAGGCCGTACCGGGAACGGCTGATGACCCTCGGGATGGTGCTGGTCGCCGCGTCGATCGCGGCCGCGCCCAGCGTCCTCGTGCACGGCGTGCCTGTGTGGATCGTCGCCGTCGCCTGGAGCGTCGGCTGCTTCGGGATGGG
The DNA here is from genome assembly GCF_040652235.1 of Streptomyces sp. NPDC048277. Lineage (NCBI taxonomy): Bacteria > Bacillati > Actinomycetota > Actinomycetes > Kitasatosporales > Streptomycetaceae > Streptomyces > Streptomyces sp. NPDC048277. The sequence continues at coordinate 46,256 of NZ_JBEZLQ010000028.1, forward strand.
CCTGGTGATCGCCTCGACCAGCGTGCTGCTGCTCCGCCTCTCCGCCCCGGAGGAGGCCGGCGCCAACTCCGCCGCCCTCCAGATCTCCGACGCCCTGTCGAACGTCGTCCTGCTCGCCGCGACCGGCGCGGCCTTCGCGGCCCTCGGCGGCGGCAGCATGACGGGGACGACCGGCTCCGGCTCCCATCCGGCCGCCTTCGCCGCCGTGTTCCTGCCGATGGCGGCGGTGGCGCTCACCGGGGCGTGGGTGACGACGCGACTGCGGGAGCGGTCGTCGTAGACCCCGACCGCCCCCTGGCCGACGCAAACAAGCGCACGGCGGCTTCGTGATCTGTGACGTGAGTCCCACCCGGGGGTGACCCGGCCTTGTCCGCGCGTTGACAGCCGTACGGCGCCGGTAGGGTGGCCCGGTTGTCATACGTAGCCGCCCGAGCCCCTTACTACGGAGACCGTGACTACCACCGCCGCTTCCCCGTCCTCCTCCAACTCCCACCACCTTTCGCCGGCCTTCCCGGGCCGGGCGCCCTGGGGTACCGCCAGCAGGCTGCGTGCCTGGCAACAGGGGGCCATGGAGAAGTACGTCCAGGAGCAGCCGCGTGACTTCCTGGCCGTGGCCACACCCGGCGCCGGGAAGACGACCTTCGCGCTGACACTGGCCTCCTGGCTGCTGCACCACCATGTCGTGCAGCAGGTCACCGTGGTCGCCCCCACCGAGCACCTGAAGAAGCAGTGGGCGGAGGCCGCCGCGCGGATAGGCATCAAGCTCGACCCCGAGTACAGCGCCGGACCGCTCAGCCGCGAGTACGACGGGGTGGCCGTCACGTACGCCGGTGTCGGCGTGCGACCCATGCTGCACCGCAACCGTTCCGAGCAGCGCAAGACCCTCGTCATCCTCGACGAGATCCACCACGCCGGTGACTCCAAGTCCTGGGGCGAGGCCTGCCTGGAGGCGTTCGAGCCGGCGACCCGGCGGCTGGCCCTGACCGGTACGCCCTTCCGGTCCGACACCAACCCCATCCCCTTCGTGACGTACGAGGAGGGGCAGGACGGGATCCGGCGCTCGTCCGCCGACTACACGTACGGATACGGCAACGCCCTCGCCGACCACGTCGTCCGCCCGGTCATCTTCCTCTCCTACAGCGGCAACATGCGCTGGCGGACCAAGGCCGGTGACGAGATCGCCGCCCGCCTCGGCGAGCCGATGACCAAGGACGCCGTCAGCCAGGCCTGGCGCACCGCGCTCGACCCGCGCGGTGAGTGGATGCCGGCCGTGCTGCGCGCCGCCGACCAGCGGCTGACCGAGGTGCGCAAGGGCATCCCCGACGCCGGGGCCCTCGTCATCGCCTCCGACCAGGAGTCGGCGCGCGCCTACGCCAAGCTGATCCGCGAGATCACGGGCACCAAGGCCACCCTCGTCCTCTCCGACGACACCGGTGCCTCCAAGCGGATCGACGACTTCAGCGCGAGCGACGACCGGTGGATGGTCGCCGTGCGGATGGTGTCCGAGGGCGTCGACGTGCCCCGGCTGGCCGTGGGGGTCTACGCCACGACCATCTCCACCCCCCTCTTCTTCGCCCAGGCCGTCGGCCGCTTCGTGCGGTCCCGGCGGCGCGGCGAGACCGCGTCCGTCTTCCTGCCGACCGTCCCCGATCTCCTCACCTTCGCCAACGAGATGGAGGTCGAGCGCGACCACGCTCTCGACAAGCCGAAGAAGGACGGCGAGGAGGACCCGTACGCCGAGTCCGAGAAGGAGATGGAGGAGGCGAACAAGGAGCAGGACGAGGACACCGGCGAGCAGGAGCAGTTCGCCTTCGAGGCGCTGGAGTCCGAGGCCGTCTTCGACCGGGTCCTCTACGACGGCGCCGAGTTCGGTATGCAGGCCCACCCGGGGAGCGAGGAGGAGCAGGACTACCTCGGTATCCCGGGGCTCCTCGAACCCGACCAGGTGCAGATGCTGCTGCAGAAGCGGCAGGCCCGGCAGATCGCGCACAGCCGCAAGAAGCCGGACACCGAGGCGGACCTGCTGGAGCTGCCGGCCGAGCGGCGGCCCGTCGTCTCCCACAAGGAGATGATGGAGCTGCGGAAGCAGCTGAACACGATGGTCAGCGCGTATGTCCATCAGAGCGGGAAGCCGCACGGGGTGATCCACACGGAGCTGCGGCGCGTGTGCGGGGGGCCGCCGAGTGCGGAGGCGACCGCGGGGCAGTTGCGGCAGCGTATTGCCAAGGTGCAGGAGTGGGCTACGCGGATGCGGTAGTTCGTCGGCCGCGGGTCCGCTGTGGTTGCTCGCGCCCGCGCGGCGGAGCCGCATATTCACACAGCCCCGCGCCCCTGACGGGGCGCTCCAGCGAGGGCGCTGTGTACATACCGGTTCAAACCGAAGTAGTCCGTACCGGTACATGACCGGATTCTGGACGCAGGCTTCCGCTCAGCGAACCCGCACCGCTACTGTCCGGCTACGCACACGCCCCGTGGCAGCGCCGCCGCGGAGCGCAGCCGTGAAGCGACTGGGCCCGGAGCCGCCGGGCCGCCTTGCCGATCGGCGGCCTCTGAAGCGCGTCGCTGACGGGACTCGGCGATGCATCCGCCGCCTTGGAGGTTGCCGACCTCACCACCTAAGGAGTGGGCGTCGTGACCGCGGAGACCTCTCAGACGCTCGATCGGGGCCTCAGGGTCCTCAAACTGCTGGCCGACACGGACCACGGGCTGACCGTCACCGAGCTTTCCACCAAACTGGGCGTGAACCGGACTGTGGTGTACCGGTTGCTCGCCACGCTTGAGCAGCATGCGCTGGTACGGCGCGACCTGGGCGGGCGAGCCCGGGTCGGGCTGGGCGTGCTGCGGCTGGGCCGGCAGGTGCATCCGCTGGTACGGGAAGCAGCCCTGCCGGCACTGCGTTCGCTCGCCGAGGACATCGGGGCGACCGCGCATCTCACGCTGGTCGACGGGACCGAGGCCCTCGCGGTCGCGGTCGTCGAGCCGACGTGGACCGACTATCACGTGGCGTACCGCGCCGGGTTCCGGCACCCGCTGGACCGGGGGGCCGCCGGCAAGGCGATCCTCGCGGCGCGGCACTCGCCCAGGGACGAACCCGGGTACACCCTGACGCACGGGGAGTTGGAGGCCGGGGCGAGCGGTGCCGCGGCGCCGCTGCTCGGGGTCACGGGGGTCGAGGGCAGCGTCGGGGTCGTGATGCTGGCGGACTCCGTGCCGGAGCGGGTGGGGACGCGGGTGATGGACGCGGCGCGGGAGGTCGCGGAGGCGTTGCGTTAGGGCGCGGGCGGGTGGGGGCTGGGGCGGGGGTTTCGCTTACCGGCGCTGGCCGGGTGCCGCTGCGCCCACCCGTGCCGCCCCAGGCGGCACGCATGCCCGCAGCTGGGAAGCTGACGCGGCTGCAGCGCCCCTTCAGGGGCGCGGGGAACTGCGCGCTCAGCCCCCACCCACCCGCAGTCCGCACACCACCGAACCGCCCCCATTGTTTCGCCCACCCACCCGCATTGGCCGATCCGCCAATCCCGCCCCCCACCCTCTGGCCGATCCCCCCACCACCCCCACCCCCCTCCCTCCGCATCATCAGGGCCAGACAAGAGCCCACGGCGGAGGGAGCCGGAGTATGGAGACGGTTGGGACACGGCCGCGGCCAGGGCGGCGGGCCGCGGGCACCGCGGGTCGGCTCACCCGGCGGCAGTCCGTCGACACCCTCGTGGGCGAGGCCGGCGCCAGCCCGCTCACGCGCACGATGGGCGTCACACAGCTCACCCTGCTGAGCGTCGGCGCGACCCTGGGCACCGGCATCTTCGTCGTGCTCGGGCAGGCCGTGCCCGAGGCCGGCCCCGCGATCGTCGTCTCCTTCGTGCTGGCCGGCGTCACCGCCCTGTTCTCGGCCCTGTCGTACGCCGAGCTCGCCGGCATGATCCCCGGCTCGGGATCGTCGTACAGCTACGCCTACGCCACCCTCGGCGAACTCGTCGCCTGGGTGTGCGGGTGGTGTCTGATCCTGGAGTACGGCGTCTCGGTCGCCGCCGTCGCCGTCGGCTGGGGGCAGTACGTCAACGAACTGCTCCACCTCACCTTCGGTGTCACCCTGCCGGACTCGCTCAGCGCCCCGCCCGGCGCCGGTGGCACGCTCAACATCCCGGCCGCGCTCATCGTCGTACTCGCGATGGTCGTGCTGTTGCGCGGGGCCAGGGAGAGCGCCGTCGCCAACGTCATCATGGTCGGCGTCAAGATCGCGGCCCTGATCCTCTTCTGCGGGGTAGCGTTCACCGCGTTCCACGCCGGGAACTTCCAGCCGCTCTTCCCGCTCGGCGCCGCCGGGATGAGCGCCGGGGCCGCATCGCTCTTCTTCTCCTACATCGGCTTCGACGCCGCCTCCACCGCGGGCGAGGAGGCCCGCAACCCGCAGCGCGACCTGCCGCGGGCGATCATCCTCTCCCTCGTCCTGGTCACGGCCCTGTACGTGCTGGTCGCGGTCGCCGCGCTCGGCGCGATGCCGTGGAAGGAGTTCGCGGGGACCGAGGCGACGCTCAGCGAGGTGCTGGTGCGGTCCGTCGGCGGCGGGAACCTGTGGCCGATCCTGCTCTCCATCGGTGCCGTGGTCGCCACCACCAGCGTCGTGCTCACCGTGCAGTACGGGCAGATCCGGATCCTGTTCGCGATGTCCCGGGACGGTCTCGTGCCGCCGCTGTTCGCGAAGGTGCACCCGCGCACCGGGGTGCCCCGCGCCAACACCGTGATCGTCTCCTCCTTCATCGCGGTCCTCGCCGCCCTCGTGCCGCTCGGCAGCCTCGCCGACGCCACCAGCATCGGCACGCTCTTCGCGTTCATGCTGGTCAACCTGGCCGTGGTGATCCTGCGGCGGCGCAGCCCGGACGCGCCCCGCTCCTTCCGCGTCCCCTTCTCCCCGGTCGTCCCCGTCCTCGGCGTCGGCTTCTGCGGCTACATGCTGTTCAGCCTCGGCGCCGACACCTGGATCGCCTTCGGGACGTGGATGGCCGTCGGACTCGTCCTCTACGGCTGCTACGGCATCCGCCACTCCAAGCTCGCCCACACCACCGCCGCGGCCCCGCAGGAAAGCGCATGACCACCCTCGACCTCACCGCCGACGTCGTCGACCTCACCCGGGCCCTCGTCGACCTCCCCTCCGAGAGCGGGGCGGAGGCCCGGATCGCGGACGCCGTGGAGCACGCCCTGCGCGGCCTCGGGCACCTTGAGGTCGACCGGGTCGGCAACACCGTCGTCGCCCGCACCGCCCTCGGCCGGGACCGGCGCGTCCTGATCGCCGGGCACCTGGACACCGTCCCGGCCGCCGGGAACCTGCCCTCCCGGCTCGCCGACGGCTGCGTGCACGGGCTCGGCGCCTGTGACATGAAGGGCGGGGTGGCGGTGGCCCTGCGGCTCGCCGCCACCGTCCCGGAACCGGCCGCCGACCTCACCTTCGTCCTCTACGAGTGCGAGGAGGTGGAAGGGGAGCGCAACGGCCTGAACCACCTGGCCCCCGAGCTTCTCGCCGCCGACCTCGCCATCCTCATGGAGCCCTCCGACGCCGGGGTGGAGGCCGGCTGCCAGGGGTATCTGAGCGCCGACGTCGTCGTACCCGGCCGGCGCGCGCACACCGCCCGCGCCTGGCAGGGCGTCAACGCCGCACACAAGGCCGCCCGGGTGCTCCAGCGGCTCGACGACCACACCGCCGAGCGGGTCGTGATCGACGGCCTTGAGTACCGGGAGGGGCTGAGCGCGGTCGCCGTACGGGCGGGGGTCGCCGGGAACGTCGTACCGGACGAGTGCGTGGTGAGTGTCAACTACCGGTTTGCGCCCAGTCGTTCGGCGGCGGACGCGGAGGCGTACGTACGAGGGCTGTTCCCGGAGTACGAGGTCCGGGTCACCGAAGTCGTCGCCGGTGCGCTGCCGCGCCTCGACCGGGTCGCCGGGCTCGTCGAGGCGCTCGGGGCCGTACCCCGGCCCAAGTTGGGGTGGACCGATGTGGCGCGGTTCGCGGCGTTGGGCGTGCCCGCGCTCAACTACGGCCCCGGGGACCCCTCCCTCGCGCACACGGCGGGGGAGTATGTGCCGGTCGGGCAGTTGCGCGCCTGCGAGGAGAGCCTCAGGGCGTGGCTCGGGCGGCGCTGAGCCCGGCCAGTACCCGCAACTGCAGCCACAGCACCAGCCGTTCGTCGGGATCGTCCAGGTCGATCCCGACGTGCTGGCGGACCTGGCGCAGCCGGTAGCGGCAGGTGTTGGGGTGGACGGCCAGCAGCTCGGCCGCGCCCGCCATGTCGCAGCCCGCGTCGAACCAGCAGACCAGGGTGCGGGCGTACTCGGTGCCGTGCCCGGCGTCGTACGCCAGCACCCGCTGCCACGCCCCCGCGCTCAACTCCCGCTGCTCGCCGAGGACTTCGGCCAGTCGCAGCAGGGTGACCCGGGGGCGTACCTCGTCCACCGTGGCCACCGGGCACTCCGCGTCCAGCACCCGCAGCACCAGGTCCGCGTCCGCCCGGGAGCCGACCACCCCGCTCACGTCCGGGACCAGTTCGCCAAGGCCCGCCCGCACCGGCACCCGGAGCGCCTGCCCGGCCCGCCGCACGATGTCCTCGGCCAGCGGCCGGTGCCGGGCCCCCGGACCGGGCAGCAGCGCGTACACCACCCCGTCGGCCAGCACACACGCGTGCCGCCCGTAGCGCGCCTCGCACTGCAGCCGTACGACGTCCAGCAGGCGCAGCGCCGTGCGCTCGGCGTCCGGCACGCTGGTGGTGGTGTCGAGGGCGAACGCGGCCACCCGCACCTCGCCCTCCACCCCCAGGCGGACCGCGGCGGCCGGGGCGTCCGCCGTGCCGTCCAGGAGGCGGCGCAGCAGGTCGCCGCTCTGGTGGCGGGCCAGTTCCTGCGCCGCCCGGGCGCGCAGCAGGAGCAGGGCGGCGGTGGCGGCGCCCTGGACGAGGGTCTCCTCGGCGTCCGGGGCGAGCGTGCCGCCGTCGATCACCCAGACCGAGCCGAGCGTCTCGCCGCCGGCCCGCACCGCCATCGCCAGCCGGGGCAGGTCGGCGTCCGTCAACGCCGGGAGCCTGACCGGCCGTTCGGCGGCGAACAGGGTCCGGTACTGCTCGGTGTTCTCGGCGCTGGACGGTACCTGGAGGCCCAGGATGCCCTGCCGCCGGTCCTCGTCGACCGACTGGCCTGCGACGGTGGAGTAGGCGAGGATCCGCTGCCGGGGGTCCTCGATCGCGGTGGCCCCGCCGGCCCCCGCCGCGATCGCGTCCGCCAGCGCGAACAGGTCGCCGAGCCCGCTCCCGGGGGCCGCCGGGCGGGCGCCGATCGCCGAGGCCAGCAGCAGGTGGACATGGTGCCAGGCGGCGTCCTCGTCGACCGACAGCAGCGCGATCCCGTGCGTCTCCGCCTCCCCGACCGGCCCGTCCGCGCCCCGCACCACCACCCCGGTCAGCCCCGCCTCGGCGGCCGCCCGCACCAGCGGCCCGGCCGCCGCCGCACGCACCCCGACCGCCAGCAGCAGCGCCCCCGGCCGCCGGGGCAGCGGGGCGTGGGCGTCGTACAGCAGCGCCTCGGTCACCGGCACGGTCAGCCCGGCGGGGGCCGTGTGCAGCCGGACGGAGGGACCGCCGACGACGTCGAGCAGGTCGCCGAGGGTGCAGGCGTCCATAGGGGGTCCTTCGGGGGTCTTCAACGGGGGCTTCTTGGCCGATCTCCTCATGACGGTACGCATTCCTTGTCCGTCTGCACAACACGGGGGAGGGTGGCGGCTCCGAGACTCGGATCATGACCCTGACCGAGACCGGAGTCGGCATCCGTACCGTCCACGACGTCGCCGGGCTCGCGGCCGTGACCGACTACTTCAGCGATGTCTGGCAGACGCCCCGCACCGCACCGCCCTACCCGGCCGAGGTCCTGCACAGCCTGGTCCACGCGGGCGGCGCCGTGCACGCCGCGTACGACGGCACGCGGCTGGCCGGGGCGGCCGTCGCCGTGTTCGGCCCGGACCGCGACACCTACTCCCTCGTCGCAGCCGCCGACCAGGGCCTCGGGTACGCCGTGAAGCGGGCCCAGCGCGCCTGGGCCCTGGAGCGCGGCGCCCGCACCATGCGCTGGACCTTCGACCCGCTGGTCGGCCGCAACTCCCGCTTCAACCTGGTCAAGCTGGGCGCCACCGGCACCGAGTACCTCGTCGACTTCTACGGCCCGATGGCCGACGGCGTGAACGACGGCGACGAGAGCGACCGGCTGACCGTGACCTGGGACCTGACGGCGGACACCGCCGCAGTGCCCTCCACGTCGTACGACAGGCACGACGCCCCGGTCAGCCACCACGGCCCCGACGGCGAGGTCCTCGCCCGCCGCGACCCCGGCGACCGGGCCGTGTGGTGCCGGGTGCCGGAGGACGTCGTACGGCTGCGGGCCGCCGACCCGGCGCTCGCGCTGCGCTGGCGGTACGCCGTCCGCGAGGTGTTCACGGCGGCCTTCGCCGAGGGCTTCCGGGCCGTGGGGATGTCCCGGGACGGCTGGTACACGCTCGCCCGCACGACGGAGGGAACGGCAGTATGAAGCTGGAGCGCGTGGAGATCGTGCATGTCGCGATTCCGCTGGTCACGCCCTTCCGTACGTCCTTCGGGACCATGACGACGAAGGACACCTTCCTCCTCCACGTCGTCACCGACACCGCCGAGGGCTGGTCGGAGTTCGCCGCCGACCCCGAGCCGCTGTACTGCTCGGAGTTCACGGCCGGTGCGGAGATCGTGCTGCGGGACTTCCTGGTGCCGCGGGTGGCGGCGCTGCGGGGGCTCACCTCCGCCGCGGTCGGTCCGGCCACGGCGAAGGTCAAGGGGCACGAGCTGGCGAAGGCCGCGCTGGAGACGGCGGTGCTGGACGCGGAGCTGCGGACCTACGGGATTCCGCTGTCCGTGTTCCTCGGGTCGGTGCGGGACCGGGTGCCGGCCGGTGTCTCGGTCGGCATCAAGGACTCGGTCGGCGAACTGCTCGACGACGTCGAGGGGTATCTCGCCGAGGGGTACGTCCGGATCAAGCTGAAGATCGAGCCCGGCTGGGACGTCGAGCCGGTACGGGCGGTGCGCGAGCGGTTCGGGGACGCGCTGCCGCTCCAGGTCGACGCGAACACGGCGTACGGCCTCGCCGACGCGGAGCACCTGCGGCGGCTGGACGAGTTCGGGCTGCTGCTGATCGAGGAGCCGCTGGAGGAGGACAACCTCTACGGCCACGCCCAGCTGCAGCGGCGGATCGCGACGCCGGTCTGTCTCGACGAGTCCCTGCACAGCGCGCGCGACACGGCGGCGGCGATCGCCATGGACGCGTGCCGGGTGGTGAACGTCAAGCCCGCGCGGGTCGGCGGCTATCTGGAGGCCCGCCGCATCCACGACGTGGCCCGCGCCCACGGGGTGCCGGCGTGGTGCGGCGGCATGCTGGAGACCGGGATCGGGCGGGCGCCCAACCTGGCGCTGGCGGCGCTGCCGGGGTTCACGCTGCCGGGCGACACGTCGGCGTCGAGCCGGTACTTCGCCGAGGACATCACGGAACCGTTCGTCCTGGACGACGGCCACCTGCCGGTGCCGACCGGTCCCGGGATCGGGATCGAGCCCCTGCCGGACGCGCTGCGCCGCTTCACCCTGGAGCGCCGCGAGCTGCTCACGCGGTGACCGCAGCGGTGGCCGCAGCGGTGGCCGCAGCGGCGGCCGGGGCGATGGCCTGAACAGGTCGTCGCGTTAGATTGACTCCGTGCTCTCACGTCTCACGCGTCTCCAGGCCATCGCGGTGTGTGCGGTTCCCGTCGTGGCCCTCGTCGGTACGGCCGTCTTCGCGCCGCTGCCGTTCTCGGTGGCCCAGCCCGGGATGACGGCGAACGTCCTCGGCGACAACCAGGGCACCCCGGTGATCACCATCGCCGGGGCGCCCACCCGGACGACGGGCGGGCAGCTGCGGATGACGACGATCGAGGCGACCGGGCCGGACGCGCGGGTGTCGCTGGGCGATGTGATCGGCGGCTGGTTCCGGTCGGACCGGGCGGTGATGCCGCGGGACTCGGTGTACCCGAGCGGCAACAGTGTCAAGGAGATCCAGCAGCACAACACGGAGCAGATGCGGCAGTCGCAGGACGCGGCGGCCCAGGCCGCGCTGAAGTACCTCGACCTCAGTGCGGGCAAGGTCAAGGTGACCTTGAAACTCGCCGATGTGGGTGGGCCGAGTGCGGGGTTGCTGTTCTCGCTCGGGATCATCGACAAGCTCGACGGGAACGGGAGTGGGGGAGACCTCACCGGAGGGAAGAACATCGCCGGTACGGGCACGATCAGTGCGGACGGCACGGTGGGGGCCGTGGGCGGGGTCGCGCTGAAGACGCAGGCCGCGCGGCGGGATGGGGCGAGTGTTTTCCTTGTGCCCAAGGATGAGTGCGCCGATGCGAAGGCGGAGTTGCCGAAGGGGCTGAGGCTGGTGCCGGTGACCAGTCTCAAGGGGGCGGTGTCTGATCTGGTGGCGTTGGAGAAGGGGGCGAAGGTCCCCAGCTGTTGAGTTTTGGCTGCGGGTGGGTGGGGGCTGATCGCGCAGTTCCCCGCGCCCCTTAGGGAGTTGCCAGCGCTGGAGTTGCAAGGCGCAGGCCGACTTCGACCAATGCCCAGCCGATGCGTGTGCGGAGTTCCCTCTCCGGCCTGGTCTCCTTCGACCGGCGGTAGGCCTCCGCCTGGGCCTGCAGTTCGGCCATCCGGTACTGGGCGAGCTGGGTCTGCGGGTGCATGTCGTCTGCCTCTCAGTCCGTCTCGATGGGGAAGAGGTGCGTATGGATGCGTACTTGCTCCGCGTCGGGGGTGTCCTGGTCGGGGGCGCGGTCGCGGTACTCGTCGATCACGGCGTGCAGCTTGGCGATGAGCTCGCGGGACAGGTCGGGGGTGAGCCGTAGCGTCGAACTGCTCATGTCCCAGACGCGGTTCCACTCCTCGGGCCATGTCGTGCGGTTGCCGAGCCAGGTCGACAGGTTCTGGATCTGGGCCGTGGCGACCTCGTGGAGGTATATGTCGGCGGCCCCGCGCACGGCCGGATCGCTGTCCGCCAGCAGGGAGTCGTCGAAGCTCAGTCCCTTGTGGACCGCCTTCCACCAGCGTTCCCGCCCTTTGCCCCGTTCGGGCGCGTCCTCCACGAAGCCGTGGGCGGCGAGCTGGCGCAGGTGGTAACTGGTGGCCCCGCTGGACTCCCCCAGTTTCTCCGCGAGTTGGGAAGCGGTGGCCGGACCACCGAAGCGCAAGGCGTCCAGCAACTGCATCCGCAGGGGGTGAGCGAGCCCGCGCAGGGAGCGGGCGTCGAGGCTGCGGACCTGAGAGTCCCGGGGCTCGTCCATACATGCAAAGGTATCGATGCAAAGAGTCCTTTGCAACCCTCTCTTTGCATCAACTCCTTTGGAACTCGCGCCCCTTGGCGCACCTGCCCGTCAGCTCTCCTCGCTGTCCGCCGCCTGTTCCACCAGCGGGATGATCCGCAGCGGAACCGGGTTCTCCATGACGATCGCCGTGGAGGCGCGGACGATGCCGTCGAAGCCGACGACGCGGTCGATCACCCGCTGGAGATCCGCGTTGGAGCGGGCCACCAGCCGGCACAGCATGTCCCCGGTGCCGGTGGTGGTGAGCAGTTCCAGGACCTCCGGGACCGTCGCCAGGTGGGCGCGGACGTCCGGGCCCTGGCCCTGCCGGATCTGGAGGGTGGCGAACGCGGTGACCGGGTAGCCGAGGGCGGCCGGATCCACCTGGGGGCCGAATCCCTGGATCACCCCGTTCGACTGGAGCCGGTCCAGCCGTGCCTGCACGGTCCCGCGCGCCACCCCCAGCCGACGGGACATCTCCAGGACGCCGATCCGCGGCTCCCGGGCCAGCAGCACCAGGATCCGCCCGTCGAGATGATCGATTGCCATGCCCTGCCTCCGGATGGTCATCATGTACAGAAAGTCTGGCGATATGGCCGTAGTGCTGAGCATATTGTCCGGCCATAACGCGAACTATTGCGCACCTTGCCCGCCAGGTTCACCCTTCGACCATGACGCAGACCACACACCTCACTCCCGACACGACCGCCCGGCAGGACGACCCCTTCCCGGTCAAGGGAATGGACGCGGTCGTCTTCGCCGTGGGCAACGCCAAGCAGGCGGCGCACTACTACTCGACCGCCTTCGGCATGCGGCTGGTCGCCTACTCCGGACCGGAGAACGGCAGCCGCGAGACCGCGAGCTATGTGCTGGAGAACGGCTCGGCCCGGTTCGTCCTCACCTCCGTCATCAGGCCGGACACCGCGTGGGGCCACTTCCTGGCCCACCATGTCGCCGAGCACGGCGACGGTGTCGTCGACCTCGCCATCGAGGTCCCGGACGCCCGCGCCGCGTACGCCTACGCGGTCGAACACGGCGCCCGCTCGGTGGCCGAGCCGTACGAACTGAAGGACGAGCACGGGAGCGTCGTCCTCGCCGCGATCGCCACGTACGGCGAGACCCGCCACACCCTCGTCGAGCGGAAGGGCTACGACGGCCCGTACCTCCCGGGATTCGTCGCCGCGTCCCCGATCGTCGAGCCCCCCGCCCGCCGCACCTTCCAGGCCGTCGACCACTGCGTCGGCAACGTCGAACTCGGCCGGATGAACGAGTGGGTCGGCTTCTACAACAGGGTCATGGGCTTCACGAACATGAAGGAGTTCGTGGGCGACGACATCGCCACCGAGTACAGCGCGCTGATGTCGAAGGTCGTCGCCGACGGGACCCGCAAGGTCAAGTTCCCGATCAACGAGCCGGCGATCGCGAAGAAGAAGTCGCAGATCGACGAGTACCTGGAGTTCTACGGCGGCGCGGGCGTCCAGCACATCGCGCTCAACACCAACGACATCGTCGAGACCGTACGGACCATGCGCGCGGCCGGTGTGCGGTTCCTCGACACCCCGGACTCGTACTACGACACCCTCGGCGAGTGGGTCGGCGACACCCGGGTGCCGGTCGACACCCTGCGCGAGCTGAAGATCCTCGCCGACCGTGACGAGGACGGCTATCTGCTGCAGATCTTCACCAAGCCGGTCCAGGACCGGCCGACGGTCTTCTTCGAGATCATCGAACGCCATGGCTCGATGGGCTTCGGCAAGGGCAACTTCAAGGCCCTCTTCGAGGCGATCGAACGGGAACAGGAGCGCCGCGGGAACCTGTGACACCCTCGCGCCGGGTCGGCCGCGAGCGGGCCCGGCTAACCCGGCAGCGGCTCCTCCGGCGGCTCCTGGCCGAGCGTGGCCAGGGCCGTCCGCGCCGCCGGTGCCTGCAGAGGGGAGAAGTACGGATTGATCCGCAGCGCGTCCTGGAGGTGGCGCCGGGCCGGGGCGTCCAGCTCCAGGTCGCGTTCGATCATGCCCCGGTGGAAGGCGTACAGCGCGCTGCGGACCCCGCCGCCCTTCGTCGAGTCCGTCGCGACCGAGGCGTACCGCAGCGCCTCCTTGTCGTCGCCGGACCGGTGCAGCGCCCACCCCAGGGCGTCCGCCACCTCGATGCCGGGCTGCAGCTCCCATTCGGCCGTCAGCCGCTGCACCGCCTCCTGGGCGTCCCCGTGGTCCGCCTCGTACTGCCCGATGAGCAGATCGTCGTCGATTCCGGCCTCCAACTCCTTCTGCACCTGCGCCTGCAGCAGCTGGTACTGCGCGTGCGCCTCCCGCGCCATGCCCAGCGACTCGTACAACTCGGCCAGCTCCAGCGCCACTCGGGGGGTCGGCCGGTGCCCGAGCGCCCCCTGGTAGGCGGTCAGCGCATCCTGGGTGCGGCCCAGCGCGGCCAGCGCCCGTCCCTGCCCCGCCCGGGCGGCCGACTCGTCGGGGTCGAGGCGTACGGCCGCCTGGAAATGCCGTAGCGCGTCCTCCGGGTCGCCGCGCTCCCAGGCCAGCTGCCCGGCCTGGGACAGGTACGCGGCCTGCTCGGCGGGCGTCTGCGCGGCCGCCGCCGCGTCGGTCACCTGCGCCCCCGCGTCCTCACGCCAGCCCCGGTCCCGGTACACGGCCGAGGCCCGCGCCATCACGGCCGGCTTCACGTCGGCCCCGACCTTCAGCGCCGTCAGCTTGTCCAGCGCGGCCCGGGCCGCCTTGTAGTCGCCGAGCCCGTTGTAGGCGTCGATCAGCGCCGGATACGTCGACCACCGCTTCGGCGCCGCCTTCAGCGCGTCCTCGCCGAACCGTTTGGCCTCGGGGAAGTCCCGGCGCGCGTTCGCCAGCGCGGCCATCGCGCCCAGCGCCTCGGCGTTGCCCTTGGCGGCCAGGTGGAGCGAGGTCTGCAGCGCGCGCTCGGCCTTGGAGTAGTCCGCGGTGTCGGCGGTCCGGCCCGCCCGCTCGACATACGCCGCCCCGAGCACCGCCCAGGCCCGCGCGTCCTTCGGCTGCGCCCGCACCCGGGTCTCCCGCTCGCCGATGAGGGTCGTGAGGTCGGGCAGCGCGGCCGGCAGTCCGTTGACGACCGCCGTCAGCACCTGCGCCGACACCTGCCGGTGCGCCTGGGGCCCGGCCGCCGGGGGCCGGGGCGAGCGGTGCGGTTCGTACGGATGCCACAGCAGCTGCACCCCGCCGGCCGCCGCCCCGCCCGCCAGCGTGACGACGAGCAGCCGCCGCAGCACCCGGCGACGGCGGCGTGGCGGCTCCGGGTCCACGAGCAGTGAGGCGGCGGGTCCGGGCTGTCGGTTGTCGAGCGCGCACATGCCGCACACTGTGCGTCAATACGACCACCACATCCGGGCGGCCCAAGGACGGACCCTGTGGGGTTCACACCGATGGCCCCGGGTGCGACGCTGTGATCATGAGCCGTATCGAAGCGCCTCGGGACGAGTCCGTCAGCAACCTCACCGACCGGCTCCTCGCGGGTCTGCCGGCCGACGCGGTCCTCGTCGACCCCGATGTGACCGCCTCCTACGCCAACGACATGGCGAGCTTCTGTCCGGCCGGTACCCCGGCCGTGGTCGTGCTGCCGCGCACGGTCGAGCAGGTCCAGCACGTCATGCGCGTGGCCACCGAACTGCGCGTCCCGGTCGTCCCGCAGGGCGCCCGCACCGGCCTGTCCGGCGGCGCCAACGCCACCGACGGCTGCATCGTGCTGTCCCTGACGAAGATGGACCGCATCCTGGAGATCTCGCCGGTCGACCGCATCGCCGTCACCGAGCCCGGTGTCATCAACGCCACCCTCTCCCGCGCGGTCGAGGAGCACGGCCTCTCCTACCCGCCGGACCCCTCCAGCTGGGAGATGTGCACGATCGGCGGCAACATCGGCACGGCGTCCGGCGGACTGTGCTGTGTGAAGTACGGGGTGACCGCCGAGTACGTGCTGGGTTTGGACGTCGTCCTCGCCGACGGGCGGCTGATGTCCACGGGCCGCCGTACCGCGAAGGGGGTCGCCGGGTACGACCTCACCCGGCTCTTCGTCGGCTCCGAGGGCTCGCTCGGCATCGTCGTACGGGCCGTCCTCGCGCTGAAGCCCAAGCCGCCCCAGCAGCTGGTGCTGGCCGCCGAGTTCGGCTCCGCGGCCGCCGCCTGCGACGCGGTGTGCCGGATCATGGAGGGCGGGCACGTACCGTCCCTCCTCGAACTGATGGACCGTACGACCGTGCGGGCGGTCAACGCCCTCACCCGTATGGACCTGCCGGAGTCCACCGAGGCGCTGCTGCTCGCCGCCTTCGACACCCCGGACCCGGCCGCCGACCTCGCCGCCCTCGGCGCGCTGTGCGAGGCCGCGGGCGCCACCCAGGTGGTCCCGGCCGACGACGCCGCCGAGTCCGAACTCCTCCTCCAGGCCCGCCGGTCCTCGCTCGTCGCCCTGGAGGCCGTCAAGGGCACCACGATGATCGACGACGTGTGCGTGCCCCGCTCCCGGCTCGGCGACATGATCGAAGGGGTCGAGCGGATCGCCGAGAAGTACCGGCTGACCATCGGGGTCGTCGCCCACGCGGGCGACGGCAACACGCACCCCACCGTCTGCTTCGACGCGCAGGACCCCGACGAATGCGCCCGCGCCCGTGAGTCCTTCGACGAGATCATGGCACTCGGCCTGGAACTCGGCGGCACCATCACCGGCGAACACGGCGTCGGCGTCCTGAAGAAGGAGTGGCTGGCCCGCGAGATCGGGCCGGTGGGCGTGGAGATGCAGCGGGCCGTCAAGGACGTCTTCGACCCGCTGGGCATCCTCAATCCCGGCAAGCTGTTCTGATCTCATCCGCATCCGGCCTCACTGGGCGAGCAACTGGTCGAGCGCGTCGTCGATCCCCAGCCGCCTGCCCTCGGTCCCCGGGGGCACCGCCCGCAGCGTCCGCTCCAGCCAGGCGGACACCTGTGCGGTCGGCGCCTCCAGCAGGGCGTCCCCGTCGGGTGAACTCAGCGCCATCAGCACGACGCTGCGGCCCTCCGCCTTCGTCGGCCACACCCGCACGTCCCCTTGCCCGCAGGGCCGGAACACCCCCTCCACCAGCAGGTCGCGGGCGAAGGTCCAGTGGACCGGGCACTCCGAGTTGATGTGGAAGCTGACATGGACGGCGTACGGGTCGTCGGAGCGGTAACGGAGCCGGGCCGGGACCGGGATGCTCCGCTCCGGGGACAGGATGAGCCGGAGCTCCAGCTCGCGCTCCACCACGGTGTGATCCATGACGTTCGTTTCCTCTCTCGATCAGTCGTACGGGCGCCCTGTGGATGGGCCCGTACGAGTGGAGAGGGGCTGGGGCCGCGAGCATTACGCGGGTTCCGGAAATTTTTTTCCGGTGCCGTTCCGATGCCGTGAAGGGGATGCACAGGGGTGCCCGGAAAGGGGCGGGTCCTGCGGGACTGGCGGTACGGACCACCCGCGTCTGATAGATGTGGAGGCTCCCACACGACCCCCGAGCAGATACGGGACGACGGACATGAGCGCCCCAACCCCGGCACCCGGTGACGAGCGGCCCCGCGAGGGCTACTACCCGGACCCGTCCATCCCCGGTTACGTCCGTTACTGGAACGGTGCCGCGTGGGTGCCGGGCACCAGCCGCCCCGCCCCGGCCGACGGCGAACCGCTCACCCCGCCGCCCGGCTCCGGCTCCCACCCCTCGGCCGCCGCGCCCACCGCGGCTTCCGCGGTCGAGGAGACCGGCCCGCACTTCTTCGACGAGGACCCGCAGCCGTCCGGCGCCGCGGCTTGGGGGACCGATCCCCGGGGTTCGGCGGACTCCCCGGTCCAGCCGGACGGCCGGGCCGCGCGCACGGACGGCACGGCGACGATCCCGCCGGCGGACCAGGGGGACATCGACTCGGGCGGCACGTTCATCTTCCGCAGGCCGACGCTGGGCCCGGCGGGGACCCGGCCGGCCGACCGCCCGCCCATGGACGACGGCACGATGACGTTCCGGCCGATCCGGGGCGAGGGCGCACAGGGCGCGGGCTCGGGTACGGCCGCGACGGGATCCGGCGAGCAGGGTGCGGGGGCCGGGTTCGGTGCGGTGGGTTCCGGCGGCCAGGGCGCGGGCGGCTTCGGGACGCAGGGGCCGGTCGGCGCGCCCGGCACCGGCCGTCCCGGCTTCGGCGCCGGAAAGGCGGCCGCGGCCCGTGCGGCGGCGGCCCAGGCGGATTCCGCGCCCGCCGCTCCCCAGGCGGTCGCCCCCTCCCTGCCCCAGCAGTCCGCGGGGCAGGGGACCCCGATGGCCGCCGGTTCCGGCGGTGGGCAGTCCTCCTGGGCGCAGCAGGTGCACCAGCTCGCCGGCGACCAGCAGGCCCCGCCCTGGAAGCCGCCGGTGGAGGACGTCTTCCAGGCGGCCGCCCGGCGCCAGGCGGCGGCCCGTCCCGCCGGACTCGCCAAGCGGCTCGCCGCGCGGCTCGTCGACAGCCTGGTCGTCGGCGCGGTGACCGCCGTGGCCGCCGTACCGTTCGGCACCAAGGCGGCCGAGCACGTGCAGGACAAGATCGACGCGGCCAAGCTGTCCGGCCGTACCGAGACCGTCTGGCTGCTCGACGGCACGACGGGCGCGTACCTCGGGATCGTGCTCGCCGTCCTGCTCGTCGTCGGCGTCCTCTACGAGGTGCTGCCCACCGCCAAGTGGGGCCGCACGCTCGGCAAGAAGCTGCTCGGTCTGGAGGTACGGGACATCGAGGGCCACGAGCCCCCCGCGTTCGGCGCCGCGCTGCGCCGCTGGCTGGTGTACACCGTGCCCGGGCTGCTCGGCATCGGGATCGTCGGCGTCGCCTGGTGCCTGTTCGACCGGCCCTGGCACCAGTGCTGGCACGACAAGGCGGCGCACACGTTCGTCGCGGGGTAGGCGCTTCGCTGGTGGCGCCGCGATGCGTTGTTGTTCGGCTGCGGCGCCGTCGTGGCTGGTCGCGCCCACGCGGCGGTAGCCGCACATCCATACGGCCTCGCGCCCCTTCGGGGCGCTGCCGTACCCCGTATGGCCGCTCGCCGGGTGCGGGCCGCGTGGGTTCGCGGTCCACTCGGGCCATGAGCACCGAACCGCCGCCGGAAGACGACCCGTTCAGGAAGCAGCCCCCGTCGGGCCAGGGCGAGGGGCAGGGTTCGGGCTCGGGTTCGCCGTACGACACCCCGTACGGCGGCTCGCAGCCCCCGCCGCCCTCCTACGGCGGCCCGTACGGAGCGGCCGGCGGCGAGGGCGGCTTTCCCGCCGATCCCCTCGCCGGGATGCCCCCGCTCGCCGACAGCGGCAAGCGCACCCTCGCCCGGATCATCGACATGATCCTGGTGGGCATCGTGGTCGTGCTGCTCACCTGGGCGTTCGGGGTGAGCGAGTACCAGATGCACGGCAACAGGATCTCGGCCGGCCGGTCCCTCGCCCAGTCGGTCATCGCGGCGGTCCTCTTCGTCGCCTACGACACCCTGCTGATCGCCAAGACGGGACAGACCCTCGGCAAGAAGTGGCTCGGCATGCGGGTCGCCAACCTGGACAACGGCGCCACGCCCTCCGCCCAGACCTCGCTGGTGCGCGCCCTGGTGCTGTGGCTGCCGTTCGCCTTCTGCTGCGCCTGCGTCTGGACGATCATCTGCGGCGGCTGGAGTTTCTTCGACAAGCCGTACAAACAGGGGCTGCACGACAAGGCGGCGAAGACGGTCGTCGTCACCACGAACTGATCCGAGTACGAACTGATCCCGAGGGGCGCACAAGCGGTCGGCGGGTCCGTCGGTCTCGCGGACCCGCCGACTTCACTTGGGTGCGTGCGTCAGGGGGCGGTGGGCTCCCGGACGGGTTCGGCCGTGGCGGCCGCCACGGTCTCCCGGGGCGCGGGGATCCGCGCCTCGGGCGGTGCGGTCGGGGCGGGGTGCGACTGCGCGACCGTGCGGGGCCGGGGGAGCGGAACCGTCATGGCGACCAGCAGTCCCAGACCGAGCGCGGCGAGCGCGATGACCGCGATCCCGATGCCCGAACTCGTCTGTGACAGCAGCAGCATGGCGAGCGTCGAGCAGATCACGGTGAACGAACCGTAGACGAGCTGTGCCGGGGTCGGACGAGGCATGGCAATCGTGTCCTCGGGAGATGTGGAGGTGAGACGGGAAGCAGGCCTGGCATTTCACCGGCTTCCGGGCGTTCCACCATTCGACTCTATTCGCGTGCATGCCCGAGTGGAACGACCGGTAAGCGTGACCTAACCCACGGTACCGGTGCACAGGGGGCGCACGGTCGCATGGCATACGGCAACCGCAGGCATATGCGCGCCGGTTGAGCGAGGTCCCTCGTGGACCGGTCCCTCCCCGGGCGTCCGTAAAGCGAACTTCCGCTCCGCATACTGGAGTTGAAGTTTCTAAGTCAAGGTCTGTCTTTTCTCGTAAACCAGTAGTCAAATGTCGTCACTTGAATCGACGCGTTGAACGTGCGCGCACGGACCCCCAACCATGACCCGGTCCTCCTTCCGTGCGCGCGGCGCGGGGGAGGAACTCAAGTGACCAGCAGATCCTGGACGTTGAGAGCGCTCGCCATCGGAGTGACGCTCGCGACGGCCTCAGCCGGCTTCGCCACCTTCGCGGTCGCGGAGGCCGCGACCACGGCGAAGACCGTCACCGTCGACCGGCACGACCCGTCGGCGAAGCAGGAGGAGCACGACCTCGACGGGCCCCTGAGCAAGACCCAGGAGGCCCAGCGCCAGGAGGCCCTCGACCAGGTCATATCCGGCCAGGCCCAGGTCAAGGACCGCGACGGTTCGAAGGTCGTCCAGCTCAAGGGCAAGAAGGGCGGCAGCAAGTACGTCGAACTCGGCCGCGAGAAGACGGACAGGATCTTCACGATCCTCGTCGAGTTCGGCGACCAGACCGACCCCCGCTACAACGGCACGGCCGGCCCGCTGCACAACCAGATCGCCGAGCCGGACCGCACCAAGGACAACTCCACGGCCTGGCAGGCGGACTACAACCAGGCCCACTTCCAGGACCTCTACTTCGGCACCGGCAAGAACACCGAGTCGCTGAAGAAGTACTACGAGAAGCAGTCCTCGGGCCGCTACTCGGTCGGCGGCGAGGTCACCGACTGGGTCAAGGTCCCCTACAACGAGGCCCGTTACGGCAACAACGCCTGCGGCTCCACCACCTGCTCCAGCGTCTGGAACCTGGTGCGCGACGGCCTGAACGCCTGGGTCGCCGACCAGAAGGCGGCCGGCGAGTCCGACGCGGCCATCAAGGCGGACCTCGCCCAGTACGACCAGTGGGACCGCTACGACTACGACGGCGACGGCAACTTCAACGAGCCCGACGGCTACGTCGACCACTTCCAGATCGTGCACGCCGGCGAGGACGAGTCCGCGGGCGGCGGCGCCCAGGGCACCGACGCGATCTGGGCGCACCGCTGGTACGCCTTCGGCACCGACGCCGGCGCCACCGGCCCGGACGACAACAAGCTCGGCGGCACCCAGGTCGGGGACACCGGCATCTGGGTCGGCGACTACACCATGCAGCCGGAGAACGGCGGACTCGGCGTCTACGCCCACGAGTACGGCCACGACCTCGGCCTGCCGGACGAGTACGACACCAACGGCGGCGAGAACTCCACCGGCTTCTGGACCCTGATGTCCTCCGGCTCCTGGCTGGGTACCGGCAAGGAGGCCATCGGCGACCTGCCGGGCGACATGAACGCCTGGGACAAGCTCCAGCTCGGCTGGCTGAACTACGACGTGGCCAAGGCCGGCGTGCGGTCCGCACACAAGCTGGGCGTCGCCGAGTACAACACCAAGAACAAGCAGGCCCTGGTGGTCACCCTGCCCGACAAGGCGGTCACCACGACCGTCGTCACCCCGGCCGAGGGTTCGGCCCAGTGGTGGAGCGGCAGCGGCGACAACCTCAAGAACACGCTCACCCGTGACGTCGACCTGACCGGCAAGTCGTCCGCGACCCTGAACCTCGACGGCTGGTACGACATCGAGTCGGGCTACGACTACCTCTACACCGAGGTGTCCACCGACGGCGGCGCCAACTGGACCGCCCTGGACGGCACGGTGAACGGCGCTGCCATCCCGCGCGACGGCAGCGACAAGCCGGCGCTCACCGGTTCGATCGACGCGTACGCCAAGCTGTCGTACCCGCTGGACGCCTACGCGGGCCAGAACATCCAGCTCCGCTTCCGCTACCAGACCGACGGCGGGGTCGCCCTCAAGGGCTTCGCGGCCGACGAGATCACCCTGACCGCGGACGGGTCGACGGTCTTCTCCGACAACGCCGAGTCCGCGGACGCGGCTTGGACGGCCTCCGGCTTCTCCCGCATCGGCGCGTCCTTCACCAAGGACTACGCGCAGTACTACATCGCGGAGAACCGCCAGTACGTGTCGTACGACAAGACCCTGAAGGTCGGCCCGTACAACTTCGGCTTCTCGACGACCCGTCCGGACTGGGTGGAGCACTACCCGTACCAGAACGGCCTGTTGATCTGGAAGTGGGACACCTCCGAGGCGGACGACAACACCAGCGTCCACCCCGGCACCGGTCTCATCCTGCCGGTCGACTCGCACTCGACGCCGCTGAAGTGGTCCGACGGCACGCTGATGCGCAACCGCATCCAGGCCTACGACTCGCCGTTCAGCCTCTACCCGACGGACGGCATCACGCTGCACAAGGCGGATGTCGCCACCACGATCAAGGGCTCGCGCGGGGTGCCGGTCTTCGACGACCACGCCGGCACGTACTACGACGCGTCGAACCCGGCCGCCGGAGTCAAGATCACTGACACCAATACGAAGATCAAGATCGTCGAGGAGGCGCGAGACGGCTCGACGATCTCCCTCCAGGTCGGCCCCGCGGTGAAGTAGTCGGCATACCCGCAGGTCAGAAGCGTATCGACGGCAACCCCTTGGCGGGTTGCCGTCGATCGTGTTTAGGTGCGTCCTGTGGACTTCTTATTGACACCGACGGAGACGGGGGTCTGATTCGCATGGCTGCAGGAGGCTTCTGCAAGCTGCCGAACGGCAGGGTGGTGGTGGCGCTGAACCTGCCCAGTCCGGCCACGACCGACGGCACGTCCGCCGTACGGGTACTGGTCCACGCCCAGAACCGGGCCCGGGCCCTGACCAGGCTCCGTAACCTGGGCATGCGGGCCGTCTACCTGCGGGGCAACGCCGCCCCACCGACCCCGGACGAGATCACGGCCGTCCTCCACCACCCCGACGGCCTGATATGGCGAACGGCCCCTGACAACGGTGTCACGGTCACAGAACTATGGAGACCGATCAGATCCCTGCTGCGCAGACCAACAGCAGTGTGAGGCACCGGCCAGGGGCAGCTGACCCAGGGGCACGGGGCTGTATCCGATATGCGGCTCCGCCGCGTGGGCGCGACCAGCCCCCCACCGACCCGGAGGCGCCCACCGCCCGCCCCGGCACCGCCGAATTCCGCCGTCGCGGCTGAGCGCCGCCGCGGCGGAAACGAAGGCGACCGGCAGAAGAAGACACAGGCGATCCTCAGGGCACAGGCGCCCTCAAAGCACAGCGGTATGAGGGCGCGGGCCACGTCAGGGCGCGGCGACCTCAGCGTGCGGCCACCTTAGGGCGCGGCCCCCTCGGCGTGCGGCCCCCTCAGACGACCGGCTTGCCGGTGAGTTCCACTCCTGCCTCGCGGAGCTGCTCCAGTGCGCGTTCCGTCGTCTCCTCCGCCACTCCCGCCGTGAGGTCCAGCAGGACCTGCGTGCGGAAGCCCTCGCGTGCCGCGTCCAGCGCGGTCGCCCGCACGCAGTGGTCCGTCGCGATGCCCACCACGTCCACCTCGTCGATCTTGCGGGCACGCAGCCAGTCCCCGAGCTTCACCCCGTTCTCGTCGGCGCCCTCGAAACCGCTGTACGCCGCCGCGTAGTCGCCCTTGCTGAACACGGCGTCCACCGCGCCGGAGGCGACCGCCGGGGCGAAGTTCGGGTGGAAGCCCACCCCCTCCGTGCCGGCGACGCAGTGCGCCGGCCAGCTGTGCACGTAGTCGGGGTTGTCGGCGAAGTGGCCCCCCGGCGCGATGTGGTGGTCGCGGGTCGCCACCACGTGGCGGTAGCCGGCGGGCGCCTGCCCGATCAGCTCGGTGATCGCGGCGGCCACATCCGCACCCCCGGCCACCGCGAGGCTGCCCCCCTCGCAGAAGTCGTTCTGCACATCGACGACGATCAAGGCGCGGCGCATGGTCGGTGTCCTTCGCATTCGATTTCGGTTCTGTCGAGGGGGGAGACGCGTGGAGAAAGCGTGCGGGTCCGGCCTGAACCTCCGAGCGTAGAGACTTACGGGGGCGTAGGGGAGGGGGCTTTGCGGGGCGCGTACGCGGGCACCCGCTCTAGCTACCCGAGCGCCCCTGTACGTACTCCGTCGGAATGACCGGTTCCCCCCGGGAGAGCTGGGTCGCGGACAGCGGGAGATTCGCCCGGGCCGCCGCGTGGCGCGCGCGGGGCTCGTCCAGGGACTCGCGGGCGACCACCTGGCCGGACTTCACCAGTTCGATCAGGAGCTGCTGGTCGACCAGGTCGGCCGGGACCTCCCCGGTGCCGACGACCTCGGCCTCCGCCACCCCGTCGGCGTCCAGCCGCCGCGCCGCCCACTTGCGGCCGCCGATGGACGTCTTGCCGCCCGACGACTTCTTCGCCACCGGCACCAGCGGCGCCTTCGGGTCGGCGGACTCGGCGCGGGCGACCAGCTTGTAGACCATGGAACAGGTGGGGTGCCCGGAACCGGTGACCAGCTGGGTGCCGACGCCGTACGCGTCCACGGGCGCGGCGGCCAGCGAGGCGATGGCGTACTCGTCGAGGTCCGAGGTCACGGTGATCTTCGTGTCGACGGCGCCCAGCTCGTCCAGCTGCTGGCGCACCCGGTGGGCGACGAGGAGCAGGTCGCCGGAGTCGATGCGGACCGCGCCCAGCTCGGGCCCGGCCACCTCCACGGCCGTACGGACCGCCTCCGCGACGTCGTAGGTGTCGATCAGCAGGGTGGTGCCCCGGCCGAGCGAGTCGACCTGGGCCCGGAAGGCGTCGCGCTCGCGGTCGTGGAGCAGGGTGAAGGCGTGCGCGGAGGTGCCCACCGTCGGGATGCCGTAGCGGAAGCCGGCGGCCAGGTCGGAGGTGGTGGCGAAGCCGCCGACGTAGGCGGCGCGGGAGGCGGCGACGGCGGCCAGTTCATGGGTGCGGCGGGCGCCCATCTCGATCAGCGGGCGGTCCCCGGCGGCCGAGGACATCCGGGAGGCGGCGGCCGCGATCGCCGAGTCGTGGTTGAGGATCGAGAGGATCACGGTCTCGAGCAGCACGCACTCGGCGAAGGAGCCCTCGACCCGCATGACCGGCGAGCCGGGGAAGTAGACCTCGCCCTCGGGGTAGCCCCATATGTCACCGCTGAAGCGGTAGCCGGCGAGCCACTTCAGGGTGGGCCCGTCGACGATCCCCCGCTCCTCCAGGAAGCCGAGGACGCCGTTGTCGAACCGGAAGTTCTCGACGGCGTCCAGGACGCGTCCGGTGCCCGCGACGACGCCGTAGCGGCGCCCCTCCGGCAGCCGCCGGGTGAAGACCTCGAAGACGCTGCGCCGCTCGGCCGTACCCGCCTTCAGGGCGGCCTGCAGCATCGTCAGCTCGTACTGGTCCGTGAAGAGCGCCGTCGAGGGAACATCCACCGGCAGCCCAAGGTCCGCTGTGTTCATGGCGAAGATGCTACCCCCATCTCGTCAGTGTGACGATTTTTCATCGGCGTGGCAGCATGGCCCTGTGACGTCACCCGCTCCCGTAGAGATCGAACGCACCGAATCGGCGGAGGAGACCTTCGCCGTACCCGAGCCCGACGTCCCGTGGATCACGCTCGTGCACAACGACCCCGTGAACCTCATGAGCTATGTGACGTACGTCTTCCAGACGTACTTCGGCTATCCCAAGGACAAGGCCACCAAGCTCATGCTGGACGTCCACCACAAGGGCAGGGCGGTCGTCTCCAGCGGTACCCGCGAGGAGATGGAACGCGACGTACAGGCGATGCACGGCTACGGCCTGTGGGCCACCCTCCAGCAGGACCGGAAGTAGCCCCCGCCCCCACCCCCTCCTCGATTCCACGACTCCTCGACCAGGACCGGAAGCAGCGAACCCCCTCCATGCCAGGAATCTTCGAACCGCTCCCCGGCGGCGGCGCGGCCGTCGCGCTCGACGACGTCGAGATCTCCATCATCCGGTCGCTGGCGGTCCAGCTCCTGGAGCTCATCGGCCCCGGCCCCGCCGAGGACACTCCGGCCGACCCGCTCGCCGAGCTGTTCGCCGAAGGTCCGAGCGAGGCGCCCACCGATCCGGTGCTGCGCCGCCTCTTCCCGGACGCCTACGGCGACCCGGAGCGGCTCCCGGGGTCCTCGCGGGAGGCCGAGGAGCAGCAGGCCCATTCCTCGGAGTTCCGCCGCTACACCGAGAACGACCTGCGGGCCGGCAAGCGGGAGAGCGCCCTCGCGGTGATCCGCTCCCTGGACGCCCTCGCCCCCGTGGAGGAGAGCGGCGCGGTCCTCAAGCTGTCCCCGGACGAGTCCCGGCAGTGGCTCGGCGCCCTCAACGACCTGCGCCTCGCCATCGGCTCCCGGCTCGACATCACCGACGAGGACGACACCGACCTGCTCTACCGGCTGCCTGACGAGGACCCGCGCAAGCCGATGGTGATGGCGTACCTGTGGCTCGGCGGCCTCCAGGAGACCCTGGTCGCCACCCTTATGCCGTAATTCGCCCGGAAAAAGCGTTCGCTCAGAGGACGCTCAAATCCGGATAACGATCCAGTCACCGATGCGGCCGTATATGCCCTTTTCGGCCGCACTTTGTCCGCTTCTTCCAGTGGTGTGCGCCACAATCCCTCTCGGCGGATCCCGGTGATCAATGTTGCGGCCGTGATAAATCTTCACGACCGCCCGGCGAACACACCACCCATGTGTATGTCCGGGTGCGCCACCGAACCGGCAACCACCGGTCAGGCACCGCTCCATCAATCCGGGGGGATCGAAACCCGATCCGAGGCCGACGAGAGGCCCGGTTCGGCATGGAGAAAGGCGCACAGCACACATGACCTCCGCTCAGGTCGACACATCGGAGAAGGCAGCCGGGGCCTCCGGGGCCGCCGAAGAGGGGTACGAGCGCGGGCTCGGCAGCCGCCAGGTCCAGATGATCGCGATCGGCGGCGCCATCGGCGTCGGCCTCTTCCTGGGTGCCGGGGCGAACATCGCCAAGGCCGGACCCAGCCTGATCCTCATGTACGCCGTCGCCGGCGCCATCGTCTTCTTCATCATGCGGGCCCTCGGCGAACTGCTGCTCTACCGCCCGGTCTCCGGCTCCTTCGCCGAGTACTCCCGGGAGTTCCTCGGCCCGTTCTTCGGCTACTTCACCGGCTGGACGTACTGGCTGATGTGGGTCGTCACCGGAATGGCCGAGCTGACGGCCGCCGCGATCTACGTCCACTACTGGTTCCCGTCCGTCCCGCAGTGGGTGACGGCCCTGGTCTTCCTGGTGGTCCTCTTCGGGGTCAACCTGATCTCCGTGAAGGTGTTCGGAGAGCTGGAGTTCTGGTTCTCCATGGTCAAGGTCACCGCCCTGATCGGCATGATCGTGATCGGCCTCGGCGTCCTCACGTTCGGCTTCAGCAGCGCCGGTGACACCGCGTCGGTCGCGAACCTCTACCAGTTCGACGGCTTCTTCCCCAAGGGCGTCGGCTCCTCCCTGATGACCCTGCAGGGCGTCATGTTCGCCTACCTCGCGGTCGAGCTGGTCGGCGTCACGGCCGGCGAGTCGGAGAACCCGGAGAAGACCCTCCCCAAGGCGATCAACACGCTCCCCTGGCGCATCGCGCTCTTCTACGTCGGCGCGCTCACCGTCATCCTCTGCGTCGTCAAGTGGACCGAGTTCGCCCCGGGCGTCTCCCCGTTCGTCGCCGCCTTCGCGAAGATCGGCATCCCGGCGGGCGCCGGCATCGTCAACTTCGTCGTGCTGACCGCCGCCCTGTCCTCCTGCAACTCCGGCATGTACTCCACCGGCCGGATGCTGCGCACCCTCGCCGACAGCGGCGAGGCCCCGGCCGTGTTCCGCAGGCTGTCCGCGTCGAAGACCCCGGCGCTCGGCATCACGATCTCGGTCCTCTTCATGGGCATCGGCGTGATCCTCAACTACATCGTCCCGGAGAAGGCGTTCGGCTACGTCACCTCCGTCGCCACCGCGGCCGGCATCTGGACCTGGCTGATGATCCTGATCAGCCACGTCCTGTACCGCCGCGCGGTCGAGGCGGGCCGGCTGCCGGCCTCCTCCTTCCCGGCGCCGGGCGGCGCGGTGTGCAGCTGGATCGCCATCGTGTTCCTGCTCTTCGTCACCGGCCTGATCGCGTACGACGCCGACTCCCGCGTCTGCCTCTATGTGATGGCCGGCTGGGCCGCCGCGCTCGGCGTCGGCTGGCTGGTGCTGAAGAACCGCAACCCGGAGATCGCCGAGCGCCACGAGCAGGAGCCGGCGGCGAAGGCGAGCTGACCACCCCCCTCGGACGTCCCGTCTCGGGGAGCACTCGTGGCGCTCCCCGCGGCAGCCGCTCAGGGCGTCCGGCATCTGGGCCGTCCCGTACCACCCATCGGTACGGGGCGGCCCTTCTGCTTATCCTGACCACCATGCTGACCATCACCCAGGCCCTCGTCGACCAGATCGTCGCCCACGCGCGCAAGGACCACCCCGACGAGGCGTGCGGCGTCATCGCCGGCCCGGCGGGCTCGGACCGCCCCGAGCGCTTCATCCCGATGCTGAACGCGGCGATGTCCCCCACGTTCTACGAGTTCGACTCCGGCGACCTCCTCAAGCTGTACCGGGAGATGGACGACCGCGACGAGGAGCCGGTGGTGATCTACCACTCCCACACGGCGACGGAGGCGTACCCGTCCCGGACGGACATCAGCTACGCGAACGAGCCCGGCGCCCACTACGTCCTCGTCTCGACGGCCGACACGGACGGCCTGGGCGACTTCCAGTTCCGCTCGTACCGGATCGTGGAGGGCGAGGTGACGGAGGAAGAGGTCGTGGTGGTGGCGGCGTACTAGATCCGCGGGCCGGTGGGGGCTGGTCGCGCCCACGCGGCGGAGCCGCATATCGGATACAGCCCCGCGCCCCTGGGGGGCGTCTCAATCCTCGGCCGGAATCCGTCCGGCATATGGGATCACACTCCAGGACCCCGCCCGGGAATCGATACGATGACCCCATGGTTTCCTACGACGTGAGCGACAAGGCGCCGGGCAGCATGCTCGTGGCGCGGCTGCACGTCGACCTGTGCAGGCTGAACAGCGCCATCTGTTGACGTTCCCTGCCGCCGTACGGCCGTGAGCCGCGGCGTGCCGCTGCGCGCCCACCCACCCAGACTTTCCGACAGGAGCCCTGAGCCATGGCCATCGAGGTCCGCATCCCGACCATCCTCCGCCAGTACACCGACGGTCAGAAGGCGGTGGAGGGCAGCGGTGACACCATCGCCGACCTCTTCAACGACCTCGAGACCCGGCACGCCGGTATCCACGCCCGCATCGTGGACGACGGCAAGCTGCGCCGCTTCGTCAACGTGTACCTGAACGACGAGGACGTCCGTTTCGTCGACGGCATCAACACCAAGCTCACCGACGGCGACACCGTGACGATCCTGCCGGCGGTCGCCGGCGGCATGGCCTGAGATCGGCATGCGCTACGACTCCCCGTTGGCCGCGGTCGGCAACACCCCCCTGGTGCGCCTGCCGCGGCTCTCGCCGTCCGCCGACGTCCGGATCTGGGCCAAGCTGGAGGACCGCAACCCGACCGGCTCGGTCAAGGACCGTCCCGCCCTGCACATGATCGAGCAGGCGGAGAAGGACGGCCGGCTCACCCCGGGCTGCACCATCCTGGAGCCGACCTCGGGCAACACCGGTATCTCCCTGGCGATGGCCGCCAAGCTCAAGGGCTACCGCATGGTCTGCGTGATGCCCGAGAACACCTCCCAGGAGCGCCGGGACCTGCTGGGGATGTGGGGCGCGGAGATCATCTCCAGCCCGGCCGCGGGCGGTTCCAACACCGCCGTACGCGTGGCGAAGGAACTGTCCGCCGAGCATCCCGACTGGGTGATGCTCTACCAGTACGGCAACCCGGACAACGCCGGTGCGCACTACGCGACCACCGGGCCGGAGATCCTCGCCGACCTGCCGTCCGTCACGCACTTCGTCGCCGGGCTCGGGACGACCGGCACGCTGATGGGTGTCGGGCGGTACCTGCGGGAGCACAAGCCCGACGTGAAGATCGTCGCCGCGGAGCCGCGGTACGACGACCTCGTCTACGGGCTCCGTAACCTCGACGAGGGGTTCGTGCCCGAGCTGTACGACGCCTCCGTGCTCACCACCCGCTTCTCGGTCGGCTCGGCGGACGCCGTGACCCGGACCCGGGACCTCCTCCAGCAGGAGGGCATCTTCGCGGGCATCTCCACCGGCGCCGCGCTGCACGCCGCGATCGGCGTCGGGAAGAAGGCCGTACAGGCCGGCGAGAGCGCGGACATCGTGTTCGTCGTCGCCGACGGCGGCTGGAAGTACCTGTCGACCGGCGTCTACACCGCCGCCACGACCGAGGAAGCCATCGCGACCCTCCAGGGTCAGCTCTGGGCATAGTCCTCATCATGTACGCGCCAACCCCCTCTCATGAGGGGGCCAAGCGCCCCCTACGCCGCAGTAAAGATCTTGGCGCGGGGGAACCGGTCCCGGCCGAACCCCGTTAGGTTCTGCTCCGTCCTGTCATGCCACGCACAACGGCATCCCAGGGTGTTCGAAGTGTCATGCTCATGACTGCGCGCACTCTGCCGCCGCTACGCGCGTCACGGGCCTGCCTTGTAACCCCACCGATGGAGGCAGTACCCCCATGCGTGAATCACGACGGAGCGTGCGAAGACTCCTCGCCTTCGCCTTCCCCGCTCTCGCCCTCGCCGTCTCCGGTTTCGTCGCGGCACCGACCGCGCAGGCACAGGCACCCGCCCCCCAGCTCGCCCAGGCGTCCCAGACCACCCGGGTCACCCAGAACGCCAAGGCCCTCACCGACCCCGCCCGCCAGGCCGTGCACAGCACCGGCAAGGCCGGGCAGAAGGTGCCGACCAAGCACCTCTGCGCCACCGTCAGCAAGCCCGGTGAGGTCAACTGCTTCGCGCAGCGCCGCACCGACATCAAGCAGCAGCTGGCCGCCGCGCTCGCCGCCGCCCCCTCCGGTCTGAGCCCGACCAACCTGCACAGCGCCTACAACCTGCCCTCAACGGGCGGCTCCGGTCTGACCGTTGCCGTGGTCGACGCCTACAACGACCCCAACGCGGCCTCCGACCTGGCCACTTACCGCTCCCAGTACGGCCTGTCGGCGTGCACCGTCGCCAACGGCTGCTTCAAGCAGGTCAGCCAGACCGGCTCGACCACCTCGCTGCCGACGAACGACAGCGGCTGGGCCGGCGAGGAAGCGCTCGACATCGACATGGTCAGCGCGATCTGCCCCAACTGCAACATCGACCTCGTCGAGGCCAGCTCCGCCACCGACTCCGACCTCGGCACCGCCGAGAACGAGGCCGTCGCGCTCGGCGCCAAGTTCGTCTCCAACAGCTGGGGCGGCTCCGAGTCCTCCTCGCAGACCAGCGAGGACACCTCGTACTTCAAGCACCCGGGCGTCGCGATCACCGTCTCCGCCGGTGA
The DNA here is from genome assembly GCF_040652235.1 of Streptomyces sp. NPDC048277. Taxonomy (NCBI): domain Bacteria; kingdom Bacillati; phylum Actinomycetota; class Actinomycetes; order Kitasatosporales; family Streptomycetaceae; genus Streptomyces; species Streptomyces sp. NPDC048277. The sequence continues at coordinate 77,367 of NZ_JBEZLQ010000028.1, forward strand.
CGAGGACTACGGCGCCGAGTACCCGGCGACCTCCCAGTACGTGACCGCCGTCGGCGGCACCGCGCTGTCGACCTCCTCCAGCACCCGCGGCTGGAGCGAGTCCGTCTGGTACACCAGCTCCTCCGAGGGCACCGGCTCCGGCTGCTCCTCCTACGACTCCAAGCCGAGCTGGCAGACCGACACCGGCTGCACCAAGCGCATGGAGGCCGACGTCTCCGCGGTCGCCGACCCGGCCACCGGTGTCGCGGTCTACGACACCTACGGCGGCTCCGGCTGGGCGGTCTACGGCGGCACCAGCGCCTCCTCGCCGATCATCGCCGGCGTCTACGCCCTCGCGGGCACCCCGGGCACCAGCGACTACCCGGCGTCGTACCCCTACAGCCACACCAGCAACCTGTACGACGTCACCAGCGGAAGCAACGGCTCCTGCTCCACCGCCTACTTCTGCACCGCCGAGACCGGCTACGACGGCCCGACCGGCTGGGGCACCCCGAACGGCACCACCGCCTTCACCGCCGGCACCAGCACCGGCGGCAACACGGTGACCGTCACCAACCCGGGCAGCCAGTCCACCACCACCGGCTCCTCGGTCAGCCTCCAGATCTCGGCGACCGACAGCGCGAGCGCCACCCTCACCTACAGCGCGAGCGGCCTGCCCACCGGCCTGTCCATCTCCAGCTCGACCGGCCTGATCTCCGGCACGGCGTCCACCGCGGGCACCTACAGCACCACCGTCACCGCGACCGACTCCACCGGCGCCTCCGGCTCGGCCTCCTTCACCTGGACCGTCAGCTCCAGCGGCAGCGGCTCCTGCACCTCGTCCCAGCTGCTGGGCAACCCCGGCTTCGAGTCGGGCAACACCACCTGGACCGCCTCCAGCGGGGTCATCACCAACTCCAGCAGCGAGTCGGCGCACGCCGGCTCCTACTACGCCTGGCTCGACGGCTACGGTTCGTCCCACACCGACACGCTGTCCCAGTCGGTGACGATCCCGAGCGCCTGCACCAACACCACGTTCACGTTCTACCTGCACATCGACACCGCCGAGACCACCACCAGCACCCAGTACGACAAGCTGACGGTGACGGCCGGTTCGACCACCCTGGCCACGTACTCGAACCTCAACGCGGCCTCCGGGTACGTCCAGAAGTCCTTCAGCCTCGGGTCGTACGCGGGCTCGACCGTCACCCTGAAGTTCAGCGGTGTCGAGGACTCCTCGCTCCAGACCAGCTTCGTCGTCGACGACACCGCCGTGACGACCGGCTGACCCGTCCCGTGAAGTGACCGGATCCCGCCCCCGGAAGCCGTCCGGGTGCGGGATCCGTACGACCGGCGGATACGTCACATCGGCACGAAGGGTCCGTTCCCCGACGGAAAGGCGGACACCTCATGCGCCGTACGACGTTCCATCGCGCGTCGCTCGCCGCGGCGACCCTGCTCCTGCTGGCGGGCTGCGGCTCCCAGAGCGGCGGCGAGGGCAAGGGCAGCGGCACGGTGTCCTCCTCGCCCACCGCCTCCGGCCCCACCACGAGCGCGAGCCCGAGCGCGAGCGCTTCCTCCGGGAGCTGCACGCCCCTGACCTCGGAACTCACCACCGCCGACAGCGGCCGTACCTTCTGCCTGGCCCAGGACGGCACCCTGCGGATCACCCTGAGCGGCTCCGAGCAGCGCCCCTGGAAGAAGATCGCCGCGGCCGGCGACACCGGCGCCCTGAAGCCGATGAACTACGGGATCATGCTGCGCGGCGGCGACGCGGGAGCCGCCTACCAGGCGGTCGCCGCGGGCACCGTCACCTTCTCCGCCACCCGCCCGCTGTGCGCCGAGCCCACCGCGCCCGGCCAGGTCTCCTGCAAGGGCATCCAGGAGTGGCACGTCACCGTTCAGGTGGGGTGACGGGCGAACCACCGCACCGACCCTCAGGTGGCCAGGTGCCGTACCTGGTCCCACAGCACCGGGTCGACCACGCCCACCCGGCGCCTGAACTCCCACACCGCGATCTCGCGCAGCTCGTCCGTCTCCAGGAAGCTCGGCCGGCCCTGGGCGTCCCCGACCGAGCCCGGCGGCAGCGGGATCACTCCGGCGCGCTCGTCGTGGTACTTGCTGGTGATCTTGGCGATCGTCGCCCGGTTCCCGCGCACGGCCAGCACCAGACAGGGCCGGTCCTTGGCGCCCGGGCCGTCCTCGTAGGGCACGTTGGCCCACCAGATGTCCCCCGGATGAGGCCGTCCCACCTGCTCACGCGCGCCCCGCGGATGTCCCGGCGGCCGGGTCCGGTGCCCGCGCGGACGGTGGCCCCTGCCCCATCCGTCGACAAGCGTGGCGACCAACGCGAGCAGGACCACCGCCGCGAGCGCGAGCCACCATGACGTGTCCATACGACGACGTTACCGGCGCGAGATAATCGCCGCGCGCCCTCTCGCAATCCTCATACGCCCCTGGTCCAGCCGAACCGGTGACACCACAGGTGAGTTCGCCCACAACGGCCCCTGGCAGAGGAGCGACCGGCTCTTTTGCGCCTTACGCTCGACAAACCGCACGACCCCCGCCATACCCCTTTCCCGACTCCAGTTCCCGGTACGTCCGGGTCACCGCCAACGGAGGTTTCTGCTTCATGAAGCTCACCGTCGTCGGCTGCTCGGGGTCGTTCCCGTCCGCGGAATCGGCCTGCTCGAGCTACCTCGTAGAGGCCGACGGCTACCGGCTGCTCCTCGACATGGGCAACGGCGCCCTGGGCGAGCTGCAGCGCCACTGCGGTCTCTACGACCTCGACGCGATCTTCCTGAGCCATCTGCACGCCGACCACTGCATCGACATGTGCGCCTACTTCGTGGCGCGCTACTACCGCCACGACGGCGGCCCGTGCCCCCCGATCCCGGTCTACGGACCCGAGGGCACCGAACACCGGCTCACCACCGCCTACGCCGACACCCCCACCGCCTCCTCGATGAGCGAGGTCTTCGACTTCCACACGGTCAAGCCGTCCACGTTCGACCTCGGCCCCTTCACGGTCCACACCGAGCGGGTCCGCCATCCCGTGGAGGCGTACGGCATCCGCGTCGAACACGCCGGGAAGTCCCTGACGTACTCGGGCGACACCGGCGTCACGGACGCGCTGGAGGACCTGGCCCGGGACACCGACCTGTTCCTGTGCGAGGCGGCGTTCACCCACGGCAAGGAGAACATCCCGGACCTGCACCTCAACGGCCGCGAGGCAGGCGAGACGGCCGCCCGCGCCGGCGCCCGCCGACTGGTCCTCACCCACATCCCGCCGTGGACCGACCCCGCCGTCAACCTCGCCGACGCCCGCGAGGTCTTCGACGGCCCGGTGGAACTCGCGGCGCCCAGGGTGACGTACCAGATCTGACCGTCGTACCACGGAGTTCAGGACCGTCGGTACGACCTCGTGTGTACGACGAAGGCCCCCCGCAGCCGCCGGGCTGCGGGGGGCCTTCGTCATGCCGTGGCTCATGCCTTCGTGAGGTCCTCGACCTCCTCCTCGGGCTCACGGCCCGGGGTGGGGAGGTTGAACCGGATGATGGCGAAGCGGAAGACGAAGTAGTAGATCGCTCCGAACACCAGGCCGATGGGGATGATCAGCCAGGGCTTGGTCGCCAGGTTCCAGTTGAGTATGTAGTCGATGACACCCGCGGAGAACGTGAAGCCCGCGTGCACCCCGAGCGCCCAGGTGATCGCCATCGACAGGGCGGTGAGCACCGCGTGGATCACGTACAGCAGCGGCGCGATGAACATGAAGGTGAACTCGATCGGCTCGGTCACACCGGTCACGAAGGAGGTCAGCGCCATCGACAGCATCATGCCCATCACGGCGGCGCGGCGCTCCGGGCGGGCGGTGTGCGCGATCGCGAGGGCGGCGGCCGGGAGGCCGAACATCATGATGGGGAAGAAGCCGGACATGAACTGACCGGCCGTCGGGTCACCGGCGAAGAAGCGGGTCAGGTCACCGTGGACGATGGTGCCGGTGGCGGTCTTGTAGTCGCCGATCTGGAACCAGGAGACGGTGTTCACGAACTGGTGCATGCCGACCGGGATCAGCGCGCGGTTGATCAGGCCGAACAGACCGGCACCGAGGGCGCCCAGGCCGGTGATCCACTTGCCGAAGTCGGAGATGCCGTCACCGATCGGCTTCCAGACCAGGCCGAAGAACACACCCATGACCGTGCCGACGAAGGCCATGATGATCGGGACGAGCCGGCGGCCGTTGAAGAAGCCGAGCCAGTCCACCAGCTTGGTGCGGTGGAAGCGCTGCCAGACCACCGCGCCCAGCAGACCCATCACCAGGCCGCCCAGCACACCGGGGTTGTTGTAGGTGGCGGCCACGTCCGCGCCCGCCTGGACCTTCGCCTCGGTGACGGGGAACGCGGTGAGGACGTTCTTGTAGACCAGGAAGCCGACCAGGGCGGCCAGCGCGGTGGAGCCGTCCGACTTCTTGGCGAAGCCGATCGCGACACCCACGCAGAACAGCAGCGGCAGGTTGTCGAAGATCGCGCCACCCGCCGTGGCGAACACCGCTGTCACCTTGTCGGGCAGGTGCAGCTTGTCGTGGATGTCCTGCTGACCGAAGCGGAGCAGCAGACCCGCCGCCGGCAGCACGGCGATAGGGAGCTGAAGGCTGCGGCCGACCTTCTGCAGGCCCTGGAACAGCCCGGATCCCCACTTCTTCGTGGGGGCCGCCGTGGGCGCGGTGGCGGTTGTCATACTTCCTCCATCGGTGATGGTCTACACCACTCAGTGGTGTAGACCTGTTGTACACGATGGGGGCGTTATAAGGAACCCGTCAGTTCCGCAATCGGAGAACTACGCCTGGGTGACGTCCTCCACCTCGTCCTCCGGCTCCCTGCCCGGCGTCCGCAGATCGAACCTCGTGATGGCGAAGCGGAAGATCGCGTAGTAGACGGCCGCGAAGCACAGCCCGATCGGGACGATCAGCCACGGCTTCGTCGCCAGCCGCCAGTTGATGACGTAGTCGATCAGACCCGCCGAGAAACTGAACCCGTCGTGCACCCCCAGCCCCCACGTCACCGCCATCGACACCCCCGTCAGCACCGCGTGCACCACGTAGAGGAGGGGCGCGATGAACATGAAGGAGTACTCGAGCGGCTCGGTGATGCCGGTCACGAACGACGTCAGCGCCACCGACAGCATCAGACCGCCGATCTCCTTGCGCCGGTGCGGCTTCGCGCAGTGCGTGATCGCGAGGGCGGCCGCCGGCAGCGCGAACATCATGATCGGGAAGAACCCCGAGGTGAACTGGCCCGCGTTCGGGTCGCCCGCCAGGAACATGTTGATGTCGCCGTGCACCACCGTGCCGTCCGGCGCGGTGTAACTGCCGAACTGGAACCACAGGGGCACGTTCAGGAACTGGTGCAGCCCGATCACCAGCAACGCCCGGTTCGCGACCCCGAAGACTCCCGCACCCCACGACCCCGCGTCCCGCAGCCAGTGACCGAAGCTCTCCAGACCGCCGCCGATCGGCGGCCAGACCCACAGGCACAGCGCGGCGAACGCGATGGCCACGAACGACATGATGATCGGGACCAGCCGCCGCCCGTTGAAGAAACCGAGCCAGTCCACCAGCCTCGTCCGGTGGAAACGGGCCCAGAAGAAGGCGGCCAGCAGCCCCAGCGCGATCCCGCCGAAGACCCCCGGATTCTGGAACGTGAACGTCGACACCGTCCCGTCCGCGACCTGGCAGCCGACACCCGGCAGCGTCTTCGAACCACCGGGACAGTCCGCCGGGAACTGGTGCAGCACCCCGTAGTAGACGAGGAAACCCGCCACCGCCGCGAGCGCCGTCGAACCGTCCGCCTTCTTCGCCATGCCGATCGCGACCCCGACACAGAACAGCAGCGGCAGCCCGAGCGAACTGTCCAGCAGCGCCCCGCCCGCGCCCTTCATCACCCTGGAGAGGTCCGTCCAGCCCAGGCCCTGGTCACCGAACACATCGGGCTGGCCCAGCCGGTTGAGGATGCCCGCCGCCGGCAGCACCGCGATCGGCAGCTGAAGACTCCGCCCCATCTTCTGCAGCCCCTGGAAAAGGGCGTTCCACCGCTCCCGCGCGGGACCGGCCGTGCTGTCGGCGCTCTCGGCACTCATGGACACGTCCTCCCGGCCATGGGGGTTTGTCGACCGCCCACCAGCTGGTGTAGACCAGTCGGCAGACGGTTCCGCCGCGGTGCTCGCCATCCTTCGGCACACGAGGCACAACCGCTCGCAAAGATGGGCCAACTGTGGGTTACTGCGACAAAGCGGTTCGGATCAGGGAGAGACAACATGGCCAGCAAGGCTGAGAAGATCGTCGCCGGGCTCGGGGGCATCGAGAACATCGAGGAGATCGAGGGCTGCATCACCCGGCTGCGCACCGAGGTGATCAACCCCGACCTGGTCGACGAAGCCGCTCTCAAGGCCGCCGGCGCCCACGGCGTCGTCAAGATGGGCACCGCCATCCAGGTCGTCATCGGCACCGACGCCGACCCGATCGCCGCGGACATCGAAGACATGATGTGAGCACGGACGTTCACCACTGAAGGGCTCCTCCCACCGGGAGGAGCCCTTCGCCGTGCTCCGGATAGGCTCATGGTCATGTCTCGAATCGACGGCCGCACCCCTGAACAACTCCGCCCGGTCACCATCGAACGCGGCTGGAGCAAGCACGCCGAGGGCTCCGTCCTCGTCTCCTTCGGCGACACCAAGGTCTTCTGCACCGCCTCCGTCACCGAAGGCGTCCCCCGCTGGCGCAAGGGCAGCGGCGAGGGCTGGGTCACCGCGGAGTACGCCATGCTCCCCCGCGCCACCAACACCCGCGGCGACCGCGAGTCCGTCAAGGGCAAGATCGGCGGCCGCACCCACGAGATCTCCCGCCTCATCGGCCGCTCCCTGCGCGCGGTCATCGACTACAAGGCCCTCGGCGAGAACACGATCGTCCTCGACTGCGACGTCCTCCAGGCCGACGGCGGCACCCGCACCGCCGCCATCACCGGCGCGTACGTGGCCCTCGCCGACGCCGTCACCTGGGCCAAGGAACGCAAGCTCATCAAGGCCGGCCGCCAGCCCCTGACCGGCACGGTCTCGGCCGTCTCGGTCGGCATCGTGGGCGGAGTCCCGCTCCTCGACCTCTGCTACGAGGAGGACGTCAAGGCCGACACCGACATGAACGTCGTCTGCACCGGTGACGGCCGCTTCGTCGAGGTCCAGGGCACCGCCGAGGCCGAGCCCTTCGCCCGCGACGAACTCAACGCCCTCCTCGACCTCGCCGTCGGCGGCTGCACCGACCTCGCCGCCATCCAGCGGGCGGCGCTCGAAGAGGCGCTCAAGAAGTAGAAAGAGGCGCTCAAGAAGTAAAGGGGAAGGAAAAAGCGGAGGTACGGCGGGGCAACCCGGGCGGCCGACCCCGCGTCCCTATGGGTACGGGCGCACGGCATCACCACCGTGCGCCCGGCCAGTTGTACATACCGGGAGGGAACACCGTCATGGCCGCCAGTCGACGCAGAGGCCGACGCCCAGGCCGCTTCACCGCCATCGCCGCCGCGGCCGCGACCACCGCACTCACCGCCGTCCTGCTCACCGGCTGCGACTCGGTGAACAAGGCGCTGGACTGCGTCCAGACCGCCGACTCCATCGCCGACAGCGTCACCAGCCTCCAGCAGGCCGTGGAGAACGCGGCGAACGACCCGACCCGGATCGGCTCGGCCATCACGTCCATCGGGAACAACCTCGACAAGATCGACAACAGGACGGACAGCGCCGACCTCGACAAGGCGACCCAGGACATGCGCAAGGCCCTGGCCAAGGTCCGGACGGCCGTCCGGAACGGCGACGACACACCCGACATCAGCGGGGTCACGGACGCGGCCGGCGAACTGACCAAGGTCTGCCAGCCGTAGCCCCGCGCGGGGCCGGGATACTGGTCCCCATGACCCGCCTGATCCTCGCCACCCGCAACGCCGGAAAGATCACCGAGCTCCACGCGATCCTCGCCGCAGCAGGCCTGCCGCACGAACTCGTCGGCGCAGACGCGTACCCCGACATCCCCGACGTCAAGGAAACGGGCGTCACCTTCGCGGAGAACGCCCTCCTCAAGGCCCACGCCCTGGCCCGGGCAACGGGCCTCCCCGCGGTCGCCGACGACTCGGGCCTCTGCGTGGACGTCCTCAACGGCGCCCCCGGCATCTTCTCCGCCCGCTGGGCAGGCCGCCACGGCGACGACAAGGCGAACCTGGACCTCCTCCTCGCCCAGCTGTCGGACATCGCCGACGAACACCGGTCCGCCCACTTCGCCTGCGCGGCGGCCCTGGCACTGCCGGACGGGCGGGAGCGCGTGGTCGAGGGCCAACTGAGGGGTGTACTTCGGTATGCGCCGACAGGCACGAACGGCTTCGGCTACGACCCGATCCTCCAGCCGGAGGGGGAGACGCGGACGTGCGCCGAGCTGAGCCCTGCGGAGAAGAACGCGATCAGCCACCGGGGGAAGGCGTTCCGGGCGTTGGTTCCGGTGGTGCGGGAACTGCTGGGCTGAGGTTTATGGAATGGCCCCGCACCTTTGAATCCAAGGTGCGGGGCCCTACTTTCCTGTGGGCCCGGTGGGACTCGAACCCACGACACACCGGACCTAAACCGGCGCCCTCTTGGCCAGCTGGGGTACGGACCCGTCGTGCTTACTGTACTGTGCGCGGCGACGGGGTCGTACGGCGAGATCGATTCGCGAAGGTTTTCGTCTGGCTATGGCATGACGGGCACAGGTACCGCAGGTTTTCCCGGCGGTTGTCCAGCCGGTCTCCATTGATGTGGTCGATCTCCAGCACGAGGCGTTTGCCTTGCCAGACATCCCCCACACCGCAGGTGTCACAGACATGGGGGACGCCGAGGTCATCGAGTGCGCGTCTCAACAGCGCCGTCTTGGCGCGAGAGGCGCCCGGCTCAAGCCGAACGAGGGTTTTGGCTGCTGACTTGCGGTTCTTGCTGGGAACGCCGAGGCGGTGACCTTGACCTACGAAATGGTCGATCGACAGGCCATGAGCTTCCACGCTTCGCTTGATGCGCTCCCGTGCTGCCCCATTGTCGACGATGTCGAGCTGCTTCAGGAGATCCGCGAGGCTCCGAGAGGAGGCGACCGCAGGAGCGAGTCGGTCGAACGGCAGGATGCCCGGACCGTATCTGCGCCCGCTCGTGAAGTGCGAGGTGTCGATCCCGAACTGGTCGAGTTTCTTGCGAATGTGACCGTACGGGCTGTCGCGCGGATCGAGGCCCATGTGCTCCAACATCTCTCGGATGCTGTACGAACGGGCTGCTGCCTCCTGTAGAAGCTCCTTCGAGTAGCTTCGCCGTTCTCGTGCGGGCATCGGTTCGTCGAGGAAGTGCGAGGTGTCGATGCCGTGGTGCTCGAGCCGCTTGAGCAGGTAATGGCGTGGGGCGCTCCCCAGCGGCGCGTTCAGCCTGCGCATCAGGTCGACCAGACTGGTGGAGGCAGCGGCGGCGCGGGCGAGCAGCCAGTACGTGTACTTCGGAGCGCTCATGCCCTGGCCCTTTTCCTGCGGCCTCGGTACGTATCCGTAACCGCGTGGCAGTTGGGGCAGAGCAGCTGGAGGTTCCCAGGACGGTTGTCCCACCAGTCGCCGTTGATGTGATCCACTTCGAGTCTGAGGGGCTGACCGTTTCGTTCCGGTCCGGTGCCGCACATCGCGCAGCGCTCCGCGACTCCAAGACGGAGCAGCGCGCGGTGCAGACGTTCCCCAGGGACTCGTCCGTCCTCAGGGTTGCGCAGGCAGAGAAGAGCCCCGAGTGAACCCTTCGCGCGGCCTCGGCGTACCGGGCTGAAGTGGCTCGTGTCGATCCCGAACTTGGCGATGCGGCGGCTGATGTGGGTCTGGTTGCCGCCGACCTGGCTGATCCCAAGATGGCGTACGACGGCCTTGATGCTTGTCGATGCCGCCACGGCCTCGCGTAACCGCGCTTCGGTGTGCCGAACTTGGTTCGTCTCGAAGTGCGAGACATCGATGCCTTCTTCCGCCATCTTCTGTCGCAGATAGCGCCTGCTGCCAGGTGTAGGGCGGCCGCCGCACCAACGGACCGCGTCATCGATGTGCTTCGTCCGGCGAGCCGCCTCCTCCAGCAGCTCGCGGGTGTACCGAACGGTCACGTCCCCTCCGTCTCCGGCCGCGCGTTCGCAGCCCGTACGGAGTAACGAACCGGTTATCGGACAGTCACGCCCGGAAAAGAGAAAACGGCTCGCGCCAGGTCAACCCCGGTGCGAGCCGTCAGTGGCGGATCGAGTCCGCCGTCAGATGCCCAGATCCTTGATGATCTTGGCCACGTGGCCGGTGGCGCGGACGTTGTAGAGGGCCTTTTCCACCTTGCCCTGCTCGTCGACGATGATTGTCGAGCGGATGACTCCCATGTACGTCTTGCCGTAGTTCATCTTCTCGCCGAAGGCGCCGTACGCGTCCAGGACCTTCTTGTCGGGGTCGGCGAGGAGGGTGACCTTGAGGTTTTCCTTGTCGCGGAACTTGCCGAGTTTCTCCGGGGCGTCGGGGGAGATGCCGAGGACGTCGTAGCCGGCGTCGGCGAGGAGGGTGAGGTTGTCGGTGAAGTCGCACGCCTGCTTCGTGCAGCCCGGGGTGAGGGCTGCCGGGTAGAAGTAGACGATGACCTTGCGGCCCTTGTGGGCGGAGAGGGACACCTCGTTGCCGTCGGCGTCGGGGAGGGTGAAGTCGGGGGCTACGTCCCCGGGCTGGAGTCGCTCGCTCATCGGTCTAGCGTAACGGGGGGTCCTGACATGGCGGCGGCGGTGAGAGCTGACAGACTGTCCGGAACAGGCAGTACGGCAGACTTCGGAGGGCCCACGGTGGCGGAGACGTCGGACACCAGAACCCCGGCGCAGATCGAGGCGGACATCAAGCGCCGCCGCGAGGTGCTGGCCGAGACGCTGGACGAGATCGGGGTGCGGGTGCATCCGAAGACCATCGTCGGCGACGCGAAGGCCAAGGTCGCGGCCAACGTCGATCACACCCTCGGGCGGGCCTACGTCCAGGTCAACCGGGTCGTGAGCGAGGTCAGGGCCCAGTTCGTGGACGAAGAGGGCGCGCCGCGGCTGGAGCGTGTGGTGCCGGTCGCCCTCGTGGCCGTGGGGGTGGCCGGGCTGCTGGTCTTCCGTACCCGGCGGCGTAAAAGCTGACCAGAGGCAGGTAGGTTCGAAGGCGTGAGCGCCAAGAGAGACGAGCAGAGCAGCCAGCACGACAAGCTGCCCATCCGCATGCTGCACGACCGGGTCCTGGTCAAGCAGGACGCCGGCGAGGGCGAGCGGCGTTCCGGTGGCGGGATCCTGATCCCGGCGACCGCGGCCGTCGGGCGCCGGCTGGCCTGGGCCGACGTGGTCGCGGTCGGGCAGAACGTGCGGACGGTGGAGCCCGGCGACCGGGTGCTGTACGACCCGGAGGACCGTGCCGAGGTCGAGGTGCGGGGTGTCGCGTATGTGCTGATGCGCGAGCGCGATCTGCACGCGGTGGCCGCCGACCGGTTCGAGGGCTCGGAGGACTCGACCGGTCTGTATCTGTGATTCGATATCTGTGAATCGATGACCACGAGGGGCCTGGTGACTGCGGTCACCAGGCCCTTTTGTTGTTTCTTTGCTATGTTCGAAGGAGCCCGCCCGACGAGACGCGCCGTACCGGGACCGTGAAGGCAAAGACGACGCACCCCCGTTCAGCGAACGTCTCGGAGGTGCCTGTCATGGCCTGGGTTCTGCTTGTCGTCGCCGGTCTGCTGGAGGTCGGCTGGTCGGTGGGGATGAAGTACACCGACGGGTTCACCCGGCTCGTGCCCAGTCTGTTCACCGGCGGCGGGATCGTCGCCAGCATGGTGTTGCTGTCGTACGCCGCGAAGACCCTCCCCATCGGTACGGCCTACGGCGTCTGGGTGGGGATCGGGGCGGCGGGGGCGGCGGTGTTCGGGATGGTGGTGCTGGGGGAGCCGGCCACCGCCGCGCGGATCTTCTTCGTGTGCCTGCTGCTGGTCGCCGTGGTGGGGCTCAAGGCGACCAGCGGTCACTGATCACAGGGAAACCCGGCTACTGGAATCCGAAGGCGCCGTTGTCGCCCGCTGTCGTCCCGGTGGTGGTTCCGGCGTCGGTGGTCCCCGCCGTCGTACCCGTACTGGTGCCGTCGGTCGTGGTGCCGGCGGTGGTGCCGGAGGTCGTTGTACCGGATGTGGTCGTACCGGCGGTGGTGCCGGAGGTCGTCGTGCCGGACGTGGTCGTACCGGAGGTGGTGGAACCGGTCGTGGCGCCGCCGTCGGTGGTGCCGTTGGTGGTCGAGCCGTCCGTCGTGCCGCCGTTGCCCTGGTCGGCGCCGGTGGTGCCGCCGTTGTTCTGGCCCTGGCCCGTCGTGCCGCCGTTGCCCTGGCCGCCGGTGGCCGGCTGGGTCGGGGCCTGGGTGCCCGGGGCCACGGTCTCGGCGCCGGCCTGGAGGTCGAGGTCGAAGGCGAAGGGCGCGGTGCCCTTCAGCGCGGCCTTGGTGTACTGCGCCCAGATCTCCGTCGGGGCCCCGCCGCCGTTGATGCGGGGCAGGCCCAGCGCGCCGTACAGCGACTTGTGGGCGGCGGTGACCGGGTCCTGGCCCATCACGGAGACGACGGTGGCGAGGTCGGGGGTGTAGCCCGCGAACCAGGCGGCGGTGTCCTCCTCCGCGGTGCCGGTCTTGCCGGCGGCCGGACGGCCCGCGGCCTGGGCGGCGGTGGCGGTGCCGTTGTCGACGACGCTCTGCAGGATCGAGGTCGTGGTGTCGGCGGCCTGGCGGGTGACGGCCTGGGTGGTCTTGGACTCCGGCAGCTTGATCTCCTGCGTGCCGTCCTTGGTGATCTTGTCGACCATCGAGTACGTGCCGTGCTTGCCGTGGTTGGCGAGCGTGGCGTACGCCTCCGCCATGTCCAGGACACTGGCGGTCGCGGTGCCGAGGGCGATCGACGGGTAGGGCTGGAGGTCCTTGGTGTCGGACGGGATGCCCAGGTCGACGGCGGTCTGCTTGACCTTGGACGGGCCGACGTCGACGGCCATCTGCGCGTACACCGAGTTCACCGACAGGTCGGTGGCCTTGCGCACGGTGATCTGACCGTACGACTTCTCGTCCTCGTTCTCCGGCGCGTAGGCGCCGCCGGGCCAGCCCTGGACGGTGCGCTTGTTGGTGCCGTCGTAGTAGGTGTTCGGGGTGATGGTCTGGCCGGACTGGGTGGTGGAGCCGTTGTCGACGGCGGAGGCGAACACGAACGGCTTGAAGGTGGAGCCGACCTGGAAGTCACCGCGGGTCGCGCCGTTGGTGTACTGCTTCACGTAGTCGATGCCGCCGTACATGGCGACGACGTTGCCGGTCTTCGGGTCGACGGAGGCGCCGCCGGCGCGCACGTAGTTGTCGACCTTGTTGTTCTTCTTGTCCAGCTTGGAGATCAGCTTGTCGTCGACCGCCTTCACGAAGGCGTTCTGCTTGTCCTTCTCCAGGGTGGTGGTGATGCGGTAGCCGCCGGCCTCCAGGGAGTCCGAGTCGATGATCTTGTTCTTGATCAGGTAGTCGTTGACGGCGTTGACGATGTAGCCGCGCTGCCCGGACATGCCGGTGGAGACGGTCTGCTCCTTGGGCATCGGGAACTTCATGCCGGCCCGCTTGGACTCGCTGAGCCAGCCCTTCTTGACCATGCCGTCCAGGACGTAGTTCCAGCGGGCGACCGCGGCGGCCTTGTTCTCGGGGTGGGCGACGACGTCGTACTCGCTCGGCGCGTTGACGAGCGCGGCGAGGTAGGCGGCGCGGGCCGGGTCCAGGTTGGTGGCGTCCATGCCGTAGTAGGCCTGGGCGGCGGCCTGGATGCCGTAGGCGTTGCGGCCGAAGTAGCTGGTGTTGAGGTAGCCCTCGAGGATCTGGTCCTTGGACTCCGTGCGGTCCAGCTTGATCGCGACGAACACCTCCTTCACCTTGCGGGTGACGGTCTGCTCCTGCGCGAGGTAGTAGTTCTTCACGTACTGCTGGGTGATCGTCGAGCCGGACTGGGTGCCCTTGCCGGTCGCGGTGTTCCAGGCGGCGCGCAGCATCGCCTTGGGGTCGACGGCGGACTCGCTGTAGAAGTCCCGGTCCTCGGCGGCGAGCACGGCGTGCTGGGTGTCCTTGGAGACCTGGGCGAGGGTGACGTTCTCCCGGTTGACCTCGCCGTCGCGGGCGAGCTGGGAGCCGTCGGCGAACAGGTACACGTTGGACTGCTTGGTGGCGAACGCGTTGGCCGCCGGGATCTTCACCATCGAGTAGCCGAGGAAGAACAGGCCGATCAGCAGCAGTGTCCCGACGAAGAAGGTGCCGAGCACCATCCGCCAGGTCGGGATGATCCGCCGCCATCCGGTCCGCTTGGGCCGCTTCATCTTCTTCCCGCCCCCCGTCGTCCGCCCGTCGGTCGCGGGCGGCTCGGCCCCGGACGCCGGGACCGCGGCCGGGACCCCGGCCGTGACCGCGGTCGGCGCCGCCGGCCTCGGTACCGCCGGCTTCGGTGCCGCCGCCTTGGGGGCCTCCGTCTGGGGGACCCTGACCGCCGCGAGCTGCCGTGTCTCCGTGTCCTGCCTGCTCTGTGCGTCCTGCTGGTCCTGCCTGTTCTGCCCGTCCTGCCTGTTCGCCGCCGCGGTCGGCCGCTTCTTCGGCGCCGTGACCACGGTGAGCTGCTGCGTGTGCGTGTCCTCGACCGGTGCCCGCGGCGGTGCGATCGTCTTCTCGCCCGCCGCGGGCGGCTCCGCCGTCTTCTCCCCGCCCGCGCCGGCCGCCGCGGGCGGCTCCGGCGCCTTCGACTCGGCCACCGGCTGCGGCGGGGTCTGCTTCTCCTCGGCCGCAGCCGGCGGCTCCGTCGGGCCTGTGCCGCCCTGGTTCGGCTGTTGCGGCTGCGGCTCGTCGCTCATGTCGTGCACGGACTCCTGTTTCGCGTCGTACGTTCGTTCCCGTACGACCTCGTACGCTTCTGCGGTCCCCTGTTGAAGACTCTCGCACCACGCGTTCCGTTCCCGGATTCCGGCACGCTTCGGTCACGGAAATTGCGTGGCCTGCGAGGTCGCCCGCGCAGTAGTCTCCTGCGCTTCGGTGTCGGGCGGTCCGGGAGGTCGGTTGGCGTGGGCGCGGGACGGTTGTACACGGCCGTCGCGGCGGGGGGTTTCCGACGGTACGCGACGTATCGGGCGGCCACTGCGGCAGGGGTGTTCACCAACACGGCCTTCGGGATCATCCTCGTCTACACGTACTTGGCGCTGTGGGACGAGAAACCGCACCTCGGAGGCTATGACCAGGCGCAGGCGGTCACCTATGTGTGGCTCGGGCAGTGCCTGTACGCGACGCTCGCGATCCAGGGCGGGGGTGTCGAAAAAGACCTGATGGAGCGTATCCGCACGGGTGAGATCGCGATCGACCTGTACCGTCCGGCCGATCTTCAAATGTGGTGGCTGGCGACCGATTTGGGCCGCTCGCTGTTCCAGATGCTGGGACGGGGGGTGATCCCGTTCGCGTTCGGGGCGGTGTTCTTTCCCATGTACCTGCCGACGGACGTGGTGACCTGGGCGACCTTCGCCGTCGCCCTGCTCCTCGCGATGGTCGTCAGCTTCGGGATCCGCTACCTCGCGGCGCTGAGCGTGTTCTGGCTGCTGGACGGCCTGGGTGTGAGCCAGGCCATGATGGTTCTGGGGATCTTCTGTTCGGGCATGACCCTGCCGTTGAACGTCTTTCCGGGCACCTTCGGCGAGGTCGTACGGGTGTTGCCGTGGGCGGCACAGCTGCAGGTGCCGGCGGACGTTCTGATGGGGGAGACCAGCCCGCTGCGCGCGTTCGCCTTCGAGGCCGCGTGGGCGGTGGCGCTGCTGGCGGCGGGGCGGCTGCTGCAGACGGCGGCGACGCGACGGGTGGTGGTCCAGGGTGGCTGAGGCGGGGGAGGTGGCTCAGGTGGCCGAGGCCACCCGGCTCGGGGAGGGCCTGCGGGCGTACCGGCTGATCGCGGGGATGTGGATGCGTTCCTCGCTGACCTACCGCGCGTCCTTCGTCCTGACGTTGATCGGCAACCTGGTGGTGACCGGCCTGGACTTCGCCACCATCCTCCTGATGTTCACGCAGGTCGACCGGCTCGGCGGCTGGACCATGCCCGAGGTCACCTTCCTCTACGGCCTGTCGGTCACCGCGTTCGGCTTCGCCGACCTGGTGTTCGGCTCGCTGGACGTGCTGGGCTCCCGCATCCGCGACGGCTCCTTCGACACGTTGCTGGTACGGCCCGCCCCGGTGCTCGCGCAGATCGGCGCGGACCGCTTCGCGCTGCGCCGCCTCGGCCGGATCGTCCAGGGCGGGCTGGTGCTGGCGTACGCGCTGACCGTCGTCGACGTCGACTGGACGCCCCAGAAGGTGCTGCTGGTGCCGGTGACGGTGGTCAGCGGCGCGGTGATCTTCTGTGCGCTGTTCCTGGCGGGGGCGACCTTCCAGTTCATGGCGGGGGACGCGGCCGAGGTGCAGAACGCGTTCACCTACGGCGGTACGACGCTGCTCCAGTACCCGCCGACGGTGTTCGGGCGGGACTTCGTGCGCGGGGTGACGTTCTTGCTGCCGCTGGCCTTCGTCAACTGGGTGCCGGCCGCGTACGTGCTGGGGCGGCCGTACCCGCTGCCGCTCCCGGCGTGGACGGCGTGGTCGTCGCCGCTGGTGGCCGCGGTGTGCTGCGTGCTGGCGGGTCTGGCGTGGCGGGCGGGTCTCAGGTCGTATCGGAGTACGGGGAGTTGAGCGTGTTCATCGAGGTCGACGCGGTCGAGAAGGTGTTCGAGGTCCGCAAGAAGACGGGCTTCCTGAGGCGGGAGCGCCGTCAGGTACGGGCGGTCGACGCGCTCTCCTTCACGGTGGCGCGCGGCGAGATGGTCGGCTACATCGGCCCGAACGGCGCGGGCAAGTCGACGACGATCAAGATGCTGACGGGGATCCTGACCCCGAGCGGCGGGCGGCTGCGCGTGGCCGGCATCGACCCGTCCCGCGAGCGCACGCGCCTGGCCCACCGCATCGGCGTGGTCTTCGGCCAGCGCACGACCCTGTGGTGGGACCTCCCCCTCATCGACTCCTACCGCCTGATGCACCGCATGTACCGCATCCCGGACGCCCGTTACCGCGAGAACCTCGACCGTCTGGTCGAACTCCTCTCCCTGGAGTCCCTGTTGGACGTCCCGGTACGGCAGCTCTCGCTCGGTCAGCGGATGCGCGGCGACATCGTGGCGGCGCTGCTGCACGACCCGGACGTGCTGTACCTGGACGAGCCGACGATCGGCCTGGACGTCATCTCGAAGGCCAAGGTCCGCGAGTTCCTGCGGGAGGTGAACGAGGAACGCGGCACCACGGTCCTGCTGACCACCCACGACCTCCAGGACATCGAGCAGTTGTGCTCCCGTGTGATGGTCATCGACCACGGCCGGCTGATGTACGACGGTCCGCTCGCCGGCCTGCACGAGGCGGGCGAGAGCGAACGCACGCTCGTGGTCGACCTGGAGCGGGAACTCCCGCCCGTCGACGCGGGCCCGTCGGCGCGGGTGGTGAAGGTGGAGGGCCCCCGGCAGTGGCTGGCGTTCCCGGCGTCGGAGTCGGCGGCGCCGCTGGTGGCGCGGATCGCGGCGGAGTACCCGTTGGTGGACCTGTCGGTCCGCGAACCGGACATCGAAACGGTGATCGCGAAGATGTACGCGGACAAGGCGACCGCGTAGTCCCCGGCGACGGGAACTCGTAGTCTGCTCTGTATGACCGACGATGCTCCGGAACTGCGCGCTTCCGACGCCGATCGTGAACGAGTCGCCGAGGTCCTCAGGGACGCCCTCGCGGAGGGGCGGCTCGACATGGAGGAGTTCGAGGAGC
The DNA here is from genome assembly GCF_040652235.1 of Streptomyces sp. NPDC048277. Classification (NCBI taxonomy): domain Bacteria; kingdom Bacillati; phylum Actinomycetota; class Actinomycetes; order Kitasatosporales; family Streptomycetaceae; genus Streptomyces; species Streptomyces sp. NPDC048277. The sequence continues at coordinate 95,258 of NZ_JBEZLQ010000028.1, forward strand.
GGCTGGAGGCGACGTACAAGGCCCGTACGTACGGCGAGCTGACGCCGATCACGAGGGATCTGCCCGTCGCGGCGGCCTCGCCGGCGGTGTCGTTGCGCAAGCCCCCGGTGGAGCGCGGCAGTTGGGGAAGCCGGATCGTGGGCGGCGAGGGTTCGTCGTCCTGGGCGGTGGCGGTGATGTCCGGCTTCCAGCGCAAGGGCCGCTGGACGGTACCGAGGCGCTTCGACTCCTTCGTGTTCTGGGGCGGCGGCGAGATCGACCTGCGCGAGGCGGACTTCGCCGACGGGGAGGTCGTGATCAACTGCATCGCGATCATGGGCGGGATCAGTGTGATCGTGCCCCCGGGTGTCGAGGTGGTGATGCGCGGCATCGGCGTCATGGGCGGTTTCGACGAGCGCGAGCACGACACGGCACCGGACCCGGGTGCCCCGAGGGTCATCGTGACCGGCTTCGCCTTCTGGGGCGGCGTCGAGGTACAGCACAAGATCACAAAGGCGGAACAGCAGCGTCTGAAGGAAGAACGCCGCCAGGAAAAACTGGACCGCAGGTCGGCCCGCCAGGAACTGGACGCGGCGCGGCACGAGTGGCGCCAGGAACGCCGAGACCACCGCCGAGCCGAACGCGACCGCCGAAGGCACGGCGACTACTGAGAGTCCCCGACACGGCGACCATCGATCGGCGGCAGTGCAGCCCACCCAGGGGCGCTGGGGGTACCCCCGGCCGAAGGCTGGGGGAGGAACTGCGCGCCCAGCCCCCACCGGCCCGCACGTGACCACCGGCCGGTCCGGCACCGCCGGGGCGCGGGAACTCTTCGTGCGTTCTGGGAGTAGGTCAGGAAGGGACAATATGTGCGGGATCACCGTGAGGGTGTGACCGGCTGCGAACGGGTGGAGCAGATGGCGGAACCTACGGAAACGGTGGACAGGGACGGCGGGGCCGCTGCCCCGTCCTACAAGTCCATGAACGCCTTCACGCCCGCCGACGCGGAGCGCCAACGCGGCGTACGGCGCATGAAGCGCACCGCGACCGGCCTGCTGCTGCTCGTCGCGCTGGTGTACGTCCTGGCCAAGATCGCGTCCGGCGCGGGCGCCGGCGTCTGGGCGGACTATGTCGCCGCGGCCGCCGAGGCCGGCATGGTCGGCGCGCTCGCCGACTGGTTCGCGGTGACCGCACTCTTCCGTCACCCCCTCGGCCTCCCCATCCCGCACACCGCGATCATCCCGACGAAGAAGGACCAGCTCGGCGTCTCGCTCGGCGAGTTCGTCGGCGAGAACTTCCTCTCCCAGGACGTCGTACGCCAGCGGCTGCGCTCCGTGGGCATCGGCAGCCGCCTCGGCACCTGGCTCGCGGAGCCGGAGCACGCCGACCGGGTGACGGCCGAGCTCGCGACAGCGCTCCGCGGGGCGCTCACCGTGCTGCGGGACTCGGACGTCCAGGCGGTCGTGGGCGAGGCGATCACACGGCGTGCCGACGCCCAGGAGATCGCCCCCGGCATCGGCAAGATGCTGGAGCGGATAGTCGCGGACGGCGGCCACAAGCGGGTCGTGGACCTCGTCGTCACCCGGGCGCACGACTGGCTGGTGCTGCACGGGGACTCCGTGATGGACGCCGTACAGGGCGGCGCCCCCGGCTGGACCCCCCGGTTCGTGGACCGCAAGGTCGGCGAGCGGGTCTACAAGGAGCTGCTGCGCTTCTGCGCCGAGATGCGGGACATGCCGTCCCACCCGGCGCGCGGTGCCCTCGACCGTTTCCTCACGGACTTCGCGAACGACCTCCAGTCCGACACCGACACCCGGGCCCGGATCGAACGGCTGAAGGGCGAGGTCCTGGGCCGCGGCGAGGTGCAGGACCTGATCGCGTCCGCCTGGACGGCCGTACGATCCATGATCGTCTCCGCGGCCGAGGACGAACGCAGTGAGCTGCGGCTGCGCGTCCGCGCCTCCCTGATCTCCCTGGGCGCCCGGATGGCCACGGAACCCAAGGTCCAGGAGAAGGTCGACAGCTGGGTCGAGGGCGCGGCCGTGCACGTGGTGACGACGTACCGCAAGGAGATCACGTCCCTGATCACCGACACGGTGGCCGGCTGGGACGCGGAGCACACCACCCGGAAGATCGAGGCGCACATCGGGCGCGATCTGCAGTTCATCCGGATCAATGGCACGGTGGTGGGGTCGCTGGCCGGTGTGCTGATCTTCACGGTGTCGCGGGCGCTGGGAGCGTAGCCGGCGCGCTTCGACCGCCTCGGGGCGGGCACCCGGCCGGGGTTCCGGTTGTCTGTCTTCCGGCCGAGGAGGCGAGCATGGCCACGGGTGCGAGCGCGGACGCGGCACGGGACGGCCGTACGATCACCACCCGTGTCCCGGCCCGTCTGGACCGGCTCCCGTGGTCCCGCTGGCACTGGACGATCGTCATCGGCCTCGGCACGGTCTGGATCCTGGACGGCCTGGAGGTCACGGTCGTCGGCAACATCGCGAGCCGGCTGTCCGAACCGGGCAGCGGACTCGCGATCTCCTCCGCCCAGGTCACCGGCACGGCCGCGGCGCTGTACGTGGCCGGCGCCTGCGTCGGTGCCCTCTTCTGGGGCCGGCTGACCGACCGGCACGGCCGCCGGAAACTCTTCATGGTCACCCTGGCGGTCTATCTGGCCGCCACGGCCCTGACCTCGATCTCCTTCGCCCCCTGGTGGTTCTTCACCTTCCGTTTCCTGACCGGCTTCGGCATCGGCGGCGAGTACGCGGCGATCAACTCCGCGATCGACGAGCTGATCCCCGCGCACCACCGCGGCCGCGTGGACCTGATCATCAACGGCAGCTTCTGGGTGGGCGCGGTGGGCGGCTCGCTGCTGTCGATCGTCGCGCTGAACACGGACCTGCTGCCCAAGGACGTGGGCTGGCGGCTGACCTTCGCACTGGGCGTCGTCCTGGGCCTGGTCATCCTGCTGGTACGGCGGAACGTCCCGGAGAGCCCGCGGTGGCTGCTGATCCACGGCAGGGAGCGCGAGGCGGAGGAGATCGTCGCCTCCATCGAACGCCGGGTGACGGCGGAGAAGGGGACGTCTCTCCCGGAACCGGCCGGCGAGCTGGTGATCCACCAGCGCAGGAGCATCACCTTCACGGAGATCGCCCGCACGCTCTTCCACGACTACCGCCGCAGGTCCGTGCTCGGGTTCTCCCTCTTCATCGGCCAGGCGTTCCTGTACAACGCGATCACGTTCGGCTTCGGCGCGATCCTCACGGCCTTCTTCGACGTGCCGACGGGCGACACGGGCTACTACTTCGTCGTCATCGCGGTGGGCAACTTCCTGGGCCCCCTACTGCTGGGCAAGCTGTTCGACACGGTGGGGCGGCGGGTGATGATCTCGTCGACGTACATCCTCTCCGGACTGCTGCTGTTCCTGACGGCGTGGCTGTTCGACCGGGGTGTGCTGACGGCGGGGACGCTGACGGCGTGCTGGTGCGCGGTGCTGTTCTTCGCGTCGGCGGGAGCGTCGAGCGCGTACCTCACGGTGTCCGAGATCTTCCCGATGGAGACGCGGGCGATGTCGATCGCGTTCTTCTACGCGCTGGGCACGGCGGCGGGCGGCATCAGCGGTCCGCTGCTCTTCGCCGACCTGACGGGAACGGGGAAGGTGTCGGACACGGTGCTGGCCTTCCGGATCGGCGCGGGCCTGATGTGCGCGGCGGGACTGGTGGCGGCGGCGCTGGCGGTGAACGCGGAACGGAGACCGCTGGAGGAGATCGCGACGCCGCTCACGGCTGCGCCGGGCGGGGCGGCGAAGGCGGACGCGTAGGGGTGGTCCGGTGGTGTGCGGACTGCGGGTGGGCGGGGGCTGGTCGCGCCCACGCGGCGGTAGCCGCACATTGACACGGCCCCGCGCCCCTGAAGGGGCGCTTCAGCCGCGGGCGGCACCCTGCCGGCGCCGGTGAGCGTCCCCACCCCACCCCCGCTCGGTCCCTGGGCCGCCTACTGACCGCCCCTGGCCCGTCGCCGCATCAACAGCAGTCCGCCGGCCAACGTCACGACCCCCGCGGCCGTGGTCCACCCCACGATCTCGCCCGCTCCCGTGGCAGCGAGGTCGTCGCCCTTGCTCTTGCCCGTTGCCGAGGCCGAGGCCGAGGCGGTGGCCAAAGGCGACGCCGATCCCAGCGCACTGGGCGCCGCCGTCGGACTCGGCGACGCCGAGCCCTTCGTCGTACCCGCCGTCCGGTCCCGCGTGAACGTCATTGTGCCGAAGCCCAGTTGGTCGTACCCCCCGCTGTTCGGCCCGTAGTCACCGCCCCCGCCCTCGGGTGCCGCCTTCGCCGCGATCTGGGTGACGTAGGTCGCCGAGAGGCCCCGTCGCTTGGTGTAGTGGTTGGCGATCATCGCCCAGATGGGACGCGTCATGGCCGGATCGACGCCCGCCGCGGCCGTCACCGTCTCGTTCCCCGACCAGCCCCCGATGGCGCCCTTCCGCCGCGTGTTCGCGGTGAACGGCACCTGCCCGCCCAGGCTCCACTTGGCGACGTACTGCGCCCCCTTGAGGAACCGGCTGTCGTCGTACCCGTACAGGTCGTACCCCTGGTTCCAGGCCATCTCGCAGAACGTGCCCATCAGCCCGACCCCGAGCAACGCGTGCCCCTGGTCGCGCCCCGCCTCCAGCCATTCGCCGAGCCCGTCGTCGTACACGACGGGAATCGCGTTCCTGACCGACCCGAGCCCGGCGCCGTTCTTGAAGTAGTCGACGGCGCGGGTGACTTGGGCGCGGTCGTCGCAGAGGATGCCGGTGGCGAGGACGCAGGCCATGTTGGCGAGGTCCCAGTTGGTCCAGTAGTTGGAGACGACGGCGTTGTTGTGCCGGACAAGGAAGTCGTCGCTCATCGCCCCGAACTGCTTGCTGAGCATCTCCTGGAAGCGAGCGAGCTCGAAGTCGCCGTGGTCGCGGACGAGTTCGGCGGCGTTGGCGAACTGGTAGCCGTACAGTCCGGCGGCAAGGAACCGGTCGGCGGAACCGTTCACGGCGGTGAGCGTCGAGGACCAGGCGTTGAGGATCGCGACGGCGGTGTCGGCGTACGCGCTCTCCCCGGTGACGTGGTACCGCAGGGCGTTCTGGTAGGCGGCGTGGATGTCGTTGTAGAGGATCGTGTAGTTCTGCGGGCTGCCCGCGCCCCGGTACACGACCGCCTGCGGCCGCGGCTGCCAGCCGCTCTGCGCGTGCCGGTTGGCGGTGAGCCTGGCGAACCCGGCCGTGTAGGGCGCGGCGCCCGCCTTCACCTTGGCGGCCATCCGGTCGAGATCGGTACGGGTGTGCAGCAGGCCGGGGTGGGCGAAGGAGCCGGTCCCGGTCCCGGCGGCGGTCGCGGTACCGCCCGCCGCGGCGATCCCGGCGGCGGCTCCCACCGCCACTCCCGAGGCCTTCAGCATGCTCCGGCGGCTGATCTGTCGAGTCGTGTGCATGCCCCCGGAGACGAACCGGCACGCCCCGCGATAACAGAAACCTGTGAAGCAGCTCAGGCTCCGGTCGTCGACCCCGGCCGCACGATCATCAGTACCGTCACGGCGGCCCAGAGCAGATTGAACACCCCGGTGAACATGGCCAGCCGGGCGGTCGCCTGCCGCGTGGCACCGCCCGCACCGGCCTCCAGCAGCGCGCTCTGCCGGGGCAGCACCAGCGCGGCGAGCACGAGTGCCGCGAGCGCCGTGAGTGCTATGGACACGATCAGCCAGGCGCTGCCGAGGACGTGCATGGTGCTCGCCGTGGCGAACCCGAACACGGGGACGACGACGCCGACGACGGCGTACACCCGGCAGATCCGGTACAGCAGCTGAAGGGTCTCGGCGGCCCGGACGTCGTCCGGCGCCTCGATGACGCGGCGGGCGGCGGGCGGGAACATGCTGGCGGCCACGGTGACGGGGCCGACGGCGACGATCGCCGCAAGGACATGGACGGCGAGGAGGAACTTGGTCACGGCCTCGACCGTAGGCGGCGGGAAGATCTTGCAGAAGCGGCAATACTGCCACCGCTCAACGGATTCCCGCCAGCCGTGCCGGCCTTACCTGTCACCCGCCGCGGATGGGAAGCCCCCCTGGATCCACCTGGGTCCCCCTGGATCCCCCTGGAACTTCCTTGAGCTCCCCGATTGGCGAGAACCCGTCGACCGGCTACGTTCCTGCCATGCACACCGTCGCCGTACTCGTCCTGGACCAGGTCGTCCCGTCGGACTTCACCGTGCCGATCGACACCTTCGGCTGGGCCCGGCTGCCCGACGGCCGGGACGCCTACCGGGTGCGGGTGTGCGGGCCGGCGGACGAGGTGACCGCGGCGGGCGGCGCGTTCACGATCAAGGCGCCGTACGGGCTGGACGCGCTGGCCGAGGCGGACACGATCATCGTGCCGGGCCTCGCCGACCCCACCCTCGCCCCGCCGGCCGAGGTCGCCGACGCCCTGCGCGCGGCGGCGGCGAACGGCACGCGGATCGCGTCGGTCTGCGTCGGGGCGTTCGTCCTCGCGGCCACCGGCCTGCTCGACGGCCTGCGCGCGACCACGCACTGGGCCGCCGCCGACACCCTGGCCGCGCTGTACCCGGAGATCGACGTCGACGCGAACGTCCTGTACGTCGACAACGGCCAGTTCCTGACCTCGGCGGGCGCGGCGGCGGCCATGGACGTGTGCCTGCACATGATCCGCAAGGACCACGGCTCGGCGGTCGCCGCGCACGCGGCGCGGATGTCGGTCATGCCGCTGGAACGGGAGGGCGGCCAGGCCCAGTTCATCGTCCACGACCAGCCGCCGGCCCCCGCCGGCGCCACCCTGGAGCCGCTCCTGGTCTGGCTGGAGGACAACTGCGGCCGGGACCTGACCCTCGACGAGGTCGCGGCGCGGGCCGGCATGAGCACCCGTACCCTCAACCGCCGCTTCCGCGACCAGACCGGCACGACCCCGCTGCAGTGGCTGCACCGGGCCCGCGTGCGCCGGGCCCAGCACCTCCTCGAAACCACCGGCCACCCCGTCGAACGCATCGCGACCCAGGCAGGCTTCGGCTCCCCGACGGCGTTCCGCGAACGCTTCCGCAGAGTGGTCGGCACCAGCCCCCAGGCATACCGGCGAGCGTTCCGCACCTCGGAAGCGCCCTAGCCAGAAAGCGCCCCGTAGGGGCGCGGGGAACTGCGCGCCCAGCCCCCACGGCGCCGCAGCGTCTCGACGGCCAATCGCGGCACCATCGGCACACCCAGCGGAGCTAGCCGCGGCGATCCGCAACCGCCCACGAAGCCAGCGCCACCGCACCCGCCACCCCGAAGACGGACGGCCAGGCGCCGACCTTCTTGGCCAGCGGATGCGACCCGGCGAACGCGGCGACGTACGCGGCCGACAGCGCCCCGGCGGCCTTCCCGCCCGCCTGCCGCCGCCACTGCTGCGCGGCGGCGGCCCCGGCGACGGCCAGCACCGCCCCGCCCAGCGGCCGCTTCTTCGTCCAGCGCGCCACGCCGTACCCGCCGACGAGCCCGCTCGCCGCGATCACCGAACTGGGAACCCTGGCCATGCCTGTCTCCTTCTGTCTGGAATCCGGCCGGATTTCCCGAGGCTAACGCGAGGCCGTCGGCCGCGCCGAGCCGCCCCCCAAGAGCCTTCTAACAAAATTATCATCGAAATTGTTAACAATCCTGGGCTCGTTGCCTACAGTCTGGGACTCGAATGAGCCGACCACGTAACCCGCTGCACAAGGAGGTCCACGGGTGGAAATCAACCGCAGAACCGTTATCCGGGGCGCCGCGGCCGTAGCCGCGTTCGGAATAGCCGAGGGCACGGCAGGCGCGGCTTTCGCCGGCACCTCATCGTCGAGCAGCTCGTCGAGCACGTCCTCGGCGTACTCGCTGGAGTTCGATTCCACCGCCTGGTCGTACGACTCGGCCAACGACGTGTACTACCAGATCGGGAAGATGTACGTCGCCGACCCGGCCGCGACGGACTACGAGAACCTGTCGATCTACGTGCCGGGCGCCTATCTGAAGGCCACCGCGAACAGTGACGGGACCACGTACACGGCGAAGGTAGACCCGAAGGGCACCCTCGGCGGCTACTCGGGACGCACGGCGCCGATCGTGATCCCGGTCAACACCCCGGGCTACGCAGGGCAGAAGCCGGCCACGTCGTACAGCTACAGCAGTGTGTCGCAGTACCTCGAAGCCGGGCACATCTACGTGTGGCCGGGCCTGCGCGGCCGGGACAGCTCGACCAGCGCCCGCTCCGACGCGGCCCCCTGGGGCGTGACCGACCTCAAGGCCGCGGTCCGCTTCCTGCGGTACAACCGGAGCGTCCTGCCCGGCAGCACGGACGACATCGTCCTGTTCGGCATGAGCGGCGGCGGCGCCCAGGACACCGTGGCGGGCGCGTCCGGTGACAGCCCCCTGTACCACCCCTACCTGCGCACGATCGGCGCGGCGATGGAGGACGCCCACGGCCGTCCCCTCAGCGACGCGGTCGCCGGCGTCATGGCCTGGTGCCCGATCACCAGCCTGCACGAGGCCAACCTGTCCTACGAGTGGAACATGGGCCAGTTCGCCTCGGCCGGCACGCGCGCGTCCGGCACCTGGACCAGCGCCTACTCGGCGGACCTCGCGAAGGCCTGGCCCAGGTACCTCAACCGGCTGGGGCTGCGCGACGAGCACGGCAGGCGCCTGGAGCTGACCGAGTCCGGCAGCGGCACCTACCTGGCCGGCAGCTACCACGACCTCCTGATCGAGGTGATCACCACCTCGCTGAACAACTTCCTGGCCGACAACACCTTCCCGTACACCATCACGACGATGGGCGGCCCGCCCGGATCGGGCCAGACCGGGTCCTCCACCACGTACCAGACGGTCGCCGACTACATCGCCTACCTCAACACCGACAGCACCTGGGTCACCTACGACGCCACGACCAACACCGCCACGGTGTCCGGCCTCGAAGGCTTCGTGAAGAGCCAGAAGACCGCGAGCAAGCCGGTCGGCGCGTTCGACGGTTACTCCCGCGGGCAGACGGAGAACAACGTCTTCGCGATGGGACTCGACGCCCCGGCGCACTTCGCGCCGCTCACCCGTGACGTCATCAAGGCGAACGAGACGGCGTACGCCACCTACTCCGACTGGGAGTCCGACTACGGCTCCGCGGCGTACGACAGCGACTTCGCCAAGAAGGACAGCGTCGGGAAGGACATGGCCTGGCGGGCCGACGCGTACAACCCGCTGTACTACCTCTCGCCCGCGTTCGACGGCTACCGCCGGTCGCGGCCGGCGCGGCACTGGCGTATCCGCACCGGCATCATGCAGGGCGACACCGCCAACACGACCGAGATCAACATCCTGCTGGCCCTGCGGAACTACGGCATCCGCGACGTCGACTTCGCCACTGTGTGGGCCCAGGGGCACACCATGGCCGAGCGCACCGGCGACTCGACGACGAACTTCATCAACTGGGTGGCGTCCGTCACCGGGAAGTGACCGCAGGCCCGGACAGCCCGGACGGCCCGGGCGCCCGACCGACGAGCCACGGTCGGGCGCCCGGCGCCACGGGGCCCGCTGCCCGGCGGGTGCTGCACGGTCACCCGGGCGGAAGACCGGCGACGAGCCGGCCGCGCGAGTCGCGGCTACGCCGTGGACTCCCGCACCGCGTCGACGAGGGAAGCCGCGCGCAGGTCCTCCGGCCCCTCGACGATGTGGTTCATCACGTACGCGAAGGCGATCCCGCGCTCCGGGTCGGCGAAGGCGAGCGAACCGCCCCGCCCCGGGTGCCCGAAGGCGCGCGGGCCGGTCATCCGGTCGACCTCGGTGGGCAGCATGTACCCCGACCCGAACCGGCTGGGAATCAGCAGCACCCGGTCGATCCCGGCGGCCTGTTCCGCGGCCGCCGACCCGACGGTCTCCGGGGTGAGCAGCCGTACGCCGTCCACCTCCCCGATCAGCGCGGCGTACATCCGCGCGAGTCCCCGGGCCGTGCCGATCCCGTTGGAGGAGGGGATCTCGGCGGCCTGCACCGCCGCCGAGTCGAAGTCGATCGCGGCGGGCTCGGTGACGGCGAAGGCCCGGTTGTACAGCGACCGGGGATCCCGCGTGGCGGCGACGAGCGCGCGGAACTCCTCGGGAACCACCTCCAGCGGTACGGCGTCGAGATCGGCCCCCGGGTCCTGGTACACCATCCGGCTGACCCGCCCCCGCTCGGCGTCCGGCAGCCCGATGAAGAAGTCGATCCCCAGCGGCCCGGCGATCTCCTCGGCGACGAACCGCCCCGGCGTACGCCCGTCCACCCGCCGGACGACCTCTCCGACCAGCCATCCGAAGGTCCGCCCGTGATACCCGTGCGCACTCCCCGGCACCCACGCCGGCCGCTGCACGGCCAGCGCGTCCACCATCGCCCGCCACTCCAACGCGTCCGCCACCGGCACCGCCGGCTCGACCGCGACCACTCCGGCCCGGTGCGACAACAACCACCGCACCGGGATCTCCGCCTTCCCGTTGACCCCGAACTCCGGCCAGTAGTCGGCCACGGGAGCGTCGAGGTCCAACTTCCCGCGCTGGGCCAGCAGATGAGCGGCGGTGGCGGTCACGCCCTTGGTGGCGGAGTACACGAGCTGCAGGGTGTCCCGCTCCCACGCCCGCCCGGTGTCCGGATCGGCGACCCCGCCCCACAGTCCACCACCGGCCGCCCGTCCCGGTACACGCACACTGCGGCCCCGATGTCCCCCCGCTGCTCGAAGTTGGCGGCGAACGCCTGACGCACACCCTCGAACCCGTCCGCGACTTCCCCGTGGATCATCGTCATGTTCTCCAGTCTGGCAGCGCTCCAGGTCACGGCTGACCGGCGGTCACGCGCATGACGGGCTCACCGCGGAGCCTCGTGAACGTGACGATCAGCGCGGCTGCCTGGACGAGCGCGCAGACCAGCAGGATCTTGTCCAGGTGCGGTGGCGGAGTGAGCGCGACGAGAACGCCCGCCGCGGGGAAGGGCAGCAGCAGGAGCATCATGGTCAGCGAAAGCGTGGCGCCGAGCGCCGTGGGCGGGATGATCAGCGAACGCACGGTGCGCAGCACGACCGTGAGACCTCCGTCGCCCGCCATGAAGAGCGCTGTCAGGGCGGTGTAGGAGACGAACGACGGCGCCTGGGGAATGGCCAGGCAGGCCGCGGCGGCGAGCGTCGAGGACACGACTCCCACGCCCCACAGGTCAAGACGGCTCAGCGCGAGCCGGCAGCCCGTGACCGCCAGCAGGGTCGCCACCGCGGCGACGGACCACAGGGTGCCGACGCTCGCGGAGGAGCGGCCGAAGGTCTCCACCACGATCACCGGGCTGGCGGACTGGAGCAGGCCGAGGGCGAGGTTGGAACAGGCCAGACCGGCCACCAGCCAGCCCAGGGCGGGCAACGTCAGCAAGGTGCGCAGCCCTGTCCGCAGACCGCCGTCCTTTCCCGCACCGTACGTGTGTGCGGACCGCAGCGGGGTCGGCGGAGTCTGCAGGCCGAGTACGGCCGCCATCAGCGACACCGCGCTCAGACACCCGAGCAGCCATTCCGGTCCGGCCAGCAGAAGGAAGCCCGCGAGCAGCGGACCGGCGACCGTGGCCGTCTGGTCGATGCCGATGAGGACCGCTTGTATCCCGTGGGGGCGGTTCTGCTCCCGCCGGGTGACGACCGCACCGACGGCCTCGTTGGCGACGAAACCGAACTGGGACAGCGTGCCGGTCACGGCGGCCAGAAGCAGGATGACCGCGGTCTCGGTGGTGCCCCGCGGAAGCATGGTCACGGCGACCACCGAGACCGCCAGCACCAGGGCCCGTCCGGAGGAGGCCAGGAAGCACACGATCGCCGCACCGCGCCGGTCCACCACGTTGCCGGCGAGGGTGAACGCCGCGATCCGCGGTATCCACTCCAACGCGAACGCGAGGCCGGTCAGGGACGCGGAACTGGTGACGGTCAGGACCAGAAGCGGCATCCCGTACGTCGACATGGAAAATGCCAGCGCGTCACTCGCGCGTGGACCGTAGATTCGCCGAAAGAGACCGCCGGTGGGGACGGCGGCGTGCCGGCCGACAGGCAGGCTCTCACGCACGGTGATGGTCACAAAAAGGAAGACTCTCGGTGAAGGTGTGTCGAGGGGGGCGAGAAAAACAACAAACCGTCCACATGGCAAAGAAATTGCGGGCTTATGGACGGCCCCCGTGACAGTCGCTCAAGACAGTACGCACCGGCCCGAGTTCCGTCTACACCGCCAGAACTCTCCTGCAAGCACCGTCACTTGACGGCTGAACTATAGCGGTTTCGCGAGAGGGGATGCCGTATCCGAGTGGACATTTCTCCACGGAAAGCGTTATGTCCTTTCTGATTCGAATCTCCTGACCGAAAGGCACCTGGCCTGGATACGGCGACCGGTCGATGGGGCCCATTGCGTAAAAGGGGCCGTTCACCGGCCTTCGGTCACCACGGCACCTCTCCGTCCTCGTCGAAGAAGCCGCCGGTGGGGCCGTCGTCGGGCAGGGTCGCGAGGCGGATCGCGATCGCCGCGCCCTGTTCCGGGGTGCGGTGGCCGCGGAATCCGTTGAGGTCGGTCGCGCAGAAGCCGGGGCAGGCGGAGTTGATCAGGATGTTCGTGTCCTGGAGTTCCTTGGTGTACTGGACGGTGACGGCGTTGAGGAACGTCTTGGACGGGGCGTAGGCGACGGAGATCGGGCCCGTTTCCGCGCCGGGCGTGGTCTGCAGGGTCAGGGAGCCGACGCTGCTGGACATGTTCACGATCCGCGGGGACGGCGAGCGGCGCAGCAGCGGCAGCATCGCGTTGGTGACGCGGATGACGCCGATGACGTTGGTCTCCACGGCCGTTCGTACCGTCGTGACGTCGACGGTGGTGGGCAGCTGCTGGAAACTGCCGGTGATCCCGGCGTTGTTGACGAGCACGTCGAGGCGTCCGGCGCGGTCCTCGATCAGCCCGGCGGCGGCGGTCACGCTCGCGTCGTCGGTCACGTCGAGCGGTACGCCGAACGCGTCGGCGCCGTCCGCCCGCAGTTTCGCCACGGCGGCCTCCCGGCGCTCCTCGTCCCGGGCGCCGACCCCGACGCTCCAGCCGAGGGCACCCAGGCCGGCCGCGATCTCGTATCCGATGCCCTTGTTCGCACCCGTTACCAGCGCGATCTTCTTCTGTTCGGTCATGTTTCCGATCCTGTCCGGGGTCGGGCCCGGTCGGCCAACACCGATCGGGTGGGCAGCGATACCGCACGGGTATCGATCCCGGTGGGGTCGGTAGCATGGGGGTGTGGAGACGCGGGAGTTGCGGTACTTCGTGGCCGTCGCCGAGGAGCTGCACTTCGGGAAGGCGGCCCAGCGGCTCGGGATGGCGCAGCCGCCGCTGTCGCGGGCGATCGGTCAGCTCGAACGGCGTCTGGGGGCGACGCTGCTGGAACGCACCAGCCGTGCGGTCACCCTGACCGAGGCCGGCTCGGTGCTCCTGCGGGAGGCCCGGGCGGCGCTGGACGCCGTGGAGGCCGCCGAACGCCGCACCCGCCGCGCCGCCGTCGGCCGACCCGGCATCGTCCTCGCCACCAAGGCCGGCGCGTCCGGCGAACTCCTCGCGAAACTCCTCGACGCCTACGCCGCCGAACCCGACGCGGTCACCGTCGACCTCCTGCTGTGCGGCATCGGCGAACAGGAACGCATGCTGCGCGACGGCCGCGCGGACGTGGCGCTGCTGCATCTGCCGTTCGACTCGACGTCCGGCTTCGACACCGAGGAACTCCGCACGGAGAACCAGGTCGTGATCCTCCCGGCCGGACATCCCCTCACCACCCGGCCCCATGTCCGCAGGGCCGAAGTCACCGACCTGCCCGACCTGCCGCTGCCGCGCTGGCCCGGCCCCGACGGCGGCTATCCGGACGGCCCCGGCCCCCAGGCCCGCGACCACGCCCAGCTGTACCAGCTGATCGCACTCGGCCGCGCCTGCTGGATCGCGCCGGAGTCCTCCCGGGCCCAACTCCGCGACGATCTCGCCGCCGTACCCGTACTGGACGCGCCACCGGTCACGACCGTCATCGCCTGGCCACCCCACAGCCGCTCCCGAGCCGTCGCCGCACTCGTCCGAGCCGCGACCGACTGCTGACGCCAGCTCCGACGGGCCGCTGACGGCAGCTCGGCGCCCGATCCCGCTGGACACCACCACCCGGACGGCGTGCCCTGCCGGTCCGGTGAGCGGACCGCGACGGGCTTTCCCGGGCGCGCGCGAGCAGACTGGCCGCTGTCCGCCCGGACGCTCCGGGCGGCGACGCGGAGGGAGACGCGGGGATGACGGGGACGACGGGGACGACGGGGAAGACAGTTCGCTTCGGATCGCGCGGATCGCGCGGGCTGAGGCGTGTGGCGCGGTGGACGGTGCCCGCGTTCGTCGCGGCGCTGGCCGGACTGTTCATAGCGGTTCCGGCGCACGCGGACGATCCGGGCGCCAACTGCCTGGCGACGGCCACCGGTTCGCTCGCGACATCGTCGAACCCGGTGACGTACGGGCAGAACACGACGGTGTCGTGGGGGGTGGACTGCGTCGGTGCCACGGCGGAGGACGCCGTGGAGATCGTCGGGCCCGGATTCAACCCGGCCACCGACGAGTTGAACCTCGGCGGGTCGCGGTCGGTGTTCATCACCGACACCTCCGCCGCGTCGTGGACCGAGGTCCTGATCGACGAGAGCTCCGACACCGGCGCGAGCCGGGTCCTGGCCACCCTGACGGTCCCGGTGACGGGGGTGACCTACGTGCCGGGCGTGGTCGGGGCCAAGACGGCCGACGCGCAGGTCGCGCTGCGCGCCGCGGGGTACGTGCCGGTGATCGGCGGTACCACCGTGGACTGCCCCGGAGGCAGGGTGTACGAGTCCATTCCGGCGGGCGGCACCGCACTGCCGGTCGGCAGCACGGTGGACCTGATCGTGACGACGTATCCGGCCAACAAGTGCCCGTGACCCGGGCCGGGTCACCCGGAGAACGACACCGGGGCTGACCGTCAGCCGTCCGTGGCCGTGACGTCCGCCGCGTACACGAGGGCGACCCGGTGGTTGTACTGGATGGTGTACATCGCCTTGGCGCCGGTGACGACCGCCCCGCTGGAGGGGAAGAAGTCGTCCGTGAGGGACGGCGCCACGGTGGCCACGTAGGCCTGGCCGGCCGGGACGGTGTACATGCTCAGCGGCGCCTGCGTCGAGGGCGACAGCCCCGAGGGGTACTCGGCGGCGTCCGGGTAGCTGGAGCCGTACACCGCCACCGGGGAGTCACCGGCCGCCGTGATCAGCTTCACCCCGTGGGCCGGCGCGGTCTCGCAGCCGCCCGGGTTGTAGAACCACACCTTCGAGCCGCTGTACCAGATGGCGGTCCAGCCCCCGTCCTGCCCGGCGACCACGAACTGCTGTCCGGCCGCCGCAGTGCTGCCCCAGTCGTTGATCCGGTCGGTACCGGCCGCGCCGGGGTGCAGCGCCTGGTCCCCGAAGAGGGGAGCGGTGTCGCTGGGCTCGGTGCGCAGGTAGACGAAGTTCGACGGCTGCTGGGTCTCGGTGCACGCGGTGGTGGCGCCGGTCGGGTCGTCGGAGGGGCAGATCTGCACGGTCTGCAGGTTGTCGTGGAAGCGGGGGGCGATGGTGACCACCGAGCCGACGGGACCGACGCCGTGCCGCCCGGTGTGCACTCCGAGCAGGCTCATGAAGTGGTTCCAGTCCCAGGACGGGCCCGGGTCCCAGTGCATACCGGAGACGAGGGAGGACTTCGGCCCGGCGACGTTGTCGTGGCCGACGATGTGCTCGCGGTCCAGCGGTATGCCGAAGCGGTCGGCGAGGTACTTCACCAGCTCGGCCGTGGCCTCGTACTGCGCCTCGGTGTACCAGGTGGCACCGTGCGCGGCGTAGCCCTCGTGCTCGATGCCGATCGAGTGCATGTTGGTGGAGTAGTTGCCCGCGTGGAAGGCGAGGTCCTTCGTGGGCACCATCTGCGTCACCGCGCCGTCGGAGGACCGCATGACGTAGTGCGCGGCGGAGCCGCCCGCCTGCTGGAAGAGACTGATGGCGGTGTCGTACGACGTCTCGGTGTCGTGGATGACGATGCTGTCGATCCGGATGCCGTTGGCGGGCCGGTTGGAGACCTGGCCGTTGGAGGGCGACGCCGGCACGAACGTGCAGGCGACGGTGGCCGGGCACTCGGTGTCCGTGGTCGCCGCCGACTGCAGGTCCAGCAGGGCCAACTGGCCGGTGTCCGGGGTGACATCGCTGTCGGCCGACAGCCGCACGCGCTCGCCGTCGGCCGTGGTGCGCCCGGCGCCCTTCTGCACCGTGGCGAAGACACGGTCGGCGAAGGCCGAGGCGCCCTGTCGCCGACTCGACTGGCTGTAACGGGCCACGGCCGCGTACCAGTTGCCCGGGTCCGCGGAGACGGAACCCGTCACCACCTTCTGGTACGAGGCGAGCAGCGCCGCGCCGCCACGGATGTTGGCCGACGGGTCGGTGCGCAGCTCCTCGGCCGACAGACCGGTCAGCTTCGCGGCGGCCTGGACTGTGTGCAGGGCCGGGTCGGCGGCGAGCTTCGCCAACTCCCCGCGCCCCGCCGCGCCCGCGTCCCCGCCGGCCATCATCGCGGGGGTGACGTCCGTGAGATGCATCGGCCCGTAGCCGCCGTCCGTGCTGTACTCCCCGGCGTGCGTGTCCCAGGCCGATTCCTGGTACGCCACCGCCAGCAGCACCTGACGCGGCACGTGGTACGCGTCGGCGGCGGCGGTGAAGTCCTGCTGCAGCGTGGTCGTGGCGCTGGTCGCGGCACCGGTCGCCGCACCGGCGGCCAGCGCCGGCACCGGTACGGCTGTCCCGCCCGCGACGGCGAGCGTGGCGAGGGCGGTCAGCAGGGTGGCACGACGGCGCTTCGACGCGGGTCCGCGTCTGTCATTGCTTGTGCTCATGAAAGGGTCCCCGGACCTCGGAAAGGTCGAATAAGAGATCAAACGGCCGAGCGGGCAGTGCATACGACGGGACCACGGTTGGTCGACCGGACCGGTACGCGCACGACTCCGCGATCTGCGCGGGGCTTCGTCCGTCGGCATCTGGCAGTGGATGATCCCGCTCTGACCGAAGTCGCGTCAACTCCACTGACTGAAGGGGAACTTGAGCACAGGAGAGGGTCTTGTGAAGACGGTGGCCCGCGGCGACCGGGGGGAACGGGACGTGCCGGTAATCCGGCCTGGTGTCCCGGATTGCGCGGAAAGCGTTCGGGATATAGGGGGGTTGACGGGTTCGTCATGAGCGGGGGGTGTTCATGGAGCGGCGACATCTGGTCTATGTGCTGCCCGGGATCGGGGGCAGCGTGCTGGAGCGCCCCGGGTCCGGGGACCGCACGGAGCGGACCGTCTGGGATGCCGGATACGGCGACATCGCCAGACTGGTCGCGGCACCCGGGCGGCTGGCTCCCGACGAGGAGCTCCGGGCCGTCGGGGTGATCCGCTCGCGCTCGCTGCTGCCGGGCTGGACGGTCGTTCCGGGGTACGAGCGGCTGATCGCGGCGCTCGGTGCGCTGCCCGGCCTACGGCGGATCGACCACGGCCATCCCGACCGGCGCGATCTGGACGCGGACCTGGTCGTCTTCCCGTACGACTTCAGGCTCGGCGTGGCCGACGCCGCGGCCAGGCTGGCCGCGGACGTCGAGGAGCGCCTGGCCCACCTGGGGGGACGGACGGAGGGCCGCGTGATCGTGGTCGCCCATTCGATGGGGGGACTCGTCGCCCGCTACTGGCTGGGCCCCCTGGCGGGCTGGCCGTCGTGCCGTGCGCTGATCACGGCCGGCACACCGCATCGCGGGGCGCCCAAAGCGCTGCAGATCATGGGCAACGGCGTGCGCGTCGCCGGCATACGGCTCGGCAGACTCAGCCGGGTCCTGGCGAGTTGGCGATCGGTCGCCGAACTCCTGCCCCAGTACCCGGCGGTGTGGGACGAGGACTCCGGTACGGCCCGCCGCCCGCACGAACTCCCGGCGGACTGGGCCCGCGCGGCCTCGGAGGCGGCGGCCCTGCACGGTGACATCGAGGAGGCGTGGGCGGGCATCCCGCGCGGCGGGCCGCAGGTGGTGCCGAGGGTCGGGTGGAGCCACCGGACGCCGTCGTCGGCACGATGGGCCGGCGGACGGCTGGCGGTCGGGCGGGACCGCCCGCACTGGCTGAAGCTGCCCGGCTGGGAACACGACGACGGGGACGGGACGGTGCCCGCCATCTCGGCCGTACCCAAGGAGATGGACGGCTACGACGTCTCGGGCTGGCTGGAGCGCGAACGCCACGGGTTCCTGGCCAACGGGTCCTGGATACCCGCGCTGGTCCAGTCCCTGCTGGACCGCGCGCCGCTGACGCCGGTGCACGGCCGGGAAAGGCAGTGGGCCCTCGGACTGGACCTGGAGGAACTGCACGTCCCCGCCGAGCCGATTCCGCTGCGGGTCCGGCTGCGCGAGCACCCGGCCGTAGACGCACCGCTCCCCGGCTCCTCACTGCCCTCGCCACTGCCCTCTCCGCCGGACGCGGCACCGCCCGCGCTGTGGGCGACCGTGCGTCGGGCCGACGACAGCCGCGTCAGACTCACCGACGTACGACTGGAACACGACGCGTCCTCCGGGGTGTTCACGGCGGACCTCCCCGCGATGGAGCCCGGCCTGTACGACGTCCTGGTCCGCGCCCGTGCCGTGCCGGGGGCGGGCGATCTCGCGGTCACCGAGACCGTGGCGGTGGTGGAGCCGTGAGTACCGCGACCGTGGCGGTGGCCCCGGCCGTGCTGGTGGCCCTGGCCGCGACCATGGTGGAGCCGTGAGCACCGAGGCGTGGCCCCCGTGGCGGCTCGCGGACCAGCCGTCCTGGCTGGCCCGTTACGTCCTCAGGGACGAGGTGGCCGATCTGGTCCGCCTGCCCGGAGCCGCCGGTGCCGCCCGCGTCGAGCAGCTGCGGTCGGTGTACGAGGCGATCCGTGGGGCGGGCATCACCTACGCCTACCCGGCATCGGGCGAGGACCCGGACGGCCAGGTGGTCAGACAGCCCGCCGAAGTCCTGTGGCACCCCCGCACCGGCACCTGTCTCGACCTGGCGCTGGTCCTCGCCGCGGCCTGTCTGCACGCGGGGCTCCGGCCGCTCGTGCTGATCCTGGACTCGCCGCATCCGGGGCGGCCGGCCCACGCGGTGGTCGCCGTCGTCGTCGACGACCACGACACCGGCGGCGCGGAACCGGAGCTGCCGGACACCCCGGTCTGGGAACAGCGCCCCGGCGACTGGGCCGACCTGGTCCAGGACGCACCCGACGGCCCGCCGTCCACGCTGATGGTCGTCGACCCGGTAGGGATGACCAGCCCGCTGCCGACGGCGCCCGTGCTGGGCACCGAGGCGGAGTTCGAGGACGCCGTACGGGAGGGAGCCCGCTACGCGGCCGAGTGGAACTGGCGCCTGGCGGTGGACCTCGGCCTGGCCTGGCGCGCCCAGGACGTCTTCCCCGGCGCCCGGCGCCCGCCCGATCTGCCGTTGCGCGACCCCTACCAGCCGTGGCGCGGCGACAGCGGGGGACTGCTGGGGTCCCTGCGCGCGGAGTACGGGGTGGTCCCCTTCCAGGCCCGCGACGAGATGACCGTGCTGACCTCCTGGTGCCGTGAGGTGGCACAGGGCACCGCGACAGGTGTCGTGGTCGTCCACGGCGTCGGCGGCGCCGGCAAGACCCGGCTCGCCCTCGAACTCGCCGACCGGCTGCGCACCCGCGACGGCTGGTGCACCGGCTATCTGCGCGAGCGGTCCTCCGCGAGCTGGGACTGGCTGGGCGAGGTGGTCACGCCGACCCTGGTCGTGCTCGACTACGCCGAGGCACGCAGCGGCGAGGCGGAGCGGTTGCTGTCCGTTCTCAGGCGCCGGCTCGATCGAGGCGCCGCGCCCGCGGTCGTGGTGATGACGGCGAGGTCGGCCGCGGGCCAGTGGCTGCCGGAACTGCGCGGGGCGTGGCAGCGCGACGGCCACGCCGTGCGCGAGCTGTCTCCGCTGGAGCTGCCTCCGGAGATACCGTCGGGAACGGATCTGTTCGGCCGGGCGCTGCGGGTCTTCGGCCATGACGGCGCGGGAATCGGGGGTACCGAGGGCACCACGACGGGTACTGGGGGCACCGGAGTCCTCGGCGTCCAGGCTCTGACGGCGGCCCTGCCGCGGGAGTGGACCACGCTCGACCACATCCTGCTCGCCGCGCTCGCCGCGCGCGGCACCGGACGCCTGCCGGCCACCCAGGACGAACTGTACGACCAGGTCCTGCAGCACGAGCGCACCCACTGGGCCAAGGTCTACCGCAGGATCAGCGGCCAACCGGAGGCGGCTGTTCTCGACGGTGTCCACGAGGAACTGGACCGCGCCGTCGTCAGCCTGACGGTGCGCTCCGCCGTCCACCGGACCGCGATCCGTGACGCCTTGGACGCCGCCGACGTGGAGCGGACCCTCCGCCCCCACGTCGTCGGCACGCTGCGCACCTGCCTGCAGCCGGGCCCCGGCGAACCCCTCGCCCTGCGACCGGACCCGGTGGCAGACCATCTGATCCGCCGCCAGTTCAGCCACGGGGAGCAGACCCTTGCGGAACTGGTCGCAGGTCTCGACCCCGACGGCCGCGAGCGAGCGCTGCAGCAGGTGAACCGGGCGGGCGGCACCCGCCCGGGGATCGCGGCGACCGCGATCCGGCAGTGGATGGCGGCCGACGAGGACGCCTGGGACACGGTCGTGTCCGTCGCGATCGTCGACGAGGGCGCGGCGCTGCTGGCCCTGGAAGAGGCGGTCGAGGCCAGCACCGACCCGGAGTGGCTGACCCGGCTGTCCGACGCCGTCCCGCTCACCGCGGCGGGTCTGCCGGGCCTGGGCATACGCACCGACTCCCGCAGACTGGCCCTCGCCCGGCACGGGGACGTACCCGAGGCCGAGCTCGCGGATCTGCTCGAACGTCTCACCGAGCGCCGACGCGCCAACGCGGAATCCCATGCGGCACTGACGGCGATCGAGGAAGCCGTGACCATCCGCCGGGCCCGGGTGTCCGCCTCCCCGGACGGCCCGTCGGATCTCGCCGACGCGCTCCTCACCCTGGCACGCTGTCACAACGAGGTGGGAGCCGAAAGCGCGGCCATGGCCGCGATCACCGAGGCGGTCGACCACTACCGAGCCCTGTCCCGGACCGCCCCCGAGGGCTGCCGCGAGGACCTGGCCCAGGCGCTCGTCACGCTGGCCGGCATCCAGTACGCGCTCCACGAGCCGTCGTCGGCGCTGGCCTCCGCCGGCGAAGCGGTGGCCCTCTCCCGCCTGCTGACCGAGACCGATCGCGAGGCATACCTGCCGGATCTGGCCCACGCGTTGCATCACTTCGGCTTCCTGCAGAGCGAGGTGGGAGACGCACCGACGGCACTGGCCACGGTCGCGGAGAGCGTGGAGCTCCACCGGATTCTCGCCCGGGGGCGCGAGGCGAGGTTCGGCCGCGACTTGGGCAATGCGCTGAACACCCTCGCGACCATCCAGCAGGAACTGGGAGACCGCCGTGGCGCACTGGCCACCGCCACGGAATCCCGCGACCAGGTCCGCGTCCTGTACGGAATCAATCCCTCCGCCTTCCGGGCCGACATGGTCACCTCGCTGCACACGTTGGCCCTGGCGACCGGGGCGGTCGGGAATCGGGCCGAGGCGGTGGAGGCGATGCAGGAGGCGGTCGGGCACTACCGGACCCTCGCCGAAGGCAATCCCGCGTACCTGGCCCCGAACCTGGCCGAGGCCCTCGCCGACCTCGCGGAGTTGCAGAGCCAGGCCGGGGACAGGGCCGGTGCCCTGGTGTCCGCCACCGAGGCCGTGCAGCGCTGGCGGGACCTGGCCGAGGACCGCCCCGACATCTTCGTGTCCCGTCTCGGCGTCGCTCTGACGACGCTCGCCAGTCAGCAGCGGGAGGCCGGAGACCGTGCCGCGGCGCTCGACAGCGCCCGGGAAGCCGTGCGGATCCTCCGGGCCCTCGCGGCCGAGAACCTCCCGGCACCCCGTGTCCTGCTGGCCGACGCACTCGTCACCCTCTCCACCATTCAGGGCGACGAGGACGACAACACCGACGCGCTCGCCTCCATCGGCGAGGCGGTCGAGATCCGCCGGGACCTGCTCGCGGAGTCGCCGGACCACATCCGCCCGGCGCTGGCCGGCGCGTTGGCCAACCTCGCGATGGAACAACGCGACGCGGGACACACCTCTGCCGCTCTGGCGTCCATCACCGAGGCGGTCGACCATTTCCGGAGCCTCTCCGAACAGGATCCCGACGCGTTTCTCGGCGACTACGCCCATGTGCTCGGTGTCCTGTCGAGCACCCGGAGCAGGCTGGGCGACGAGGCGGCCGCACTCGCCTCGATCAAGGAGTCCGTCGACGTCATGCGGGGGATCGCCCGACGTGACGACGGCCTGCTGCTGCGGTTCGCCCACGCGCTCAACAACCTCTCCACCGACCAACGCGACGCGGGCGACACGGCCGCCGCTCTGGCATCCGTCACGGAGGCCGTCGAGTGCTACCGCGCGCTGGCACGGCGCCAGCCGGAGGCCACCGCACCGCCCCTGGCCCGCGCCCTGCGGAACCTCGCCCTCACCCAGAGCGCCTCGGGCGACCCGTCCGCCGCATTGCCTCCCGCGACCGAATCCGTCGCCCTCTACCGGCCCCTCGCCCTGCGGGATTCCGACCTGTACCTGCTGAGGTTCGCCGACGCCCTCCAGACCCTGTCCGAGGCCCAGGCCGACACCGGTGACCCGGCCGGTGCCGTCGCCGCCCTGGCGGAGGCGGTCGACCAGATGCGCACCCTGGTCCGGCAGAACCGCGAAGCGTTCCTGCCGAGGCTGGCCGACGCGCTGGACTCCCTCGGTGTGCGACACACCGAAGCGGACGACCCCACGGCGGCACTCGCCGCCAGCACCGAATCCGCGGACCTGTACCGGACCCTGGACCGGCACGAACCCGGCACCTACGCGGCAGAACTGGCCAGAGCCCTCCACAACCTCGCCGTGGACCAGAGCGAGGACGGCGCCGCAACGCAAGCCACAACGCAAGCCATCGCGACCGCCACCGAGGCGGTCACCCTGTACGAGGATCTGGCCGCGGCCGAGCCGGAACGCTTCCTGCCCCGGCTGGCCCGCACCCAGACCCTGCTGTCCCGCCTGCTGCACACGAGCGGCGACCGGCCCTCGGCCGTACGGGCCGTCACCACGGCCGTGGCGCTGTGGACCTCCGCGGCCCGGACGGACCCCGACAACGTGCCGGCCCTGGTGAACGCGCTCAACCTCCTGACCTCCTACGACGGCGGCGTGACGGCGGCGCGATCCGCATGGCGCGCCGCGATCGACGCATCGGCCGCCGCCCCCCTGGAGCAGGCCCGGATCCAGGCGGCGTTCGCCAAGACCCTCATCGAGGAGGGCCGAACCGACGAGGCCCGTGACCACCTGGTCGAGGCCGCCCGCAACACCGGCGACGACCGGTCCTGGCCCACGGGGGAGACCCGTCAGGCGATCCGCGGGTCCGTCCTCGACGGCCGTATCGCGGACAGCCGGCTCCCGGCCTGGGCGACGCTGCCCCTGCACGACGAAACCTTCGAAGCGCTCACCGCCTGGCTGGCCGCCGACGACTGGCCCGGCCAGGAGACGGCCCTGACCGATCACGCGCGCACCGTACTGCGCCCGGACTTCACCGAGCAGCTGCAGGCGGTACGGCTGCTCTACCCGAGAACGGAGTTCGACCACCTGCGAACCGTCCTCCAGGAAGCACACGAACTCGGCCTGGACACCTACATCTCCGGACACCGGACCGCCCACGCCGTACGCGAGGCCGTCGACGGCTGGACCGCCACGGAGACCTGGAGCCGGTCCAAGGAGCACCTGCTCCGGCACGAGGCCGTGTTGCGCACACCCGAGGCCGAGGCACTCCTCTCCGAACGCGACGACCCGGTCGGAGAAGCCCACTTGGCGATCCTGCACCTGCTCGGGATGCTCACGGTGGACCAGACCTACCGGGTCGTCACCGAGCAGGAGGCGGCACTCAACGCCGCCCACGTGGCCTTGGACGCGGCGGACCTCAGCACCCTCGTCGACATCGTGTACGCGGCCCAGAACATCTCCGGGCATCCGGACACCCGGCTGTTCTCCCTGGTGATCGTAGGAATCGTGGCCGGCGCCGACGCCGCCCGCCCCCTCGCCGAGCAGATCCGCGACACCGGCACTCCCATCCAACGCCGAGCCGCCGCCACCCGACTCCGAGACCTGCACCGCAAGCTCCCGCACCTCACGGTCTACGCGGAGTCGGCGGACATCGTCGAGGAGGGACTGGCGTCCTGAACCCACGCAAGCAACAGGCATCCATACCGCTTGCCTTCTCACGATCCCTGCGCGTCAATACGGCCATGACCTGACACAACGTCAGGAACGGGACCCTCCGTAAGAGGAGCGAGCCATGAGACGTACGAAGCGGAAGTTACGCGCCACGGTGATCGCCACCGCCTCCGCCGCGCTGTTGGCGGGCACGGTGGCACTGGCCCCGGGAGCGGGCGCCGTGACACCGGACTCGGCCACGGTCCGGTACGACTGCGGAATCCTGGGCGGGTCCGACGCCACGCTCACGGCCGCTCAGAGCGGCACCGACGCGTGGATCACGGTCGACTTCCTCGGGCTCACCGCCCCCGTCACGACCGCGCCGAACAGCGTGACCACCACCCTGGTCCTCTCCGACGTCAACACCGGGGATCCGGTCACCTTCGCCGGAACCATCAACCCGCTCATCGTCCCGGGCGACGACCTCGTCCTCGGCCCGCTCCAGGGCACGGTCGCAACCGGAGAGTTCCTGGACACCATCGCCGGCGCCTACAGCCTGCGATTCGTGATGTACGGCATCACGATCTCCTGCCGGTCGCTCACCGCGTTGTACTCGGGCCCCTTCGTGTTCTGACCAGCTCTTTCCGAGTGCTCAGGCGTCGTCCGGCGCGTGGGTTCAGAACTTGGGCTCTACCGGGAACGGCAGCTTGTCGGCCCAACTGGAGAGGGCCGCCGCGGCGATCTCACGGGACTCGCCGCCGACCGGGGTCTCCGTGAGAAGGGTCCGCTGCGCGTTGGGGAGGGAGAGTTCGCGGTAGTACTGGAGGTCCTCGAAGCCGTTGGCCGCCACGTCGTGGCTTGTGGCGGCGTAGACGAGACGCGAGACCCGCGCCCAGTAGCAGGCGACCAGGCACATGGGGCAAGGCTCGCTGCTGGAGTACATCACGGCGCCCTCCATGAGGTGACGGCCGAGCTTGCTGCCCGCGGCACGAAGTGCCATCACCTCGGCGTGCGCGGTCGGATCCCGGAGCTCGACGACCGAGCTGGTACCGGTCGCCACCACCTCCCCGTCGATGACGACCAGGGCGCCGAACGGGGTCTTGCCCTCGTCCTCCAGGGCATGGCGGGACAGCTCGATCGCCTGGGCGAGAAAGACGTGGTCCTCGGGGGTCTCGGGGGAGAAGGGCACCTGGTCTCCAAGTCTCTGGTGGGACGCTCACGGCCCCGCTCACATGAAGATGGCTCACATGCAGACGGCTCACATGTAGATGGAGGGGTCGGCATCGCCGAAAGGTCCGTCCAGGTCCATGTCGTAGCCGGTGAGGGGCGTGGTGGCGCCGACCGTATGGATGATGTCCAGCGCCAGCCCGGCCTGCCGGTGGTCGGTCCAGTCGCCGTTGTCCAGCACTTCGACCATATCCGGGATGGGCGCGGACGGCCGGTCGCCACCGAGGATGAGCCGGTGGATCCTGGGCGCCGCCCGTCCGTCCGCGCAGAGCAGCAGAGCGGCGGCCGACATCCGGAGCTGCCATTCCTCGAACGCCCGGACGGCGGGCGCGGAGTCGACGGGCAGACTGTGCAGGACCACGCGGTCGACCGTGAGGCGGTCGCCGCGCCGCAACTGGGCCTTCATGACGGCCAGGTCGATCTCGTTGCGGAGGCCGAGGAGACCGGGCCGCAGCCACATCGGATCGCACTGCACGACGACGGCGGCCGTCACCGCGTCCGACTCCAGCGCGGCCATACGCTCGCGCCAGACGCTCACGTCCAAGACCGGATCCGTCATGAACCCTCCCCACTGTGCGTCCCGACCAGCGTCAGCACTCTCAGCCCTACGACGACGGCCTCGGCCGGATCCGTCTCCGCGACCGCGGCCGCACCGGGCAGGACACGGGCGGCCAGACCGGCGGTGACCTTCAGACTGACCGAGGGAAGCGCGGCGAGGAAGCCACGCAGTTCCGTGTCGTCCCCGCCGGGCGCGAGCGGAGCCAGCCGGCACGCGACGGCCAGGATCATGGCGGCGGGCCGGAGTTGGGGCTCCACATGCGGGGCGGGCACACGGTACGCACGGCCGACCCGCCCATGATGCACCCGCTCACTCGCCGACCCGCCCGCGGCCGTACGGGAGAGCAGTCCGAGCAGGGCCGTACGCGCCTCCTCGGCGGTGCCGAAGTAGCGGTGGGTGGCGAACGTCCGCAGATACGCGCCCAGCAGCTGATGGTCCGGGGTGAACTCGGGGCGTACGAGCTCCGGAGGGTGACCGACCCGGCAGTCCCGCAGCGTGGCGAGCGCGGTCACCGAGGTCAGGGCCCAGAAGTGGTCGTACTCCTCGACGCTCCCGAAGGCCGCACGCGCCGCGGCCGCCGCCGACGTGGTCACGGCGTCGTCGCCCCCGAACAGCGACCGGCGCAGCCGGGTGAGTATGGACGCGCCGTCCCAGTAGTTCCCCATGAACTTCGTGCCGGTGAGTATCTCGTACACGCCGTACAGGGCACCGGCCTGATGCGCACCGTGGAACTCCGCGAAGTCCGCGCTCCACATCAGGGCTTGGAGCGGCTCCGGGAGCAGGGTGCCGATCTCGTCCGGGCCGCTCGCCGACTTCGGGTCCGGGTCCACACACCGCAGAATCCTCGACCGGGCGTCCGTGCTCAGCGCCACCAGCTCCCGAGCCGACCGGTTGGAGGCCACGCCCCGGACCGACATCAGCAGCGCGGTGTCGGCCAGCCAGGCCAGATACCGGCTGAGCGCGCCGAGCGGCGAGGCCGGTTCGGGCAGCCGCCGGCACAGCCGGACGACGGAATCGACCAGGGTATGAGCACATGCGGTCACCTGGATCGGATCGGCCCCGCTGACGAGGGCGGCGCGGGCGAGCCGGTGCAGGACGTCGATGTGCAGGACGATCGCGCTGTCGGCCGCCTCCACGGCTACCTCGGCCTCGACCAGCTGGTCCACGAGATGGCGGACAGCGGTCGGATCGTTGCTGGTCACTGCCTGACTGATGGCACTGAGGTAGGCGTTGACAACCGAACTGTTCTCGAAGTCGTGAGCCGACGCCCCGACACCCACGCCCACCTGCCCGAGCGCCTCGGCGAGCGTGCGGCACAGCAGCCGGTTACGACCGCCGACACTGGCAAGACCGAAGAGCTGAATGAACGAGAAGATCCCGAAGATATTCGCCAACAGGAACAGCAACGCACCGTAGGTCGCGCTGATCCGGCTGTCGCCGAGCAGCCCGCACCCGGTGAACAGCGCCCCGAACCATCCGATCAGCACCCACTCCCGGAAGGCGATGTGCCCGTCAATCGCCTGTAAGGAAGGCCACGAACTCGCCGCGGAGAAGGTGAGCGCGAAGATCACGGCTTCGCCGGTGAGCAGCGTGGCGAAGAAGGCGACACTGAACTGGGTGGCGGCGACGACGTCATCGGCGCTGCGCGGCCAACCGACGGCGAGGACGGCGAGTACGACAGCACACACGCACAGCACGACCTGCCGACGCCTCTGCATCACGGCCCGCCCGTTTCCCCTGCGCCTCAGCTGACGCGCTCAACTCTTGCAGGGAGTAGGAGAGTTGCCAACAGAGCCTGATGCCCGGTGGCGGGGACAACGGATACAGGTGACGGGTCAGGCATGTATCGGCGCAGGCGCATCGGGTTCACAGGCAGTCGCTTCGTGCATTGCTGCTGTCTCCGTGCCACTGGTCGTTGACCTGAGCCACCCACCTTGCTGAGGAACCGGATAGGCCGATGCGGAGCCGAGAACTTCTCTATGATTCTCGAAAACCCTCCAGGATTTCCTTCGCATGCGTCGTCCACGGATGGTTCGGTCCGAGTATCCTGGCCCGGGCTTCTACGACATCTTCCAGATGCTCAATTGCTTCGGTCTTTTCGCCGAGAGCATGCAGAATCACACCCAATGTTTGGCGAGCGTTGAGGGTGATGGGGTAATCAGTACCGAATCGGTGTGAGAATTTTGCGGAAGCGGAGCGAACGTACGGTAGCGCCTCTGCCGGCCGCCCGGCGCGATTGAGTGTAAAAGCACAGTTGAGTTCCGCTCCGAGCGTGATGGTGTGGTCTTCTCCGAGCTCGTGACGACATTCCATGACCAAGTCCGGTCCTGCGTCTACGTCTTGCGGCTGCGGGGATACTTCCAGGAGGGCCGATCGCGCCTCAAGCGTGAGGGGATGCATGGCGCCGAGTACTTGACGGTACCCCTCTGCCGCTCGCCGGAACAGCGAGACGCCATCCGGCCTTCGGCCAAGAACGACGAGTGGACTGGCTAGCCTTCCGCAAGCCGCCAGTGTGTCTGGTGCTGCTGGTCCCAGCGTTCGTTCGCAGTCCTCCAGGCCTTTCTGGAAAATGGCCTCGGATTCTTCGAACCGTCCAAGTCGATAGAGGGATCGCCCCACACGTTGACGCAACCTGATAAGCCAGATATTGCTTTCGGTCAAGCGGGATTCCAGTAGCTCAACAGCGTCTCTGCCCAGGCTGAGTGCTGAGGTATAGTCGCCAGATCTATGGATTGCGGTGACAAGTCGATGAGCGCATTCTGCTGCAGCTTCGACTGTTGGTTGGCTGGTTGCCCAACTCGTTGTTCTCTGCGAAAGTGCGATCACGTGCGGCGCGAGCAGGTTCACGAGGGGAGTCTGCGTCCCTCTGTCAGGCACCTCTGGCAATAGAGAGAGGCACAGGCGGGCCGCAGTGGAGGCGAGTTGCTCCTGCTGGTCGGCGGGTGTGGCTCGGGCCACGCTGTTGAGGAGTACGCCGTGGGTGCGTAGGCAGCGCACTTCCCCGGGCACCAGCTCGGAGAGAGAGTGATCGATGAGCCCGCGCAGAGCCGATTCGACGTGAGATGCCGGGAATGTCGAGCCGAGTTCGGCCCCGTGCAAGGCGGACAGCGGCAACGGATCGCTGGACCAGCAGGCGAGTAGGCGCAGAAGGTGGCCTGCTTCGGGCAGGCCTTGTGCGGCGAGGGCGTCGAGGGAGAGTTGCCAGGTGCGGCTGGGCAGGTGTCGAGAATCGCCGCCCATGGCTGTGGCGCCTTGTTCGATGAGGTCGATGGGGTCGAGCCCCGTGCTGCCGTCGAGTCGGCGGCCGTAGTCGGCAAGGCTCCATGGTTCGATCACCTGGTGGGCGAGGAATCCGCCGGCGAGGGTCAGCGCCAGCGGTAGTCGTCCGAGGCGGTCGGCGACCTCCGCGGCATCGTCGATCGATCCGGCGTGCGGTGCGAGGTCGCGCAGAACGAGGGCGGCATCCTCACGTGGAAGCACACCGAATTGCAGCAGTTCTGCACCGGGCCACCAGTGGGTCGCTGCTTGCCGGGTCGTGACGACCACCGTGCCGGTGGGGCTGGTACGCAGCCAGCCGCCGTCGCGGAGGATGGCGGGATTGTCGGCGTTGTCCAGGACCAGGAGCCAGGGGCGGTCGGAGCGGTCGAGGTAGTGCCATACGAGATCGGCGGCGGGACGCAGACCGCTGCGCGCTCCCACCAGTTCACCGTCCGTGGCTCCGCGATCGGCTGCAACAGCCAGCATGGCGGCACGCAAAGAGGCCGGGTCGGAAGCGTTGACCCATAACCCAAGCCGGCCCGCCTGGTCGGTGGCGTAGTGAAAGAGCGCGTAGGCGACGGCGGTTTTGCCACAGCCTCCCAGACCGTGAAGGACGTAGACACGGTTGCCGACGCCCGGTTCGACGGCGGCGCGCAGACGGTCCATCTCTCCGACTCGGTCGCGGAGCACCAGGGGGGTGTGGCCGACCGCCGGGCGGCGCACGGAGTCCGGTCCGGACCAGTCGGGGGCGTGGTGATGGTGCTCGGTGATGTACTGGTCGCCGGTGGCTTGGTAGACGCGGCCCTGGCCATCGGCCCGGGCATCGTTGTGGCCGTTCACCGATGGCCGAAGTTCTGGTCACGGCCGGCCTGGTAGACGCGAGCGTGACCGGAGGCGGTGGCGTGCTGCGTCACCGACGAGCCTGCGGGCGTGTACGGAGCCAGTTCGTTCAGCAGCGTCCGCAGCGCTTCTGTTTCCTCAGGGTGTGCGGCGAGCAGTCGTCGTATGCGGCCCTGCCACTCCGCACCGAGTTCGCGGCGGGATTCGAGGTCACCGCCGGCTTGTGCGGCCAGCAGGTCTCGTCGGGTCACGGCGAGTTCGGCGGAGATCGCCTCGGCCCGCTCAGGCTCGGTACGGCGCCACAAAGAGGCGATGCCGTCCCTGGCACGTTCCCACACTTCGGTCGTCAACAAGGTCACCAAGGTTGTCCCTGCTGTACCCGCCAGCACGGCCATCTCTGGATCCATGAACCTGTCCCTCCAGTCCGTCGCGACCTGTTGTCAGAGAGTAACCAACGGACTTGATGGCTGCACGGTCCATGCGTCCACTGAACGCCCTGCGAGCGGCCAACTCGACCGCGCTTCGCTATGGCCCGTACAAGTCGGAACTTCACCTCAACAGGTGGTCCGCCTTGCCGGCCTTGATGTCGAGGATCATGCTCCGGAGGGCCTCCCGGCTGTCGGTGATGAAACGGTCCTCCTGGCCACGCACGGCTATGTACGCGTTGCCGGAGTCGTCCACCCCCATCCGGAAGCACGAGTTGCCTTCTCCGCAGAACGGCTCTTCCCACTGGATCTCGGGCATGCCTTCTCCTAGAGCTCGCGAGCGATGGCGTGGATGAAGGCTCTTGAGTCGCCGGGGGACAGCGCCAGCTTCTCCATCCGGTCCAAGTGAGCACGGTACTTGGTCAATTCTGCCTCTCCGTAGAGGAAATCCGGGCCGTGGGAGTTGTCGATCTGCACGGTGTCCAGTTGTTCCGTCGGTCCTTCCGCGTACAGAACGGTCTGTCCCGCACCCGGAAAGGCTCCATGGGCGAAGGGGACGACCAGGACTGTTCGTCCGTGCGCCTCGGACTGGTCCAGCAGGTGTCGGAGCTGCGCACGGGCGACCTCGGGTCCACCGAACTGCATCCGGAGTGCGGCTTCGTGCACGATGCCGGTGAAGGACGGGGCTGCCTCGGAAGTGAGCACTTCTTGACGGTGGTTGCGGTGAGCGGTCCTCAACATCACCTCATGCTCGGGAAGATGAGGAAGGACGGCGCGGAAGACCGCGAGGGCATAGTCGGTCGTCTGGAACAGGCCAGGGATGTGCACCGTGCATGCGGTGCGCATGCGAACGGCCTGCCACTCCAACTCGGCAATGTCCAGAAGGCCTTGAGGGAGAGTGCCG
Source organism: Streptomyces sp. NPDC048277 (assembly GCF_040652235.1). Lineage (NCBI taxonomy): Bacteria > Bacillati > Actinomycetota > Actinomycetes > Kitasatosporales > Streptomycetaceae > Streptomyces > Streptomyces sp. NPDC048277. The sequence continues at coordinate 126,781 of NZ_JBEZLQ010000028.1, forward strand.
CGGTACTGCTCCCACCAGCCCGAGGTGCGTGAGGCCATGTCGGCCAGCGCGCCCACGTACTTCTCGTCGTCGCAGTGACAGTGGTGAGCCAGGGTGCGCAGACGCTCCTCGCTGATGCTCCGGACCCCGGACTCCATGTTGGAGATCTTCCCGCGGTCCACGCCGAGGAGGTTCGCGGCCCGCTCTGCGGACATACCTGCGGCCAACCGCATCCTGCGCAACTCGTGACCGAGGCGCCTCTGGCGTTGAGTCGGTACTGCCCTCGGGGTCATGTCGATCCATACCTTCCGTGTCGGACTCAATCCGCAGTCTGCCGTGCCGGGTCACCGGCGAGCCACGATCGAGCTAATTTGCCGAAGGTGATGGCAAATTTACCAACTCATCTTCTAGCTTGGACATCGCGCTGCTCACACACAGCAAGCAGAAGCGCATTGCGCATGTCCCCCTGTTCTCTCCTGCCCTGGGAGTGGTGGCCTGCGCCAGGGCGACGGGCCACTGCTTCACGAGCAGCGCAATCAGTCAGCCGGACAAAGGAGTTGGGACATGGATTGCGGTGGATGTACACCGAGACGGCCCTGGGATCTGTCTTTCTCCGCCCAGCCGGCGGAAGTCGCGGCGCTGCGGCGCTTGCTACGGATTCACCTGGGCCTCTGGGGCCTGGCAGAACTGACGGACGCGGCCCAGCTCTGCCTGAGCGAACTCGTCTCCAACGTGATCACCCATGTGGGCTCCGGTACCCCGACGACGCTCGCTGTCTCCATGAGCGGTACGTACCTGCGTATCGAAGTCCATGATCCCGACACGCGAGCCTTACCGTGTCTGATCGACTCGACCGACGACGCCGAGTCGGGTCGCGGAATGGCCATCGTCTCCGCGATGTCCGAACGCTGGGGCGTCCAACTCCTGCCCGACCGCAAGATCACGTGGGTCGAACTCGCATCGGGCCTGACGGCGGCCAACGGCCACGGCAAGGACGTCCGTGTCTCCAGAGCCACGAGTTGCCTGCACCTCTACAATGCGGGATTGCTGACTCACCTGCCGGGATCGACCAGGCTGAGTGCCGTCGCCGCGGAGGAGGTGGCGATCGATGTCATCGCCGATCTTCTGCACTGGCTTCGAGCCCATGGTCATGACGCCGATGAGGCTCTGGACCGCGCCCAGATGCAGTTCGAGGCGGACACAGGACGACCTGCACGGTGACGGATGGCTCCCGGACTTGCGAAGCACGGCGAAGGCGCCGATCAGTGTCGGCGCCTTCGCCAAGGCAGGGCGGATGTCAGGGATTCAAGATGCCGGCGAAGAAGCCCACCTCGGGGTCGTCAGGGGTCCCGACGAGCAGCGCGCGGTCCAGGAGGACGTTGTTGTGCTCGCAACTCGTCTCCGGGAGCATCACACAGGCGTGGCAGGCCGCCAGGTTGATTCCGCCGGCACCGGACGCCTCGGTCTCCATGCAGAGCGGGTCCGAGGAACACCATTCGGCACGGCGGACGGCCGAACGGACCGTGCGAGCGAGAATCGACGGTTCACCTTGAGCGACCAGACCACCCAGGCTGCCCGCAGAGTCGCTCGTCGCCGTGTAGACGAGGGCTCCGGCCATGTCGTCGGCGGCGTACAGGCGCTCACGCAGGGCTGCTGCCGGATAGCCCGCCTCCAGACTCCACTCGTTGATGAGCACGTGGGTCAGCGTGTGCAGCAGCACCATGCGCGGGGTGGCAGGGGAAGAGACGACCCGGCTCGGGTCATCGGCCCGCTGGTCCAGCACCCGTTGGTGCGCGGTAAGCATCCGCTCGACCCGGGCTGCCACAGCCACGTTTTTCTCCCAGGCGCCGAGTCGGTCCTCGTCCAGGCGGAGGAAGACTCCCTCACCCCGCACCTCCATGGCCGGAAGCCAACGCAGGGGGCGTTCGGCCAGTGGCATCTCCTTGGGGTCGGTCGTCGACTCGGCGTCGACGAGCCGGGTGAACGCCTTCAGAGCGCGTACCTCGCGGAGCTTCTTGACCAACATCGGGCCGGTGACGCCGAGTGGGTCGAGCACGCTCTGGTCGCCCAACGGGGTCTCGCAGACGAACTCCTCGTCACGAGAGTGCTCGCTCTCGTCGTTGCCCGAGCGGAGACGCTCGTACTCCTTGTTGCGCAGGGCGCGATAGCGATGGTCGAAGGAGGGGGTCTCGTCGCCGGCGGGGTCTTCCTCTCGCTCGGCGTCGAGGAAAGCCATGACTTCGTCGATCGCAACCGGGCTCTCACCTTTGAAGACGAACTTGAGGCACATCTCGACCTCTGCACGGCTGTTCAGCTCGCGCAGTTGCTCCCAGTGTTCGGCGAGCGGATCCGCGCGGCCATTGCTCCACGGCGGGATGGAGAGCGCCGACTTCAACACCGGCTGCCACACCGCGGACGAACCGCGCTGCAACGTGCGCAGGGGGAGTCCGCACCCACCCGCGACGGCGGACGCACCGAGCCACGGACGGGACCCTCGGCACTTGAGGCCGAGGTCCTTGAGCGCACTCCTCCGGAAGGAGCCCTCCATCGAAACCTCAGGAGCCTGTCCACAGGTGCAGGAGATGAGGATGGAGCGTAGCGAGGAAGTACGCCCGGAGGTCCGCATCTTGAGCTTCCCTCCACACTGTGCCGCCGTCGAGGCACCACGGTCTTTGGAACGGTGCACCCACTGCCAGTACGGGAATTCGTCGAGGTGCCCTGCCTCGCAGGCGACGACGAAGCGGGAGGGGACCAGGTCGACATCGCACGTGCCGCAGACGCTTCGACCGGCGGGCGGGTTGAAGTCGCGGTGCCGTTGCAGGTCGTTGCACTCGGGGCAGGAGTGCATCAAGGGAAAACGCCGGACTCGAAGACCGTCCTTGCTGGTGTCGTCGGAGGCGGGCGGCAGCCGGAAGTAGTCGACGCCGAGCACCCGGGCCAACCGCCGTTCGTGGATCCGCGGGGACTCATCACGACTCCAACTCTGCTCGGCCTCGTCGAGTCCCGAGACGATGAAGGACTCATGGTCGACGGCGATGAGCGACCCGACGCCGTACGTGGTGATCGCCTGGGCACGTCGGACCGCGCCACGGCGTGGGAAGTTGTGGGCGGGTGCGGCGCCGTTCGCGCTGGTCCGGCGACGGCGGGCGGGGGGCGGGGTCATCGGTTTCCCTCCATGAACAGGGCGGTCTCGGCGTCGACGTCGCGTAGGCTCCACAACGTGGCGTACGCCCTGGTGCCCTCGGACTCGTCGTCATAGGCCTTGAGGAGCGAAGGTGCGCGTCTGCCCCTCTGAGGTTCGAACAACAGGCCGCTGTCGATGTCGGCCTGGTCGCACCACCACTCGACGAACTCGTCGAAGGCGTGAGACACGGCGGTGGCCTCCGCCGGAGTGACCGCTTCCACGCGTTTCAGGAGGATCGTCTTGATGGGACCCCGGAGCACGTCCTCATAAGACTCGACCTTGCCGGCGCCATCGTTGGGTCGGGCGGCGGGGATCATAATTCGGGCGAGCGAGACGATCACCGCATGCAGGCCCCGGTATCGGGCGCGGGCGGAGAACGGTGTGACGGAGGTGGACTCGACCTCGCGGTACAGGGCCGAGTGGAAATGTTGGAAGCTCTCGTAGTGGGAACGGTCGCGGGATCGGGAGGAGTTGAGCATGACCGCGACCAAGCCGGGGTGCGCTCGGCCGACCCGGCTGGTGGCCTGGATGTACTCGGCGGTCGTTTGCGGCTGGCCCATCACGGCCATGAGGCCGAGGCGGTCGACGTCCACGCCGACCGCGATCATGTTGGTGGCCAGGAGGACGTCCACGGTGTCCTCGTCGGGCAGCTGCTTCTCAATGCCCTTGAGCCGGGTGGGGATTTCGCTGGCGTCGATACGGCTCGTCAGCTCCGAGTAGTTGGCGACCGATCGAACTTCAACTCCCTCGCGCTCGGCGAGCACTTCCAGATAGGCCACCACGTCGTCATGGACCTGGAGCTCGGCAGCGGACAGGAGCCGGAGGCTGTTGAAGTAGCCGACGAGACTCCAGTACGCATCGCGCACCTCGTCCTCGGTCTTCGCCTGCTTGGCCCGGTGCAGCAGCGTGGCGTACGTACGGATCAGGAGAGTGGCCTGGCTGGTGCCGGGGGCCAGCAGGCCGACGTAGCGGCGGCTCGCCTTTTCTTCGCGTGGTGTCTCCACGGCGAACCATGAGTCACGGGCGTCGAGACCGGCCGGTGGGAACTGTCGGACTTTGCGGGCGAAGAGGTGGCGTCCCTGGTCGGCGGCGCGACGGATGGTCGCCGTGGAGGCGATCACCTTGGGCTGGTCGGCGAGTGCGTCCACAGCAGTCTCGTAGAGCCCGGTGAGGGTCCCCAACGGGCCCGAGATCAGGTGGAGTTCGTCCTGGACGATCAGTTCCGGGGGAGGGGTGCCGCCGTCCGGGTCGTCGTCGCGATTGAAGAGCGCGGCGGTCGCCGGACGCCACGGCATCGACGCGAACTTGTCGACGGTGGCGATCACCAACGTCGGTCGTGCGTCGTACACCGCCTCGTCGATCAGGTGCACGGGCAGGCCGCTGGCGAACTCGCAGTACGTGTCGGGACATCGGACATACATCCGCTTGGCGTCCTTGTCGGCTTCGTAGTTCCGTGCGTCGAGACGGGTTCCGCACCAGGGGCAGGCATGCAGTTGGACGGGGTTCTCAGTGGCGAGGCGCTTGTCGAGGTTCGCTCGGAGCTCGTCGAGCCTCAGGCTCGCCTCGGCCAGCGTGTTGGGGGTGGCCGAGCGTCCTACCCACATGCCGACGGAGAACTCCTCGTGGCCCAACTCGGGTGTGCGACGTCGCATGTGCTCCATGGCGCAGAGCAGGATCGCCGCGCGTTCGAACTGCTGGAGGGTGAGCAGCCGCAGCGTGTAGCGCATGAGGACTGTGACACCGCCGCCGTCCGCTCCCTTGCGGATCCGGCGCAGGAACGAGGTGAGGGCGATCAGTCCCAGGTAGGCCTCGGTCTTGCCACCACCGGTGGGGAACCACAGCAGATCGGAGACCTTCCGATCACGGTGCTCGGGGTCGTCGATGCCGGCCAGGCACAGGAGCACGAACGCGATCTGGAAGGGACGCCAGCGACCGGCCGCCGGGTCGGGAACACCGACGCGTCCGCTCTTAACCCAGGCGCTGTGGGCGCGCTGGTCGGCCATGGCGCGGTTGGCGAGTCGAAAGGCTCTCATCAGATCGGGTTTGGTGCGCAACAGCTTGATGCCCTCGCGGATACGGTCGAGTGCCTCGCGGCAGGCTTTGACCTGCTCACGCGCGGGTTCCTCGTGCGTCTGGCCAGCCAAGTCCTCCGCCTCCGCCGCTTTGCGGTCGATCCAGCTTTCGTACCCGTTGGTGAGACCCTCCAGTGCCGTCAGGATCTCGGCGTCGGACTTCTCCGCTAGCCTCAGCATGGACAGTGCCGAGCTGTCGATCTCGGGGTTGGAGTCGGTGAGCAGTACCTCCACCGTCGGCACGAACTGGCTCCGCACCTCGGCGACGGCGGCTTCACGGGTGGTGTCGGTCACGCCGATCGGCGATGGGTACCAGTCCCATTCGGCGGCGCAGCCGTGCCCGACGGCGAAGGTCGGGGCGTGGCGGTGCAGCAGCCGACTCGTGGCGACCTCCGCGTCATCCGCGTAGCCCGTGGCCGGGCGTTCGACGAAGGCGTCGGAGCCGTCCTCGGCCCGGACCGTCAGACCGCACTGGAACAGGGAGAACGCATCCTGTAGATCCCACTCGCCGATCTTCTGGGTGTTGATCAGCGTGATTGTAATCGTGACTGTGCCGGTGGTCTCGTCAAGTCGGCGGATGTTGACGTCCAGTGAGGCTCCGTCGCCGAGTGGGACCGGCTCTTTCGGAGCGGGCTCGGTCACCACGAATCGCTGTTCGGGCAAGGAGAGTTCCCTCCGGCGCCACCGTTCACGCTGGTCGTCGATGGTACGGGCCTCGGCGCGGCGGACCGTCGTGATCCGCTTGCCGTCGGCGTCGGTGGGCTCGTAGACGGCCGCGCGCGCCGAGACGACGATCGTCCTGCTTATGGCTGGCTTGACCGCGAATGTCAGGCCCATCGAGGAGGGGCGTCGGTCCCCCGAGGCACCGACCTCCGGTGGGGTGCCGGACTCCTCGCCGTCGCCGCGGCTGTAGACGGGGACGTCGTCCGGACCATTCTGCTTGGAGGCCTCTTCCGCCTGCCGTTCCTTCGTGGCACGCGGATACAGCACACCGGTCAGGTAGCGGTCGATCGGCGCCTCCTGAGTGAGTACCTCGTCCCGATCGTCCGGCACAGCGTCCTCGGTGGGGCCGAGGAGCTCACGCCGGAGTCCTACGAGGAGTTCATCGTCCCGGACCCGGTAGTGCTCGGAGTGTCGGCCTGCCACCTGCGTCATGCGTGCTGCTCCTCGTAGTTGTCGGCTCTTCGGTACCGGCCGATGCCGGTGATCCGCGGGACGATCCACACGCCTCGCTCCCCGAGACCGGCGTTGGCGCCGGCGGCGGTGCTGCCCGTCACGGTCTCCAGGGTGTCGATGCGCAGGCCGTGGATCTCGTCGGGCCACCAAGGGTTCCAGGTGCGGTTCACCTTCTGCACCTGGAACAACTCCTCGCGGAACCGCTGCGACGCCTCGCCGATCTCCCGCCCTTCGTGCATCAGGGCGTACGGCGGGCTCTCCTTCTCGCCCATCGGCAGGTTGTGGCGCCTGCGCAGCAGCACCTCCTGGCCGGGACGGACCTCTTCCAGGAAATACACCTGGGTGGCTACGACATCCGTCTCCTGGCCGGGCGGGTCGTCCCGGTTCACGTCACCCGGCTCGGCGACTATCCCGTACCTGTCGTACGACCGCCACGATCCGAGGTAGCGACGGCCGTTGCGTTGACTCCCCGCCCTCCTGAAGAGAGGCAGTTCGGGAGGGGCCACGTGGTACAGGTCCTGGCGGGCACGTGTCATCGCCACGTACAGGGCGCGGGCCTCGGCGGGCAGGTCCAACTCGTCCTGGTACCGCTTGTGGAGTTCGGCCAGGGGCGGTGGTGTCAGGACGATCACCCGATCGAACTCCAGGCCCTTGGCCCGGTGCACCGTCGAGACGACGACGCGGGCGGTCTCCGGGTCGGCCGCCTCGTCAGGGAACCCGCCATGGGCGACTGCCCAGCGCAACCGGTCCAGGTCGAGGACACCACGCCCCGCTCCGCGCGCAGCCCGACGCAATACGGTCCACAGAGCGGTGGCGTCAGGTTCGTACGGGAGAGGGATTTCCGCGAGGAGCGTTCGGAACCGGTCCTCGGTGAGGCCGGTCGCCTCCGTGCGGCGCAGCAACTCGGCCACCCAGTACGGCACCGGACGCTCTTCCAGCGGTCGCCGCAGCTGGTGGTCGACGCCGTGGGCGTGCAGCAGGTCGGAGACCACGAGGGCCTGCTGGTTGTCACGGGTGAGGACGGCGCATGTGTCGGAGAGATCCCGCAAGCTGCTCAGGGTGAGCTCGTCGTCCAGGTCGCCAATGCCGTTCATCGGATCCAGAAGGAGGTCGCGCAGTTCGTCGTAGCGCGTTCCCGCCTCGTCCGGATCGTTCAGCTGCTGGAGACGCGGGCCCAGCGACAGCGCGACCCGGGCCTCGGCAGTGGTTGCCCGGAAGTTCTGGGTGAGGTGCAGCTCCACCAGGTCGTCGGGGTAGGAGCAGCGCAGCCAGTCGAAGAACCGGCCGGTCTCGTCGGCGCGTTCGCCCAGGTCCTCGATCTGGAAGCCGTACACGGACTGGGCCGCGTCGCCGACGACGGTGAATCCGCAGCTCTCCTGATACCGGTCGAGAAGCGTCTCCACCAGCTCACGGCGCCCACCCAACAGGTCCTGAACCTCGTCGATCACGACATGGGCCGGCGGGACCGCGTCGCCGATCTCCAGCGCACCCTTCTCGATCGCGCGGGTCGCGGCGGCGATCCGCTCGTCGAAGCCGACCGCTCCCCACTCGTCGTCCGGATGCGCTTGGAGGAGCACCTCGTAGGCCCACGCGTCGAAGGTGCGGGCGCGTACCCGTTGGGCCCGTTCCCCGTGCTGGGAGATCCGTTCGCGCAGCTCCCGGGCGGCGGCCCGGGAGAAGGTGAGCACGAGGATCTCGGCGGCCTCCAGCGCCTGTTCGGGGTCCTCGTTGCCGCACAGCGCGTCGAGTCGTCGCACCAGGGTGTGGGTCTTTCCCGCACCGGCACCCGCGGTGACCAGGACCCGCGCGTCCCATGGCTGCTCGACCACGGCCAGCTGCTCGTCGGTGAGCGAGGGGCTGTCCTGGTAGACGTCGGTCACTTCCGGCTCCAGAGGTGCTCGAAATCAGTGAAGGCGAGGGCGGTGTCGAAGTTTGTGATGTTGTCGCTGATGTTGAGGATCAGACAGCTGGGCTTGCCACCGTTCAGGGGTCCGCGCAGTCCGCGCCCGATCATCTGCTGGTACACGTTGTGGCTGAAGACCGGCCGGGCCACGACCACGGCACGAGTGGCCGGAGCGTCGAACCCCTGGGTGAGCACACCGTAGTTGGTGAGGACCCGGATGCGTCCGTTTCGGAAGTTCTCGATGCGATTGCGACGGTCCTGCGTGCTGGTCGTCGAGTCCACGGCGGCGGACGGGACACCCCGGTCGTTGAGCATGGCCGCCAGGTACTTGGCATGGTCGACGGAGGTGGCGAAGAGCAACGTCGGCCAGTCGTCCGGTAGTTCGGCCACCGAGTCGACGATGCGCCGACTGCGTACGTGGTCGTCGGCGAGGCGCTGTTCGGCGGAGCGGGAGAGCACGGCCATGCGATCGGCGTGTGTCTTCTCGTCCCGGGTCAGTTCGATACGGCCGCCCTCAAGGGTGCGGTGCTCGACCTGGGCGAGCATGCCCCACTTCTGGAGGTCGCGATACGGGTCCCCCGACGGGAACACTCCTTCGTCGAGTCGCCGATTGCCGAAGCGGCTGACCAGGCGGCGGGTCTCCTCCTCGTTGGTGTTCCGGAACGGGGTGGCGGTCAGACCGAGCAGGTGCCGGCCTGTCTCGTACTGGGTGAGTCCCAACTGGCCCAGGATCTCGGTGTACCGCTTGGAGATGGCGGTGTGCGCCTCGTCCACGATGACCAGCGCGGCTTGGCGCAACCAGGCGTACTGGTCGGTGCCCAGGCAGCGCTCCAGCTTGGCATCGGTGGCGACCACCAAGTGCGGGTGATCGACGACATTCCCGACCTCGTTGGTGCTCCACAGCCGACTGATGGTCAGGGGGCGTTCGGCACCGACCTTGCCCCAGACGAACTTCCAGCTCTGGACGGCCTGTTCGCACAACTCCTCGGTCTGAGCGATCCACAGCAACGGACCCTTGAGGTCGCCGACCCGCTTCACCCAGCGGATCACAGCCTCTGCGGTGACCCGGGTCTTGCCGGCACCGGTTGGCAGCGACAGCATGCCGCGCTGGGGCGCCAGTCGGTCGAGCATGGTGGAGATGTTCCGGACCAGGTCCTCCTGGTACTCGTGGAGGCTCGGGAAGTCCCGAGGGCCCTCGACGGTCTCGAACGAGGGCGGGGAGGGAGTCCGCGAGCCGGCGAACGCGACTGGCAGCCTCAGTTCCGAGACGAACGCGATGGCAGCCGACGAACCCCCGTACGCGACCGGGGCGTTGGGAAAGCGCGCCTGGATGTCCCGGGCATGCTGCTGGAGCACACCGTCACCGTGCGCGTTGAACGCCATCTGAGCGACCCGGCGCCCGGACGGCTCCACGCCGTCGGTCGCCTGCAACTCGGCCTCCATCAATCCCTCGGGGAGGCCGGTCCGCAGCGCGTCCGCACCGATCAACAGCTCGATCTTGGTCACCACGTCCTCGGCCTCACGTACCGCCTTCTGCGCCGCCTTCAACTCGCCGTCCCGCGCCATACGGTCCTGGTGCTCCAGAATCTGACGGCAACCGGCAGCACCGAGGCCCAGCCCGAGTTCGCGGTCGATCAGGCGCAGCATCGGCTCGGGGTCGACAGGAACGCGGACCTTGACGATGCTGTCCTGGCGCACGGCGTCCAAGGGGGAAGTACGCGTGCCGTTGGGCGTGCGGGTGACCTCCTCCAGTTCGCTGCACCGTTGCACCATGCTGTTGCGGTTCCCGCTGTTCAGGCGCTGCCGCAGAGCGGGGAACAGCTCGACCAACGGGACAGGGTCGCCCTCCGTGACTTCACGGGTCTCCAGGCTGATCACGTCGGCGTAGCGGAGCATGCCCCACTTCTCGATCATCAGCTCAGCGTCGCCGGCGGTTGGCACGAGCAGTGCCGGGAGCTGCTCTGCGCGCAGCGCCTGGTACTGGGCGGTCCCGACGGCAACGGTGATCTCGCTGTCGGGCCGGGTTTCCCAGGTGTCGCCGGTCCGGCAACGGGTGAGCGAGTCCTCGGGGAAGTCCGCGCCGAACCGGGTCAGCATCACGTAGGTGGCGCCGACGAAGGAGTCGTCCTCGCTGCGGGTCACCTCGTCGAGGAGCGCGTCCCAACGGTCGGCGGGGACCTCGTCGACGGTGGTCGGGAGCCGCAGCTTACGGGCCTTCTCCGGAGAGATCTCGGCCACCGGCAATACATCGCGGTAGGCGGCGAGCTGGGGGCCGACGGCTTCCTTCAGCGGCTTGATCCCCTGGGAGGTGACGGCCGTCCCGTACTTCCACAGCATCCACCGGATCGGCGAGGCGACCGGCTGCCGGGTGTTTGTCTGCGTACCGATCTGGCGCGTCCAGTTGTCCACCACGGCGTCGTCGGGCAGCACCTTCAGGAAGGCGGCGCGGGATTCCTCGGAGAGAGCGCGGAAGACATGGAGCGGGCCGCCGATCGGGGCGCCATCGGTCTTCATCCGGTTCAGCGCGGGGCGCGGGGCGCTGCTGTCCAGGCGGCGCAGGTAGGAGGTGTGGAGGGCTTCGCGGTACTCGTCGTACCACGCCTCGCCCTCCTGGGGCCGGACCCCGCCGGACGGTCGTTCCCTCAGACCGACCTGGGAGAAGAAGGGCGTGTCGTCGGAGTGGAACGCCATGTCGACGGCGATGCTCGGGTCGCGTTTCCCATCGACCACGTCACCCGGCAGCATGCAATCCTCGACCGGCCGGAACCGACCGTCGGCGGTCCGCACCTTGAGCGTCGAGCGTGCTGAGGGCACCCGCTCCAGGACCTTGTGGGTCAGGTGACGGACCCCCGCCTGACGGAACAGCTCCCAGAACCGCTCCCAATCCGATTGGCTGTAGTGGTCGAAGCCCTGGTCGAGAACGCTGTCGAACCGGCCCTCGACGTCGGCCTCCCGAATGCCCAGGACGTCGAGCGCGTGTGTCAGCGAGGGGTCCTGGGTGAGTTCGTCGACCACGTACACCGTGGACTCGCGCAGTCCGTCCTGGTCGGTGCGGCGGTAGACCTTGCCCTGTACAGGGGCGACGAGTCCGTTCTCCTCGGTGAGGACGATGTGGGCTTTGCGAGCCTCCTCGACGAACGGGGAACCGACCTCGATCATGTCGGCGAGAATGCGGATCGCCGTCGCGGAGGCCTGCACGGTGCCGCTCTCGACGAGGGCCTCCAACCAGTCGCGGACGTCGGCCCGTTGGTGCTTGGCCGCGCCGAGGATGCGCTCGACCTTGCCGGAGCGCAGAACATCCACTTCGACGCTCGGATGCAGCCAGTTCGACGGACGGTCCGGGCATTCGTGCCACCACCGCAGCCAACGCAGGAGAGACTTCGATTCCTTCCTCGGGTCGTTGGGACGAGGGTGCACCCGCAGCTCGGTCGGCACACGCAGCACGCCGTTCTGGTCAGGAAGCGACGCGTGCATCGCGGCACGCTTCCAGATCTCTTCGGTCAGAAACGCGTCCGCCCAACTGATCGCCTCCTTCACACGGCCGGGCAGCAGGGGGAGGTAGGCGGCCGGGTCCTCGGCGGGGGCCAAGGCCGGGAGCGACTCGACGACCAGTTGTGCGGCCGCGCGGATCATCTCCTGGTTGAAGGGGGAGGAGTCGAGCAGATTCTGCCGGTCCTCGTTCGTCTTCCAGGCGCCGTTGAGGATGCCGCTCAGCGACATCTCGTACTTGGTCGGGAAGAAGGACCAGAACTTGCCGCGTCCTTGCGAACGCGAGCTTCTGACGTACAGGCCGCTCTCCTGATCCTTCTCCAGGGTCGGAACTCCCCAGGCGAGGTCGAGCGAGAGCCGGTCGTGCAGCTCTCCGGCATCGGCGCGGGCTGCCGGACCGGGCTCGTGGGTGGTGGTGAACACCCGCCACCGGTCGGTGGTGACGGCCTTACCGGTCCGCTCCTCGACCACGGTGTGCAGGTCGCCGGTCTGCTGGGTGGTCAGCGTCCGACGGGCCATGGGCCGCGGCCGGCGGTCCTCCAGTACGACCTTCGCGACATGCGGGGAGAAGAGCTGGAAGCCGACCGGGAACTCCTCGCGGGGCTCGCCGTGGTCCTTGGCGCGACCACCGTGCATGTCCCGGCCCAGCCGGTCATCGGCCTTCGGGAGCAAGGGCAGGCGGACGACGGTGGTGGCCCAGCTCAGCAGCTCGTTCAGGACGTGATCGGAGGCGCGCTCGGCCCGCACGTCCAGAGGCCGGGCCATCCGCAGCACGGGGGCGTCGAACTCCGGGCCGTAGCGTGCCATCACGCCGGGCACGGCCTTGATCTGCTCGTACGACCAGGCGCGGTCGAATCCGAAACTTCCGGTGCTACTGAAGAATTCCGGTGCGTCGGTCACCACGAGAACCGATTTGACGCCCACTCCGAAACGCCCGATCTGGCCCCCACGCTTCTTCGACATACTCATCCGAAGAATTGTCTCGGCGCCTTCCGGGGTCACCGGCTCGCCCTCGTTCGCGCAGTACAAGTGGGCGTCCGTGAGGACGACATGAACTCGCTCACCCTGCTCGCCGGCCATCTCGTCCGCCGCGTTCTGAACGAGCTCGAAAAGCTGGCGATCGCCGTATCCGCCCTGGGTGATACGGCGCTCGCCATTGGCATGTTCGGCCACGAGGCCGGGGTCCACGGCGTAAGTCTGCAGGACACGCGAGGACTGTTCGAGAACGGTTTGGATTACCGGTGAGGACGAAGACAGCACTGCTACTGCGCTCCTGGGGTGTCAAAGGTCCGGGCGAATAATCGAACGGCGGGCCGACCGCCGGCATCGTCGGCCGGCCCGTGTTCATCGTGGCGCTGGGCGTGATTTCCACAGTGCCTTCGTGATGCGGTGGGATCACGGGGAAGGCGTCGGTTGTTGCGAGACTGATACTTCGGGCCCGTGACGTGCTGAATCAGGCCGGGGGAGCGGTCTCGTCAGGCAGGCTCTGAACCAGCTTGGCCAGGGAGGGGAACCGGTTGTTGAATTCCTCCTCGGGCTCGTCGAAACGGTGAAGAATACCCCGGACTTCGGCCATGCTGCTTGCCAAATTCATGTCCAACCAAAATGAACTGGAGTCCCGCTGCGAGTCCAATGACTCGTCATCTTCCTGCTCATTCATCGAGTGATCCACCCCTAAGGTCGCATCCTGCAGTTGCACAGGGGTATATTCGAGCACACGTCCCCCGTGTGAAAGGAAATAAATAAAGTTGGAACTTCGAGTTGATGCTTCCTTCCGATGAATCAAGCTAAGGGGTGGAGTCCCGTATGGCCAGTCATTTTCGGAAGATGGTTCTGTGTAAGGTTTCGACGGTGTGTATGGCTGCATTTTGGGCGAACTTCTCCCCCTGTCGCCCGGCCTTCCCGATTTCGGGTTTCGCGAGCGAGACGGAATCCCCATCGTCAACAACGGTATCGAGCGTCATCCGAATGCGCAAGCGCAACTGCCGCTCGGTTGACGGGAGTTGATCGCTCCACTTAAGGAAGTGGCGCATAAGGGGTGAAGGTTGACTATTTGAGGCAACTTGGACACCAAGTCGAAGCCGACTGGATGATCGAGCTCGATCAACTGTTGGTTGACGCTGCCGCGCGTGTCAAATTAACCTCGGGTCCACGACATGCGATGAGCGTGGGACCGAGGAAAGAGCAGGCAACGCGTGGAGACAGGTGAGGAGTTCGGGCCCTGGTTGGCCCGACAGCTCAAGCTCGCAGGCAAGACGCAGGCCGAACTGGCCGACGAGCTGAAGCTGACCCGGGCCGCTGTGTCCGCCTGGATCACCGGCAGGTCGACTCCCCGCCCGACCGTCATGACAGACATCGCCAGGGCGCTCGGCACGGATGTGGGTACGGTGCACACCCGTACCACCGACACCCAGGCCGGCCTCCCGGTCTTCTGGTACCACCGCCCCGGCTACCGCGACGGTGGCCGTGACCTGGGCAATGCCGCCGCCTTCGCCTTCGACGCCGACGTGCAGGTCTTGGCCCGCGAGACCTGCCAGAACAGCCTCGACGAGCGCCGGAAGGAGACAGGCCGCCCCGTCAGGGTCCGCTACACCCTGCACGAGCTGACGGGGAAGTTCCTGGACGACTTCCGCGACGCGATCCTCTGGAACGACCTCTTCCCGCACTACTCCGCCGTCTCGGAGACCGCCGGGAATCAGAAGGTCGGCCGGGTCGTGGACGCCGGGGTGCGCGACATGTACGAGAAGGGGCGCATCGTCCTGCTGCGCGTCGACGACTACAACGCGTCCGGTCTCACCGGTGACGATTACGAGGACGGCAAGTTCGCCGCCGTGATCAGGCGTCAGTTGGAGAGCCTCAAATCCGGCCCCGGTGCCGGGGGTTCGTACGGCCTGGGGAAGGCGACGCTGTGGGCCACCAGTGCGCTCGGCCTCGTGCTCGTCAACTCCACCCTGTCGGAGGCCCACGAGGGGCGCACCGAGCGGCGGGTCATCGGCCGCCTGGAACTTCCCTGGCGGGAGGTCGACGGTGTGCCGTACGCGGGTCCGGCCTGGCTCGGACGTCCCGACCCCGATACCCCCGGTGCCGAGGTCGCCCGCTCGTGGTGGGCGGACGAGGAGACTGTGGCCCGTCTCCATCTCACCCGGGACAGCGACGAACCGGGCACATCCTTCCTCGTCGTCGGCGCCCAGGACGTGGCCAGCCTCGACGAACGCTCGTCGCAGGACGATGAAGAAGAGGGCATGGACGGGGAGGAAGAAGAAGGTGCCGAGGACACCCGCGACATTCGCAGGATGCACCGCCGTCTGGTCGAGGCGCTGGGGCGCGACTTCTGGGCCGCGATGACCGGTGGGGGCGGCAGGCTTCCGCTCCTGGAGGCCTCTGTCCGCACGATGCGCAACGGCGACGTCGTCCTGGAGGAGGAGCAGGTCGACCCTTCCGTCGAGCAGCCTTCCCGGACTCGTGCCCTGCGGGCGCACTACGAGGGCGCCACGGTCGATCGGCTCACCGAGGCCGGTCAAGTGGTGGCGCAGAGTATTCCGCTGAAACTGCCGCTGTCCGGAGGTGCGAAGGGCGGAACCCTCGGGACGCACCAGGCGGTCCTGCTGGTCACCGATGTCGTGAGTGACGGCGAGGAGAAGAAGAACGGCCCGAAGAACCAGATGCATTCGCTACGAGGCAACCGTATGACCGTCAAGAAGGCAGTGGTTCCGAACCTGCCTATCGGTACCAATTCATTCCAGGCCGTGCTCCTGGTGGGAGAGGCAGCCGGTGAATCGGCCCCCTTCGCGACCGAGGCCGAGGAGTTCCTGCGAGCGGCAGAACCACCCGAGCACGACCGGTGGGGGCAGACTGAAGAACTGGCCCTGCGCTGGTCGCCCTCGGCGTACCGGCGAATCAACTCGTTGACCACCGAGGCCAACAAGGCTGTCAAGGAACTCGTCGCACGACCGAAGCGCGGTGGCGGCGGTGCCGAAGGTGGCGAGGCCCTGCGCAAGGCGTTGACCGTGAAGAAGAAGCCGAAGGCCAAGGTGCCCACCGGGCCGGTGGTGCCGGAACTGGAGGCACTCGACGCGACGATCGGCGACGAAGGGGAGTGGCGGATCACCGCGGAGGTGAAGATCCCGCGCGGCGACGAGATCGTCCCGATGGTGCCGGTCGCCCAGATGGACGTGCGCTCCGGTGGTCGCCCGAAGCTCGACTGGGCGGAACTCGTGGCCGTCGAAGGCTGTGAGGTGGAGGACGGGACCCTGCGTTTTCCGCCCGGTACACGACGCGCGAAGTTCCGTGGCCGCACTGACGTCACCAGTCATCCGGTCAGGGCGATGTTCACGAGCCTCGTTCTCGAACTCCGTGCCGGCAAGGGGGGTGACGCGTGAAGTTCTACCCGTACGATCGGCTCAAGCGACCGGTCACGCTCAGGGTGACCTCGGTCTCCCTCAGGCTGCCCGACGGCACCCGGGATCAGCTGGAGACCACTGCGTTCTCCACCCAGCAGCAGGCCGTCGCGCTCGGCATCGCGGGCCACGCCGATTGGGTGAGCGCCACGATCGGGCTCTCCGCGACGCTGCCACCCGGTGCGAACGCGCCAGATGCCGCCTGGTCCGAGCTGCGCGTTCTTGCCGTGGTGACCGATGGCGAGACCAATGCCCGTACGTCCACGGATCTCACGCGGGACACGGAGGACGGCCGGGACTGGTCGGGCTCCGTCGAGGTGCTCCGTGACGACCACCTGGGGCGTGCCTCCCTCGCCGCGTACGCGGTGGGGACGGTGGGCGGGGTGCAGGGGCGGTCCATCGCCGAGACCGACAGGAGCTGGGTCGTCGACACGATCTCGGACGATCCGGTCCAGGAGCTCCGACTGGACGTGCGGAGAGCCTCGTTCAAGAAGAGTGCGCGGGAATGGCTGCAGGCGTATGCCGATGCCCCCTGGGCCGTGGACGCTTCCGCCCGGGTCCCGACGGTGTTCGTGAACACCGATGTCGAGGGCATCCTCGGATTGCTGGACAGCAACGGTTCCGCCGTGGAGAGCAAAGTGCGTGACCTCTTGGTCGCTCAGATGGCCACCGACGTCTGGACGGCGGTGTTCCACGGTGCCATCGGCGACCTGGAGGTGGAACCCGGCGGCGGCCCGGTCTTCCCGACCGGCTGGCGGGGCGAGGTGCTGCGGGAGATGCTCCCGGACGTGGTTCCCGGCGTACACGTCGAGGAGGCCCTACGACAGGTGCACCGCCGCCGCACCGGCGACTCGGGCTGGGTGGAACTCCAGACCCGCATCCACTACGCGGCGATCCGCCGCGCCGACGCCACCAAGGCCCTCGCTTATGTCATTCGCGGGCTGGAACAGATGAACCGGGAGAGCGAGACGTGATCACCAAACCGAGCCTTGTCCCGGAGCGCCTGGCGCTGCTCGAATCCTCGGCCGCCGACCCGTTTCTCACCGAGGGACTGCTCAAGGGTGAACAGGTGCATGCTGGCATCGACCTCGCCAAGGTCGTCGAGCCGCTTCCGGAGGACGACGCCAGATGGTGGGTCGAGCCGATCCGAAGCCTGGTGGAAGACGCCATGTTCGAGTTTCGGGAGGATCGCACCCGAGCCGACGCATGGCTTGCGCCACGTCTCCATGCCACGCTGCGCCTGACGCGGCGAGAGGCGGCTGACAAGCGTCTGTGGAGCCACCTCTCACTGGCGGTGGCTCCCGACTACGTGGTCTGGCGGCACCTTTCGGAACCGACGGCGAAGAAGCCGGAAAGGCGTGTCCCCGCGGAGCGCTTCCGGGGATCTGCCGATCGGCAGTGTTTCTCACGCCTGTGGTGGGCAGCTGAGCTGTTCAGGAACGGGGCGGACTACGAGCCGGTCGAGGCCGCCTGCAGAAATCAGGACCTGATTCACAGCGTTCTGAAGAAGGAGATAATCGACCACCGTCCCACTGCTCAGGCCGTGGTCCGCCTGCTGAAGAACGGACTGGTCACCACCGGGCGAGAGGTCGATGGCCTCAGTGTCGCGATCAACGCGGCCGGCGCGACCCTGATCTACGACATCCTCGCGCCGGACCAGCCCCGCGACCCCGCCCATCTGCGGGACTGGATCGCGGAAGCGGAATCGGCGCCACCGGTCGACCGGCACAAACTCCCGAACGGACCCGACGAGGACCCCGCCCCGGAGAAGTCCGTGGTCGCGCTCACCGACTACTTTGCTGAGCTGTTCGAGACAGCGCCGGTCAGGGGCAGGAAGAGCGGGGACTGACCAGGCGTAGGCGCCCTGGTTGGACTACTTCGCCGACGCCTTTGTGATCTTGGCCTTGCGCGGGCGTACGGAGGACGGCGGCGCCACTTGGTCCTTGGCCTGCGGGCACCTGTCGGTGCAGGCGTCGGCAGCCCCGCAGCCGTTGCTTCGCAGCTTGGCCCGCTGCTCCTCCGTGGCCGGCTGCCACGGCTTCCTCAGCGTCTCCGGGGCCGGCGTGGGAAGTCCGAGAGCGGCGCTCAGCAGGTGTGCACCGAACAGGGGCGGTACGGCGTTGCCCACCTGCTGGGCCTGCGCCGTACCGGACCACGGATAGTCCGGCGGGAAGGTCTGCAGCATCCCGGCCTCGTTCATGCTGAACCGATCGCCCTCGTAGATGATGTTCTCGTCGAGGTGCTGGAAGACCACGAAGCGGCTGATCTTGCCGGTGACGGTGAAGGCGGGCTGCTGATCGCCTCGCACGCCTCGTCGTTTGGATTGGCTGGAGCTGCCGTAGTTCGAGCGGACCAGGAACGGAGTGCGGCGCCCCGGATGTGAGCCCACCTTGTTCGCGAGGACCTCACCCATCGACCTCCAGGGCCGCAGGCCCTCGCCGCCTGCAGACTGGTGCCCATCGGTCTCCGGTTCGGTGGCGTCGTAGAGGGTCGCCTGATGGACTTGGTCTCCCGCCCGGTGGTGTTGGTTCTTCCCGTTCTTTCGGTGCCATCCTTTGGCTTCGTAGGAATGGTGGGTCGGTGAGGGGAGCGAGGGCTCACCGAGTCCTTCGCGCCGAGCGATCAGCACCGCGCGGGATCGCGTCTGCGGAACCCCGTAGGTCTCGGTGTCGAGGACATCGACGACGACCTTGTACTTGGTCCCGTCGGGCAGCCCTGTCTCCTCCAGCACCTTGGCATAGTGCTTCCAGAGTGCCTCGACCTCGCGGACCTGCTCCAGGACGATGACGTCGTACGGGCGGTGCTCCCGGTTCGGGCTCCGGGTCGCCTGAATCGCGTATCGGAGGGGTTCGAGGACCAATGCGGTGCGGGGATCGGTGAGCGTCTTCAGGTCCTCGTCGATCTCTTGGTCGGAGACGCCCGCCATCAGCTGTTCGATGTACCCCTTGACCCTGTCCAGAGCTTGGCGCCCGGCGCCGTGCCCGGCCACCGAGTACGTCTGGCACGGAGGGCCGCCGGCGAGCACGTTGATCTCCGGCGGCAGTGTCTCGAAGGCGTCCCTGCGTACTGCGCTCACGTCGGCGTGGAGGGTGTCCAGCCCGGCGGCGTACCGGGTCAGGCACGCGCTTCTGTCCCACTCGATACCGAGACTTGGGATGTCGAGTGAGTGACCGGCGACGTCCAGCCCTCCGGGCCCCGCGAAGAGGTCAAGAATTCGGGGCTGGTCAAGGACGTATTTGTGGGACGCCGTGCTGGTCATTAGCGGATTCTAGCCGGCCGGTGGGGCTGCTGGTTCCAGAATGAGGGCTGCGGCGACAGCCTGCCCCAGCGCCTTCCCTACGGGTGGTGGTGTCGCGTGGCCGATCTGGCGGTATCGGGCGGTCTTGCGCCCGGTGATCTCCCACGTCTGGGGGAAGCCTTGCAGCAGCGCAGCCTGCCCCGGCGTGATCTTCACCATGTGGTCCCTGCCGAGTGCGGGATCCCAGACGAAGTCCGCGTCGGGAACCTCGTCACCCACGGTGTGACCGTTGACACCCATGGTCGCCCAGGTGTTTTTGGCTCCTGTCGGCCCCAGGTCCGCGCCACCCCGGTTCTTCGAACCACCGACCAAAGTCGGAGCCGGCCGATCGGCTTGGGCGGCCCAACGGGCGGCGTCCCGCCAACCGCGTGCGGCCATGGACGGCCCCAGAATGGCACCGACCGTCGTCGGCTGCCGCATGGTCGGTGCCGGTGGCCGGAACGCCGCGGCCCACTTCTGCTCGATGGCCACCAAGACGCCCTGCTTGCGGTTCTGGGGCACGCCGAAGTCGACGGCGTTCACGACGAACCAGCTGAACTCGTAGCCCAGGTGGGCCAGTTCGGCTCGGGCGAAGTCACGGAAGTGCTGGTAGGCGTCCGAGTGCGCGAGCCCGGGAACATTCTCGATGAGTACCGCACGAGGCCTGATCGCATGGACGAGAAAGATCGTGGCCTCCAGCAACCGCTCCTCCGCACACGAATTCGCGCGTCCGACGGTCGCACTCGACTTCACCCGTGGCAGGCCCGCGGACAGAAGATCCACGTCGTGGCTCACGGGGTACTCGGCCGGGTCGAAGTCCATCAGGTCGGTCTGAAGCACGTTCCAGTGCGACCGGTTGGCCCGCAGAGTGCTGACGGCGAGCTCATCGTCGTCCAACAGCAGACGCGGCTCGAACCCCGCCTGCTCCAGCCCCAGGGCGAGCCCTCCCGCCCCGGAGCACACATCGACGAAGGTCAGCCCACTCATCGATTGCTCCCCCGTCCAGGTTGTTTCCTTCGGCGCTGCACCGTCGCCGCGATGCGCAGTGCCACGTCCTCCGCTGCTTCGTGCTCCCAGAAGCGCAGAACTTCCCAGCCGGCTGCCACAAGGTGTTGGGTGGTCTCGGCGTCGCGTGCCATGTTGCGGTCCAGCTTTTGTCGCCACCACTCTGCGTTCGCCTTCGGCTGCGTGGCGTGTTCGGGGCAACCGTGCCAGAAGCAGCCGTCGATCAGGACGGCCACCTTGACCGAGGTGAAGGCCACATCGATCCTGCGTCGAGCCATTCCCGGCACTGGGTACTCGACGCGGTAACGCAGTCCGGCCGCGTGGAGTAGCCGCCGGACCGTCAGTTCGGCGGCCGTGTCCTTGCTGGCCTGCCTGCTCATGCGGGCGGATACGGCGGGAGAGGAAGGGACGGCGCCTGGCACGGGTACATTCTGCCGGCCCTCGTCAGCTCAAGGTGTTGAGTGGGCGCCGTTGGGCCGCCCGCTTCTTTCTCAGTGTCGTGCCTCCACGGCCCGCCTCAAGGGCGCTCCCGCTCCGCTGCGCTCCGCGTCCGCGTCGGCTGCGCCGATGGCCCTCCGGGCCACCCTTGACCCGGGCCGCTCCAGCACGGGGTAGAAGCGAGCGGGCGGCCGGGGGAGAGTGGGCGGCTTGCCGGGGGTGTCTTGGGGTCGGCTGCGTTCCGGGGCGGGGTTGGGGCGCGTCGACTGGTGGGGTGCGGCGGGTGGATTGGCGGCTTGTGGCTTGTTCGCGGGGAGGCGGGGCGGGGCCGTACGGGCTGTGGCGGGCTCGGGTCGCGTTAGCGGTCCGCTGTGCTGGCCGAGCCGCTGTCGGTCCCCACCCTGGCGGTGCCCTCGACTAAGTGATCGACTTCAAGGGGCGGCGGTCGTAGGCGGTCTGCGTTCAGTGGGTGTGGTGGCGGTCGGTCTGCTCTGCGGGCGCGCGCCAACGCGATGTCCGTTTCCTGCCAGCAGGCACGCGCGTGCCGATCCAGCCTGGGCGCATGACCAAGTACACCGTGCTCCCGCTTGATGCAGCCGTCCTTAAGGAGCTGAGGGGTGTCGACGACGCGGGTCGTCTCTGTGCCCCGTATATCGCGACGCCCGACGACGAAGGTTCCCCGCTGCGCTGTTGTCTGCGCCCCATCGCGGTCGGTGAGCGGATTGCCCTTGTTTCGTATGCTCCGTTGCGGCGGTGGGCCGCCGCGGCGGGTGTGGATCCGGGTGCGTATGACGAACAGGGGCCCGTCTTTATTCATGCCGATGAGTGCGGTGGGTTCAGTCCCGGCGGGACCTACCCCGTCGCTCGGTCCGGTGCTCTGCGTACCGTGCGTCGTTATGACGCCCGGGGGCGTATTGCCGGTGGCCGTCTTCTGGAGATTCCGGAGGATGTCGTGGCTGGCTTCGATGCGGCCTTCGACGACGCGTTCAGCGATCCGGACGTGGTGCTCGTGCATGTCCGGGCACTGGAATACGGGTGCTTTCACTTCGAGGTGCGACGGCCATCCGCCGAGGGGTAGTCGCCTGACCGGACCTGGTGGCCGTCCCGGCCCGCCGGCGTCGTCGGGGTTCGGCTCCCGTTGTCAGTGGGGCGGGCTAGGGTCCCTGGGCATGGTCGGCATCAGCGGGTGCGGGCTTCGGTGATGTGTTGTCAAGTGGTGGGGTGAGTATGGGCGTTGGGGTTACGTACGCGGATTTCTCGGTTGAGCCGGCCCGGGTGGCCAATGCGCGGGTCCGGTACAGCGGGGCCTCGTTCGCCGGGTCGCATGTGGTGGTGCATGCCGACGGGACCGTGGCGGTGGAGTTTGAGGTGGAGGACCCTCGGGATGTTGTTCAGGCGACGCTCACCGTTACGGCCCTCGTGTCCAAGCTCGGTTCCTCGCCTGGGTACGCGCCCATGACCGTGCGGCTGCAGGGCAAGGTGCTCGCCGAGGATCTGACCGTGCCCGGGGGCGGGGATCTGCCGCACGACAACGTTTTCGCCGTGCCTGGGGAACTGCTTGAGGAAGGGACCAACACGCTGGAGATTCAGTCCTCCGCCGAGGCCTCCAGCATGCTCTGGCTGTACCGGATCACCCTCGACCCCGTCTGGGAGCGCGGGCGCTCGGAGCGGGCCCGGGTGGCGGAGGCCGCCCGGGACTCGGTGTTCGCCTACCGTACGGAACTGCGCCCGGCGCATGCCGCCGACGCCCCCTGGCAGCCGGCGCCGAGGCTTCTCTTTCACGTCGACCGGGGCGAGCAGTCCCTGCCCGCGCAGCTCTCCTGGCGGGGCGAGGACGGAGCCGAGGCTGCCGTCAGCTTCGCGAGCGAGATGTCCGGATTCTATGGTTTCTATCGCGCGCAGGACGGTACGGCGTACGAGTATCGGGGAGACCTCAGCGACCGGTGGCCCGTCGCGGACGAGATCGGGAATCTTTCGGCGGCCACTTTGCACCGGTTTGACGCGGAGGAGGGGTGGGGCGGTGGCTGGCATCGCTCTGCTGAGTTGCGGGTGTTGGTCGATGACGGGGGAGCGCCCGTGGAGCGGGTGAGCTGGCGCGATCAGCGGGGCAACTCCGGTACCGCCGTCTTGCACACCGCCCGCACGGATGTCGAGGTGACGGATGTCGACGCGAGCGACGAGTACGACGACGGCGACGAGAGGGCGGACAACCTCCTCGATGACGATCGGCACGGCAAATGGCTGTGCTTCGAGGGCAGCGCGCGGCTCGACTTCACCCTCGCCCGTCCGGCCGCCGTCGCCTCGTACTCACTGACGTCGGCGAACGACGCGCCCGACCGCGACCCCCGTGACTGGACGCTCCATGGTTCCCATGACGGCCGGACCTGGACGCCGTTGGACACGCGTACCGGCGAGACGTTCTCCGCGCGCTGGGAGACGCGGGAGTTCGCCCTGCGCGGGCACGCACGGCCGTACCGGCACTACCGTCTCGACATCACCCGCAACTCCGGCGCGACCGAGACCCAGCTCGCCCGCGTCCGCTTCGCCGGGGCGCCCGCCGGGAAGGCCTTCACCGGTTACTACCAGCGCCCGGGCGAAGGTCCTATCGGCTATCGGGGGATACCTGTCGTCGCCGCCGGCTCCGGGCTTGCCGCCGTTCCCGGGCTCGCCTCCGAGCTGGAAGCTGCCGTGTCCAGTCTGACCGAGACCTCCCGGGTACTGGCTGCCCTGGCCGCGCAACTCCGCAATCACTGACCGCTCAGTGCCGTGCCTCGGCCTCGGCCGCGTCGATGCTTCAGGCTTCGCTTCAGGCCTCGGAACCGCCGTGGCACTCCGCGTAGACCGTCCCCACCCCGCACCAGCACTCCCCCCGCTGCTGCGGCGGCCAGGCCAGTGCCCGGCCCCGTGCTGCGAGCGTCGTCGCGTACTGGGGGAGCAGGGTCGTGTCCGCCGGGGACGTGCCCTCCGATGCCGCGAAGGCCTCGTACGAGGGGACCGTGCCCGTGACGATGCCCAGGTTCGGGGTGCCGGAGGTCGAGAGCTCGCGGAGGGAGGACTCTATGGTCGAGAGGTGGGCGGGGTGGGACGGGTACTCGGTGGCCAGGTCGGGGTACGCCGAGAGCAGTTCCGCCAGTTCGGCCGCCGGCCAGTGCAGGACCGCGACCGGGAAGGGGCGGGAGAGGGCCTCGCGGTAGGCGCCGAGTTCCGCGCGGAGGCGGGAGATCTCGGCCTCCAGTTCCTGCGGGTTGTCCGAGCCCAGGGACCAGACCCGCTTGGGGTCGTGGAGCTCGTCCAGCGAGACCGAGGAGGAGTGGAGGGTGTCGGCGCGGGCGTCCCAGTCGTCGTGGGGGAGGCCCAGCATGCGGCGGACCCGGTGCCGGCCGTACAGCAAGGGATGCGTGGCGTACGGGGGTTCCTGGACGTCCGTCAGGAGGAGCGTCGCCGCCTCCGTGAACGTGTCGTGCGCCGCCTCGAGTTCGTCGTGGGATTCCAGGGACTCGGCGATGATCACCCAGGGGGCCGGGTCGCGGGGGGCGGTGGTGCGGAGACCGTCGATGATCGCGCGTGCCTCTGCCTCGTGGTCGTACTCCCACAGGTTCGACGCCTTCAGGGCGCGGACCAGAGGTGCGTTCTCCAGCTTGTCCGGTGCGGCGAGCAGGCGGTCGTAGAGCGCGGTCGCGGCGGGGCGGGCGTCGGCCAGTTCCAGGTGGGCCGCGGCCCGCAGCAGCAGTGCTTCCGCGTCTTCGGGGTAGAGGCCGGCGGTCCGCTCCAGGCGTGCCGCTTCGGCGGTGTGGTCGACGTTCTCGGCAGGCGTGTCGGGGCGCATGGACGACACCGTACTGCCCTGCGGTGAGAAAGAAGAGACAGGGATGGGGGCAGTCGGTTGCGAGGGAGGCGTTCCGTGGAGTTCGAGTTCGGTGGGCGTGTGCTGGAGTGGCGGGGGCCTTCTCCGTACTACTTCGTGCCCGTGCCGGAGGAGGAGTCCGAGGAGATCCGGGCTGTCGCCGCGATGGCCTCGTACGGGTGGGGGGTCGTGCCCGTCGAGGCGACGGTGGGCGGGGTGGTCTTCGAGACGTCCCTGTTTCCCAAGGACGGGGGCTATCTGCTGCCGCTCAAGAGCGCGGTGCGGGGGCCGCAGGGGCTGGGTGCGGGGGACGAGGTGCGGGTGGAGATGAGGGTTCGGCTGTAGGGGAGGGGCAGAGGGGAGTGGCAGAGGGGGGGAAGGGGTACGGCCTGCGCCCTGCCCCCTTCCCCCACCCGTGGTTTCTAGATCGTCACGCCGTCGATCTGGAGGGTCTGGACGGACTTCGCGGGGAAGGAGACCGCCACCGTCTTCCCGGACAGGTACGTGTCCGAGTACGACTTGTACGCGTCCCCGCCCGTCGTCACCGTGGACCAGCGCGGGACCAGGCCGTTCGTGCCGCCGGTCACCGTGGTGAAGCCGGAGAGGTTGAAGGTGAGGGTCTGGGCGGAGGTGGCGGTGTTCAGGGCGACGATCACCAGGCGCTTCGCCGAGGAGTCGTAGGCGGCGACGGCGTAGCTGACGCCGGTGTCGAGGATCGTCATCCCCGGGCGGATGTGCCGGCTGAACTGGGCCATCGTGTAGTACTTCGTCTGCACCGCGCCCGCTGTCAGGGTGCTCGCGTCGTACGCGATCATCGCCCAGTTCGTGGACGGGTCCATGACCTGCCAGTAGACCCAGGCGGTGGGGTGCAGCCAGCGGAAGTCGTAGAGGAGGTTGAAGGCCAGGGTGTAGCCGGTGCCGTCGTTGTCGCCGGTCTCGGAGTTCCACAGGGCCTTGCCGGCCGTCGTCACGACGTCCGTGTAGAGCAGGTCGCGGCGGCCGCCGGAGCCCTGGTAGCCGTGGACGTTCACGCGGTCCACGTAGCCCTTCGTGGTGGAGGAGAAGGAGCTCCAGGTGGTGCGGGCCAGGTCGTAGCTGGTCTCGTCCGATGCCGAGATCTTGGTGCTGGTCAGGCCTCGGCTGTTCAACTCGCTGCGGAGGTAGGGGAGTACGGCTGACTGGACCGTGGCGTCCATGTGGCAGCCCTCCTGGGTGCCGGTCGCGGTCCACCAGGAGGACGAGGGCTCGTTGAAGGCCTCCACCGTCGCGAAGTTCACGCCCCAGTTGTTCTTGGCGTACAGCGCGACCGACGCCAGGTGGGAGGCGTGCTGGCGGTAGTTCCAGGACTGGAGGTTGTTGCCGCCGTCGGAGGCGCCGGACGGGTTGTGGTTCAGACACATCCACCACATGGGGGAGTTGGCGAAGAGCTCGGCCGTCGCGCCCCGGTTGACGGCCTTCACGAGCATCGCCCGCTGTGTCGCGTCCGCGGTCCAGTCCCAGGCCGAGGACGTCGGGTCCTCGTTGTTCCAGTCCTGCCAGTAGCCCTCGATCTGCTTGTACGCGGGGATGTTGGCGGAGGCCACCATGCTCTCGCCGCTCACGCTGTTCCAGCTGGAGGCGCCCAGGTTGTAGCGGGCGATGTTCAGGCCGAGGCCCGGAAGCGAAGTGCTGTTGTACGTCGTCGACTTGGTGGTGAAGAAGATGTCGGCGAAGTCGTCCCGGGTGCCGAAGACGTTGCCCCACCAGGCCAGCGAGGTGCCCCAGCCCTCCCAGGTGCCGTACGACGTGGACGGGCTGACGGCGATCGTCGCGTCGGCGCGGGCCGTACCCGTGGCCAGGGCGCTGCCCAGGAGGCCGCCTCCCGCGGCGGCCAGAAGTGTTCTGCGTCGGATCATGGCTGTCTCTCAACCTCTCCGTGCGGCTCAAACACCGGTTCCCGGACCGGCGTCGACTCGTCCCCCCGCATGCCAACAGGAAGCATCAGGTGTGGCGTGTGAGGTTGTCGAGAGTTGTGACACTACTTTCTAAAACCCGTGGAGGAAGTGATCGTGGGGAGGGCCTGTGACAGGAAGCCCTACGGCTCTGGTGACTTGGCCGCGGTCGCCTTATCGTGCGGGCCCAACCGGGCGTCGGCGGGAGGTGTGCGGTGCGGCGGGTCGTGGGGCACGGGGACCGGCGGTGGCGGGCGCGGCGACGGCGGGTGCTGTGGACCGGGGGCGAACTCCTCGTCACCGGGGGCGTGGTGCTGATGCTCCTCGTCGTGCACCAGCTGTGGTGGACCAACCGGGAGGCGAAGCAGGGGGCCGAGCGGAAGGTGGAGGCGCTGGAGCGGGAGTGGGGGGACTCCGGGGGTGGCGGGTCGACCGGCTCCGGTGGGTCCGGCGGCTCAGGCGGTGCGGCGAAAGGCGGTTCCGGTACGACCGGTTCCGCGCCGTCGAGCGGGAGCGGTTCCGGCACCGGCCGGCAGCAGACGTCGTACACCACGCGGGTCGTCGCCTCGCAGGCGTACGCCATCCTCGTCATCCCGCGCCTCGGCCTGCGCGTCCCGATCGCCGAGGGCGTCAGCAAGCCGAACGTGCTCAACCACGGGTACGTCGGCCACTACCCCGGTACCCAACAGCCGGGCCAGCTCGGGAACTTCGCGCTCGCAGGGCACCGCAACACCCACGGCGAGCCGTTCCGCTACCTGCCCCGCCTCCGGCTCAAGGACACGATCGAGGTCGAGACGAAGTCGGCGACGTACACCTACGTCGTGGACCAGATCCTGCCGCAGACCTCGGCGCGGGACTCGGGCGTCGTACGGCCCATCCCGCGCTCGATCGTGAAGCCGTCGTACGGGTACAAGGAGCCGGGGTACTACATCACCCTCACCACCTGCACACCCGAGTTCACCTCGCGGTACCGGATGGCGGTGTGGGGGAAGCTGGTGTCGACGCGGCCGCGGGCGTAGTGCCTCAAAGACAAAGTTCTCGCCGTCGACGTCGCTGAACCCCGAACGGGACGTTCGGCTTGGGTACTTGTTTGCGTGGGATGCGCGCCTGACGCGGCCCTAGTGCACCCGTTCTCGTAGGCCCAGCACCCCCGCCACCGTCAGACACGCCGACCCCATAGTCTCCTCCAATTGCCTCGAACGGACATCGGTGAACACCTTGTGCTGGAACTTGGTAACGAAGACTAAATGCAGATACGGCACGAAAGTGCAGGGACGACCAGTTCTGATCTCCTGCATCTCGCTCCCAACCTAGGTGCGTAGTGTGATGGCCATGCAGCTCAGGTACAGCTTTCGCCTGTACCCGGACACCGACCAGAAGGCGGCGTTGGCGAAGGCGTTCGGGTGCGCCCGTGTGGTGTTCGTGCGACGTGAAGTCGCACTACCTGAGTAGAAGAACCGCCCGTCAGAGAGGAGAACACCGGGCGCTTCTCCGACCAGTGTCCAAGGGTC
>NZ_JBEZLQ010000029.1:0-104030 GCF_040652235.1 Streptomyces sp. NPDC048277
CGATCTTGACGTTCAAGATCAGGCTGGTCAGAAGATCGCGAAATGGGTCCCTTTTGATCCGCCGTTCAGCGGCCAGTTTTCACCCGACGCCGAGACCCTGGCCAGGAACTTCGGACGAAAGTCCTCGACCGCGATCACATCATGGTCTCGGACGACGGCTTTGGCCCACTTGCGTCCAGTGTCCTGCCGCTGCCGGGCGATCTTCGCGTAGGTCTTCGCCCGCCACTTCTTTGCCTCACGATAGCCCTTCGAGGCGGCCTGGCCCTTCTTCGGTCTACGGTTGGCCATCATCCGGTCGTACCGGGACAGCTTCGCCCGGGCTTTTCCACCGTGCTGGGCATGTGGTAGGTCGTGCGCGTCACTGGTAGTGGTCGCGGTCTCCCTGACACCCCAGTCGATCCCGATCACGCGACCGGTGTCGGGGAGAGGCTCGGTTTCAGCGGGTACGACTAAGGAGGCATACCAGTGCCCAAGAGCATCGCGATACACGCGCACCGATGACGGCTCGGCAGCCAAGTCTCGCGATCACCACCACCGTCAGTACGATCCCGCCCGCCAGGTGCAGGCGCCCGTCCTTCAACCGAAATCCGCGCCGCGTGTAGTTGAGAGTCGGCTCCGCCTCACGCTTCTTCTTGTACTGCGGCATCCCGGCCCGCTGTCTGACGGGCAAGTGGCCCTTGACGTCCTTCAATGCCTTAGCCCGAGACTTGGCGAAGTCACGGATGAGTTGCTGCTGCGGCACCGACGCTCCCTTGGCGAGCCACGGCATCGTGGCCCGGGCCACGGTCAGCATCCCGTCCAGCATCGCCGGACCGCACTTCTCGTTCTCCGTATAGGCCTTCTTGGACCGGGCCACACACTCGTTCCAGATCCAGCGGCAGCGGTCCCACTCCGCCAGCAGCGCCGTACGGGCCATTGACGACACACGAAGCCGGTACGTGTACCGGGCATACCCGGCCCGGTCAGCTTGCGTTGATGTCGTCATGCCGCAAACGTAGCCCCAAGGTTCGCTTCCCTCTTCGAATCCCGCAAGGCTCACACGAACGAGTGACCGAGTGCAGGAACGCCAGTCGGCGATCGCTCGACTTCACGGGCCCCACGTATGGGTGGCGCTCAGCGCTCCTACTGAGAGCGTCGGACCGCCCGGCGACGGCCCGCGGAGAAGATGGTCGCGGCGGCCGCGGCGGTTTAGCCACCGTCCCCTGGGGAGTCAGTCCTTCTTGCCGGAGGCGAGCTGGCGGCTGCGGTCGCGGGCGGCTTCGAGGGCGGCGATGAGGGCGGCCCGTACGCCGTGGTTCTCCAGTTCGCGGATGGCGTTGATGGTGGTGCCGGCGGGTGAGGTGACGTTCTCGCGGAGCTTGACGGGGTGTTCGCCGCTGTCGCGGAGCATCACGGCGGCGCCGATCGCGGACTGGACGATCAGGTCATGGGCCTTGTCGCGGGGCAGGCCGAGCAGGATGCCGGCGTCGGTCATGGCCTCGACCAGGTAGAAGAAGTACGCCGGGCCCGAGCCGGAGAGGGCGGTGCAGGCGTCCTGCTGGGACTCGGGGACCTGGAGGGTCTTGCCGACGGCGCCGAAGATCTCCTCGGCGGTGGCGAGGTGGGCGGCGGTGGCGTGGCTGCCGGCGGAGATGACGGACATCGCCTCGTCGACGAGGGCGGGGGTGTTGGTCATGACCCGGACGACCGGGGTGCCTGCGGTGAGGCGCTCCTCGAAGAAGGAGGTGGGGATGCCCGCGGCGCCGCTGATGACGAGTCGGTCGGCGGGGACGTGCGGGGCGAGCTCGTCGAGGAGGGTGCCCATGTCCTGCGGCTTGACCGTGAGGATCAGGGTGTCGGCGGTCTTCGCGGCCTCGGAGTTGGTGACCGGGGTGACTCCGTAGCGGGTGCGGAGTTCTTCGGCCCGTTCGGGGCGGCGGGCGGTGACCAGGAGGTCGGCAGGCGCCCAGCCGGCGCGGATCATTCCGCTGAGCAGGGCTTCGCCGATCTTGCCGGTGCCGAGGACTGCGACTTTCTGACTCATGCGGTTCAGTCTGGCACCGGGGTGAGGGGGGCGGGGTGGTTGTCCGCTGGGCGGACCGCGGCCCCGCCCGTGGTCACGCGGTCCGTCGTCGCAGGGTGGCCGCACCCAGCGCGAGTACGAGCAGTGCGCAGCCGGCGACGATCAGGATGTCCCTGACGAAGGTCGCGGTCATGTCGGTGTGGTGGAGGACCTCGTTCATGCCGTCGACGGCGTAGGACATGGGGAGGGCGTCGGAGATGGCTTCGAGGGCGGGGTGCATGTTGGCGCGGGGGGTGAACAGGCCGCAGAGGAGGAGTTGGGGGAAGATCACCGCGGGCATGAACTGGACCGCCTGGAATTCCGAGGCCGCGAAGGCCGAGACGAAAAGACCGAGGGCCGTGCCGAGCAGGGCGTCGAGCAGGGCGACCAGGAGCAGCAGCCAGGGGGAGCCGGTGACGTCCAGGCCCAGGAACCAGACGGCGAGGCCGGTGGCGAGGGCCGACTGGATGATCGCGAGGATACCGAAGGCGAGGGCGTAGCCGGCGATGAGGTCGGCCTTGCCGAGGGGCATGGCGAGGAGGCGTTCGAGGGTGCCCGAGGTGCGTTCGCGGAGGGTGGCGATGGAGGTCACCAGGAACATCGTGATGAGCGGGAAGATGCCGAGGAGCGAGGCGCCGATGTTGTCGAAGGTGCGCGGGCTGCCGTCGAAGA
This sequence comes from Streptomyces sp. NPDC048277, assembly GCF_040652235.1. Taxonomy (NCBI): domain Bacteria; kingdom Bacillati; phylum Actinomycetota; class Actinomycetes; order Kitasatosporales; family Streptomycetaceae; genus Streptomyces; species Streptomyces sp. NPDC048277. The sequence goes on from NZ_JBEZLQ010000029.1 coordinate 2,714, forward strand.
CGTAGCGGAGCAGGACCAGCATCAGGCACGGGATGAGGAGCAGCAGCACGATCGTGCGGGGGTCGTGGCGGAGCTGGCGCAGGACGCGGGCCGCGGTGGCCGTGGTGCGGGAGAGGTTGAGGGCGCGGGCGGGAGCCGCCGAGGTCGTCGTGGTGGTCACGGTGGTCGCCGTCTGAGTGGTCATCGTGCCGTTTCCTTCGTGCGGGCGTCGGCGGCCGCTTCGTCGACGAGGTGGAGGAAGGCCGCCTCGACCGTGTCGGAGCCGGTGCGGGTGCGGAGGGCCTCGGGGCTGTCGTCGGCGAGGATCTGGCCGTCGCGCATGAGGAGGAGGCGGTGGCAGCGCTCGGCCTCGTCCATGACGTGGGAGGAGATGAGGAGGGTGGCGCCGCGGTCGGCGGCGATGGCGTGGAAGAGGGCCCACAGGTCGCGGCGCAGGACGGGGTCGAGGCCGACGGTGGGTTCGTCGAGGACGAGGAGTTCGGGGGTGCCGAGGAGGGCGACGGCGAGGGAGACGCGGCTGCGCTGTCCGCCGGAGAGGTTGCCGGCGAGGGCGTCGGCGTGGCTGGTGAGGTCGACCTCGCCGAGGACGCGTTCGACGTCGGCGCGGCGGTCGGGGGTGGGGCGGGCGGGGTCGAGGATCGAGCCGAAGTAGTCGAGGTTCTGGCGGACGGTCAGGTCGTCGTAGACGGAGGGGGCTTGGGTGACGTAGCCGATGCGGGTGCGGAGGGAGGGGTGGCCGGCGGGGCGGCCGAGGACGTCGAGGGTGCCGGAGACCTTGGCCTGCGTACCGACGATCGACCGCATCAACGTCGACTTGCCGCATCCGGAGGGCCCGAGCAGTCCGGTGATCTGACCGCGCGGGACGGCGAAGTCGAGGCCGCGGAGGACTGTGCGGGGGCCGCGGACCGCGGTGAGTCCGACGGCCTGGACGGCGGGCGGCAGGGCTGAGTTGCCGGGGGCCTCGGGCGGCTCCGGCGAGTAATTCACCATGTGATGAATAATGCTCCGGGGGGGTGGGAGGCGTCAAGGGCCGGGTGGGTCGGGGTCAGGCCGGTCGGGGGCAGTCGAGGTCAGGCCGGTCGGGGTCGGGCGGAGGGGGTGCGCCGAGGGATGGGGGCCGGGGTGGGGGCTGAGGGCTGAGGGCCGGGGGCCGGGGGCCAGAACCGGGGCCAGGGGCCAGGGGCCAGGGTGGGCGCTGGGGGCCGAGGCCGGGACCCGGGGCCAGGGTGGGCGCTGGGGGCCGAGGCCGGGACCCGGGGTCAGGGTGGGCGCTAAGGGCCCGGGCCAGGTGCGGGGTTGGGGAAGCGCGGCTGCCCGTAGCCGGGTCGGCTGAGGAGGGGCGCCGTAGCCGAAGCGCCCCTGTAGAGGCGGGGGCTTGTCGATGTGCGGCTTCGCCGCGTGGGCGCGATCAGTCGGCACCGGCCCGCGGCTGGGCCGCTGGTGCGGGCCGGTGCCGGTGTTCCTCAGGAGTTGAGGGCCACGAGCAGGAGCACGACGTAGGTCTCCTCGACGATTCCGTCCGGGAAGGCCTTCAGGAGGTGGGTGCGTTCCTCGGCGAGGAAGGCGGTGCGGCGGGCCTCGGGGGTGACGAGGAACGCCGAGTGGCTGGAGATGTTGGCGAGATGGGTGTCGAGGGGGACGCGGCGGCTCCAGCGGACCTCGCGGCGGGCGAAACGGAGTCGGCCGCTGGGGTCGGCGAGGTCCGTGCGGTCGGTCCTCTTGCCCTGCTCGGTCGGGACGTCGATGCCGAAGAAGCGGCCGATGCGCTCGGCGGAGTCGGCAATCCAGTCGACGTCGAGGGCGCTGGTGTTCCACCACAGCGCCAGCGCCCCGCCGGGACGCAGTACGCGCAGGGCCTCCGGCACGGAGCGGGCGGGGTCGGTCCAGTGCCAGGCCTGGGCGTAGGTGAGGAAGTCGGCGGTGCCGTCGGCGAGGGGGAGGGCGTTGCCGTTGCCTCGGACGATCGGGACGTCGGGGAGCGTGGCGTGGAACTGCGCCGCCATGCCCTCCCCCGGCTCCACCGCGACCACGTCGGCGCCGCGTGCGTGCAGGAGGGCGGTCGCAATGCCCGTACCCGCGCCGACGTCGACCACCCGGGCACCGGCGAGGGAGCGGCCGGCCTCTTCCTCGACCGCGTCGAGAAGGGCGGGCGGGTAGGAGGGGCGGTTCTCGGCGTACTGGGCCGCGGCGGCGTTGAAGGAGTGGGCCCGGGCGGCGTGGGAGGGAGCGGGGTTCGGGGGGCGCGACTGGCTTGTGGTCATGGAGCCATGGTCCCGGGGGTGGAGCCGGGGGCGACAGGGGGTTTTCGGGGGCGGAGGGTCGAACCGACCGCCCTCTGCCTCCAGAACACGACCGACGCTTCCGCTTCTTGGCCGGGTGGCCGAAGGGGCGAGGGTGACGCAGCGGTCGCCGACCGGCGGGTGCGTCCCTGCCGCCACGCCGGACGGCCGCAACAGCCGCCACCTCCCCTTCACCGGGCAACCGGAGCGGCGGAAGTGACGGGCGGCCTCAGTGCTTGCGCTTCTTCTTCGACGGGTTGCCCGAGCGGCGGGTGTTGCGGTGTTCGTGTTGCTGGACGGCGGTGTCGTACTCGGTGCGGTGGAGTTTCTCGCCGGGGGCCTCCGTCAGGGAGCGGAAGAAGTAGGCGAGCAGGGAGCCGACGAAGCCGATGGCGAGGAGGCCGCGCAGCGAGGCCTGGCGTTCGGGGTCGGGGCGCTTGCCGAAGGACTCCCAGGTGTTGCGGAAGGCCAGGGCGCTGCAGATGGCGAACATCGCGACGACCAGGACGGTCACGAAGGACCCGGTGTCGGCGAGCTGCACGCCTTCGTAGGCGAGGCGCAGGATCAGGCAGGAGGCCACGGCGGCGGCGAGCGAGCCCACGGCCACGCCGATCCGGCGGGCGGTGTAGCCGTCGTCGTGGTTCACCCAGGACGTGCCGAAGAAACGGAGGGGCTCGGGACGGGGTCCGCCGGTGGAGCCCGCGGGGGTGTCCGGGGTGCCTGGTTCGTCGCTCACGGGACGATTATGGCGCCGGAGGCCGCGGGCTCCAGGTCGGGGTGGTGTGCTGGGTCAGGCGCAGCGGTCAGCCACGTAGCCGTCGCTGCCCGTGTTGACGTAGGCGTCTGACACGAACTCGCCGTTGTCGATGTTGTCCCAGATGTTCGAGGTGCCGTAGTAACCGGACACCGTCGTACCCGGCGTCTGGCAGAAGATCGGGACCTTGGTTCCCTCGGGGAGGGTGCGGGTGATGCTGTAGCTGGTGCCGGGGCCGTCGCGGACGTTCAGGCGGACGCCCGGGGCGACCGAGTACGTCGATACGGCGGCGGCGACCGAGGCCGAGCCAAGGATCATGAGGAAGGCTCCTGCGGAGCCCGCGAGAAGGACGGAAGCGCGTCTTAAGGGTGTCATCCCAGTCCTCCTGGACCGGATCAGGAGCAGCGGTCGGCCACGTACCCGTCGCTGCCCGTGTTGACGTAGGCGTCTGACACGAACTCGCCGTTGCTGATGTTGTCCCAGATGTTCGAGGTGCCGTAGTAACCGGACACCGTCGTACCCGGCGTCTGGCAGTAGATCGGAACCTTGGCGCCCTCGGGGAGGACGCGGGTGATGTCGTAGCTGGTACCGGGGCCGCTGCGGACGTTCAGGCGGACGCCCGGGGCGACCGAGTAGTAGCGCACGGATGTCGCCAGCGTCGTGACGGCCTCCTCCTCGCCGCTGTTCTCGGCCTCCTGCACACGTTCGACGGACATGTACTGCTCCCCCCACTGAACCCATGAGTGCCATGGAGTCCCGTTGATTCCCCTCGATCGAGCCACGAAACACATGTACGCAACTCGCACGCGGAGGCTAGCAAGCCGCCTCTGTATCGCACGAGTCATCGACTAGGCTCCGTGCGTCGCGCTCCGCGGAAAAAGCACGGGGGTGGTCCCTTGACGCCACAGCGCAACACCGGAGCGGGCGCGGAAGCGGAACTTCCCGAGTACGCCGGGCACTACCGCCTGGAGTCCTGCCTGGGTTCCGGTGGCATGGGTGTGGTGCACCTGGCCCGCAGTACCTCGGGGCTGAAGCTCGCGGTGAAGGTCGTGCACGCCGAGTTCGCCAAGGACCGCGAGTTCAGGGGTCGTTTCCGGCAGGAGGTGGCCGCCGCGCGCAAGGTCAGCGGCGCGTTCACCGCCCCTGTCGTGGACGCCGACCCCGAGGCCGAGCGGCCCTGGATGGCCACCCTCTTCATCCCCGGCCCGACCCTCTCCGAGCACGTGAAGCGGAACGGGCCGATGCCCCCTGCCCAGTTGCGCCGGCTGATGGTCGGGCTCGCGGAGGCGTTGCGCGACATTCACAGGGTCGGGGTGGTGCACAGGGATCTCAAACCGAGCAATGTGCTGCTCGCCGAGGACGGTCCGAAGGTCATCGACTTCGGTATTTCCCGGCCAAAGGACAGTGAGCTGCGGACCGAGACCGGGAAGTTGATCGGTACGCCGCCGTTCATGGCGCCCGAGCAGTTCCGCCGTCCGCGGGAGGTCGGGCCCGCCGCCGACATCTTCGCGCTCGGGTCGGTGCTGGTGCACGCGGCGACCGGTAGTGGGCCGTTCGACTCCGACAGCCCGTATGTCGTCGCCTATCAGGTCGTGCATGACGAGCCCGACATCACCGGGGTGCCGGAGGAACTCGCTCCGCTGGTGCTGCAGTGCCTCGCCAAGGAGCCCGAGGACCGCCCGACGCCCGACGAACTGATGCGGGGGCTGCGGTCGTTGTCGGCGTCGTACGACACGCAGGCGTTCATACCGGCACAGCGGGCCGTCTCCGCCGAGGACGGCAGCGACACGGCGAGGCCGGAGCCGCCGAAACAGGAGGAGCCGCGGCGTCCGCTCAGGCCACGCCTCAGCAGACGGGTCGCCTTGGCCACGGGTGCCGTCGTTCTCGCGCTGGGGGCGGTCGCGGCCCTGGTCCAGTGGGTCACCGCGAGCAGGCAGCAACCGCAGGAGAGCAGCCCCAGGACGACGGCCGCCGCCTTCGCCGCCTGGCAGGCGAACCCGGTCACCAAGGGCGCGACCACTCCCCAATGCGCCGTTGGTGACGGAAAGCTGTTCTGCGCCGAGGCGTCGGTGGCCTTCGCCCTGAACCCGGTGACCGGTGCCGTGCTCTGGCGGCACTCCGTCGAGAACGCCCACTGGAGCAGGCCCCCGGTCTTCTCCGGCGGCCTCGTCCAACTCGTCACGGACGGGGTCCGGCACGTGACGGCGCTCGATCCCGACTCGGGCAAGACTCGATGGCAGCAAGACCTGCCCGCTGACGTGGGGATGAAGTACGCGGGCGACACGCTCCTGTTCGCGGGCGCGGACGGCACGGTCACCGGAGTGGACAGCGCGACCGGCACCACCAAGTGGAGCCGGCCGACAGGGGGGCGCAGCACGCCCCGCATCGACTTCTTCCCCTCGGACACGTCGTCGGCGTATGTGGCCAGTACGTCCACGGACGGAGCCGACACCCAGGTCACCGCCGTGGACCCGGCCACCGGAGAGATTCGGTGGGACAAGCGGTTGCCGGGTCTGTTGAGGACGGTCGGCGCGCAGGACGGGACGGTTTTCCTGCTGGCCACCGATCCGGTCTACGGCGACACCGATGCGGTGGTCCGTTACAGGCCGGAGTCCGGGGCCACGCGCCGGGTCAAGCTCCCGGCACCGCGCGCGGACGCGCAGGCCGGCGTGCATGACGGGGTGGTCTATGTACTGGCCGCCACCGGGTCGCTGGACGCCGTCGACATGACTGCGGGCAAGCGAACCTGGCACCTGGAGACTTCGGTGAGCCGGGGCTCGGCACCCGTCGCCGACAACCGGTATGTGTACTTCTCGGCTGCCGACGGGCGGCTCACGGCGGTGGACGCGAACAGCGGGAAGGCCGCCGGACAGACCTCGTCCCGCTTCGGGCGGAGTGAGGGCGGGGTCGCCACCTCGGTGCCCGCCCCCGTGATCCTCGACTCCCACATCTACGCCACCGCCCCCGACGGCACCGTCTTCGCCGTGGACGCGGATGATCCCGGCACCTGGTGACGTTGCGGAGTCACGCAGTCACGAAAAGGAGTCGTACAGCAAAAGAAGCGAGGGGCCGTCTCCCGGTGTGGGAGGCGGCCCCTGAAGTGTCTGCGGGGGGGGTCAGCCCAGCTTGGACACGTCGCGCACCGCGCCCTTGTCGGCGCTCGTGGCCATCGCCGCGTAGGCCCGGAGCGCCGCCGAGACCTTGCGGTCGCGGTTCTTCGGGGCGTACACGCCGCCGAGGGCCTGCTCGCGGCGGGACAGCTCGGACTCGTCGACGAGGAGCTCGATCGTGCGGTTCGGGATGTCGATGCGGATGCGGTCGCCGTTCTCGACGAGGGCGATCGTGCCGCCGGAGGCCGCCTCCGGGGAGGCGTGGCCGATGGAGAGGCCCGACGTGCCGCCGGAGAAGCGGCCGTCCGTGATCAGCGCGCAGGTCTTGCCGAGGCCGCGGCCCTTGAGGAAGGACGTCGGGTAGAGCATCTCCTGCATACCGGGGCCGCCCTTGGGGCCCTCGTAGCGGATGACGACGACGTCGCCGTCCGTCACCTGCTTGTTGAGGATCTTCTCGACGGCTTCCTCCTGCGACTCGCAGACGACCGCCGGGCCCTCGAAGGTCCAGATCGACTCGTCGACGCCGGCCGTCTTCACCACGCAGCCGTCGACGGCGAGGTTGCCCTTGAGGACCGCGAGGCCGCCGTCCTTGGAGTACGCGTGCTCGACGCTGCGGATGCAGCCTTCCGCCGCGTCCTCGTCGAGGGCCTCCCAGCGCTCGGACTGGGAGAAGGCCTCGGCGGAGCGGACGCAGCCGGGGGCCGCGTGCCACAGCTCGATCGCCTCGGGGGACGGGGAGCCGGCGCGGACGTCCCAGGTCTTCAGCCAGTCCGCGAGGGAGGGGCTGTGGACGGAGTGGACGTCCTCGTTGAGGAGACCGCCGCGGTGCAGTTCGCCGAGGAGGGCGGGGATGCCGCCGGCGCGGTGCACGTCCTCCATGTAGTACGTGCGGGTCTTGGCGACGTTCGGGGCGACCTTGGCGAGGCAGGGCACCCGGCGGGAGACCGCGTTGATCTCCTCCAGGCCGAACGGAACGCCCGCCTCCTGGGCGGCGGCCAGCAGGTGCAGGATCGTGTTGGTGGAGCCACCCATCGCGATGTCGAGGGCCATGGCGTTCTCGAACGCGGCGAAGGTCGCGATGTTGAGGGGCAGGACCGTGTCGTCGTCCTGCTCGTAGTAGCGGCGGGTGATGTCCATGACCGTGGTGGCCGCGTCGACGTACAGCTGCTTGCGGGCCGTGTGGGTGGCCAGGACCGAGCCGTTGCCGGGGAGGGAGAGGCCGATCGCCTCCGTCAGGCAGTTCATCGAGTTGGCGGTGAACATGCCGGAGCAGGAGCCGCAGGTCGGACAGGCGTTCTCCTCGATCTTGAGGACATCCTCGTCGGAGACGTTCTCGTTCGCCGCGTCGACCATCGCGTCGATCAGGTCGAGGGTGCGGACCGTGCCGTCCACGAGGGTGGCGCGACCGGCCTCCATCGGGCCACCCGAGACGAAGACCGTGGGGATGTTCAGCCGCAGGGCGGCCATCAGCATGCCCGGGGTGATCTTGTCGCAGTTGGAGATGCAGACCAGGGCGTCGGCGCAGTGCGCCTCGACCATGTACTCGACCGAGTCCGCGATCAGGTCGCGGGAGGGGAGGGAGTACAGCATGCCGCCGTGGCCCATCGCGATGCCGTCGTCGACGGCGATCGTGTTGAACTCGCGCGGGATGCCGCCCGCCTCCTTGATCGCCTCGGAGACGATCCGGCCGACCGGCTGCAGGTGGGTGTGGCCCGGCACGAACTCCGTGAAGGAGTTGGCGACCGCGATGATCGGCTTACGGCCGATGTCCGCACCGGGTACACCGGAGGCGCGCATAAGGGCGCGGGCGCCCGCCATGTTGCGACCGTGGGTGACTGTGCGGGACCTCAGCTCGGGCATCGTCGCTCGCTCCTTCAGACAGATAGGGCTGCTATTGAGCGTACGCCCGTTGTTCAGGCCTCGGGACAGGGTGTCCGGAATGCGGGATGCGTGTCTCGGGAGGATCGGCCTCAGGGCCCGGTCAGATGCCCCTGCACCACCGGGGCGATCCGCCGCACGATCTGCTCCAGATCCGCCGAGGCCAGCGGCTCCACCTTGATCACATAGCGGAGCATCGCGCAGCCCACCAGCTGTGCTGCCGCCAGCTCGGCGCGCAGCTCCGCGTCCGGGAGGTTCAGCTGTCCGGCGACCCGGCGCAGCAGCTGGGTGGAGATCAGGCGGCGGAAGACGGCGGCGGCCGCGTCGTTGTTGACGGCCGAGCGGACGATCGCGAGAAGGGGCGTACGGGTGGTGGGGTTCTCCCAGATGCCGAAGATGAAGCGGGTCAGGCGCTCGCCGACCCCGTCCAGCGGGCCCTCGGCGATCGCGGTCGGCGCGTTGAGCGCGGGGGCGAAGGCGACCGAGATCGCGGCCTCGAAGATCTGTTCCTTGGTGCCGAAGTAGTGGTGGACCAGGGCGGAGTCGACCCCGGCGGCCTTGGCGATACCCCGTACGGACGTCTTCTCGTACCCGCGTTCGGAGAACTCCTCGCGGGCGGCGGCGAGGATACGGTCCCGGGTGTCGGCCGACTCGGTGCGCGGAGGGCGGCCACGGCGCCGGGCGCCGGTGCCAGCGTTGCCGTTGTCACCGGTGCCGTTGCCGGCGTGGCCACCGCTGCCGCTACCGGGGTTCTCGGTACCGGCGTTCTCGCTACCGGTCACCGGCGGGGCACCTTCACGGCCGAGGCCAGGTGCAGACGGGTGAAGGCGAGGGCCTCCGCGAGGTCGGCCTCGCGCTCCGCGCCGGACATGGCGCGCCGGGTGTTGACCTCGATGACGACATGCCCGTCGAAGCCGGTGAACGCGAGGCGCTCCAGGAGCTCGGCGCACGGCTGGGTCCCGCGGCCGGGCACCAGATGCTCGTCCTTGGCGGAGCCGCGGCCGTCGGCGAGGTGGACATGGCCGAGCCGGTCGCCCATCCGGTCGACCATGGCCAGGGCGTCGGTGCGGGACGTGGCGGCATGGCTGAGGTCGATCGTGAAGTGCCGGTAGTCGTCCTTCGTCACGTCCCAGTCGGGGGCGTACGCGAGCATCTCGCGGTCGCGATAACGCCAGGGGTACATGTTCTCCACCGCGAACCGCACGTCCGTCTCGTTCGCCATGCGCCAGATCCCCTCGACGAAGTCGCGGGCGTACTGGCGCTGCCAGCGGAACGGCGGGTGCACCACGACCGTGCTCGCGCCCAGCTTCTCGGCCGCGGCCCGGGCCCGCTGGAGCTTGACCCAGGGGTCGGTGGACCAGACCCGCTGGGTGATCAGCAGACAGGGCGCGTGGACGGCCAGGATCGGCATGCGGTGGTAGTCGCTCAGTCTGCGCAGGGCCTCGATGTCCTGGCTGACCGGGTCGGTCCACACCATGACCTCGACACCGTCGTAGCCCAGGCGCGCGGCGATCTCGAAGGCCGTCGCCGTCGACTCCGGGTAGACGGAGGCCGTGGAGAGCGCGACCTTCGCATCCGGGATGCGGACGACGTCCCTTGGTTTTGCCACGAGGGACAGGTTACGGGGTGGGGGCGGGCGGGAAGGGGGCGGCTACTCGCCGTTGTGACCAGGGTCGCGCCCGCGCGGCTGGGCCGTGCCCCCGCGCGGCTACGCCGATCCCATGTGATCGAGGCGCCGGAGGATGACGCCCTCCCTGAGCGCCCACGGGCAGACCTCCAGGTTCTCCACCCCGTAGAGGTCCATCGCGGCCTCGGCCACCAGGGCACCGGCCACCAGCTGCCCCGACCGGCCCTCGGAGACCCCCGGAAGCGCCGACCGCTGGGCCGTGGTCATGGCCGCCAGCCTCGGGACCCAGGTCTCCAGGGAGTCCCGCTTGAGTTCGCGCTGGACGTAGAGGCCGTCGGCGGAGCGGGCCGCGCCGGCGATACGGGCCAGCTGCTTGAAGGTCTTCGACGTGGCGACCACGTGGTCGGGGGCGCCGAAGCGGCTGAACTCGCCGACCGTACGGGCGATCTCGGCGCGTACATGGCGACGCAGCGACCGTATGTCGTCGGCGGACGGCGGGTCGCCGGGCAGCCAGCCCGCGGTGAGCCTGCCTGCGCCGAGCGGCAGCGAGACGGCCGCGTCCGGCTCCTCGTCGATTCCGTACGCGATCTCCAGGGAGCCCCCGCCGATGTCCAGGACCAGCAGCTTTCCGGCGGACCAGCCGAACCAGCGGCGTACCGCGAGAAAGGTCAGCCGGGCCTCCTCGGAGCCGGTGAGGACCTGGAGCTCGACACCGGTCTCGGCCTGCACGCGCGCGAGGACGTCATCGGCGTTGCTGGCCTCGCGCACGGCGGAGGTGGCGAACGGCAGCAGGTCCTCGACGCCCTTGTCCTCCGCGGCCTGCAGGGCGACACGGACGACATCGACCAGTTTCTCGACCCCGTCGGGGCCGATCGCCCCGTTGCCGTCGAGGAGTTGGGCAAGACGCAACTCCGCCTTGTGCGAGTGCGCCGGCAGCGGGCGCGCGCCGGGGTGCGCATCCACCACCAGCAGATGCACCGTGTTAGATCCCACGTCGAGGACACCGAGTCTCATGTACGGAACGCTACTGCCACCTGGGACATAACCGGTGCTCGGAGCCGTCCCCGATGCCGCCTCGGGCGACATACCCTGGACGGGTGCCAAAGACGAAAAAGACGAAGGACCACAAGGGCGCCAAATCTGCCGACGGTTCTTCGCGGGTGAAGCCGGTGAAGACGGCGAAGAAGGCCCTGGCAGCGGACGAGAAGGGCCTCGACTTCGCGCGCGCATGGGTGGAATTTCCTGATCCGGCGGACGACGAGCAGGTGTTCCGCTGTGATCTGACATGGCTGACCTCCCGTTGGAACTGCATCTTCGGCAGCGGCTGCCAGGGCATCCAGGCGGGCCGTGCGGACGACGGCTGCTGCACGCTGGGCGCGCACTTCTCCGACGAGGACGACGAGAAGCGGGTCGCCGATCATGTGGCGAGGCTCACGCCGGAGGTCTGGCAGCACCACGACGAGGGCACGCGGAACGGCTGGATCTCGGAGGACGAGGAGGGCTCCCGCCAGACCCGCCCGTTCAACGGCTCGTGCATCTTCCAGAACCGCCCCGGTTTCGCGGGCGGCGCGGGCTGCTCGCTGCACATCCTGGCGCTGAAGGAAGGTCGCGAGCCGCTGGAGACCAAGCCGGACGTCTGCTGGCAGCTCCCGATCCGCCGGACGTACGACTGGATCGACCGCCCGGACGACACCCGCGTCCTCCAGGTCTCGATCGGCGAGTACGACCGCAGGGGCTGGGGCCCGGGCGGCCACGACCTGCACTGGTGGTGCACGTCGGCCACCTCGGCACACGGCGCGGGCGACCCGGTGTACGTGTCGTACCGCCCGGAACTGACCGAGCTGATGGGCAAGGCGGGCTACGACCGCCTGGTGGAACTCTGCGAGGAACGCCTGGCAGGACAGCTCCCCCTGCTGGCCCCGCATCCGGCGGATCCAGCGCCCCGCTAGGGGCGCGGGGAACTGCGCGACCAGCCCCCACCGGCCCGCAGCCTCCGAACAGCCGACCCACCTCACGGACTCGCCGACGAACCCGCACTCTCGCTCTCCGTCGGCGAAGCCGACCCCGTCGGACCGGCGGTGTCCGATTCCGTGGGCGTCGGTGTGGGCGAAGCCGACGTCGGCGGCTCACCGGCCGGCGATGTCGGCGTCGCCGACGCCGGCTCGGTCGCCGTGGGCGTAGGCGTCGGCGTCCCCCTCCGCGGAGCGGTCCCGTACCCGTTGATCGACACCACCGCCCCCGCCGGGGCCACCGCCACCCGCGCGCGCCAGGGCCCGGCCGGCTCCCGCAGATGATCGACGTACACCTTGATCGTGAACGACTCGCCCGGCCGGAGCGTTCCCGAGGACCGCGAGAAGTACAGCCAGCCCGCGGGCGTGGCCACCGACCACCGCAGCGCCGAGTCCCCGGACGCCGCGAGCGTGATCAGCGTCGTGTCGCCCTCGTTGTCGGCGGTCACCGCGAGGCGCCCCGCACCGGCCGGCTTCTTGCCGCCCCCGACCACACCGACCACCTCCACCGAGACGTCGGCCTTGCCGTCCTTCCCGATGCGCGGTCCGGGCCTGGTGCCGGCGTTGCCGGCGTTCTCGTAGCCCCCCGCGTCGGCGCCGTCGAGCGCGTCGGGGCCGGCGGCCTCGCGCGCGGTCGCGGACGGCCCCTCGTGGGCCTCCCCCGCCGGCGAGCCCCGGTACGCGGCCCACAGGGCGAGCACCGGCGCCGCCACCACCGTGGCGACCACGGTCGTCGTGACGGCACGCGCGCGGAGCCGGTCGCGCCGGGCCGCACGGTCCTTGGGGTCCATCGGGAAGCCGCGCCGGTCGAAGCGCGGAACGGCGGCGCCACGCGCGCGTGGCTGGTGCGCGAGCACCATGTGCAGGGCCGCGCGGGGTGCCTCCAGGACGGGCAGTTCGGCGGGCGTGGTCATCGCGCCGGGCCACCGTCCGGGTGCCGCGCGCTCGGCGGTACGGCGGCAGCGCGGGCAGTCGTCGACGTGCCGGACCAGCTCGCGGCGCAGCGTGCTGCTGAGCACCAGCTGGCTGTCCCCGGTGAGGTGGGACACGCTCGGGCAGCCGCCGGTCTCCACGACGGCGAGGGCCGCGCGGGTGCGCTCGACCTCGCAGGCGGCGGAGGAGAGCAGTTCACGGGCGGCGGCCAGGTCCATGCCGAGGACGGCGGCGACCTCGTGGGCGGCCAGGTGGTGGCGTACGGCGAGTTCGAGGGCCTCGCGCTGCTCGGGGGTGGTGCCAGCGGCCTCGGGCCAGGCGAGCTGGGCGAGTTCGCGGCGCCGCTCCTCCTGGTTCTCGGTGGCGAGCGGCGGTTCGGCGGCGCTGTGCCGCCCCACGGCATGGGTGGCCTGACGTTTCTGCTTGGCCTGGGCGAGGCCGCGCAGACAGGCCCAGCGGGCCAGCGCGTACAGCCAGGCGCGGCGGTCGCCGACGGCGTCCGGGACGCGCTGGCCGCGCCGCTCGGCGAGCGCGAGGACGTCCGCGAGGGCGGTGGTGGCCGCGTCGTGGTCGCACAGCACGGAGAGGCAGTAGGTGAACAGCCCGTCCAGGTACTGCTCGTAGCGTGCCGGCGGTCGCTGCGCCAGCGTGCGCGCCGCCGTACGATCGCGCGCCGTGCGCGCCTCCCGGTCCGCCCGGTGCGCGCCGGTCGTACGGGTCGTGGTCTCCGGGCTGCTGCTCATCACCCGTGCGACCGTAGGCGGCGCTGTATGGCACCTTCTTGCGGCTTGAGCACTTTTAATCCGTACGGGTGAAACGATCCCTCATAAGGGGACAGGAGCCCTCCATTCCGTGGCTCGTTCCTCACACCGCGTGGCCGGGACCGGTCCACCCACACCCGTCACGCGGGCCACGGCGGTCCCGTTGTCGGTGGCGGGGGCTACGGTTTCCGCATGGCCACCCGTACCAAGACCTCGAAGGACCGTCCGTCCTACCGCTGCACCGAGTGCGGCTGGCAGACGGCCAAGTGGCTCGGCCGCTGCCCCGAGTGCCAGGCCTGGGGGACGATCGAGGAGTACGGCACGCCCGCGGTCCGTACGACGGCACCCGGCCGTGTCACCACCTCCGCCGTGCCCATCGGCCAGGTCGACGGCCGCCAGGCCACCGCCCGCACCACCGGCGTCCCGGAGCTGGACCGCGTCCTCGGCGGCGGCCTGGTCCCCGGTGCGGTCGTGCTGCTCGCGGGCGAGCCGGGCGTCGGCAAGTCCACCCTGCTCCTCGACGTGGCGGCCAAGTCGGCCAGCGACGAGCACCGCACCCTCTATGTCACCGGCGAGGAGTCCGCGAGCCAGGTCCGGCTGCGCGCCGACCGCATCGGCGCCATCGACGACCACCTCTATCTCGCCGCCGAGACCGATCTGGCCGCCGTCCTCGGCCACTTGGACGCGGTGAAGCCGTCGCTGCTCATCCTCGACTCGGTGCAGACCGTCGCCTCCCCCGAGATCGACGGTGCGCCCGGTGGCATGGCCCAGGTGCGGGAGGTGGCCGGGGCCCTCATCCGCGCGTCGAAGGATCGGGGCATGTCCACGCTCCTGGTCGGCCATGTCACCAAGGACGGCGCGATCGCAGGTCCGCGCCTGCTGGAGCACCTGGTGGACGTGGTCCTGCACTTCGAAGGCGACCGGCACGCGCGCCTCCGCCTCGTCCGAGGGGTCAAGAACCGCTACGGCGCCACCGACGAGGTCGGCTGCTTCGAACTGCACGACGAGGGCATCACGGGCCTCGCCGATCCGAGCGGACTTTTCCTGACACGACGTGACGAACCGGTCCCGGGGACCTGTCTGACCGTCACCCTGGAGGGCCGCCGCCCGCTGGTCGCCGAGGTCCAGGCCCTCACCGTCGACTCACAGATCCCCTCCCCCCGCCGGACGACCTCCGGACTGGAGACCTCCCGGGTCTCGATGATGCTGGCGGTGCTGGAGCAGCGGGGGCGCATCAGCGCGCTCGGCAAGCGGGACATCTACTCCGCGACGGTCGGCGGGGTGAAGCTCTCCGAGCCCGCCGCCGACCTGGCCATCGCCCTCGCCCTGGCCTCCGCCGCCAGCGACACCCCCCTCCCGAAGAACCTGGTCGCCATCGGCGAGGTCGGCCTCGCGGGCGAGGTCAGACGGGTCACCGGCGTCCAGCGCAGGCTCACGGAGGCGCACCGCCTCGGCTTCACGCACGCGCTCGTACCGGGCGATCCGGGCAAGATCCCGCCGGGCATGAAGGTCCTGGAAGTCGCCGACATGGGGGACGCGCTGCGGGTGCTGCCGCGCTCCCGTCGCCGGGAGGCCCCACAGGAGGCGGAGCAGCGCCGGTAGACTTTGCCCTGGTCTCGCCCGTCCGTACGAACCGAGTGCGGGTGCGGGAGCGCCTCAGAACCTGCGACCGGAGGAGTGCAGTGGCAGCCAACGACCGGGCAGCGGCTCCCGGAAAGTCCGGTGGGAGTGCCGGTTCCGAGGGCCTGATGCGCGCCTCGCTGAGCGCCGTGGCGCCGGGCACGTCCATGCGGGACGGCCTGGAGCGGGTCCTGAGGGGCAACACCGGCGGTCTCATCGTGCTCGGCTCCGACAAGTCGGTCGAGACCATGTGCACGGGCGGTTTCGTCCTGGATGTCGAGTTCACGGCGACCCGGCTGCGCGAGCTGTGCAAGCTCGACGGCGGCATCGTGGTCTCGTCCGACCTGTCGAAGATCCTCCGGGCGGGCGTCCAGTTCGTACCGGACGCGACGATCCCGACGGAGGAGACCGGCACCCGGCACCGGACGGCGGACCGTATCTCCAAGCAGGTCGGCTTCCCGGTGGTCTCCGTCTCCCAGTCGATGCGGCTGATCGCGCTGTACGTCGGCGGTCAGCGCCGCGTCCTGGAGGACTCGGCGGCGATCCTCTCCCGTGCGAACCAGGCGCTCGCGACCCTGGAGCGGTACAAGCTCCGGCTCGACGAGGTCGCGGGAACGCTGTCGGCGCTGGAGATCGAGGACCTGGTGACGGTCCGCGACGTGTCGGCCGTCGCCCAGCGCCTGGAGATGGTCCGCCGGATCGCCACGGAGATCGCCGAGTACGTTGTCGAACTGGGCACCGACGGGCGGCTTCTCGCGCTCCAGCTGGACGAGTTGATCGCCGGGGTCGAGCCCGAGCGGGAACTGGTGGTGCGGGACTACGTCCCCGAGCCCACGGCGAAGCGGTCCCGTACGGTCGACGAGGCGCTCTCGGAGCTGGATGCCCTGAGCCATGCGGAGCTGCTGGAACTGTCGACGGTGGCGAGGGCGTTGGGTTACACGGGTTCGCCGGAGACGCTGGATTCGGCGGTGTCCCCGCGCGGCTTCCGCCTGCTGGCGAAGGTGCCGCGGCTGCCGGGGGCCATCATCGACCGGCTGGTGGAGCATTTCGGGGGCCTGCAGAAGCTGCTCGCTGCGAGCGTCGATGACCTGCAGACGGTGGACGGGGTCGGCGAGGCGCGGGCACGGAGCGTACGCGAGGGGCTGTCGCGACTGGCCGAGTCCTCGATTCTTGAGCGGTATGTCTGATTTCGCCCAGTAGCTCGACGGGGTGCGTCGTGTGGCGAGTGCGGGTGAGTGGGGGCTGATCGCGCCCACGCGGTGGAGCCGCATATCGATACAGCCCCGCGCCCCTGACGGGGCGTGTCAGTCCGCCGACAGCACGAACGACGCCTGTGTCTTCGTGAAGCCCGGGGTCTCCGCCTGCAGCAGGTACGTCCCCGCCCCGGCCGACCCCGCCGAAGGCGTCGCGCAGTTCGCCGCGCTCGGCTTGCGGTCCCACTTCAGCGTGTAGGTGATGGTGCTGCCCGCCGGCACCCGGTACCACCGGCTCGCCGCCGCCTTCGGGCAGTCCGCCGACGACCAGTAACTGTTGTCCGCACTGGCCGCCGTGATCGTCAACACCGCGTTCTTCGGCCCGAGATCGACCTTGCAGTCACTGGACGACGTGTTCTTCGCCGTGAGTTCGAAGGTCGGCGTCTGCTCCGGCGAGTAGGAGTTGCGCAGGCTCTTCAGGCTCAACGACACAGCCGCGGCTGTGCAGTTGGGGAGGGTGGAGGTCCCCGGCAGCGAGGCGACCGTACCGCCGGAACCCGAGGTCACATCGTCGCCCGAGCCGGACGATCCGGATGTGCCAGACGATCCGGACGATCCGGACGACGAACCGCCGGAGCCGGACGACGAGTCGCCCCCCGATCCGCCCGAACTCCCGCCGTCGGAACCGGACGTGGATCCCGAACCCGAGCCGGCACCCGAACCGCCCCCGCTCGACTCGTCCCGCCCGCCCGGTGCCTGGCTGATCGCCGGCCCGCTGCCGGACGGCCCCGGCGTGATCGTGGACACGGGATTCTTGCCGTTCGACCCGTCGGCGGTCTTCTTTCCGCCCCCGCCGCCCGACGTCACGATCCACGCGATCAGCAGCGCCAGCACGGCGGCGACGGACAGCATGATGCCCCTCCGTCGCCAGTAGATGGAGGAGGGAAGCGGCCCGACCGGATTGCGCAGAGATCCCACGGCCCAAACTGTACGAGAGATCCGTGCACTTCCTCGCCCCACCCGCCGCCCAAACCTCAACTTTTCCGGATCATCATTCCGGCAACTCCCGCCAGCACGGCCCCTCTTCACCGCGCACGGCGTCAACCCCGCCGCCGCCGCGAACCACGTCCACCCCGGCCGCCGCAGGACGTGGCAGGATCGGAAGGGACATGACTGAGACGCTCCACACCCCCGTGATCGCCTGGTTCGACGCCCACGCCCGTGACCTCCCCTGGCGCCGCCCGGAGGCGGGCCCGTGGGGGGTGATGGTCAGCGAGTTCATGCTGCAGCAGACGCCGGTGAGCCGCGTCCTGCCCGTGTACGAGCAGTGGCTGGCCCGCTGGCCGCGCCCCGCCGACCTCGCCAAGGAGGCGCCCGGCGAGGCGGTCCGCGCCTGGGGCCGGCTCGGCTACCCGCGCCGCGCCCTGCGGCTGCACGGCGCCGCCGTAGCCATAACGGAACGGCACGGCGGGGACGTACCGACGGATCACGCGCAGCTGCTCGCGCTGCCGGGGATCGGGGAGTACACGGCCGCGGCGGTCGCGTCGTTCGCGTACGGGCAGCGGCACGCCGTGCTCGACACCAATGTGCGGCGGGTGTTCGCGCGGGCCGTGACCGGTGTGCAGTACCCGCCGAACGCCACCACCGCCGCCGAGCGCAGACTCGCCCGCGAGCTGCTGCCGGAGGACGAGAAGACCGCCGCCCGCTGGGCCGCCGCGTCGATGGAGCTGGGCGCGCTGGTGTGCACGGCGAAGAACGAGACGTGCCAGCGGTGCCCGATCGCCGGCGCGTGCGCCTGGCGGCTGGCCGGCAAGCCGGAGCACGAGGGTCCGCCCCGGCGCGGGCAGACGTACGCCGGTACGGACCGGCAGGTACGCGGCAAGCTGCTCGCCGTGCTGCGCGAGGCGCACGCCCCTGTGCCGCAGGCGGCGCTCGACCGGGTGTGGCACGAGCCGGTGCAACGCGCCCGCGCGCTGGACGGGCTGGTCTCGGACGGGCTGGTGGAGCCGCTCGCGGACGGTCTGTACCGGCTTCCGCTGAGCTGACGTACAGCCACATCACAGCGGAAGAGGCTGTGTTACGACCCCGGCCACCTGGCAAATCGCCATACAGTGGGACATAAGTCCACGATCGCTTACCCCGAACTCATCTCCGTTACACAACCGACGGACAGCCGATTGCTACCCGCAGGCTGCTCCGCACAGCCCCGTGACAACAGGTCCGTAACTTCGTTTCTGTGCCCGCCAGGACCGCGGGACAGCGGCAACTCAGGCACAGGGGCCGGGGAAAAAACGGGGATCGGGAGGCGGTTGATCATGGCGCAGGGCGAGGTGCTCGAATTCGAGGAGTACGTCCGCACCCGGCAGGACGCGCTGCTGCGCAGCGCGCGCCGGCTGGTCCCGGACCCGACGGACGCACAGGACCTGCTGCAGACCGCGCTCGTCCGGACGTACGGCCGCTGGGACGGCATCGCGGACAAGAAGCTCGCGGACGCCTATCTCCGCCGGGTCATGATCAACACGCGTACCGAGTGGTGGCGGGCCCGCAAACTGGAGGAGGTCCCGACCGAGCAGCTGCCCGACGCCTGCGTCGACGACTCCACCGAGCAGCACGCGGACCGCGCGCTCCTTATGGACATCATGAAGGTTCTGGCTCCGAAGCAGCGCAGTGTCGTGGTGCTGCGACACTGGGAGCAGATGTCCACGGAGGAGACGGCCGCCGCCCTCGGCATGTCGGCCGGAACGGTCAAGAGCACGCTGCACCGGGCGCTCGCCCGGCTCCGCGAGGAGCTGGAGTCACGCGACCTCGACGCACGCGCGCTGGAGCGTGAGGAGCGGGAGCGTTGCGCGGCATGACCGACGCAGGGCCCGACAGGGGCCCGGCGGGTGCCCAGGCGGTGATCACGGCGGCGGCCGTGCTCGCCGCCCTCGCCCTTTTCGCCGCCGCCTGCGGCACCGGCGGCACCGGAGCCCGTGACGAGGGCCCGGCGCACGCCGACTCGGTCGGGAACGCCCCGGCCGCCGCCGCCCCCTCGCCCAATCCGTCCCAGACGTACGAGAAGGTCGACGCGGTCGCCCTGGTGAAGGCCGACCCGGCGGTGTCCGCCACGGTGAAGCGGGACCTGAAGCCCTGCGCGGGCGACGAGTACCCGGTCGACGTGACATACGGCGATCTGACCGGAGGCTCGGTCGAGGACGTCGTTGTCAACGTGCTGACCTGCGGGGACGCGGTCGGGGTCGGGGCGTATGTGTACCGCAGCGAGAGCGGCGCGTACAAGAATGTCTTCAAGGCCGAGGAGTCCCCGATCTACGCGGAGATCGACAAGGGCGATCTGAGCGTGACCAAGCAGGTGTACGAGAAGGGCGACCCGGTGTCGAGTCCGTCGGGTGAGAACGTGATCACGTACACCTGGGCCGGGGGGCACTTCGTCCAGGAGGACTTCCACCACACCGACTACGGCAACGCGGCCGGCGGCAACACCACCGAGGACCCCTCCGCCGCCGGCTGACCCCACACCGACAACACGAGAGAGCCGGGATGGCAGACCAGACCCACGTCCTGTTCGTCGAGGACGACGACGTCATCCGCGAGGCCACCCAGCTCGCGCTGGAGCGGGACGGCTTCGCGGTCACCGCCATGCCCGACGGGCTGTCCGGGCTGGAGGCGTTCCGCGCCGACCGGCCCGACATCGCCCTGCTGGACGTGATGGTCCCGGGTCTGGACGGGGTCAGCCTGTGCCGGCGCATCCGGGACGAGTCCACCGTGCCGGTGATCATGCTGTCTGCGCGCGCCGACTCGATCGACGTGGTGCTGGGCCTGGAGGCGGGCGCCGACGACTACGTCACCAAGCCGTTCGACGGCGCCGTACTGGTCGCCCGGATCCGGGCGGTACTGCGCCGGTTCGGGCACGCGAGCGGCGGCGAGCGGCCCTCTGCGGACGCGGCCGAGGTGAACGGCGGCCCGCTGACCTTCGGGGAGCTGGAGATCGACACCGAGGGCATGGAGGTGCGCCGGGCCGGGGAGCCGGTCGCGCTCACCCCGACCGAGATGCGGCTGCTCCTGGAGTTCTCCTCGGCACCGGGGACCGTACTCTCCCGCGACAAGCTGCTCGAACGCGTCTGGGACTACGGCTGGGGCGGGGACACCCGGGTCGTGGACGTCCATGTGCAGCGGCTGCGCACGAAGATCGGCCAGGACCGGATCGAGACGGTCCGCGGTTTCGGCTACAAGTTGAAGGCCTGAGCGGGGCGGTCATGCGGGGGATCACGAGATTCGTCCGGTACCGGGGTCCGGGTCTGCGCACCGGGCTCCGATGGAAGCTGAGCGCGGCGATCGCGCTGGTCGGCGCGCTGGTCGCGATCGCACTGAGCCTGGTGGTGCACAACGCCGCCCGGGTCTCGATGCTGGACAACGCCCGCGACCTGTCCAACGAGCGGCTGCAGATCGCCCAGCGCAACTACGAGCTGTACGGGCGGGCGAACTTCCCCGACGTCAAGGTCGACGACCCCCGGCTGCCGGACGCCCTGCGCGACAAGGTCGACGCGGGCCGCCGGGCGACCGATGTCATCGACCACGGGCACGGGGCACCGGACATCTGGGCGGCGGTGCAGGCCAAGGACGGCCGTGTGCTGTCCCTGCACGGCACCTTCCCGAACCGCAGCAGCAACGTGCTCAAGGACCTCGACCAGGCCCTCGTCATCGGCTCCATCGCGGTCGTGCTCGGCGGCAGCGCGCTCGGCGTGCTGATCGGCGGACAGCTCTCGCGCCGGCTGCGCAAGGCGGCGGCCGCGGCCAACCAGGTCGCCCAGGGCGAGCCGGACGTACGGGTGCGGGAGGCGATCGGCGGGGTCGTACGGGACGAGACCGACGACCTGGCGCGCGCGGTGGACGCGATGGCGGACGCGCTGCAGCAGCGCCTGGAGGCCGAGCGGCGGGTGACGGCCGACATCGCGCACGAGCTGCGGACGCCGGTGACGGGCCTGCTCACGGCGGCCGAGCTCCTG
The DNA here is from genome assembly GCF_040652235.1 of Streptomyces sp. NPDC048277. Taxonomy (NCBI): domain Bacteria; kingdom Bacillati; phylum Actinomycetota; class Actinomycetes; order Kitasatosporales; family Streptomycetaceae; genus Streptomyces; species Streptomyces sp. NPDC048277. The sequence continues at coordinate 23,881 of NZ_JBEZLQ010000029.1, forward strand.
CCACCCGGGCGTCCGACCGAGCTGGTCCTGGACCGGGCGAAGGCGATGCGCACCCTCGTCGAGGACGTCCTGGAGGTGGCCCGGCTCGACAGCGCCTCCGAGCGGGCCGAGCTGCAGGACATCATGCTGGGCGAGTTCGTCGCCCGGCGGGTGGCCGCGAAGGACCCCGAGATCGAGGTTCGGGTGGTGCACGAGTCGGAGGTCACGACCGACCCGCGCCGCCTGGAGCGGGTGCTGTTCAATCTGCTCGCCAACGCGGCCCGGCACGGCAAGCCGCCCATCGAGGTGACCGTCGAGGGCCGGGTCATCCGGGTCCGCGACCACGGTCCCGGCTTCCCCGAGGCGCTTCTCGCCGAGGGCCCGAGCCGGTTCCGCACCGGCAGCGCGGACCGCGCGGGCCAGGGCCACGGGCTGGGCCTGACCATCGCGGCCGGCCAGGCCCGGGTGCTGGGCGCCCGCCTGACCTTCCGCAACGTCCGTCCGGCGGGCGCACCCGACCACATCCCGGCGGAGGGTGCGGTGGCCGTGCTGTGGCTCCCGGAACACGCACCGACGGCCACGGGGAGCTACCCGATGCTGCCGGGCCCGGCACAGGCGGGGAGCCGGTAGCGCCCCTTAGGGGCGCGGGGAACTGCGCGACAAGCCCCCACCGGCCCGCAGGTCACCGCTGAGCCACTCGCCGGTGGGCCTTCAGGTCAGGGCCACGAGGATCTCCTCCCCGCGTGACGGGCGCAGCCCGTCCGTCCGCCCGGCGAAGTAACGCTCGGCGAGCTCCTCGGCGGGCACGTGCCGGGTCTCCCGGAAGCCGGCCGCCAGGGCGAGGGCGGCCATGCGCTCGGGCGCGTAGAAGCTCAGGAAGGGCGTGCCGGAGGCCCGCGCGCCCCGCTGCGCCACCCTCAGCTGTTCCCGCTGGTCCGGCTCGACGTCCTCGATCGGCCGCAGGAAGGTCGTGACCAGCGTCGATCCCGGCGCGAGCTTGGCGATATGCCCCAGGGTGGCGGCGAGCGCGTCCTCGGTGAGGTACATCGTGACCCCGGCCGAGGCGACCACGGCCGGCCGTCCCGGATCGAACCCGGCGTCCACCAGCTGCCCCCACCAGTCCCCTTCGAAGTCCACCGGCACCAGCCGCAGCCATTCGGGCACGCCGTACCCCAGCTCGGCCAGCCGCCGCCGCTTCCACGCCACGGCTCCGGCCCGGTCGGCCTCGAACACCCGCAGCCCGGCCGCGGCGATGTCGTCGGCGCGGCGCTGCGCGAAGGTGTCGAGCCCGGCGCCGAGGAGGACGTACTGGTCCACCCCGCGCCCGGCCTCCGCCACCACCAGGTCCTCGACGAACCGGGCCCGGGCCACGATGGACGCCCGGGTCCGCCGGGTGGCGTCGACGTCCATGTCCGGCCGGCCCCGCCAGTCGTCCCCGGACTCCGGCTCGGCGAGCCGCAGCCCGACCTCGTCCTCCACGACGTACGGCGGCGGATCGGCACGCAGGTGCAGTGCGCGCCACAGGGCGGTGCGGACGGCGGTGTGATCGGGCCCTGTCCCCGTGGTCATGCTCAGAACTCCTTGGAGAAGTCGAGCTCCTCGCTGCGCTGGGTCAGCGAGTACCAGTTGCCGTTGTCGTCGCGGAAGATCGCCTCGATGCCGTACGGCCGTTCCTTGGGCTCCTGGACGAACTCGACGCCCCTGGCCCTGAAGGTCTCGTAGTCCCCCCGGCAGTCGTCCGTGCGGAACGCCCCGGCGCCCATCGCCCCCTTGGCGACCAGCTTGCGCAGCGCCTCGGCGGACTCGGGGTCGAGGCCCGGCCCGTCCAGGCGCATCAGGGCGAGCTCGACGCCGGGCTGATCCTTGGCGCCGACGGTGACCCAGCGCATGTCACCCATCGCGATGTCGTTGCGCACCTCGAAGCCGAGTTTCTCGGTGAAGAAGGCCTTGGTGCGCTGCTGGTCGAAGGTCCACACGGTGGTGATGGCCAGACCCTGGATCATGGCTCGGTACTCCTGCCGGACGGTTGCTGTTCCTGTCCGTCACGGTAGGCAGCGGGGCGCTCGGCGCGCTTCTCGGAAATTGCGCTCCTGCGCGGGAACCCTCCGGCCCAGAGCAGGGCGTAGCAGCCGGGTATGAGGGAGGCGCCGCTGCCGACATGCTCGGCCCGGTACTCGGTGGGGCTGAGCCCCGTCCGTGCCTTGAACTTCGCGGAGAAGGTGCCGAGGCTGCTGAAGCCGACGAGGTGGCAGATCTCGGTGACGGTGAGGTTCGCGGCGCGGAGCATCTCCTCCGCCCGCTCGATCCGGCGGTGCGTCAGATACTGGCCGGGCGTCTCGCCGTACGCCTCCTTGAAGGCGCGGAGGAAGTGATACCGCGAGTACCCGGCGTGGGCGGCGACCGCGTCGAGGTCCAGGCCCGGGTCGGCCCAGTCCCGGTCCATGGCGTCCTTGGCACGCCGCAGCTGACGCAGTCTGTCCATGAGGCCGATGGTGACATGCGGCACTGACAACGCCGGACGGCCGTCAACGCAGGACGGTTGCGGCGCCCGGTGTCCGCGGGACAACGCAAAGCGGGTGGCTCCGGGGATACGGTCCCCGGAGCCACCCGCACATGGCCCGTTTCTCAGACGGCCTCTTCTCAGACGGCCTCGACGACCGGCATCGGCGCGGCCTCGTCGGAGCCCGCCTTCGGGGCCGCGCCCTTCAGCGGGACCTCCTTGACGAACACCGCCGTCACCAGCACCACCACGGCGATCACGGCACCCAGCAGGAACGCCGAGTGCGTGCCCGCCGACACCGCGTGCTGGTACGCCTCGCGCGCCGCGGCCGGCAGCTTCGCCAGGCTCTTCGCATCCAGCTGCGCCGACTGCTCGGTGATCTTGGAGCCCAGCGAGCCGGCCCGCTCGGCCATGACGTGCTTGACCCGGTCGTTGAAGAGCGCGCCCATGATCGCGACACCGAAGGAGGAGCCGAGGGTGCGGAAGAGGGTGGTCGAGGAGGACGCGACGCCCATGTCCTTCAGCTCCACGCTGTTCTGCGCGACCAGCATGGTGATCTGCATCAGGCAGCCCATGCCCAGACCGACGACGGCCATGTACACGCCGGAGGTGAACCGGGTGGTGTCCGTGTCCATCGTCGACAGCAGGTACAGGCCCACGGTCAGCAGTACGCCGCCGACGATCGGGAAGATCTTGTAACGGCCGGTACCGGTCGTCACCCGCCCGGCGATCATCGAGGTCACCAGCATCGCGCCGAGCATCGGAAGCAGCAGCAGACCGGAGTTGGTCGCCGACGCGCCCTGCACGGACTGCTGGTAGAGCGGCAGGAAGAGCGTGGCGCCGAACATCACGAAGCCCACGATGAAGCCGATGATCGACATCAGGGTGAAGTTGCGGCTGCGGAAGATGTGCAGCGGCATGATCGGCTCGGCGGCCTTGGTCTGCCAGAACACGAACCCGACCAGCGCGACGACGCCGATGGCGATCAGTTCCATGATCCGCGCGGACGTCCAGGCGTACTGCGTGCCACCCCAGGTGGTGACCAGCACGATCGAGGTGATGCCGAGGGTCAGCAGCCCGGCGCCGAGGTAGTCGATGCGGGCCTTGTTCCGCTTCTTCGGCAGGTGCAGTACGGCGCTGATGGCGGCCAGCGCGACCACGCCGAGCGGCAGGTTGATGTAGAACGCCCAGCGCCAGCCCCAGTTGTCGGTGATGGTGCCGCCGACCAGCGGACCGCCGATCATCGCGAGCGCCATGACGCCGGCCATCATGCCCTGGTACTTGCCGCGCTCGCGGGGCGGCACGAGGTCACCGATGATCGCCATGACGCCGACCATCAGACCACCGGCACCGAGCCCCTGAACGGCCCGGAACCCGATCAGCTCGCCCATGTTCTGGGCCATGCCGCTGAGCGCGGAGCCGATCAGGAAGATGACTATGGAGGTCATGAAGGCGCCCTTGCGCCCGTACATGTCGCCGAGCTTGCCCCAGAGCGGGGTGGCCGCCGCGGTCGCGAGGGTGTAGGCGGTCACGACCCATGACAGGTGTTCGAGGCCGCCCAGCTCGCCGACGATCGTCGGCATCGCCGTACCCACGATCATGTTGTCGAGCATCGCGAGCATCATCGCGACCATGAGCGCGAGGATCACGACCCGTACGCTCTTGGGCTCTTTCGCCGGAGCGTCCGCCGCGTCCGGTGCCCCTGGTGATTCCTGGCCGGTCCCGGCCGCCTGGGTCTCCGCCATCTCTCCCACTCCCCCTGGCGACAGCTACTTACTTGCCGCCCGGCTAGTTCAGTACACTGTGAAGGTAGACCTGTCACTAGCCGGTCGTCAAGTAAGTTACGGAGCCCGGTGTACGGGTCCGCCGACCGGTCGCGGCAGGCGAGTTTTCGCGGGAGTGCGAGGAGTAAGAGGATGGGCGTCACCATGGACGGCACCAAGCAGCAGCGCCGCGGCAACACCCGCCAGCGCATCCAGGACGTGGCCCTCGAACTCTTCGCCGAGCAGGGCTACGAGAAGACCTCCCTGCGGGAGATCGCCGAGCGCCTCGACGTCACCAAGGCTGCCCTGTACTACCACTTCAAGACCAAGGAAGAGATCCTGGTCAGCGTCTTCGAGGACCTGACGCGGCCGATCCAGGAACTCATCGAGTGGGGCAAGGGCCAGCCGCACACCCTGGACACCAAGCAGGAGATCGTACGGCGCTACAGCCAGGCGCTCGCCGAGGCCGAACCGCTGTTCCGCTTCATGCAGGAGAACCAGGCGACGGTCCGGGAACTGCGGATCGGCGACACCTTCAAGGACCGGATGCGCGGCCTGCGGAACATCATCATCGACCCGGACGCGTCGCTGACCGACCAGGTCCGCTGCGTGAGCGCGATCTTCACCCTGCACGCCGGGATGTTCATCATGCAGGACATCGAAGGCGACCCCCAGAAGAAGCGCGAGGCCGCTCTGGAGGTCGCCGTGGACCTGGTGACCCAGGCCCACAAGGGTTCCGCCGGCTCCGCCTAGACGCCGGCCTGGACGCCGGTCAGATCTTCAGACCCTTGGCGCGCAGGAAGGCGACCGGGTCGACGGCGGAGCCGTAGTGCGGGGTCGTACGGATCTCGAAGTGCAGGTGCGGCCCGGTGGAGTTGCCGGTGCTGCCGGACAGACCGATGTGCTGACCGGTCTTCACGACCTGCCCGACCCTGACGCCGACGCGCGACAGATGCGCGTACTGCGAGTACTGGCCGGCGGCGTGCTTGATGACGACGGCGTTGCCGTACGCGGGACCGTCACCGGCGCCGTTGCCGCCGGCCTTGACGACGGTGCCGCCGTGCGCGGCGACGACCCGGGTGCCGGTCGGCACGGCGAAGTCCTGCCCGCTGTGCTTGGCGCTCCACAGGCCGCCGGACTGGGCGAAGCTCGCGGAGAGCGCGTACTTCTTCACCGGGTCGACCCAGGCGGCGGCACCGGACGTGGCGGCCGACGCGACCCCCGACCCCACCACGGCCGCGACCCCGACACCGGCGGCCAGAACGGCGGCCCGCTTGCGGAGCGAGGACGTACGGGGGGCACGGAGAGCGGCACGCAGGGACATCGGAACCTCACGGGCTGGACGACAGGGACCCCCGTCCGACACCGACACGCACCGTCGGCCGCCGGATGGGGCATCTCCAGGTAACCCGGAAGCCGGGCTCCGCCCAACCCCCCTCATCTACGAGGCCGCATAGTATCCATACCGGGACTTGACTATTTCTTGACCCCTGCATTCCTGAGCGAAAGCCCCGGCCGCCCCGAGCACTCCGGCCGATGAACCGACTATCTCCACTAGTAACGGACATCCGGCCCGTGCGGTATGTCACCCGCCGGGGCCGAGGTCGCCCATGTGACGCACACCTCTGGCCACCTACCCGCCGGTAACCCTACGGTTCCCCTCACGCCACCTCCCCCGCTCACCATGCCCCTGACACAACCAGCAGTGACATGAGAGGACAACCGCCCCCATGACCACAGGCACCTGGACCCGCCGCATATCCGCCACCGCCGTCTCCGTGGCCGCGCTCGCCGGGATGGCCGCGCCGGCCCAGGCAGCGACGGAGAGCAGCTCCACCACGGTCGACTACGCCACCTGGCAGACGGACTGCCAGTCCGTGATGGACCAGGCCCTGCCCTACCTGAAGAGCCGGATCGCCGCCGCCGAGCCCGGCGAGAAGCAGGCGATCGTCTTCGACATCGACAACACCACGCTCGAGACCGACTTCGGCTTCAGCTACCCCCAGCCGGCCAACAAGCCGGTCCTGAACGTGGCCAGGTACGCCCAGGAGCACGGCGTCGCCCTGTTCTTCGTGACGGCCCGCCCGGGGATCATCTACCTGCCCACCGAGTACAACCTCGAGTACGACGGCTACCAGGTCTCCGGCCTCTACGTCCGCGGCTTCCTCGACCTCTTCAAGGACGTCGCCGCGTACAAGACCGCCCAGCGCGTCGACATCGAGAACAAGGGCTACGACATCATCGCGAACATCGGCAACAGCGCCTCCGACCTGTCGGGCGGCCACGCCGACAAGACGTTCAAGCTGCCGGACTACAACGGCCAGTTGTCGTAACCCACCGCTAGGCTCCATCCGTTCGCGTCGATCACGGGGGTGTGCGGATGGAGCCGACGGTGCTGGGCGGCAAACTGGCGTCGAGCCTGGTCTCGCCCCTGCTGAAGAAACTGTTCGTGGCGGACGGCCCGGGCGCGGGGCTGGTGGACAAGCCGGTGCGGCTGAAGGACCTGGTGTCCTTCAAGGGCGAGAAGCGCGTGCTGGTCGACAAGGACGTGCACAAGCTCGCCGAGCATCTGGTCCGGCAGGCGGTCGACTCACCCGGCGAGCCGCCCTTCCGGACCGGCGAGCAGACCGCCGTCGCCGACGCCCTGGCCCGCAGACTGCTCTCCCTCGGCGATCTGGACATGGACGACGTCCAGGCGGTACGGCTCGGACACCGCGAACTGGCCGCGAGGCTGCGCCACCGGGCACCCGCACCCGACGGCCTCTCCTCCGACGCCTGCTACTTCCTCGACTCCGTGACCGAGTGGGCCTGCCTGCAGATCCTGGAGTTCTTCACCCGCCGCTCCAGCTTTGTGGCCCGCACCCTGGTGGAGCAGACCCGGACCCAGGCCGAACTCGTCGCGAAGATCGACGAGTTGCTCGCCCGCACACCGCGCCCCGACGCCCGCGACACCGCCTTCGAGCGCCGCTACCGCGCCCACATCACCGAACGCCACAACCACATCACCATCTACGGCATCGACCTGCGCGACTCCCCGGACCGCTGGCCGCTGGAAGTCGCCTATCTGAGTCTGGAGGCGACCGGCGAAGACGAGCGCCCCCTCCCCGGGGACGGCTCCGGCCCGGCCCCCGCCATCCTCCAGCTGCCCGCCGAGGAAGCCCTCCGCACCCACGAGCGCGTCCTACTGCGTGGCGACGCGGGTTCGGGCAAGACGACGCTGGTGCAGTGGCTCGCGGTGACGGCAGCGCAGGAGGGCGCGCGCATCCCGTACGTCCTCCCGCTGCGCACCCTGATCCGCAGCGGCGCCTTCCCTGCTCCCGAGGCCTTCCTGACCGCGGTGAGCTGCCCGCTGTCCGCACCCGACGGCTGGGCGGAACGCGTTCTGACGGCGGGCCGCGGCCTCATTCTCGTCGACGGCCTGGACGAGATCTCCGACGCCGACCGCCGTGGCACCCGCGACTGGCTGCTCTCCCTCATCCACGCCTTCCCGGGCAATCGCTGGCTCCTGACCTCCCGGCCCACTGCGGTCCGCCCCGACTGGCTCGCCGCGGAGGGCTTCCGCGAACTGACCCTGACCCCCATGCGCCGCACCGACGTGGCGACCTTCGTCCACCGCTGGCACACGGCGGCCCGCGCCCCGGAGTTCGAGGGCCCGCTCCTCGACTCCCTGCGCACCAAACGCGACCTGGCCCGACTCGCCACCAACCCCCTGATGTGCGGCCTGATCTGCGCCCTGCATCGGGAACGCCGCGGTTATCTCCCCACCGGCCGCAAGGAGTTGTACGACGCTGCCCTCACCATGCTGCTGTCCCGGCGCGACCGGGAGCGGGGCATGGGCGCGGTGGACGACGTGGAGCTGGGCGAGGAGGTGCAGCTGGAGCTGCTGCAACGCCTGGCTTATGCGCTGGTATTGAGCGGCCGCACGGAATTGGAGGTCGAGTCGGCCGAAGGCATCGTGGTGAGGTGCCTCCCGTCGATCGCCCTGCCGGGCGGGAACCAGGACGCGACGACCGTCCTGCGCACCCTGCTGCTGCGCAGCGGACTGATCCGCCAACCGGCCGACGGTGTCGTGGACTTCGTGCACCGCACCTTCCAGGACTACCTGGGGGCGCGCTACGCGGTGGAGGAGGGACACCTGGACGTCCTCGCGAGCCATGCAGGCGACCCCCAGTGGGAGGACGTGATCCGCATGGCGGTAGCGCACGCCCGCCCCGGGGAACGGGCCTGGCTGCTGAGGCAGTTGCTGGCCGGTGGTGAGCCTCGGCTGACAGTGATGGCACTGGCATGTCTGGAGCATGCGACGGCGTTGGCTCCCGAGGTGCGGCTGGCGGTCGACTCGCAGGCTGCGAAGCTGATCCCTCCGTTGTCGGCCAAGGAGGCGCAGACCCTGGCGGAGGCAGGACCTCTGGCTCTGGAGTTGCTGCCGGGACCTTCGATGCTCACGGACCAGGAGGCCAAGGGCGTCACGGTCACCGCCTCCCTGCTCGGCGTGGAGGAGCCCGAGGGGGCGATCACGGTACTGCGGCGATTCCGGAACCATCGAAGCCTGGACGTTCGGCGCCAGCTCGTGGGCACCTGGCACCGATTCGACACAGCGGAGTACGCCTCCGAGGTCCTCGACCATCTGGAACGGGACGATCTCTACCTCACCTGTGAGTCGGCGGAGGAGTTCTCTGCCCTCGCCACGATGCGGCCGTGGCATGCCCTGTCCTTCCATGGCCCGCACCGCATAGATGAAATTCTGGCCGCCGTGCCGGCGCCGGAAGCACTGACCGCACTCGAACTCACGGACAATCCCCATGTCATTGATGCGGACGCCCTCCTGTCCTTCGGCTCCCTGCGTGAGGTGTGGTTGACGAACTGCCCGACGACAGGGCTGGACCGGCTCTCCGAACTCCCGCTCGTCCGCCTGGGCTGCACCGAGGTGGCCGACGTCACTGGACTGCGCGCACTGCGGTCCCTACTGCGGCTCTCCCTGCCCCAGGAGTTGCCGGGCACGGATCTCAGGGAGATCCTGCCGGTCGAATCACCGCTGGAAACTCTCTTCCTGGGCAGGCATAGCACCGACACCACGGGCCTGCGCGGGCTTCGGCACTGGGCCGGACTTCGATCGCTCAGCCTCGGGCCCTTGACCACCGAGCTGACGGACACCGACTGGCAGGAAGTCGCCGCACTGCCTGAGCTGAGGGAGCTACATCTCAACGCGGCGACCATCCGGGAGTTCCCCTACTCCTTCGTGGTCATGCCCGAACTGCCCGGCGTCGAGACGCTGCGGATCACCGCGGTCTACGGCGACGAGGACCTGTCCGGCCTGGCACTCCGGCTCCCAGGCCTGCGGTCGGTGAACCTTCTCCCCGCCGCCCCGCACATGGCCCGCTACGCCCGCCTCTTCCAAGGCGTCGAGATCAACCCGCCCCGCCGCTGAGCAACGCGAAGGGGCCGGTGCTCCGAAAAGCACCGGCCCCTCGCTCGGCGTGTCCCCGAAGGGCTACGCCTCCTTGCTCAGGTTCGGCCCGGCTCCGCCGGCCGCCTGCTCGATCGGCGGGACGTCCGGCAGCGCCGACTTCTCCTCGCCGCGGAAGGTGAAGGTCGCGGTGTCGCCCTCGCCCTCCGTGTCGACGACCACGATGTGACCGGGCCGCAGCTCGCCGAAGAGGATCTTCTCCGAGAGCGTGTCCTCGATCTCGCGCTGGATCGTGCGACGCAGCGGACGCGCGCCCAGCACCGGGTCGTAGCCCTTCTTGGACAGCAGCTCCTTGGCGGACTGGGAGAGCTCGATGCCCATGTCCCGGTCCTTGAGGCGCTCGTCCACCTTGCCGACCATCAGGTCGACGATCCGCAGGATGTCCTCCTGGGTCAGCTGCGGGAAGACGACCACGTCGTCGACGCGGTTGAGGAATTCGGGGCGGAAGTGCTGCTTGAGCTCGTCCGAGACCTTGTTCTTCATGCGCTCGTAGTTCGACTTGGTGTCACCCGTGGCCGCGAAGCCCAGGTTGAAGCCCTTGGAGATGTCCCGGGTGCCGAGGTTGGTCGTCATGATGATGACCGTGTTCTTGAAGTCCACGACCCGGCCCTGGGAGTCGGTCAGGCGACCGTCCTCCAGGATCTGCAGCAGGCTGTTGAAGATGTCCGGGTGGGCCTTCTCGACCTCGTCGAAGAGGACGACGGAGAACGGCTTGCGGCGGACCTTCTCGGTCAGCTGGCCGCCCTCTTCGTAGCCCACGTAGCCGGGGGGCGAACCGAAGAGACGCGACACCGTGTGCTTCTCGCTGAACTCCGACATGTCGAGGGAGATCAGCGCGTCCTCGTCACCGAAGAGGAACTCGGCGAGGGCCTTGGACAGCTCGGTCTTACCGACACCGGACGGGCCGGCGAAGATGAACGAGCCACCGGGGCGCTTCGGGTCCTTCAGACCGGCACGCGTACGGCGGATCGCCTTCGACAGCGCCTTGACGGCGTCGATCTGGCCGATGACCCGCTTGTGGAGCTCGTCCTCCATGCGCAGCAGGCGGGAGGACTCCTCCTCGGTCAGCTTGAAGACCGGGATGCCGGTGGCCGTGGCGAGGACCTCGGCGATCAGCTCGCCGTCGACCTCGGCGACGACGTCCATGTCGCCGGCCTTCCACTCCTTCTCCCGCTTGGCCTTGGCGGCCAGGAGCTGCTTCTCCTTGTCGCGGAGGGAGGCGGCCTTCTCGAAGTCCTGCGAGTCGATCGCGGACTCCTTGTCCCGGCGGACGGCGGCGATCTTCTCGTCGAACTCGCGCAGGTCCGGCGGCGCGGTCATCCGGCGGATGCGCATCCGGGAACCGGCCTCGTCGATCAGGTCGATCGCCTTGTCCGGCAGGAAGCGGTCCGAGATGTAGCGGTCGGCCAGGGTGGCCGCCTGGACCAGCGCCTCGTCCGTGATGGAGACCCGGTGGTGGGCCTCGTACCGGTCACGCAGACCCTTGAGGATCTCGATCGTGTGCGGCAGGGACGGCTCGGCGACCTGGATGGGCTGGAAGCGGCGCTCCAGGGCCGCGTCCTTCTCCAGGTGCTTGCGGTACTCGTCCAGGGTGGTGGCACCGATGGTCTGCAGCTCACCGCGGGCCAGCATCGGCTTCAGGATGGAAGCCGCGTCGATGGCGCCCTCGGCGGCACCCGCACCGACCAGCGTGTGGAGCTCGTCGATGAACAGGATGATGTCGCCGCGGGTGCGGATCTCCTTGAGCACCTTCTTCAGGCGCTCCTCGAAGTCACCGCGGTAGCGGGAGCCGGCGACCAGGGCGCCGAGGTCCAGGGTGTAGAGGTGCTTGTCCTTGAGGGTCTCGGGCACCTCGCCCTTGACGATGGCCTGGGCGAGGCCCTCGACGACGGCGGTCTTGCCGACGCCGGGCTCACCGATCAGGACCGGGTTGTTCTTGGTGCGGCGGGACAGCACCTGCATGACCCGCTCGATCTCCTTCTCGCGCCCGATGACCGGGTCGAGCTTGGACTCACGAGCGGCCTGGGTGAGGTTCCGGCCGAACTGGTCGAGGACCAGGGACGTCGAGGGGGTGCCCTCGGCAGGCCCGCCGGCGGTGGCGGTCTCCTTGCCCTGGTAACCGGAGAGCAGCTGGATGACCTGCTGCCGCACCCGGTTGAGATCAGCGCCCAGCTTGACCAGGACCTGGGCGGCGACGCCCTCGCCCTCACGGATCAGGCCGAGCAGGATGTGCTCCGTGCCGATGTAGTTGTGGCCCAGCTGAAGGGCCTCGCGGAGCGACAGCTCCAGGACCTTCTTGGCACGGGGGGTGAAGGGAATGTGCCCGGACGGGGCCTGCTGGCCCTGGCCGATGATCTCCTCCACCTGCTGGCGGACCGCCTCGAGCGAAATCCCGAGGCTCTCAAGGGCCTTGGCGGCGACACCCTCACCCTCGTGGATCAGGCCCAGGAGGATGTGCTCGGTGCCGATGTAGTTGTGGTTGAGCATCCGGGCTTCTTCCTGAGCCAGGACGACAACCCGCCGCGCGCGGTCGGTGAACCTCTCGAACATCGTTAATCGCTCCTCAGAGCGGTCAGGCAGTGGGGGGAACTTCCCCTCTCTGTCCTTCCGCAGCTTAGTCCCGCAAGCGGGGACCGCTCATTCCAACTGCCGACACCGTCGATGGCCTCCTGACCCCGAACGCCGACATCTGCTCCAACCTGATGGTGCGAGACGATGTTCCCGCAGGCCAGGCAGTTACCCTTTCCGCCAGTACGCCGATGGCGAACGTGAGACGGCCTCGCATGCGTGTCGCCCCCTCCCACTAGGGATGTCTTACCCGTTCGGACTGACAGTCCATGCCGTAGGCCCCCGGTCCCTCCGCTACGGGCGAACAACCTTGCGTCTCTCCGGACCCCCACGAGCACCTTTTTCCGGCACTTTGCGTATTCGCCCGCACACCCAGCGTAACTCGGGCGGGCTCGGGGCGGTTGCGCTTGGCATGGCTGGCACAGTCCCTCTGACCGCTTCCACGGTCCCTCACCCCCGTCGTCCGCTTGTTTCCGGTTCCGGTACGGATTCCGGTTCCGGTCCTGCCGGATCTGCCGGGGCGCCGGTCGGGCGGGCGGCCCGGCTCCGGCACTGGTACGAGAACGATCTGGGCTGGGCCACAGTGCCCGCGGCGCCCGGAGAGCCGTTGCGGCTGGTCACGGGCGTGCGTTTCGACGTGCTCGACATGCCGGCCGAGGCGGGCGCGAGGGCGCTCAGGCATCTGGGGCCGGGTGCTCCGGTGGCGCTCCAGGGCGGCCGGATGCGGCTGCTGGTGGCCGCGGGGGGCGCGGAGGAGCTGCCGGGGCTGCTGGACTGGCTGGAGTGGGGCGCGCTGGCCCCGGTCCTGGATCTGCGGGCGCTGGGCGATCAGGGCTGGATGGACGCTCCGCCACGGCCCGAGCCGGCGTCCGCCGGAATCCGACCGTTTCCCGAATCCGCCCGGGACCGACGACTTCCCGAATCCTCCCGGGGCCGACGGCTTCCCGAGTACGCGGGGGGCCGACCGCTTCCCGAGTCCGCAGGGGTCCGGCCGCTTCCCGAATCCTTCCGGGGGCGACCGCTTCCCGAATCCGACGGGGCCGGTGCTCTTCCGGAATCCGTCGCAGGCCGTGCTGAACCCGTGCAGGGGGCCGCTGTCTGGTTGCGGCCCCCCGAGTCGGGGTGCGAGGTCGAGGCCTCGCTGCCGACGCTGTCGGCCGTGGGGGGCGTCGGAGGCGCCCCCGATCTCGTACGGCTGGTGGACACGGTGGCCACCGAGTGCCACCGTGTCCGGCTGCGGCGCGTGGGCCGCGGGCCGCGGGACAGTCAGGCGTTGGCGTCCTCGTAGGCCTGGCGAATCGTCGCGGGAACACGGCCGCGGTCGTTGACCTCGTAGCCGTTCTCCTTCGCCCACGCGCGAATCTGCGCGGTGTCCTGGCTGCCGCCGGAAGCCGCACGGGCCTTTCCGCGTCCGCCCGAAGCACGGCCACCGGTACGACGACCGCCCTTGACATACGGGTCGAGAAGGCCGCGCAGCTTGTCCGCATTGGCGGTCGTGAGGTCGATCTCGTACGTCTTGCCGTCCAGCGCGAACGTCACGGTCTCGTCCGCCTCGCCGCCGTCGAGGTCGTCGACAAGAAGGACCTGAACCTTCTGTGCCACCGGATTTCCTTTCATCGAAAACTTCAGGGCCGGGGGTCTGCGGCGTCCGCCGTTTCGCCGCCCCCTGTTATATGCAGTACTGCAGTACGTCGGAAAGCAAACCGCTTTTGCGGGAAAAACACAAACCCCTGGGAGAGACCGAGGGGCCCGCTCCCACCCGGAAACATACGCGTTTCGGACATAGGGCACCCGGGCAAGGCAGGGCGCCCGGAATAGGGGCCCCCTTCGCGATCACAGATGCAGAAGCATCCGGCTGTTGCCCAAGGTGTTCGGTTTCACTCGTTCGAGTCCGAGGAACTCCGCGACGCCCTCGTCATAGGAACGCAACAGCTCCGTGTAGACATCGGTGTCCACGGGCGTCTCGCCGATCTCCACGAAGCCGTGCTTCCCGAAGAACTCGACTTCGAAGGTCAGACAGAAAACGCGGCGAACACCAAGCCAACGCGCGGTCTCCAGCAACTTCTCCAGCAACTGATGACCGACACCGGCGCCCTTGAGGCCCGGCTTCACCGCGAGAGTGCGCACTTCCGCGAGGTCTTCCCACATCACGTGCAGTGCGCCGCAGCCGACCACCTCGGCGTTGTCGTCGCGTTCGGCGACCCAGAACTCCTGGATGTCCTCGTAAAGCGTCACCGTGGCTTTGTCGAGCAGGATGCGGTCACGGACGTACGCGTCAAGGAGGTGGCGTACGGCCGGGACATCGCCGGTCCGGGCCCGCCGGACGGTGATGGCTTTTGCGGTGACTTCGGGGCGCATCGCTGACATGAGCGGACGCTATCGCCCGCCGCGGTCCGCCACGGAGCCGGGGTTCTCCTCTTGCGGAGCTTCCCGGTCTTCCCTCTCATGCCGCTGTTCCTGCGTATCGGGACCCTGCACGATCCGTACCGCGTCCCGCAGAGCCTGACGCTGTTCGTCGCTCATCATCCCGAAGAAGGCGACGAGTGCGGCCGCCGGGTTGTCACTCTGCGACCAGGCGTCGTTCATCAGGGCCGCGGCGTAGGCGGCTCGGGTGGAGACGGCCTCATATCGATAGGCGCGCCCTTCGGCCTCCCGCCGCACCCAGCCCTTCTGATGGAGATTGTCCAAAACGGTCATCACCGTGGTGTACGCGATGGACCGTTCCTGCTGAAGGTCTTCCAGGACTTCTCGAACGGTCACCGGGCGGTTCCACTTCCACACCCGCGTCATGACCGCGTCTTCGAGTTCTCCCAATGGGCGAGGCACAGCTCAGAACAATAGTGGGAGATCCCGCCAATGGCGTGCCGGACGTGCACTTTCACCAACAAAGGCGAACAAAAAGGGCGTACGACCCGGGAAGCGCAGGCATGGTGCGGGTGCGCGGTGAGTCGTACGCCCGTGGAGGCGCTCTTCGCGGTCAGGCGTCGCCGTTGGGGGCGGCGGTCCGGCGGGCGCCCGCCGCGCGCTCGAGGGCCGCGTCGACGGCGGCGTCCTCCTTGGCCTTGGCGGCCCCGCCCTGGGTCTTCACGATCACCCGGACCAGGCCGATGAAGAAGACGGCCATGACGACCGGGGGCAGGAGCGCGGAGACGTAGTCCATGCGGCCAGAGTAGCCACGGAGGACCGGGCGAAAGGGGGCGGGGTGGGCGAACCGTTCCGCAACGCCCGCGAACTGCGGCTTCTCAGACCGCGGCGAGTTGCCGGGGAGGCTGCCCGGCGGGCGGCGGGGTGGGCCGGCGCCGGGGGAAGACCTCGCCCGGGGTCGGAATGGGCCGCTTCGGCGCGGCGGGCTCGGGAGCCGCGGGCTGCGGAGCGGGCCGCTCGGCCGGCCGCTCGGCGGGCTTCTCCTTCGGCTTCTTGTCCGGCTCCTTGGCCACACCGCCCGGCAGGGCCGTCAGGCGGACCCTGGAGGCCGGAACGGCGGGCACCGGTACCGGCGGGCCCCCGTGCGCGAGCCGGGCCCGCACATCCCGCTCGGCGAGATCCCGGCACCGGTCGAGCAGCGCGGCGGCGCCGGCGTTCCCCCGCAGCGCCCGCAGGGCGGCGAGATCGTCCGGGGTGGGCCGGTGTCCGGCGCCGAGCGCCTCCTCCAGGAGGGCGAGGTAACCGGTGACGGTCCCCGGCAGGGCGGCGCGGTACCGGGCGAGATCGGCCACCAGGAAGGCACGCAGCCGGTCCCCTTCGCACATCGCCTCGTCGAGCGACGCGGCGAGCCGATGACAGTCCTTGACGTCCTCGGCGGAGGCGGGACCGGGGTGAAGGGCGAGGGCGAGAGCACGGCGGAGCACACGCAGCTCCTCCGCACCGAACGCCATGCCGCCGCGGGATCCGTATGGCGTGGGCATGAACCGAAGATACGCGTAAATCGGACAAACTAGACACATGGGGGAGGGCGTGGCGTGACGCGGCCACTCTCCTAGCCGCTCTTCGGCCCGTCCGGGGCAAGGGCGGCGGGGTCGGAACCCGCCCCACGACCGCCCCCGCCGACCGCTCACATCCGCGACACGTTCCGCTCGTACACCAACCGCAGCCCCACCAACGTCAGCCACGGCTCGTGCTCGTCGATCACGGAGGACTCCCCCAGCACCATCGGCGCCAGTCCACCCGTCGCGATCACCGTCACATCGTCCGGATCGTCGGCGAGCTCCCGGGCCATCCGGCCGACCACGCCGTCCACCTGCCCGGCGAACCCGTACACGATGCCGGCCTGCATGGCCTCCACCGTGTTCTTCCCGATCACGCTCCGCGGCCGCGCCACCTCGATCTTCCGCAGCTGGGCGCCCTTGACGCCCAGCGCCTCCACGGAGATCTCGATCCCGGGCGCGATCACACCGCCGACGTACTCCCCGCGCGCGGAGACCGCGTCGAAGGTCGTGGCCGTACCGAAGTCGACGACGATCGCCGGTCCGCCGAACAGCTCGACGGCGGCGACCGCGTTGATGATCCGGTCCGCGCCGACCTCCTTGGGATTGTCGGTGAGGATCGGCACCCCGGTCTTCACCCCGGGCTCCACCAGCACCGCCGGGACGTCGCCGTAGTAGCGACGCGTCACCTCGCGCAGCTCGTGCAGCACGGACGGCACGGTCGCGCAGATCGCGATCCCGTCGATGCCGTCGCCGAGCTCGTCACCCAGGAGCGGGTGCATGCCCATCAGGCCCTGGAGGAGCACCGCCAGCTCGTCGGCGGTGCGGCGGGCGTCCGTGGAGATGCGCCAGTGCTCGACGATGTCCTCGCCGTCGAAGAGGCCGAGGACGGTGTGCGTGTTGCCGACGTCGATCGTGAGGAGCATGGGTTCACTCCGCCTCGCGCAGATCCAGGCCGATGTCCAGGATCGGCGAGGAGTGGGTCAGGGCGCCGACGGCCAGGAAGTTCACGCCCGTGTCGGCGTACACCCGGGCGTTCTCCAGGGTCAGCCGGCCGGACGCCTCCAGGAGCGCGCGGCCGTCGACGATCGCGACGGCCTCCTCGCACTCCATCGGCGTGAAGTTGTCCAGCAGGATCAGGTCGGCGCCCGCGTCGACGACCTCGCGCAGCTGGTGGAGGGTGTCGACCTCGACCTCGATCGCCAGGTCCGGGAAGGCCTCGCGCACGGCCTTGAAGGCCTGGGCGACACCGCCGGCGGCGACCACGTGGTTGTCCTTGACCAGGGCCGCGTCGGAGAGCGACATGCGGTGGTTGACGCCGCCGCCACAGCGCACGGCGAACTTCTCCAGCGACCTGAGACCCGGAGTGGTCTTCCGGGTGTCGCGCACGCGTGTCTGCGTGCCCTCCAGCGCGTCCGCCCACGCGCGCGTGGCGGTCGCGATGCCGGAGAGCCGGCACAGGACGTTGAGCGCGCTGCGCTCGGCGGTGAGCAGGTCGCGGGTGCGGGTGGTGATCGACAGCAGCTTCTGCCCGGCCTCGACGCGGTCGCCGTCCTCGACGTGCCGCTCGACCTCGAACTCGTCCGTGCAGACCACGGAGACCACGGCCTCGGCGACCCGCAGCCCGGCGACGATGCCCGCCTCGCGCGCGACGAAGTCGGCGGTCGCCACGGCCTCCTCGGGGATCGTCGCGACGGTCGTCACGTCCACGCCGTTGTCCAGGTCCTCCTGGACGGCCACGTTGGCGATGTCCTCGACCTCCACGGGGTCGAGTCCGGCGGCGGCGAGGAGTTCGGCGAGCGCGGGGTCGAGCCCGCACTCCAGGTACTCCTCGTCGCCCTCGGCGCCACAGGCACAGCCGTCGCCGCAGCCGCCGCCGTTGGCGAGGGGAAGGTCGTTGGTGCTCACGTCTGTCACTGCTCCTGTGGTGGCTGGTGCGGCCGGGTAGGGGGGAAGTCTGCGGTGTCGGAGGTGCGTACGGCCAGCGAACGGTCCGGATTGAGCCGTACGACGATATGGCGCCGCCAGTGTGCGTCGTCGCGGTCGGCGTGGTCCTCGCGCCAGTGGCAGCCGCGGGTCTCCTCGCGGCGCCGGGCCGCCTCGACCAGCACGCGCGCGACGCACAGGAGGTTGGTGGCCTCCCAGGTGTCGACGCCGGGCTCGGCGGTCTTGCCATTCTCGTCCAGGGCGTCGCGGGCCTCGGTGTGCAGGCGCTGGAGCTGCTCGGCGGCCTTGGTCAGGGACTCGTCGGAGCGAAGGACGCCGGCGCCCTCGGTCATGATCCGCTGGATCGCGAACCGTGCCTCGGCGGCCTGCAGCGGGTGCGCGGGCTTCTCGGGGTGCGGGACCGGCACGGGCACGCGCGCGTGGAGGCGGTCCGCCGCGTGCCGTTCCACGATGTCGGCGGCGATGCGCTCGGCGTAGACCAGGCCCTCCAGGAGGGAGTTGGACGCGAGCCGGTTCGCGCCGTGCACGCCGGTGCACGCGACCTCGCCGCAGGCGTAGAGCCCGCGCACGGTCGTGCGCCCGCGCGCGTCGGTGCGCACGCCCCCGGAGGCGTGGTGGGCGGCCGGCGCTATCGGGATGGGCTCGGTGACCGGGTCGATGCCGTGCGCCCGGCAGGCGGCCAGGATCGTCGGGAAACGGTGCTCCCACATGTCGGTGCCGAAGTGCCGGGCGTCCAGGAACATGTGCTCGGCGTCCTGCTGCTGCATGCGCCGCAGGATGCCCTTGGCGACGATGTCCCGGGGCGCGAGCTCGGCCAGTTCGTGCTGCCCCACCATGAAGCGCACGCCGTCGGCGTCGACCAGGTGGGCGCCCTCGCCGCGCACCGCCTCGGAGACCAGCGGCTGCTGTCCCTCCGCGTCGGGGCCGAGGAACAGCACGGTCGGGTGGAACTGCACGAATTCGAGGTCGGAGACCTCCGCGCCGGCGCGCAGCGCGAGCGCCACGCCGTCTCCGGTGGACACCGGCGGGTTGGTGGTCGCGGAGAACACCTGGCCCATGCCGCCGGTCGCGAGGACGACCGCGGGGGCGTGCACGGCGCCCACGCCGTCGTGCTGGCCCTCGCCCATCACGTGCAGGGTCACGCCCGCCGTGCGCCCCTCGGCGTCCGTGAGCAGGTCCAGCACCAGCGCGTTCTCGATCATCCGCACGCCCCGCGCGCGAGCCGCTTCCACCAGCGCGCGGGAGATCTCCGCGCCGGTCGCGTCCCCGCCCGCGTGCGCGATCCGGCGCCGGTGGTGGCCGCCCTCGCGCGTGAGATCGATGTCGCCGTCCGCGTCGGTGTCGAAGTGGGCGCCGGTCGAGATCAGCCGCCGTACCGCGTCCGGCCCCTCGGTGACGAGGATCCGTACCGCGTCCTCGTCGCACAGGCCCGCGCCCGCGACCAGGGTGTCGTCCAGGTGCTGTTCGGGGGTGTCCCCCTCGCCCAGGGCCGCCGCGACACCGCCCTGCGCCCAACGCGTGGAGCCGTCGTCGAGGAGCGCCTTGGTGACGACGACCGTGGTCAGTCCGGCGGCCTCGCAGCGCAGCGCGGCGGTCAGGCCGGCGACGCCGGAGCCGACCACCACCACGTCCGCGTCGATGGACCATCCGGGGGCGGGTGCGTGCAGTCGTATGCCTGTGCTGGTCACGAGGCGGCTCCGGTGGCGGCGAAGGTGAGGGGGATGTTGTCGATCAGCCGGGTCGTCCCGACCCGGGCGGCGACGGCGAGGACGGCCTCTCCAGTGAAGTCGTCGTCGATCTCGGTGAAGTCGGAGGGGTCGACCAGGGCCAGGTAGTCGAGTTCCAGCGGCGGGTCGTAGTGGACGGCCTCGTCCAAGAGGGTCCGCGCGGCCGCGCGGACGGCCGCGGCGGCGTTCGGCACGGCCTTGGCGACGGCGTGCGCGTCGGCGGCCGCGCGGGACTCTCCTATGGCGCTGAGCGCCTCGGCACGCGCCCGCGTGGACGGCACCTCGCGCGCCCGCGCGCGCAGCGCCTCCTGCGCCGCGTGCCGGTCGCGCCCGGCGAACAGCGCGCGGGACAGCGCGAGCGCCGTGCGCCGCTCGTCGACCGACAGATAGCGGTTGCGGCTGGACAGCGCGAGCCCGTCGGTCTCGCGCACCGTCGGTACCCCGACGATCTCGATGCCGAAGTTGAGGTCCCGCACCATGCGCCGGATCACGGCCAGCTGCTGGGCGTCCTTCTGCCCGAAGAGGGCCACGTCGGGGCGGGTGAGGTGGAGCAGCTTGGCGACGACCGTGAGGACGCCGTCGAAGTGCCCGGGCCGGGAGGCGCCCTCCAGGAGGGTGCCCATGGGGCCGGCGGTGACGCGGACCTGGGGCTGCCCGCCCGGGTAGACCTCCTCGGCCGAGGGGGCGAACACGGCGTCCGCGCCCGCCTGCTCGGCGATCTTCACGTCGGCTTCCAGGGTGCGCGGATAGCGGTCGAGGTCTTCGCCGGCACCGAACTGGAGCGGGTTGACGAAGACCGTGACGACGACCTCGCCGTCCGGGCCGGCGATCTCGCGCGCGGTACGGATCAGCGTGGCGTGGCCCTCGTGCAGGGCGCCCATGGTCATCACCACGGCGCGGCGGCCGCGGCGCACGCGCGCGTGCAGTTCGTCGGCGGTGCTCAGCAGGGCGGTCGTCATCGGGCGTTCCCCTCGGTGCCGTTGGTGCCGTTGGTGCCGTCGGCGCTGTTCGCGAGGACGCCGAGGAGGTCCTCGGCGAGTTCCGGCTTCAGCAGGCCGTGCGCGAGGGCCCGGTCGGCCGTCGCGCGGGCCATCGCCAGGTAACCGTCGACGGCCTGCGGGGCGTGCCGGCGCAGCTCCGTGACGTGCGCGGCGACGGTGCCCGCGTCCCCGCGCGCGACCGGCCCGGTCAGCGCCGCGTCGCCGGAGCGCAGGGCGTTGTCCAGGGCGGCGCCGAGCAGCGGGCCGAGCATCCGGTCGGGGGCCTCGACACCGGCGGTGCGCAGCAGCTCCATGGACTGGGCGACCAGGGTGACCAGGTGGTTGGCGCCGAGGGCGAGGGCCGCGTGGTAGAGCGGGCGGTTCTCCTCGGAGATCCACTCCGGCTCGCCGCCCATCTCGATGACGAGCGCCTCGGCGGCCAGCCGCAGTTCCTCGGGCGCGGTCACCCCGAACGAGCAGCCCGCCAGCCGCTGCACGTCCACCGGTGTCCCCGTGAACGTCATCGCCGGGTGCAGCGCCAGCGGCAGCGCGCCCGCGCGCAGGGCCGGGTCCAGGACCTTGGTGCCGTACCGCCCGGAGGTGTGCACGAGCAGCTGGCCCGGCCGTACGGCGCCGGTCTCGGCGAGGCCCGCGACCAGGCCGGGCAGGGCGTCGTCGGGGACGGTCAGGAGGACCAGGTCGGCGCGCTGGAGGACCTCGGCGGGGGGTACCAGCGGGATGCCGGGCAGCATCGCCTCGGCGCGCCGCCGGGAGGTGTCGGAGACCCCGGAGACGGCGACCGGGCGGTGCCCGGCGAGCTGCAGGGACGCGGCCAACGCGGGGCCCACACGGCCGGCGCCGACGACGCCGACGGTGAGCCGCGCGGGGCGGTCACTGGGGTCTGGCTGTTGGACTGTACTCACGCGAGGGTGGCCTTCCCGTTCCAGTCCGCTCTGGGTACCGGACGATTTCTCGTCATGTTAACGCTATCGGGTTCGGGCCCAGTTGGTTGTCCACAGGCTGTGGGTGACCCGTCACATCTCCCGGGACATCCCCCCGGGACGGCGCCGGGACATCCGCCGGGACGGCCCGCACGGAAAATGTGAGGCCTCGCGTCCCCGCGCCACGGCATCATCCACGGCATGAGCGATACGGCGACGACGCCCCAGGAAGAGCAGCCGGACCGACCCCGGTCGGCGGAACAGCGGATGCGGGAGCGGCGCGCGGCCGCCTACCGGAAGGCCGACCGCGTCCTCGCGCGCGTGGGCATGCGCGCCTCCCTCCGTGAACGGCTCGCGCGCCTCCAGGAAGCCGCACCCGATGTCTACGACCTGGACGAACCGGCGGACATCTACGGCAACGGGATCGTCGCCGCCCTGGAGGAGCGGGTCGCGGCCCTGCTGGGCACGGAGGCCGCCGCGTTCTTCCCGACCGGCACGATGGCCCAGCAGGTCGCCCTGCGCTGCTGGGCGGCCCGCACCGGCAACCCCACGGTCGCCCTGCACGCCCTCTCCCACCCCGAGTCGCACGAACGCAACGCCTTCCGTGACGTGGCCGGCCTGCGCACGGTCCGCGTCACCGGCGAGCCCCGGCTCCCCACCGCCGAGGAGATACGCGGCTTCGAGGAGCCGTTCGGGGCGCTGATGCTGGAACTGCCCCTCAGGGACGCCGGTTACGTGCTGCCCACCTGGGAGGAGCTCACGGAGGTCGTGGAGGCGGCGCGGGAACGCGACGCCGTGGTGCACTTCGACGGCGCGCGCCTGTGGGAGTGCACCGTCCGCTTCGGGCGCCCCCTGCAGGAGATCGCGGACCTCGCGGACAGCGTCTACGTGTCGTTCTACAAGTCCCTCGGCGGCTTCGGCGGCGCCGCACTGGCCGGCCCGAAATCCCTGGTCGAGGAGGCGAAGACCTGGCGGCACCGCTACGGTGGCATGGTCTTCCAGCAGTTCCCGACGGCGCTCGCGGCCCTGATCGGCCTGGAGCGCGAACTGCCCCGCCTCCCGGACTACGTCCACCACGCGCGCGTGGTGGCCGCGGCTCTGCGCGAGGGCTTCGCCGGGGCGGGGCTTCCGTGGACCCGGGTGCACCCCGAGGAGCCGCACACCCATGAGTTCCAGGTCTGGCTGCCGTACGACGCCGAGGTGCTGATGGAGGCGGCGGTACGCCAGGCCGAGGAGACCGGCACCTACCTCTTCGCCGGCTTCTGGGAGTCCAAGGGCCCAGGCCTGTGCATGACCGAGGTGACGGTCGCGGAGGCGGGCCTGGAGTGGACGGCGGAGGAGGTGCGGGCGGCGGTCGCGGACTTCGTACGGCGCTTGCCCTGACCGCCCCGCGCCGGAGCGCCCCGCAAGGGGCGCCGTGCGTCAGCCGTGCCCGCCGCCCGCCCGGACCAGCCCGGTCTCGTAGGCCAGCACGACCACCTGGACGCGGTCGCGCAGCCCGAGCTTGGTGAGGATGCGGCCCACATGGGTCTTCACGGTCGCCTCGGAGAGCACCAGCCGGCTCGCGATCTCGCCGTTCGACAGTCCCTGGGCGACCAGCACCATGACCTCGCGCTCGCGGTCGGTGAGCCGCTCCAGTTCCTGGTGCCGGGGCTCCTTGCCGGCGGAGGGCAGCATCGGCGCGAAGCGGTCGAGCAGCCGTCGCGTGGTGGAGGGCGCGACGACGGCGTCACCGCTGTGCACGGAGCGGATGGCGGCCAGCAGCTCCCCCGGCGGCACGTCCTTGAGCATGAAGCCGGAGGCGCCCGCCTTCAGCCCCGAGAAGGCGTACTCGTCGAGGTCGAAGGTGGTCAGGATGAGCACCTTGGGCGCGTCCGGCTCGGCGCAGATGCGGCGGGTGGCCTCCACACCGTCCAGCTTGGGCATGCGCACATCCATCAGCACGACGTCCACGTCGGTGGCCTTCAGCACCTGGATGGCCTCGACGCCGTCGCCCGCCTCCGCGACGACCTCCATGTCCGGCTGGGCCGCGAGCACCATCCGGAACCCGGTGCGCAGCAGCACCTGGTCGTCGACGAGCATCACGCGGATCGTCATCGGGGCCTCTTCCGTTTCCGTTCGTCTGTTTGTTCCGGGTTTTTTGCGGCTTTTCCGGGGCGTGACAGGTGTCAACCAGGGGCGCGCGTCTGTGTCAATGCGCCGGTTTGAGCGGCAGCAGGGCACTGATGCGGAATCCTCCGCCGGGACGGGGACCCGCGTCGAGGGTGCCGCCGACCATACCGACCCGCTCGCGCATGCCGATCAGGCCGTGCCCCTGTCCGTCGGCGCCGCCCTCCTCGTACATCTCGTGCGGGGCGCCCTTGCCGTCGTCCTCCACCAGCAGGCCGAGTCCGTCGTCGAAGTAGACCAGCCGCACGCTGGCGCCCGCGTTGGGGCCGCCGTGCTTGCGGGTGTTGGTGAGCGCCTCCTGCACGATCCGGTACGCCGTGAGCTCGACGCCGCTGGGCAGCGGGCGCGGGGTGCCCTCGACCTTGAAGTCGACGGGCAGGCCGGAGCTGCGGCACTGCTCGACGAGGTCGTCGATCTGCTCGACGTCGGGCTGCGGGACGTACTCGCCGACCTCCTTGTGCTCGCCGGTGCGCAGCACGCCCAGCAGGCGGCGCATCTCGGCGAGGGCCTGGCGGCCGGTGGAGGAGATCGTCTCCAGGGCCTTCTTGGCCTGGTCGGGGGCGGCGTCGAGGACGTAGGCGGCGCCGTCGGCCTGGACCACCATCACGGACACGTTGTGCGCGACCACGTCGTGCAGCTCGCGCGCGATCCGGGCGCGCTCGGCGGCGACGGCGACCTTGGCCTGCGCCTCGCGCTCCTTCTCCAGCCGGGCGGCGCGCTCCTCCAGTTGCGCGAAGTAGGCGCGGCGGGTGCGCATGGAGTCGCCGAGCACCCAGGCGAGCACGAACGGCACCGTCTGGAACAGCACGAGCGCGATATGGCCCGGGACGCTCAGCCGGTCCTGCGGCCAGCGGATCTCCGCCAGGGGCGCCGCGCACAGCCCGGCGTAGAGGCCGAACCGGGACGCCCAGCGCGGGCCCGTCGCGGCGTTCGTGCAGACGATCACCAGCATGGCGAAGTTGGCGACCGTCGTCTCCACGTCCAGCACCAGCTGGGCCAGGCCGGTGGCCGCGGCCAGCAGCAGCATCTGCTCCGGGAACCGGCGGCGCAGCGCGACGACGACGCTCATGACGACCGCCACGGCCATCATGGCGGCGGCCGACCCGTGCTGGTCCTGCCCCTGGTTGAGCCTCCAGGCGCTCGCGCCGGAGAGCCCGAGGAGGACGACGGCCCAGAAGGTGTCGACCCATGTCGGGTGCCTGCGGAGGAAGTCATAGAGGCGCTGCACGTAACCCAGAGTAGGGAAGCGTGATAGGTGCAGGGGTCAACCGGAGGGCCGATCCCTGTTCCGCATGTGTACTCCGCAAGGTGGAGAAGGTGATCACCTGTACGCCTAGTCTGGCCCGGTGACGGATGAGGCGACGCGAGAGACGGCCGACGACGCCCGTGGCTGGCGTACGGCCACCGAGGCGGCCCTGTACGGCCCCGGCGGCTTCTACCGCCGCCCGGAGGGCCCGGCCGGGCACTTCCGTACGTCGGTGCACGCGTCAGGGCTGTTCGCCGAGGCCGTGGCCGAGCTGCTGTGCCGGGTCGACGAGGCCCTCGGGCGCCCGGAGACGCTGGACTTCGTCGACATGGGCGCCGGCCGGGGCGAGCTGGTCACCGGTGTGCTCGCCGCCCTGCCCGCCGACGTCGCGGCACGCGCGCGTGCGTACGCCGTCGAGGTCGCCGCCCGCCCGGCCGGCCTCGCCGACCGCGTCACCTGGCTCACCGAACTCCCGCGCACGGTCACCGGCCTGATCTTCGCCAACGAATGGCTCGACAACGTCCCGGTCGACGTCGCCGAGGTGGACGCGGCCGGTGTGCCCCGCCTGGTGCACGTCCGGCGGGACGGCATCGAACTGCTCGGGGAGCGGGTGTCCGGTCCGGAGGCGGAGTGGCTCGCCCGGTGGTGGCCGCTGAGCACCGAGCACGGGCTGCGCGCGGAGATCGGGCTGCCCCGGGACCAGGCGTGGGCATCCGCCGTCACCAGTCTCCGCAGGGGACTCGCGGTGGCCGTGGACTACGCGCACACCGCGGACAGGCGCCCCCCGTTCGGAACGCTCACCGGCTTCCGCGAGGGGCGGGCGACGGCGCCCGTGCCGGACGGGTCGTGCGACATCACGGCGCATGTCGCGCTGGACGCGTGCGCGGCGCTCGACCCGGCGCTCAGGCTGCCCGAGGCGCTCCTGTGCACACAACGCGACGCCCTGCGCGCCCTGGGCCTGATCAGCGCACGCCCCCCGCTCACGCTCGCCTCCACCCACCCCGCCGCCTACGTCCGCGCCCTCGCGACCACCGGAGAGGCCGCCGAACTCACCGCCTCCGGCGGCCTCGGCGACTTCGGCTGGCTGCTCCAGCCGGTGGGCATCAAGGACGCGCTGCTCTGACGCGCACGCGGCACCCGCGCTGCTCGCCTCCGCTTGTCGCTGTCTGTCGCTACTTGTCGCTACTCGTCGCTACTTGTCGATGTCTCCGACCACGAAGAACATCGACCCCAGGATCGCCACCATGTCCGCCACCAGCGTCCCCGGCAGCAGCTCGGTCAGGGCCTGGATGTTGTTGTACGACGCCGAGCGCAGCTTCAGCCGGTACGGGGTCTTCTCGCCCTTGCTGACGAGGTAGTAGCCGTTGATGCCGAGGGGGTTCTCGGTCCAGGCGTAGGTGTGGCCCTCGGGTGCCTTGAGGACCTTGGGGAGCCGCTGGTTGATCGGTCCGGGCGGCAGCTCGGCGACCCGGTCCAGGCAGGCGTCGGCGAGGTCCAGGGCGTTGTGCGTCTGCTCCAGGAGGCACTCGAAGCGGGCCAGGCAGTCGCCCTCGGTCCGGGTCACCACCTTCAGGGTGTCCTGGAGCTCGCCGTAGGCCAGGTAGGGCTCGTCGCGGCGCAGGTCGAAGTCGACACCCGAGGCGCGCGCGATGGGCCCGCTCACCCCGTACGCGTGCACGGCCTCCGGCGCAAGGGCGCCCACGCCCCTCGTGCGCCCCCGGAAGATCTCATTGCCGAGGACCAGGTCGTCGAAGACGTCCATGCGGGAGCGCACGGCGGAGACGGCGGCACGCGCGCGTGCGGTCCAGTCGGCCGGGAGGTCCTCCTTGAGGCCGCCGACGCGGTTGAACATGTAGTGCATGCGCCCGCCGGAGACCTCCTCCATGACGTTCTGGAGGACCTCGCGCTCGCGGAACGCGTAGAAGACCGGGGTGATCCCGCCCAGCTCCAGCGGGTAGGAGCCGAGGAACATCAGGTGGTTGAGCACCCGGTTCAGCTCGGCGAGCAGCGTGCGCGTCCACACCGCGCGGACGGGCACCTCCATGCCGAGCATGCGCTCCACGGCGAGGACCACGCCCAGCTCGTTCGAGAAGGCCGACAGCCAGTCGTGACGGTTGGCCAGCATGATGATCTGCCGGTAGTCGCGTGCCTCGAAGAGCTTCTCCGCGCCGCGGTGCATATAGCCGATCACCGGCTCCGCCGAGACGATCCGCTCACCGTCCAGCACCAGCTTCAGCCGCAGCACGCCGTGCGTGGAGGGGTGCTGGGGGCCGATGTTGAGCACCATGTCGGTGCTCTCCGCGGCGCCGCCGATCCCGACCGTGGTCTCCGTCGTAGGAGTCATGGACACAGTCTCTCCTACGTACGCTGGCCATATGGAAACGGGGAGCGCGGCCGGCGCCGAGACGACGGGGACCGAGCCGATGTGGACGGGGCTGCCGCCCGGCCTGCTGCGGATGCGCCGGCTGCTGCTGGTGGTGTGGCTGGGGCTGCTCGCCCTCGCCCTGGGGCTGCTGCTGGGCCTGCTGGCGGGTCCGGTGTGGGCGGCGTTCGCGCTGCTGCCGCTGGCCCTGCTGGCGTGGGGCTGGGTGCTGCTGGGCCGCAACTGGCGGTCCTGGCGGTACGCCGAGCGCGCCGACGACCTGCTGATCAGCCGCGGTGTGCTGTGGCGCGAGGAGACCGTGGTGCCGTACGGACGGATGCAGCTGGTGGAGGTGACCTCGGGGCCCGTCGAACGGCACTTCGGGCTGGCCAGCGTGCAGCTGCACACCGCGGCGGCGGCCACCGACGCGACGATCCCCGGCCTCGACCCGGCCGAGGCGGAGCGGCTGCGTGACCGGCTCACCGAGCTCGGCGAGGCCCGATCGGCGGGCCTGTGACCACGCCGGGCGTCGACGACGCCATACGTGAGAGCAGGATCGTGCCCGAACGGCGGCTGCACCCCGTGACGCCGTTCCGGCGGGCGTGGGCGCCGGTCGCGGTGATCACCGGCTGGGCGGTCCACGACCCGAACCAGGCCCAGGAGCAGCTGACGAAGCTGACCGCCACCATGCTGCTGGGCGGACTCGCCGCCCTGGTCACCGCGGGCGCCCTGTACGGCTTCCTCACCTGGTGGTTCACCCACTTCTCGGTGACCGACAGCGAACTGCGCATACGCACCGGCCTGTTGTTCCGGCGCACCGCGCACATCCGGCTGGAGCGGATCCAGGCCGTCGACGTGACCCAGCCGCTCCTCGCGCGCGTGGCGGGCGTCGCCAAGCTGCGCATCGACGTCGTCGGCACCGACAAGAAGGACGAACTCGCCTTCCTCGGCGAGGGCGAGGCCCGTGCGCTCCGCGCGGAGCTGCTCGCACGCGCCGCCGGATTCGCGCCCGAGACGGCGCACGAGGTCGGCGAGGCACCGGCGCACGAGCTGATGCGCGTGCCCCCGGGCAAGCTCGCGCTCTCCCTCGTGCTGACGGGCGCCGCCTGGGGCTCGCTGGCCGCGGCCCTCGTCGTACCGCCCTTCCTCTGGCTGGCCACCCACAGCGTGTGGACGGTCCTCGCCACCGCCCTGCCGCTGCTGGGCGCGGCGGCCACGACCAGCGTGGGCCGGTTCGTCGCCGAGTACGACTGGACGCTCGCGGAGTCCCCGGACGGGCTGCGCATCGACCACGGGCTCCTCGACCGCACGCACGAGACCGTGCCGCCGGGGCGGGTGCAGACCGTGCGGATAGTGGAGCCGCTGATGTGGCGGCCGCTGCGCTGGGTGCGGGTGGAGCTGGACGTGGCCGGGTCGGCGAACTCCGTGCTGGTGCCGGTCGCCCCGCGCGCGGTCGCCGAGTCGGTCGTCGCGCGCGTGCTGCCCGGTGTGACCGTGCCGGCCGAGCTGTCGCGCCCGCCGCGGCGGGCCGGGTGGTGCGTGCCGCTGTGGTGGCGCGGGTACGGGCTCGCGGTCACGGACGCGGTGTTCGCCGCCCGGCACGGGCTGCTGCGCCGGAAGCTGTCGCTCGTCCCGCATGCCAAGGTCCAGAGCGTACGGCTGACGCAGGGGCCCTGGGAGCGGCTGTGGCGGCTCGCGGACGTTCATGTGGACACGGGGGCCAACAAGACCGTGACAGCCCGTCTGCGGGGCGCGGAGGAGGCGGCGGCGCTGCTGCGGGAGCAGGCCGAGCGGTCGCGGACGGGACGCCGCGCGGCGCGGCCGGACCGCTGGATGGCCTGACGGCCGGCTCGGTCGGTCCGGACGGTGGTCGGGTGCGGGTGAGTGGGGGCTGGTCGCGCAGTTCCCCGCGCCCCTGAAAGGGCGCTCACCTCAGCGCCCGACCACCGGCACGCGTTCAGGACGCGGCGCTGCGCAGGCCCCCGAGGTTGATCTGCTCCGTCTCGTCGTGCGCGGTCAGGTCGATGACCTGGCCGACGCCCCGCGCCTGGCCGACGGGCTTGAAGTCGGACTCGGACTCGGCCTTGTGGAGCGCGAGCGCCTCCTGGCCGACGACGTCCGCGAGGTCCTCGTTGTGCATGGACTCCAGACCGCCGGACGGCGAGCCCTTCTGCGTGCCGAAGAAGTCGAACCCACCGGTGACCAGCGGACGCGGGATGGGCGCGGCAGGCAGCACGGCCACCGCCGTCGGCACCGTGAAGTGCCCGGTGGGCTGCACGGAGTTGGCGGACGGGACCGTCGTGGGGTGGGGGTCCTGCTCGGCCGCCGCCGGGGCGGTGTCCGCCGGCTCGGCCGTGGTGGTGGCGGCCGCGCGCGTGTGCCCGTCGGCCGCCTCGGGCTGCCCCTGTTCCTCGTCCTCCGGCGCGGCCTCGCCCTTCGGCGCCTCGGACTCGGCGGCCGTCTCCTTCACGCCCTCGGTGCCGGCGTCGGCGTCGGCCTCCGGGGCGTCGCCCTCGTCGAAGCGGGCCAATGCCACCTTGGCCCGCAGGAACAGCTTGGAACCCTCCGGCGAGAAGATCGCGGGAGCCGTCTCCTCGACCGTCAGCTCCTCGACGGTCTCCTCGACATCGTCGGGCTCCGCGGCGGCCCCGGCGGCCGACAGCGCATCGGACGACGGCTCGGCGGCCTCGATCTCCAGCAGGCGGCGGCCCTCCAGGGCGCTCGCCCGCTCGGTCTCGGCGGTGGCGTAGCGGCGCAGCAGGGACGCGTGCTCGTTGCGCAGGCCCGCCAGCTCCGCCCGCTTCGCGCGCAGGCGCTGCTCCAGCTTGGTGCGCAGCTCCCGCGACTCCTCGAGGTCGGTCTCCAGCTCGGCGATCCGCTCCTCGTGGCGCCACTCGTCGCTCGCACGCGCGCGTGACAGGTCGGCCACCTGCTTGCCCGCCTCGCTGTCCCACCGGCGCATGACGGCGGCACCCACGGCGGTGGTGGCCGCGGCTATCGCGGCCAGGGTGCGCAGCACCGTCGGTTGGGAGAACACCCAGGGGCCGAGAGCGCAGACGAGGGAGACACTGGCGATCACCGAAGGAGGCAACAGCCTGTGCAGTGGAGGGGAATGACGGTGACGTCCACGTGGCATGGCCAGAAACTTACCGCGCGTAGGCGAATCGTGGTGCCCCGGGCCGTAAAAACACGGCGACAACGAAGCCTTCGCACGGCATCGGCAATGCCGCGGTTCAGCTGCCACCCAGCCTGCCGCTGATCCACTGGAGCGTCGCGGGGATCTCGCGGCGCCAGGTGTTGAAGTTGTGACCACCGCTGTCGAGGATGATCGACGAGATCCGGGTCAGGTTCGTGGCCTGCACGCGCGCGATGAATTTCATCGTGTCCTTGTAGTTCTTCTCTCCGATTTTGCTGCTGGTGACCAGCAGCGATGTGTCCGGAGCGGGTTCGTGCCCGAGGAACCACCAGAGGTTCGAGCGGTTCTTGAGGTTCCGGTCGCCCTGGAAGAGGTCGCCGGTCGTGGGGTCGTGGGGCGCGGTGTACGACGGGGACAGTCCGGCACCGGCCTTGTACACGTCGGGATGGTGCATCGCGAGCTTGAGCGCGCAGTACCCGCCCGTCGAGTCACCGACGACCCCCCATCCCCAGCGGCCCGGCTTCCCGCCGACCCGGTAGTGGGCGCGTACGGCCTCGGGCAGGTCCTTGGCGAAGAAGGTCTCGGTCTGCGGCCCGCGCGGGACGTCGACGCACTCGGTGTCCCGGGGCGGGGCGATCGTGGGCCGCAGCAGCACCAGGATCATCGGCCGCATCTTGCCGGAGCGGGCCAGATGCTGTGCCGTGCGCGGGTAGTGCAGCTTGTCGACCAGCGCCGACGCGGTGCCGGGATAGCCGCTGAGGACGACCGTCACCGGGAACGTACGCGTGCGGTACTGCGGCTGGAAGTACTCCGGCGGCAGGTACACGTACGCGGGCGTGGCGATGCGGGTCGTACGGCCGACTATGTCGACCTGCTGGACCTCACCGGCCGTCCGGGGCAGCGAACCGCCCATGCCGTGCACCTGGGAGGTGGACACCACGTGGACCGGACCGTGGCCCGGGCCGGCCGCCGTGTAGTCGACGACGACGCCCTGGTCGGTTTCCGTACCGAGCAGGTCACCCCAGCTCGCGTAGAAACCGAAGGCCTGGTTGACGGCTATCCCCAGGCACGCGAAGAGGGCCAGCTGAGTGGCCAGCAGAAGACCGACGCGACCGCTGACGGCCCGCCAGTTCCGCCGGGCCAGCCGGGGCCACAGCCACACCGTGCCGGCGAACAGCAGCACGGCGAACAAAATCGTCAATGCCAGCATTTTATTGCTCGTGAGTCCCATGAGGTGCTTCCTGCCTGCGCTTCCCCTCGTGGCGACCGCTGCTTTCAGCGAGGCTTGCCCCGAGCTTTCCTTGGCCTTTGACCCGGCTTTCCAGTGGGGAGTGAACCTCTCCCCCCGAGACACCGTCCTAGAGGGCGCAATGTCGCCGGATGCCCGAATCGGCACCGGATTCAAGGTCTCTCGCAGAACTACGGGATGCGATGTCTGTCAGGATAGATGGGGAAATGTCGGGCGGGGTTCCGAGCCGATCAGACCGGGCGCGGCGTATGGTCCGCGGTCCGCGTCCGGAGGCTGTCCCCGCGCTGGTCGGCCGGGCGTGCGCCGTCGTGGGCGTCCTGGACATCGCCGCGGGTGTGTTCCCGCGCTTCCGTCACAGCCGTATGCACGCCATGGCCGAGGTGCTGCCCGGCTCGCTCGGGCCGTTCGCCGCCGCGCTCTCGATCAGCGCCGGAGTGCTGTTGCTGCTGCTCGCGCACGGGCTCAAGCGGCGCAAGCGCCGGGCATGGAGGGCCGCGGTCGCGCTCCTGCCGGCCGGTGCCGTGTCGCAGTTCGCGTACCGGCACTCGGTCATCGGAGCGCTCATCTCGCTGGCCCTGTTCGTGCCGCTCGTGATCCACCGCGACGAGTTCAGGGCGCTGCCCGACCCGCGCAGCCGGTGGCGCGCTCTTACCAACTTCGTACTCATGAGCGCCGGCTCGCTCGCGCTCGGACTGGTCATCGTCAGCGCCCACCCGAAGCGCACGATCGGCGACCCGAGCCTGGCCGACCGCATCACGCACGTGCTGTACGGCCTGTTCGGCTTCGAGGGCCCCGTCAACTACGTGGGCTCCACCTCCTGGACGGTCGCCTTCTCGCTCGGCGCGCTCGGCCTGATCACCGCGGTCACCACCGTCTACCTGGCCTTCCGCCCCGAACACCCCGCCGCACAGCTCACCGAGGAGGACGAGACCCAGCTGCGCGCCCTGCTGGAGAAGCACGGCGCCCGCGACTCCCTCGGCCACTTCGCGCTCCGCCGCGACAAGGCCGTCGTCTTCTCCCCCAGCGGCAAGGCCGCGGTCACCTACCGCGTCGTCTCCGGCGTGATGCTCGCCAGCGGCGACCCCATCGGCGACGTCGAGGCCTGGCCCGGCGCCATCGAACGCTTCATGGACGAGGCCAAGGCCCACTCCTGGACCCCCGCCGTCATGGGCTGCTCCGAGACCGGCGGCGAGGTCTGGACCCGCGAGACCGGGCTGGACGCGCTCGAACTGGGCGACGAGGCGGTGGTGGACGTAGCGGATTTCTCACTCGCCGGACGCGCGATGCGCAACGTGCGCCAGATGGTCAAGCGCATCGAGCGGGCCGGCTACGAAACCCGGGTACGGCGTATCCGTGACCTCGGCGAGGCCGAACTGGACCGCATCCGGCGGGCCGCCGAGGACTGGCGCGGCACCGACACCGAACGCGGCTTCTCGATGGCCCTGGGCCGCATCGGCGACCCCAACGACGGCGACTGCCTGATCGCCACCGCCCACAAGGCCGACGACCAGCCCGGACCCTACGGCGACCTCAAGGCCATCCTGCACTTCGTGCCCTGGGGCACCGACGGCGTCTCCCTCGACCTGATGCGCCGCGACCGCTCCGCCGACCCCGGCATGAACGAACTGCTCATCGTGGCCGCCCTCCAGGCCGCCCCGAAGCTCGGCATCACCAGGATCTCCCTCAACTTCGCGATGTTCCGCTCGGCGCTCGCACGGGGCGAGAAGATCGGCGCGGGCCCGGTGCTGCGCGCCTGGCGCGGACTGCTGGTCTTCCTGTCCCGCTGGTTCCAGATCGAGTCGCTGTACAAGTTCAACGCCAAGTTCCAGCCCCGCTGGGAGCCGCGCTTCGTGGTCTACCGGGCCTCCGGCGACCTCCCGCGCATCGGCCTGGCCGCCATGCAGGCCGAGGGCTTCGTCAACCTCGCCCTCCCGCTCCCGCGCTTCCTGCGCCGTAGCGCCCCTGCCGCCCGCCCCTGCCCGCACCACGTGACCGAGCACGAGGTACGGGCGGCCTGACCCGCCGGCGGACCCGAGCGGACGCCCCTCCCCTTCCGGCCGGGGGGCTCCGCTCGGGCCGCACGGCATCGGTGCTCCGCCCGGGGCCTACGCTGAACGTATGAGCAACCACAGCGGACGTGGCCAGGTGACAGGGCTTCCGGGATGGGACCGGTGCGCGGTCATGGGGGTCGTGAACGTCACCCCCGACTCCTTCTCCGACGGCGGCCGCTGGTTCGACACGACGATCGCCGTCAAGCACGGCCTGGACCTCGTCGCCGAGGGCGCCGACCTGGTCGACGTCGGCGGCGAGTCCACCCGTCCCGGCGCCACCCGCGTCGACGAGGCCGAGGAGCTGCGCCGTGTCATCCCCGTCGTGCGCGGCCTCGCCTCCGAAGGCGTCGTCGTCTCCGTGGACACGATGCGCGCCTCCGTCGCCCGGCAGGCCCTCGCCTCCGGCGCGGCCCTCGTCAACGACGTCAGCGGCGGCCTCGCCGACCCCGACATGATCCCCGTCGTGGCGGAGTCCGGCGCCCCCTTCGTCGTCATGCACTGGCGGGGCTTCCTGGAGGGCGGCAACGTCAAGGGCGTGTACGACGACGTCGTCGCCGAAGTCCTCGACGAGCTGCACGCGCGCGTGGACGCCGTTCTCGCCGGCGGCATCGCCCCCGACCGGATCGTCGTCGACCCCGGCCTCGGCTTCTCCAAGGACTCCGAGCACGACCTGACCCTCCTCTCCCACCTCGACCGGCTGCACGCCCTGGGCCACCCGCTGCTCGTCGCCGCCTCCCGCAAGCGGTTCCTCGGCCGGGTCCTGGCCGGACCCGAGGGGGCGCCCCCGCCGGCCCGGGAGCGCGACGCGGCGACGGCCGCCGTCTCCGCGCTCGCAGCGCACGCCGGCGCATGGGCGGTGCGCGTGCACGAGGTACGCGCCACGGCGGACGCCGTACGGGTCGCACGCGCCATAGAGGGGGCACGTGGAGAAGGCGGCACACCAGGCGCGCGCACCACATCGCACGGCGCAGAAGGAGCCCGGTGAGCGCCCCCCATACCGACGTGGAACAGGTCGAGGCCGCCAACACCGCCTTCTACGAGGCGTTGGAGCGCGGCGACTTCGAGGCGGTGTCCGGCCTCTGGCTCACACCCGCCGACCTGGGCGTCGACGAGGAGTACCACGACCCGGCGGACTCCGGCGTGATCTCCTGCGTGCACCCGGGCTGGCCGGTGCTGACCGGCCGGGGCGAGGTCCTGAGGTCGTACGCGCTGATCATGGCGAACACCGACTACATCCAGTTCTTCCTCACCGATGTGCACGTGTCCGTGACCGGCGACACCGCCCTGGTGACCTGCACGGAGAACATCCTCAGCGGCGGCCCGGCCCCCGCGGGCGGGCAGGAGCTGGGCCCCCTGGTGGGGCAGCTGGTCGTCGCCACGAACGTGTTCATGCGCACCCCGGACGGCTGGAAGCTCTGGTCCCACCACGCCTCCCCCGTGCTGTCCGAGACCGACGAGGACGAGGACGAGGAAACGCCCTCCTGAGCTCGGGCCGCCCCTCGCGGAGCAAGAAGTGGTTGGAATCACGAACTGGCGGGTAGGTCCGGCTACCAGCCCATGAAGCTGCCGGGTTCTCCAGGGGAAACGCGCGATGAACCCTGTCGACCCCGGCGAGGGCCCGCGCCTCGTGACCCGGCTCTGTCAGTGCCCGCAGGTAGATTCGTCTGAGGCCGGTCCATCGCCCGCACGCGGTGCGACCCCGCCGTTACCGACG
This sequence comes from Streptomyces sp. NPDC048277, assembly GCF_040652235.1. Lineage (NCBI taxonomy): Bacteria > Bacillati > Actinomycetota > Actinomycetes > Kitasatosporales > Streptomycetaceae > Streptomyces > Streptomyces sp. NPDC048277. The sequence goes on from NZ_JBEZLQ010000029.1 coordinate 59,600, forward strand.
ATTGCAGGAGTGATTCGCGTGGATCGTGTCGCGCTGCGCGGCCTCAAGGCCCGCGGGCACCACGGTGTCTTCCCCAAGGAGCGCGAGGAGGGCCAGACCTTCATCGTGGACCTCGTCCTCGGCCTGGACACCCGGCCCGCGGCGGCCGACGACGACCTCGCGAAGACCGTGCACTACGGCGTCGTGGCCGAGGAGGTCGTGGCCGTGGTCGAGGGGGAGCCGGTGAACCTGATCGAGACGCTCGCCGAGCGGATCGCCCAGGCCTGCCTGAAGCACGAGGGGGTACAAGAGGTCGAGGTCCGCGTCCACAAGCCCGACGCGCCCATCACCGTCCCCTTCGACGACGTCACCGTCACCATCACCCGGAGCCGAGTATGACCGCTTCCTTCACGCGGGGTCCCAGCGACCCGACCGTACAGCCGGTGCCCGCCTCCGTCGTCGAGCAGGTCGACGCCGCCGACACCACCCTGTCCAACCCCAAACGCGCCGTGGTCGCCCTCGGCTCCAACCTCGGCAACCGCCTGGAGACCCTCCAGGGCGCCATCGACGCCCTGGAGGACACCCCCGGCGTCCGCATCAAGGCCGTGTCGCCGGTGTACGAGACGGAGCCGTGGGGCGTCGAGCCCGGCAGCCAGCCGACGTACTACAACGCGGTCGTGGTGCTGAAGACCACCCTCCCGCCGTCCTCCCTGCTGGAGCGGGCGCACGCGGTCGAGGAGGCGTTCAACCGGGTGCGGGACGAGCACTGGGGCCCGCGCACCCTCGACGTCGACATCGTCGCGTACGCCGACGTCATCTCCCACGACCCGCAGCTCACCCTCCCGCACCCGCGGGCCCACGAGCGCGCCTTCGTGCTCGCGCCCTGGTACGACGTCGACCCCGAGGCCCAGCTGCCCGGCCGCGGCGCGGTGGCGGAACTGCTGGCACTGGTCACGCGGCACGGTGTGCAAGCGCGTGCGGACCTGGAACTCCGACTGCCCGAGTAGTCGTTAAGGTCGACACGACCACATCGCTGCGGGGGAGCTGAAGGAACACAGTGAAAGAGCTGCGGATCAGGGTGCTGGCCGGCGTGTTCGTCGTGGCCGGGGTGCTGTCCTGGGCGGCCGCCCGCCTGTGGAACTCGGTGGGGACCCTGCCCAATGTCCCGGTGGCCGCCCCGATCGTGCTGGCTCTGATCGCCGTGGTCCTGCTCTCCACGGCGCTCTCGCTGCGCGCCCGCCTCAAGGCCCAGCGCGAGCGCCGCCCCGGCGCCAAGGGCGTCGACCCGCTGATGGCCGCCCGCGCCGTGGTCTTCGGCCAGGCCAGCGCCCTGGTCGCGGCCCTGGTCGCCGGCATGTACGGCGGCACGGGCGTCTTCCTCCTGGAGCTCCTCGACATCCCCACCCGCCGCGACCAGGCCCTGTACGCCGCCTTCTCGGTCCTGGCCGGCATCGGCGTCATAGCGGCGGCGATGTTCCTGGAGCGGGTGTGCAAGCTCCCGGAGGACGACGACCACAACCACAGCGGGGCCGAACCGGTCGCCTGAGCCCCCTGGGGCGTCAGCGCGCCAGTATCAGGCTCATCGCCTCGGCACGCGTCGTGGCGTCCCTGAGCTGGCCGCGCACCGCCGACGTCGTCGTCTTGGCGCCCGGCTTGCGGATCCCGCGCACCGACATGCACATGTGCTCGGCCTCGACCACGACGATCACACCCCGGGCTTCGAGGATCCGCATCAGCGAGTCCGCGATCTGCGTGGTGAGTCGTTCCTGCACCTGCAGACGCCGAGCGAACACCTCGACCAGGCGGGCGAGCTTCGAGAGACCGGTGATCTTGCCGGTCTCCGCCGGGATGTAGCCGACGTGGGCCACGCCGTGGAACGGCAGCATGTGATGCTCACACAAGGACACGATCTCGATGTCCTTGACCAGGACCATCTCGTCATGGCCGAGGTCGAAGGTCGTCGTCAGGACCTCTTCGGGTTCCTGGTAGTTCCCGGCCAACAGCTCGCGATACGCCCGTGCCACCCGCGCCGGAGTCTCCCGGAGCCCCTCGCGGTCCGGGTCCTCGCCGACCGCGATCAGCAGTTCGCGTACGGCGTTCTCGGCGCGTTTCTCGTCGAACTCGCCGATGGTGCCCTCTCCGTCCAGGGTCACGGGGTCGGTCATCTGGGGTGCCTCGTTCCTTGGGGTGGGCGCATGTGGGCCACACGCCTCATCTGCGGGCATACCGAAATGCCGCGCCCCCCAGGCTAGATCCTGGGGGGCGCGGCATCCATTCCGGGCCCGGTGAGGCCGGTGTGGTCAGCTCTCCGGACGGTCCTCCGGGGCCTTCTCGACCGCCGGGGCGGACTCGGCCGCCGTGGACTTCACGGTGCTGATCGCCGGCGTCGAGCCGTTCGCCCCGTTGGTCAGTGCGAGCTCCTTCGGGGAGAGCACCGGCGGGCGGGTGGACGGCGTACGGCGGGAGGAACCGGTCCACGCGGGCCGCGCGGGCCGCTTGTGGATCGCCGCGAAGATCTCGGCGATCTCCTCCTTGCCCAGGGTCTCCTTCTCCAGGAGCTGGAGCACCAGGTTGTCGAGGACGTCGCGGTTCTCGACCAGGATCTCCCAGGCTTCGTTATGAGCGTTCTCGATGAGTTTCTTTACTTCCTCGTCCACCAGGGCGGCGACCTCTTCCGAGTAGTCGCGCTGGTGAGACATCTCACGTCCGAGGAAGGGCTCGGTGTTGTCGCCACCGAACTTGATCGCGCCGAGACGCTCGGTCATGCCGTACTGCGTGACCATCGCGCGGGCCGTGGTGGTGGCCTTCTCGATGTCGTTGGCGGCACCGGTGGTCGGGTCGTGGAAGACCAGTTCCTCGGCCGCGCGGCCGCCCAGCATGTAGGCGAGCTGGTCGAGCATCTCGTTGCGCGTGGTCGAGTACTTGTCCTCGTCCGGCAGGACCATCGTGTAGCCGAGGGCACGCCCACGGGACAGGATCGTGATCTTGTGGACCGGGTCGGAGTTCGGGGAGGCCGCCGCGACCAGGGCGTGTCCGCCCTCGTGGTACGCGGTGATCTTCTTCTCCTTGTCCGACATGATCCGGGTCCGCTTCTGCGGGCCCGCGACCACACGGTCGATCGCCTCGTCGAGCATCTGGTTGTCGATGAGCTTGCGGTCGCTGCGGGCCGTGAGCAGCGCCGCCTCGTTCAGCACGTTCGACAGGTCCGCGCCGGTGAAGCCCGGCGTGCGGCGGGCGACCGCCGCGAGGTCGACGTCGGGCGCGACCGGCTTGCCCTTCTGGTGGACCTTGAGGATCTCCAGACGGCCCTGCAGGTCCGGCGGGTCGACCGCGATCTGGCGGTCGAAGCGGCCGGGGCGCAGCAGCGCCGGGTCGAGGATGTCGGGCCGGTTCGTCGCGGCGATCAGGATCACGCCGCCCTTGACGTCGAAGCCGTCCATCTCGACGAGCAGCTGGTTCAGGGTCTGCTCGCGCTCGTCGTGACCGCCGCCGAGGCCGGCGCCGCGGTGGCGGCCGACCGCGTCGATCTCGTCGACGAAGACGATCGCCGGGGCGTTCGCCTTGGCCTGCTCGAAGAGGTCGCGGACACGGGAGGCACCGACACCGACGAACATCTCGACGAAGTCGGAACCCGAGATCGAGTAGAACGGCACCCCGGCCTCGCCGGCCACGGCACGCGCGAGGAGCGTCTTGCCGGTACCGGGACGGCCGTAGAGGAGCACGCCCTTGGGGATCTTGGCGCCGACGGCCTGGAACTTCGCCGGCTCCTGGAGGAACTCCTTGATCTCGTGGAGCTCCTCGACGGCCTCGTCACAGCCCGCGACGTCCGCGAAGGTCGTCTTCGGGGTGTCCTTGGTGATGAGCTTCGCCTTGGACTTGCCGAAGTTCATGACCCGGGAGCCGCCGCCCTGCATCTGATTCATCAGGAACAGGAAGACGACCACGATGAGGACGAAGGGGAGCAGGGAGAGCAGGACACCGACGAAAGCGTTCTGCTTGGTCGGCGAGACGGTGTAACCGTCGGGGATCTGCTTGTCCTGGTACTTGGTCTGCAGCGTGTTGGCGATGGTCACGCCCTGGTCGCCGATGTAGCTCGCCTGGATCTTCGAGCTGCCGTCGACCTTCTCGCCGTTCTTGAGCGTGACCTTGATGGTCTGCTCGTCACCGGTGGTCAGCTTCGCCGATGCCACCCTGTTGTCGTTGATCGCCGCCACGACCTGGCCGGTGTCCACCGTCTTGTAGCCGCCGGACGAGCCGACGACCTGCATCAACACGACCACGGCAAGGACGGCCAGCACGATCCACATGACCGGCCCACGGAAGTATCGCTTCACGTCCATCCATACGGAGCGGTGTCGCCCCGTCCCTCCTGCCATAGTGAGTTTGATAAGACAGTTCTTCTGACGGTACCCCAGCTTTGTTACCCAAAGCCGCACGGAGCGGCTCGGACGGCTGGCAATCCCGTCTCTGCATGCTCCAACGGCGCGAAACCCGCTGGGGTTCCCGATCGTCTTACGTAAGTGGACCCTCCGGCGTATCAGCCGGGGGGTCAGCCGCCGTAGACGTGAGGCGCGAGCGTACCGACGAACGGGAGATTGCGGTACTTCTCGGCGTAGTCGAGGCCGTAGCCGACGACGAACTCGTTGGGGATGTCGAAGCCGACCCACTCGACGTCGATGGCCACCTTGGCCGCGTCGGGCTTGCGCAGCAGGGTGCAGATCTTCAGGGACTCGGGCTCGCGGGAGCCGAGGTTGTTGATCAGCCAGGACAGGGTCAGGCCGGAGTCGATGATGTCCTCGACGATCAGGACGTGCTTGCCCTTGATGTCGGTGTCGAGGTCCTTGAGGATCCGCACCACACCGGAGGACTGGGTGCCCGCGCCGTAGGAGGACACGGCCATCCAGTCCATGGTGACGGGGGTGGACAGCGCCCGGGCGAGGTCCGCCATGACCATCACGGCGCCCTTGAGGACGCCGACGATGAGCAGGTCCTTGCCCGCGTACTCCGCGTCGATCTTCGCGGCCAGCTCGACCAGCTTCGCGTCGATCTCTTCCTTGGTGATGAGCACCGCCTGGAGGTCGGCACCCATGTCTTTCGCGTCCACCCGCATCACTTTCGGTCGGTCGTCCCACCGGCCTACCCACCCCTTCGGAGGAGCCCTCCGGGAGGTCGGGATTCAGCCTTGCCGAATCACCAGTCTGCCACCCTGCCGCTGGGCGACGACTTTGCCGGGGAGATTGATGGCTCCCTGACCGCGCCAGCCGGTGATCAGCCGGTCGACTTCCTCGATGTGCCGGGCGAACAGGGAACCGGCCGGCGCGCCCGCCTCGATGGCGGCGCGGCGCAGGATCCGGCGGCGTACGGCGGGCGGCAGGGCGTAGAGCTTGGCGCACTCCAGCAGGCCCGCGGCGTCCCGTACGGAGGCCTCCGCTTGGCTGGCCCAGGTGTCGAGGGCGTCGGCGTCGTCGCGGGAGAGTTGGGCGGTGCGGGCGAGGGCCTCGACGACGCCCTTGCCCAGGGCTTTCTCCAGGGCGGGCAGGCCCTCGTGGCGGAGCCGCGAGCGGGTGTAGGCCGGGTCCGCGTTGTGAGGATCGTCCCAAACGGGCAGGGCCTGGACCATGCAGGCCTTGCGGGCGGTCTGCCGGTCCAGCTGGAGGAAGGGGCGGCGGTAACGGCCGCCGGCCCCCGAGACCGCGGCCATTCCGGACAGGGAGCGGATGCCGGAGCCGCGGGCGAGGCCGAGCAGGACGGTTTCGGCCTGGTCGTCCCTGGTGTGGCCGAGCAGGATCGCGGTGCCGCCGTGCCGTTCGAGGGCGGCGTCCAGGGCGGCGTAGCGGGCGTCGCGGGCGGCCGCCTCGGGTCCGCCGTCGCGGCCGACGGTCACGGTGATCGACTCGACCGGATCGAGGCCCAGGTCGCGCAGCCGCAGGACGACCTCCTCGGCGCGCAGGCCGGAACCGGGCTGCAGGCCGTGGTCGACGGTGATGCCGCCCGCGCGGACGCCGAGCTTGGGGGCTTCGAAGGCGAGGGCGGAGGCGAGCGCCATGGAGTCGGCGCCGCCGGAGCACGCCACGAGCACGAGCGGGGAGGGGGTCCGCTCGTTCGGTGTCTGCTCCGGGATGTCTCCGACGGGGCGCACGAGACGTGCACCGGCGTGCCCGAAAGCGCGTCCACCGGTGGTGCGGCTGTGACGGCTGTGGTCGGTCAGGATGTCGTGCAGGGCGCGGCGGACCGCCAGGCGTATCGCCGCGACCGCAGGATGGGGACCCATGTCCGGTTCCCTTCATGAAGTTTTCGGGGGGTGAGCCCGAGATCGGTCACTCAGAGTGTGTAGATGGTGACAGAAACGGGCCGTTCCCCGAGCATTGCACGCCTACCCATCCCTCACGGTCCCTCGGACGGGTGATTGGAGGGGCGTTCTCCTGCCGTATACCGGATTACGTTCCACCACAGTTCGACCGGTTCACGACTCGGCCTTGCGGTGCACCCGCGCGACCCAGTCCGCCGGTTTGGCGATCTCCGCCTTGGTCGGCAGGGTGTTCGGGGAGGTCCACACCCGGTTGAAGCCGTCCATGCCGACCTGGTCGACGACGGCCCGCACAAAGCGTTCGCCGTCCCGGTACTGGCGGAGTTTGGCGTCCAGGCCGAGCAGCTTGCGCAGGGTCATGTCCAGCCGGGAGGCGCCCTTGGCACGGCGCTGCTGGAACTTCTCGCGGATCTCGGCGACGGTCGGTACGACCGCGGGCCCCACGCCGTCCATGACGAAGTCGGCGTGGCCCTCCAGGAGGGACATGACGGCGGTGAGCCGGCCGAGGATCTCGCGCTGGGCGGGGGTCTGCACCAGTTCGACGAACGACCGTCCGCCGTCGTCCTCCTCGGCCTCGGGGCGGCCTCCGGCGAGGGACTGGGCGGCGTCGCGGATGCGTTCGAGGACGGTCATCGGGTCGACGTCGGTCTCCTGCAGGAACGACTGGATCTCGCCCTCCAGGTGGGCGCGCAGCCAGGGCACCGCCGAGAACTGGGTGCGGTGCGTCTCCTCGTGCAGGCACACCCACAGCCGGAAGTCGTGCGGCTGTACGTCGAGTTCGCGCTCCACGTGGACGATGTTCGGGGCGACGAGCAGCAGTCGGCCGCCGCCGTTCGCGTCCGCCGGGAGGTCGCGGGAGGCGGGGGCGAAGGTCTCGTACTGGCCGAGGACCCGGGAGGACAGGAACGACAGCAGCATGCCGAGTTCCACGCCGGTGACCTTGCCGCCGACCGCGCCGAGGACTGCGCCGCCCGGGGTGCCGGCCCGCCGCTCCTGCATCTTGTCGAGCAGCGGCTTGAGGAGTTCGCGGAACCCGGCGACGTTGGCCTTCACCCAGCCGGGGCGGTCCACCACCAGGACGGGGGTGTCGTGGATGTCGCCGGTCCCCATCCGGGTGAAGGCCCGGACGTGCTCCTCCGAGGCCTTCGCGTGCCGCCGCAGCTCCGCGACGATGACCCGGGCCTCGTCACGGCTCACCTCGGGGCCCGGCCGCACGAGCCGCGTCGCGGTCGCCACCGCGAGATTCCAGTCGACCATCCCAGAAGAAGCAGCGCCACCGATGCTCGTCATGCGTCAACCGTACGTGAGCGGTGTCCCTTCGGGCAGGCCGTGGAGGTTGGTGGGGTTCGCGTGACGTGTGTCGTGGAGCGGGGTCGGGGGTGCTCGCGTCGGCAGGACCGGGCGCCGCTCGGGCCGCGCCCGGTGCCGTACCGCGGGTTACAGCCCCGCCAGCGCGGTGGCCGTCCGGTCCAGTGCCTCCTGGGCCTCCTCCGGGCTCGTCGTGTCCGACGCGAGGAAGGCGAAGGCCAGCAGGCGGCCGTCCTTGTCGACGACCGTGCCCGCCAGGGTGTTGACGCCGGTCAGGGTGCCGGTCTTCGCGCGTACGACGCCTGCCGCGCCGTCCGTGTAACGGCTGGTCAGGGTGCCCGTGAAGCCGGCCACGGGGAGGCCGGTGAGGACCGGGCGCAGGCCCGGCCGGTCCGTGTCGGCGGCCTTGACGAGGAGGGCGGTGAGGAGGTTCGCCGTGAGCCGGTCGTCGCGGTTGAGGCCGCTGCCGTCGTGGAAGGAGGCGCCGGTCATCGGCAGGCCCAGCCCGGCCAGCCGGGCGCCGATCGCGGCCGCTCCCCCGTCGAAGCTCCCCGGGCGGCCGCTCGCCAGTGCCGTCTGGCGGGCCAGGGCCTCGGCGATGTCGTTGTCGCTGTTGGTCAGCATGCGTTCGACGATCGAGGACAGCGGCGGCGAGGAGACGGTGGCGAGCGTGGCGGCCCGGCTGCTCGCCTTGGAGGTGCCGGGGGACGAGGTCTTGATGCCGGCGTCCGCCAGGAAGCGGGCGAACTTCGCCGCCGCGTCGGCCGCCGGGTCGCTCACCCGGGCCGCCGGGCCGTTGCTGGAGTCGTCGGTGCGGCCCTCGTCGGCCATGAGGGGGCTCACGCGCGCGAGGTTGTCGTTGACGCCGATGGGGTGCAGGTCGGGGCCGGTGTAGAGCGTGGTGTCGTACGAGAGCGTGATCTGTTTGACGCCCCGCGCGGTCAGCGACTTGGCGGTCGCGGTGGCGAGGGTGCGCAGACTGGCCCAGCCCTGCGCGTCCTTGCGGGCGGTCAGGGTGGGGTCGCCGGCGCCGATCAGGACGACCTCCCTGGTGCCGGGTTCCAGGGCCACGCGCGTGGTGAAGCGGTGGTCGGGGCCGAGGGCGGAGAGGGCGGCGACGGCGGTGGCGATCTTGGTGGTGGAGGCGGGGGTGAGGGCCGTGTCGGCGCCGGTGCCGTAGAGGCGCTTGCCGGTGGCCACGTCGACCACGACACCGGCGTGGGTGCCGCCGAGCGCCGGAACGTCCAGAAGGGGCCCCAGGGCGTCCGTGAGGGCCGTTGCGGAGATCCCTGCGGGCTTTCCGGCGGGGGCCGACTTCACGGTGTTCACGGCGGCGCCCAGGCCCGTCAGGACGGATCCGGCGCTGGGGGCGGGGCTGGGCTCGCCGTCGGCTGTGACGGAGTCCGCACCGGAGCCGTGATCTGCACCACCCGTCCGTTCCAGGGCGGCTGCCCGGTCCCGCTCGGCCGTACGCTGACCGTTGGCGTCCCAGGGGCCCGCCGCGGTCACCACACCGGCGGCCAGCGCGAGCCCCGCCGTGGCGGCGCCCGCGGTGTACTGCCAGGTCCTGAGGGTCCGAGGACGGGGGACACGAGAGGGGCGCACCAGGGTGACCAGCCGGGGTCCCGTCGCGCGCGTGACGCGTGCGAGCTGCGGTCCCACCGCCCGACTCAACCGCGTGACCTGCGGTTTCACAGCGGTCGCCAGGCGGGCCAGACGGGGTCGCACGGCACCCGCGATCTCCCGCACACGCGGTTTCGCGGCCTGCCAAGGCCTCAGCTCTGGCACGACCACCAGCCCCTTTCGCGATCACACACCTGCGTGAGGGACACTTAACCACCAGAACTATGTGTTGATCATGGAGGAGCCACCGGTGGAGTTCGACGTCACGATCGAGATCCCGAAGGGTTCGCGGAACAAGTACGAGGTGGACCACGAGACCGGTCGGATCCGCCTGGACCGTCGTCTCTTCACCTCGACCGCCTACCCGACCGACTACGGCTTCGTCGAGAACACCCTCGGCGAGGACGGCGACCCGCTGGACGCGCTGGTCATCCTGGACGAGCCCACCTTCCCGGGCTGTCTCATCAAGTGCCGCGCGATCGGCATGTTCCGGATGACCGACGAGGCCGGCGGCGACGACAAGCTGCTGTGCGTTCCGGCGACGGACCCGCGCGTGGAGCACCTGCGCGACATCCACCACGTGTCGGAGTTCGACCGCCTGGAGATCCAGCACTTCTTCGAGGTCTACAAGGACCTGGAGCCCGGCAAGTCCGTCGAGGGCGCCAACTGGGTCGGCCGCACCGACGCCGAGGTCGAGATCGAGCGGTCGTACAAGCGCTTCAAGGAGCAGGGCGGTCACTGAGACCAGCCCGGCAGGACGTAACCGGGAAACGGGCCGCACGCACGCGTGGGGCCCGTTTTTCGTGTCCGCCGCGCGGCCATGCGCATACTGAGGCTTACGTAAGGAAGTCGTTCAGGGAGCGTTACGACGGTGACGGAGGCGGAGGACCGCAAGCCCCGGTCGGACGAGGCACGCTACGACCCGGAGATCACGTCCGAGTTCGCCGTCCCGGCGGGCATCGCGGTCCCCGAGGCCGCCGCCGAGCCGGAGACGACGTCCGAGTTCGCCGTGCCGGACGGCCTCCAGGCGCCGCCGCCGGCCGGCGGCGAGCCGGAGGGATCGGCGTTCAGCACGCCGAGCACCTACAGCGCCCAAGAAGCCCCGTCGGCCTTCACCCCCGCCTCGGGGTTCCCCACGGTCAGCCTGGTCAAGGACGCGCCCTGGCAGGACCGGATGCGCACGATGCTGCGCATGCCGGTGGCCGAGCGGCCCGCACCGGAGCCGGTGCAGAAGGCGGAGGAGGGCGGTCCCGCCGTCCCGCGCGTGCTCGACCTGACCCTGCGTATCGGAGAGTTGCTGCTGGCGGGCGGCGAGGGCGCGGAGGACGTGGAGGCCGCGATGTTCGCGGTCTGCCGGTCCTACGGCCTCGACCGGTGCGAGCCGAACGTCACCTTCACACTGCTGGCGATCTCCTACCAGCCGTCGCTCGTCGACGACCCCGTGACCGCGTCCCGCACGGTACGGCGGCGCGGGACCGACTACACGCGCCTCGCGGCCGTCTTCCGGCTCGTGGACGATCTCACCGACCCCGAGACCCATGTCTCCCTGGAGGAGGCCTACCGGCGGCTCGCGGAGATCCGCCGCAACCGGCACCCCTACCCCGGCTGGGCGCTGACCGCCGCGAGCGGGCTGCTCGCCGGGGCCGCCTCCGTGCTGGTCGGCGGTGACTTCCTGGTGTTCGTGGCGGCCGCGGTCGGCGCGATGCTCGGCGACCGGCTGGCGTGGCTGTGCGCGGGGCGGGGACTGCCGGAGTTCTACCAGTTCATGATCGCCGCGATGCCGCCGGCCGCGATGGGGGTCGGGTTCGCGCTCGCCCACGTCGATGTCGCCGCGTCCGCGGTCGTCACCGGCGGACTGTTCGCGCTGCTGCCCGGGCGGGCGCTCGTCGCGGGCGTCCAGGACGGGCTGACCGGCTTCTACATCACCGCGTCCGCGCGGCTGCTCGAGGTCATGTACTTCTTCGTCGGCATCGTCATCGGAGTGCTGACGATCCTGTACTTCGGCGTGAAGTTCGGCGGGCGGCTCAATCCAGACGTGGCGCTCGGCGTCTCCGAGCGGCCGCTGCTGCAGATCGGCGCGTCGATGGTGCTGTCGCTGACCTTCGCGGTACTGCTGCAGCAGGAACGATCCACCGTGCTGGCCGTGACCCTCAACGGAGGTGTGGCGTGGTCGGTCTACGGTGCGATGCACTACGCGGGGGGTATCTCACCGGTGGCCTCCACGGCCGTCGCGGCGGGCCTGGTGGGCTTGTTCGGGCAGCTGCTGTCCCGGTACCGGTTCGCTTCCGCGCTGCCGTACACGACGGCGGCGATCGGGCCGCTGCTGCCCGGGTCGGCGACGTACTTCGGGCTGTTGTCGATGGCTCAGAACGAGGTCGACAAGGGTCTGGTGTCGCTGGCCAAGGCGGCGTCCCTGGCCATGGCGATCGCCATCGGGGTCAATCTGGGGTCGGAGATCTCCCGGTTGACCCTGCGGGTGGGGTCGGCGGGGAAGCGGAGGGCTGCGAAGCGGACCAGGGGGTTCTGAGCGCCCCCTGGGCAGAGGCCTCGGCCGGGACGGCGGGTGCGGGTGCGTTGTGGCTTGTCGCGCAGTTCCTCGCGCCCCTTAGGGGCGGTACTGCTGTTCCTCGTTGTACGGGTACTGCTGGCCGTAGTAGCCGTTCTGGTCGTAGTAGGGCTGCTGCTGCCCATTGCTGTAACCGCCGTACTGCTGCTGCGGCTGGGGCTGCTGGGTGTACTGCTGCTGCTCGTACGCCGGCTCGATCCTGCGCAGTTGTGTCGTCGCGTCGTCCATCACCGGGGGCGCCGGGTGCGTCGGGTACTGCTGCTGAACCGGTTCCTCCGCCGCCGCCTTCTTGTTCTTCGAGCGGGCCCGCAGGAACTCGATGACGATCGGGATCACCGAGACGAAGACGATCAGGATCAGGATCGCCTCGATGTTGTTCTTGACGAAGTCGATCTTGCCGAGCCAGGAGCCGAGCAGGGTGACGCCGGCGCCCCAGAGGACACCGCCGATGACGTTGAACGTCAGGAACGAGCGGTACTTCATGCCGCTGACGCCGGCGATGATCGGCGTGAACGTGCGGATCACGGGCACGAAGCGGGCCAGGATCAGGGACTTCGGGCCGTGCTTCTCGAAGAACTCGTGCGCCTTGGCGACGTTCTCCTGCTTGAAGAGGCGGGAGTCCGGGCGGTTGAAGAGCGTCGGACCGACCTTCTTGCCGAACATGTAGCCCGCCTGGTCGCCGAGGACCGCGGCGACGCAGATCAGGGCGACGGCGCCCGCCAGCGGGAAGTCCAGCTGGTTCGTGGTGATCAGCAGGCCGCAGGTGAACAGCAGCGAGTCGCCCGGGAGGAAGAAGCCGATCAGGAGGCCGGACTCGGCGAAGACGACCAGGAGCAGGCCCCAGATGCCGAACTGGTCGAGCAGGGTGTTCGGATCCATCCAGCTCGGGCCGAGGGCGAGCGTCATCGCGGTTCCGGTCGTCACGGTTCCGGGCTCCTGAGGGGTGAGGGCACTACGGGTTCCTTGTGCGGGCGCACAAAACTATCAACGCAATGTGTCCGCCCCAGGTTCCACCGGTGGATCCAGGATGCACTGTGCCCGGCCTGGGGAAAGCCTGTGGACATGGGTATCGAAGAGTACGGCGGCGGCCAGGCACCCCAGTCCGATGTGCTGGTCGTCACCACGAACGACGTTCCCGGGTACCGGGTGCGGGAGGTCATCGGCGAGGTCTTCGGGCTGACCGTGCGCTCCCGGCACCTGGGCAGTCAGATCGGCGCGGGCCTGAAGTCGATGATCGGCGGTGAGCTGAAGGGGCTGACGAAAACGCTCGTGCAGACCCGCAACCAGGCCATGGAGCGGCTGGTGGAGCAGGCACGCGCGCGTGGTGCCAATGCCGTGCTGGCCTTCCGGTTCGACGTGACCGAGGCGGCGGACGCGGGGACCGAGGTGTGCGCGTACGGCACGGCCGTCATCCTCGACAAGGAGTAGTCACGAAGGAGCGGTCACGCGGTGTGCCGCGCGGCGTTCGCGTCGATCGCCTCCTTCAGGTGCTCGGCCAGTCCCGGTGCCATCGAGTCGTAGAACGCCTTGAAGCGCTCGTCGGCGACGTACATCTCCCCGAGGCAGCGGTGCATGTCGTACGGGCAGTCGTAGAACCATGTCGTGATGTGCCGGCGGTGTTCCTCGGCCAGGTCCATGGCCCGTTCGCCGGTCGGCGGCTCGGCCTCGGCCACCAGGGCGGCGTAACGTCCGCTCCAGTCGTCGACCTCGGCCTTCATGCGCTGCCAGTCGGCCTTGCTGTAGCGGGCCGCGCGGCGCTGCGACTCGGCGTAGGCCTCGGTGCCGCCCCAGCGCTGCTCCGCCTCCTCGGCGTACCGGTCCGGGTCCTTGTCGCCGAAGACCTCGAAGCGTTCCTCGGGCGTGAGGTTGATGCCCATTCTGCGTGCCTCCATGGCGTGCTCCACGGCCTCGGCCATCTTCTGCAGCTTCTCGATCCGGGCGGTCAGCAGCTCGTGCTGACGGCGCAGGTGTGCGCGCGGGTCCGCCTCCGGGTCGTCGAGCAGGGCCGCGACCTCGTCGAGCGGGAAGCCGAGCTCCCGGTAGAACAGGATCCGCTGGAGCCGGTCGAGGTCGGCGTCGCCGTAGCGCCGGTGCCCCGCGGTGCTGCGTTCGCCCGGGACCAGCAGGCCGATCTCGTCGTAGTGGTGCAGGGTGCGCACGGTCACGCCGGCGAATCCGGCGACCTGTCCTACGGAATAGCTGGTGTAGCTCACTTCCGCTCCTTTCCGCGCTCCACCCTGGGTCCTCCCGCCACGTGAGGTGCAAGCCCGTTCCGCTCGGAATACTTCGGGATGTTGTGTCGGTTGTGCCCGCTTATGGTGAGCCCGTGGCCCAGGACACCGCGCAGCAGGCGCTCCCCACCCCGCCCGCGGCCCCCGCGCGTGCCCTGCTGCCGCTGATCCTGCCCTCCCTCGTCGTCGGCGTCGGCAGCAGCCTGCTGTTCGTGCTGGTGAGCTCGCTGGCCGAGCGGCTGCAGCACGTGCTGTGGAACGACCTGCCGGACGCGCTGGGCATCGGGCGGTACTCGGTGCTGTGGATGCTGGTCATGCTGACGGCCACCGGGATCGCGGTGGGCCTGGTGGTGTGGAAGGTGCCCGGGCACGCGGGGCCCGATCCGGCCACCCTGGGCCTGGAGGCGGTGGCGCTGCCGCCGGCCGTGCTGCCGGGGCTGGTGCTGGCGACCGTGCTGATGCTGGCGGGCGGGCCGAGCCTCGGTCCGGAGAACCCTCTCATCGCCGTCAACGTCGGGCTCGCGCTGTGGCTGGGGCGCCGCGCGATGCCGCGGCTGCCGGGCTCGCTGTGGCCGGCGCTGGCCGACGCGGCGACGCTCGGCGCGCTGTTCGGCACGCCGGTGGCGGCGGCCCTGGTGATCTCCGAGGCGCTGGCCGGGAAACCCCTGAAGGGGGCGCTGTGGGACAACCTCTTCGGTCCGCTGACGGCCGCCGCCGCGGGCTCGATGACGACCGCCCTGGTGGCCCGTCCGACCCTCGACCTGGGGCTGCCCGTGCTCACGTCGACACGCTGGCCCGATCTGCTGGCGGCCCTGGTGATCGCCCCCGTGGCCGCGCTGCTGGGCATGTGCGCGGTCCTCGCCTTCCCGTACGTCCACGGCGCCTTCCGGCACCTCGGGCACCCCATGCTGGCCCTTCCGGCCGGCGGGGTCGTCCTCGGCCTGCTGGGGGCGCTCGGCGGCCAACTGACGCTCTTCAAGGGGCTGGACGAGGTCGCGGAGCTGGCGAAGGACCCGGAGGGCTGGACGGCCGGGCAGTACGCCGTGATGACGGTCGTCAAACTGGCCGCGCTGCTGGTGGCCGCCGCCTGCGGTTTCCGCGGTGGCCGGATCTTTCCCTCGGTTTTCATCGGCGCCGCCCTCGGGCTGTGCGCCCACGCCCTGGTGCCCGCCGTCCAGCCCTCGGTGGGCGTGGCGGCGGGTGTACTGGGCATGCTGTTGGCCGTCACCCGCCAGGGCTGGGTGAGCCTGTTCACGGCCGCGGCGCTCGTGGCCTCGCCGGTGATCCTCGCCCTGATGTGCGTCGCGTCGCTCCCGGCCTGGCTGCTGGTGACCGGTCGGCCGAAGATGCAGTTGCGGGCGGACGGTACGGCCCTGCGCTGACCCTTGTGACATCTCCCAGGAGGCACCCTTCATGCCGCTCCACAAAGGTTCCGAGAAGCACCGCGAACGACCGATGTCCGTCAACCCGTTCTTCGGTGAGGCGAATCCGGTCGGCGGCATGGCCGAGGCCCCGCCCACGCACCGGCTGCCGGACACCCCGCTGCCGCCCTCGACCGCGTACCAGCTGGTCCATGACGAGCTGATGCTGGACGGCAACGCCCGGCTGAATCTGGCCACCTTCGTCACCACCTGGATGGAGCCGCAGGCCGGGCTCCTGATGTCCGAGTGCACGGACAAGAACATGATCGACAAGGACGAGTACCCGCGCACCGCCGAGCTGGAGCGGCGCTGTGTGGTGATGCTCGCCGACCTGTGGAACGCGCCGGACCCGGCCGCCGCCATCGGCTGTTCGACGACCGGCTCCAGCGAGGCCTGCATGCTGGCCGGGATGGCGCTGAAGCGCCGCTGGGCACAGCGCAACGCCGACCGCTATCCGGGCAGCGCGCGCCCGAACCTGATCATGGGCATCAACGTCCAGGTCTGCTGGGAGAAGTTCTGCAACTTCTGGGAGGTGGAGGCCCGGTACGTCCCCATGGAGGGCGACCGCTACCACCTGGACCCGCAGGCCGCCGCCGACCTGTGCGACGAGAACACCATCGGGGTCGTCGGCATCCTCGGCTCCACCTTCGACGGGTCGTACGAGCCGATCGCCGACCTCTGCGCCGCCCTGGACGCGCTCCAGGAGCGCACCGGCATCGATGTCCCGGTCCATGTGGACGGCGCCTCGGGCGGGATGATCGCGCCCTTCCTCGACGAGGACCTGGTGTGGGACTTCCGCCTCCCGCGCGTGTCCTCGATCAACACCTCGGGGCACAAGTACGGCCTGGTCTACCCGGGCGTCGGCTGGGCGCTGTGGCGGGACAAGGAGGCGCTGCCCGAGGAGCTCGTCTTCCGGGTCAACTACCTGGGCGGCGACATGCCCACCTTCGCCCTCAACTTCTCCCGCCCCGGCGCCCAGGTGGTCGCGCAGTACTACACCTTCCTGCGCCTCGGCCGGGACGGCTACCGCGCGGTGCAGCAGTGCTCGCGGGACGTGGCCACCGAGCTCGCCGAACGCATCGCGGCGCTCGGCGACTTCCGGCTGCTGACCAGGGGCGACGAGCTGCCCGTGTTCGCCTTCACCACCGCCGACCACGTGACGTCGTACGACGTCTTCGACGTCTCCCGGCGGCTGCGCGAGAACGGCTGGCTGGTGCCGGCGTACACCTTCCCGGCGAACCGGGAGGACCTGTCCGTGCTGCGGGTGGTGTGCCGCAACGGCTTCTCGAAGGACCTGGCCGAGCTGTTCATCGAGGACCTGACCCGGCTGCTGCCCGAACTGCGCCGCCAGCCGCATCCGCTGACCAGGGACAAGGAGGCGGCGACGGGCTTCCACCACTAGCAGTGGCCGAGGAGCGGCTAGGAGGCGGTCCGCTCCAGGTCCACCAGCTCGAAGGCCGTCCTGCCGTCCAGGGACTCGCGGATGATGTCGGCGTGGCCCGCGTGCCGGGCGGTCTCGCGGATCAGGTGGAGGCAGACCCAGCGCATGGAGACGCTGCCCTTCGGGAACCAGGGGGCCTCCGGGAGCGGGAAGGTGTCGTCGAGGCTGGGGACGGAGCGGACGAACTTCTCCGTCTCGGCGGCGACCTGCTCCCAGTAGGCGAGTTGGGAGGCCACCGTCTCGTCGCCGACCAGCTGGAAGGTCTCGTGCCAGTTCGACTGGTCGCGCTCGATGGCCGGCGGTTCCTGCCTGGCGCGGGCGATCCAGCTCTGCTCGACCTCGGCGGCATGCTTGAGCAGGCCGGACAGGGACAGCTCGCTCGCGCTGGGCTTGGTCGCCGCCTGCTCGTCCGTCAGGCCGAGCAGCGCCCGGCGGATACCGCCGCGCTGTTCCTCGATGAAGGAGAGCAGTGCTCCGCGCTCGTCGCCCTGCTCTTCCGCGGGAACGTGAGTGACCATGACGGGCCGCCTTTCGTCGGATCGCGTCGGGGTCTCTCCCCCGACACCGACGAAGCTACGGGCCCTTTAGGACAGATCGCGTCCTAAAGGGCCCGGGGCGAGCGAGGTTCCGGTCAGAACGGGAAGCCGCTGCGGCCGTGCTGTACCGAGATCCACTTCAGGGTGGTGAAGGCCTCCAGGGTCGTCTCGCCGTTCAGACGGCCGATGCCGGAGTGCTTCTCGCCGCCGAAGGGGACGAGGGGCTCGTCGTGGACGGTGCCGTCGTTGACGTGGAACATGCCGGTGTCGATCTGCTTGGCGAAGGCCACGCCCCGCTCGACGTCCCCGGTGTGCACCGCGCCGCTGAGGCCGTACGGGGTGTCGTTGACGATGCGTACGGCCTCCTCCTCGCCGTCGAACGGGATGAGGAAGGCGACCGGCCCGAAGACCTCCTGGCGGAGCAGGGCGGAGTCGGCGGGCACGCCGGTGAGGACGGACGGCTCGACCAGGTTGTCGGTGGTCGCGCCGTGCACCAGGGCCGTGGCGCCCTCCGCGATGGCCTGCTCGACGGTGGCCGAAAGGGACTCCGCCTGCTGGGAGTTGATCACCGGGCCGATGATGGTCCCCGGGTCGCGCGGGTCGCCGGACTTGAGGGTCCTCACCTTGGCGACGAACTTCTCGGTGAACGCGTCGGCGATCGAACGGTCGACCAGCACCCGGTTGGCGGCCATGCAGACCTGGCCCTGGTGGACGTACCGGCTGAAGACCGCCGCGTCGACCGCGTAGTCGATGTCGGCGTCGTCGAGGACCACGATCGCGCTGTTGCCGCCCAGTTCGAGCACCGAGCGCTTGAAGAGCGAGGCACAGACGGTGGCCACGTGCCGGCCGACCTTGTCGGAGCCGGTGAAGGAGATGACCTTGGGGATCGGGTGCTCGATGAAGGCGTCGCCGATCTCCGCGATGTCGGTGACGACCACGTTGAGCAGTCCGCCCGGCAGGCCCGCGTCCTCGAAGATCTTCGCGACCAGGGTGCCGCCGACGATCGGGGTGTTCTGGTGCGGCTTGAGGACCACGCCGTTGCCGAGCGCGAGGGCGGGGGCGACGGACTTGATCGACAGCAGGAAGGGGAAGTTGAAGGGGCTGATCACGCCCACGACACCGACCGGCTCGCGGTAGACGCGGTTCTCCTTGCCGTCCACCGGCGAGGGCAGGATCTTGCCCTCGGGGCGCAGCGCCCACTGGATCGACTCGCGCAGGAACTCCTTGGCGAGGTGCAGTTCGAAACCGGCCTTGAGATGGGTGCCGCCGAGCTCGGCGATGATCGCCTCGGTGATCTCCGCCTCGCGCTCCTCGATGAGGCGCAGGGCCTTCTCGAAGACGGCACGACGGGCGTAGGGGTTGGTGGCGGCCCACTGCTTCTGGGCGCGCGCGGCGGCCTGGTAGGCCTGATCTATCTCCTCGACCGCGGCTATGGTGATCGACGCCAGCTTCTCGCCGTCGTACGGGTTGAAGTCGATGATGTCCCAGGAACCGGTCCCCGGGCGCCACTCACCGTCGATGTACTGCTGGGCCAGGTCGGTGAAATAGGACGACATGTGATCCCTCGATCCCCTGCTGCGACGGCGGTCGGTGCGGACACCCGGTCCACATCCACATCACGTTCTGATCACGCGTCATCGTACTTGCGTCACAGGGGAGTTGGGGCACCTGTTCGATGATCTGGGGAAAACCCCAGGTGCATCGATATATCTACGACAGCTGCAACAGCCCGCGCAGCAGGTCTCGGCTCTCGTCCGGACCCGGGCTGTCCTGCTGGAGTTCCTTCAGCGCCTGCTCGTACTGGGCGACGTCCTCGCGCTTGTCGAGGTACAGGGCGCTGGTGAGCTGTTCCAGGTAGACCACGTCGGAGAGGTCGGACTCGGGGAAGCTCAGGACCGTGAAGGAGCCGCCCTCCCCGGAGTGCCCGCCGAAGCTGAACGGCATGATCTGCAGCCGTACGTTGGACCGCTCGGAGATCTCGACGAGGTGCTGCAGCTGACCGCGCATCACCTCGCGGTCGCCGTAGGGCCGGCGCAGGGCGGCCTCGTCGAGGACGATGTGGAAGTCGGGTGCGTTTTCGGACACCAGGTACTTCTGCCGCTCCATGCGCAGGGTGACCCGGCGTTCGACATCCGCCTCACTGGCACCCTTCATACCGCGGCGCACCACCGCTCGCGCGTAGTCCTCGGTCTGGAGGAGGCCGTGGACGAACTGCACCTCGTACGCCCGGATCAGATGCGCCGCACCCTCCAGGCCGACATAGGTGGGGAACCAGGTCGGCAGGACGTCGGAGTAACTGTGCCACCAGCCCGCCACGTTGGCCTCGCGGGCGAGGGAGAGGAGCTGCTCGCGCTCGGCCTCGTCGGTGATGCCGTACAGCGTCAGCAGGTCTTCCACGTCCCTGGTCTTGAAGCTCACCCGGCCCAGCTCCATACGGCTGATCTTCGATTCGGAGGCGCGGATCGAGTACCCCGCAGCCTCGCGGGTGATCCCCCGGGCCTCGCGCAGCCGCCTGAGTTGCGAGCCGAGCAGCATCCGCCGCACCACCGATCCGGGCTCTCCCGCGCTCACGTTCGCCAGCCTCCCCAACCGTCTTCAGGGGCCGCAGTCTGCCACTAAAACACTTCGAGCAGTACTCGTCCGGTTACGGAAACGGAAAGAGGACAAAGTTTAGACACAGGAAGAGGCAAGCAGATAGTGAGCCAAGAGCAGGAAGTTGGCGGAAAAAATGGCCAACAAGCGGTACGGGAGGGTCCAATTCGGTCTCCTGCACGTGCATCTGCCCTTGCATCTGCTGTGCGCATCCGAAACCATGGTCCCGCGCCACCGCTGCATCGCAACGACCGCGTCTTCCCGGGAGTGCCTCGCATGGGGACGAATGGATCGACCATGCTCAAGCCATTACGGCAGGGCCTTCCGCCGCTTGATCCCGCGGCCGTGTCCAACGCCGCCTCCTGTGCTCTGCCCGCCCGTTACGAAGCCGTGCGCGAAGCCCGTCTGTTCACCCGCAGAACGCTCGGCCAGTGGGATGTCGGCGACCGCTTCGACGACGTCTGTCTCGTCGTCTCGGAGCTCGTCACCAACGCGCTGCGGCACGCGGTGCCCGGAGAGACCGACTGCCTCGCCGCGTCGCAGGCGCCGGCCGTGCGGCTGCACCTGATGCGATGGACCGAGCGGTTGGTGTGCGCGGTGCGCGACCCCAGTCACGAGACTCCGGTCCCCCGCGACTCGGACGACTTCGCGGCGGAGTCGGGCCGCGGGCTGTTCCTGGTCGACTCCTTCAGCGACAGCTGGGGCTGGCATCCGCTCGCCGGCGCCCTCAGCGGCAAGGTCGTATGGGCGCTGTTCCAGCTCCAGTCGGCCGAGTAGCCGACCCGGCGTCTTCGGACGCCGGGTTTCTACGCGCGTTACCGTGCTTTGTACGACGAATGCACCGGGTTGCCCCCGACGGGGCCGCCGTCAGCTCGCGATCAGGTGGTCGAACTCGCCGTCCTTGACGCCGAGGAGCATCGCCTCGATCTCGGCGCGCGTGTAGACGAGGGCCGGCCCGTCCGGGAAGCGCGAGTTGCGGACCGCCACATCGCCGCCCGGCAGCCGGGCGAACTCCACGCAGGAACCCTGCGAGTTGCTGTGCCTGCTCTTCTGCCAGGCCACTCCGTCCAGCTGCGTGGCAGCCATGCCGTTGTACACGTCAAACCCCCCGTACACGCCGTCAACGTCGAGGTCCACAGGTCGCTCCCCGGTGGTGCACTAACTGGCTGATGTGACCAGTGATGCCGTGGTCAACTGACCCGGATCATAACCCTGTTCATGTGCAGATGCATGAGCAGATGCACGTGCACGCGGGGTGTTCCTGCGGTTACAGCTTTGACGTCCGCTTTACTCAACCCGTTCCAGCGTCTGCCCCAGAGCTGCGAAGACATGCGACCGCCAGCCCCCGTCCATGATCGTGCGCGCCATCAGCTGCGCGGGATCGTCCGGATCGAACCCCTCATGTACTAGGAACAGACGCGTACCGCGGCCCTCGTGTTCCAGGGTCCATGTGATGGTCCAGTCGGCGAGATTGACCGGATCGGGATCGGACCATCGGACGGACAGCATCCGCTCCCGGTCGTAGGCGAGAACCTGCACGTCGACGACGCCGGAGAAGCGGGTGTTGGGACGCGGGACCGAGGTCATCCGGTACCGGTGACCGACCTCGAGCCGGAAGTTCTCCGCGCCGGGCATCTGCCACTGCACGAGCAGTTCCGGCTCGGTGAGGGCGCGCCAGACCTTCGCGGGCGGATGCGGAAGGAACTGGTCCACGCGGATGGTGGTGAGATCATCGTCACCAGGGAGCGATTCGGTCATGGCTGCTCATCGTCGGGCATACGGTCGAGCAGCGCGCCGAGCCCCTTCAACCGGTCGCGCCAGAACCGCTCGTACGGGTGGAGCCAGTCCTGCAGGTCGGCGAGGGGCGCCGCCTCCAGGCGGTAGATGCGCTGCCGGCCGGAGCGCTGCTCGGAGACGAGACCGGCCTCCCGGAGCACCCTGAGGTGTTCCGAGAGGCTGGGGCGGCGCATGTCGAAGTGGTCGGCCAGGGCCTGGACCGGCTGGGGCCCGCCGTCGCGCAGCAGCCTCAGCACCTCACGCCGGGTGGCATTGGCGAGCGCGGCGAAGACCCGGTCCTCGACAGCGCCTGTCGTCGTCATGCCCGGCCCCTTCCTAGTCCTGAGCGGCCTCCGTGAGCAGCATCAGACCGTTGCCGTCCGGGTCCCGGAAGGAGGCCATCCGGCCCCAGGGGAACTCGTCCGGGCCCTGTACGTCGGTGCCCGCCCCGGCGAGCCGCGCGCAGTCGGCGTCGACATCGGTCGTCACCAACATGATCCCCCGAGCCGAGCCGGGCTCGAAATCACCCATCCCGGGGCCGGAGAGCGTGAAGACGGTCTGCGCACCTCGGGGGGCGACCTGGAGCCAGCGCCCCGGGGGCATCTCCAGGTCGGCGGTGACCTCGAAGCCGAGGACGTCCCGGTAGAAGCGCAGGGCACGGTCCTGGTCGGCGACGGGGAGGGTGACGAACGAGGCGTGGGTGATGTGCATGGCTGCGGGGTGCGTGGTTTCCATGGGTACGACAATAGGTAGGCGTTTCCCTACGAGTCAAGCGTAGGGAAACGCCTACCTATGGGCTCCGCCCGGCGTGAGCCGCACCGGCAGCCGCGCGACGCGAGCGCCAGGCACGTACCCGCCCCCTCCCGGCCGGACAGCCGCCCAAGCGGTGGCTTCCGCGCGGTCGGTCCGTCCCCCGTGCATCCTCGGAACCAGGCCCACAGCGGATACCTAGCCGGCGTACGCGAGTCCTCCTGGTGAGTCCTGGTAGCTTGCCGCTGTCGTTCGGGCAGCCGGGCGGCCGACCGGCTAGAGCTGGCTAGAGCTTGGGAGCGTTGCGGTGACTACGGCTACGGCTACGGCGAGTACGGCTACGACGCGTACGGAGACGGCTTCGGCTGTGGCGCGCGGCGCATCGGCCCCGGCGTCCGCGCGGTCGGCCGTGCGGGTCGCGGCCGCTGCCGCGGGGCTGGTGGGCGCGCTCGCGCTGACCGCGTGCAGCAGCGGCGGCGGGTCCGGCAGCGACTCCTCGGCCACTCCGTCGGCCACGTCCTCCGCGACCGCCGACGGCGGGTCGGGCAGCGCCACGGGCTCGTCCGACGCACTGCAGGGCAGCTGGATCACCACCAGCGGCGGCAAGATCGTCGCCCTGGTGATCACCGGCAAGTCCGCCGGGCTCTTCGAGACCGGCGGGGCCGTGTGCAGCGGGACCGCCGGCGAGGAGGCCGGGATGCGGATGATCCACCTCACCTGCACGAACGGCAGCAAGGGCCGGGTCACCGGAATGGTCGACACGGTCAGCAAGAGCGGTATGAAGGTCACCTGGTCCGGAAAATCCGGCGAGGAGACCTACACCAAGGCCGAGGGCGGCAAGCTGCCGTCGGGGCTGCCGACGGCGAGCCTTGGGCAGTAGTGCCGGATCAGGCGACCTGCGCCCGGTCGCACCCGCCTGCGCGAACCGGTAAAAGTACGCCGTGAAACGGTCAAGAGCGGGGGCGGGCGCGCGGGACCCCGGCGGGGGCGTGATGATGCTGGGACACCGTCACGACCTCGATGGGGATCTGCTCATGCGCGCCATTCCGCTCACCGTCACGGCTCTCGCCGCCGCCCTCGCCCTGACCGCCTGCAACAACAGCGGCTCCGGCTCCAGCAACAAGAACAGCTCGGCCTGCGAGATCGGCAAGGTGTCCGTCCAGGTCGGCTCCGCGAGCGTGGCGCCGGCCGCGGGGGACACCGGCGAGGTGCCGGTGAGCATCACGAACCAGAGCGCGCCGTGCACCCTGGACGGCTTCGCCGGCGTCACGCTGAAGGCGGGCGGTACGTCCGCGTCCCTCTCCTCGCTGTCGGGCGCGAAGAACGAGAAGCTCAAGCTCGCCAAGGGCGATTCCGCGACGTTCTCGATCAGCTACGTGCGCGGCAAGGACGGGGACGCGTCGAGCCTCGCGGCCACGTCGCTGACGGTGTCCCTGCCGGGGAGCGACGCGACGCAGAGCTTCCCGTGGAAGTACGGGCCGGTGGTGGGCAAGGGGTCCGCGGACAAGCCGAACGCGACGGTGGGGGCGTTCCAGCAGGCCGGGGACTGATCACGCGCCCCCGACGTGACGGGGCTGCGCGTCGCGCCTTACGGAAGCCGCGCGCGCGACCTCACCTGGGCCTGGTCCGCCGCTCTCGTCCCCTCCGTCCAGCCCGCCTCGTCGGTCACCCCGCGCAGGCGCGTCGTGGTCGTCTCCGGGAACATCTGCTCCATGCGGCCGGTCACGGCCGTCTCCCTGCTCGCCAGGACCGGAAGCAACTCCGCCGCGGCCGCGGTCTCGGTCACGGCCGACTCCGCGGCGGCGGCCAGGCGGTCGCCGACGCGGTGGGCGTAGGCCGCCAGGAAGGACTGGCGGAAGGTCTTCGTCCGTCTGCGGCCGCCCGCTCGCTGCGCCGCCTCCGCCTTCGTCATCGCGTGCGTGGCCTGCACCAGCAGCGAGGTGTAGAGCAGCTCGACCGCTTCCAGGTCCGCCTCGAAGCCGACGACCGTGGAGAAGGCCAGCGGCTCGTTCCACACCGCCCGGCAGTGGTTGGCCGTGGCGACCGCGTCCAGCAGCACCGCCTTGGCCTGCTCGTAGGGCGGCTCGACCCCGATCCGGCAGGCCCCGGGCGCGTCCGGCGCGGACGCCCCCGCGGCGAGCAGCGCCTCGTCGACGCTGTGCCGGGCCATCAGCTCCTGCGCCTTGGCGCTGAGCGCCTCCGCCTCCTCCGGGTAGCCGGTCGCCTCGGCCTTGGCGAGCAGCGCGCGGATCCGGGTGAGCATCCGGGACTCCGGCCGGTGCGCGTCCGCGCGGGGCCCGGGTTCGTCGAGGGGCTCCAGGGACGGCAGCCGCAGCAGCAGCCGGTACAGCTCCAGGACGGCGGTGGCGTGCGAGAAACGGTCGCCCACGCGCGCGTGGCCGTCCGGCAGCGCGTCGAGCTGGGCCTTCCAGCGCGGGCCGCGCGGCCGGTCGTCCGGTATCTGCGCCCGGATCAGCCCGGCGGCGAGGCCGATGTGCGAGTCGTCCAGCTCGCGCCGCACCAGCCGTACGACGTCCGCGGGCTGCCAGCCGCGCCGCCAGGCCGCCGCGACGAACTCCCGGCCCCGGCGCGCGAGTTCCGCGTCCGCGCCGGAGTCGGCCGCGAGGAGGGACGCGCCCGTGTCGAGGCCGGAGTCGGTGTCGTCGTACAGAGCCGTCCGGAAGGCCCGGTCGACGGTGCTGGGTCCGGTGCCGGCGTCAGGGCCGGGTTCGGTGCTGGGCTCACTGCTGGTCACGGGTCGATCGTGCCACGCGCCGCCGACAACCTGCGGCGGCCGTCCACACCCTGTGGACAACTGTCCGGCACCGCTCCGTCTCAGGTGCCGGAATCCGGTCGCACGCGCGCGAGGCGGCGCCGAGCATGGCCGGCATGGTGGACATGTCTCTCTACGCGGCCTTCCTCGTCGCCGCCTTCGCGCTCTGCGTCACTCCCGGCCCCGACATGATGTTCATCGTGGCGGTGGGCGCCCGGGCGGCCCGCTGACCGGGGCGACCGCCGCCGTAGGGGTCGCGTGCGCGATGTTCGTGCACGCGGTCGCCGCCGCTCTCGGCCTGTCGGCACTGTTCCTCACTCTGCCGACGCTGCAGGGCGGGCGCGGCCTATCTGCTGTACCTGGCGGTCAAGGCGTTCCGCAGCAGCGGCGGGCCCGTCGAGACGGACGGTACGGCGGACCCCTGCGGGCCGACAGTGCGCCGAGCCTCCCGGAGAGCAGTCCGACCGAGCCGTCGACGAAGACGCCCATCACGGCGACCGCGCCCCGCCGGAACGCCCGCCACCGTCCCCCAGAGGGTGGCCAGGGGGCTGGACCACTTCAGCGGGACGGTGTTCGCGGGACTGGCGGTACGGCTGGCGGCGACCCCGAAGCAGGAGTGTCAACCGAAGGTTGACATCATCGGGGTGTCAACTTACGGTTGACACATGGCGACCAACCCGAACATCACGGCATCCGTACGCCTCGACGACCTCATCGCGGCGATCAAGAAGGTGCACCCCGAACCTCTCGACCAGCTCCAGGACGCGGTGATCGCAGCCGACCACCTGGGCGACGTGGCCGACCATCTGATCGGGCACTTCGTCGACCAGGCCCGGCGCTCGGGCGCGTCCTGGACCGAGATCGGCAAGAGCATGGGCGTGACCCGGCAGGCCGCGCAGAAGCGGTTCGTGTCGAAGGAATCCGCCGACCTCGACCCCGGCGACTTCAGCCGCTACACCCCACGCGCGCGGAACGTGGTCATGGCGGCCCACAACGAGGCGCTCGCGGCGCGCAACCCCGAGGGCCGCCCCGAGCACCTGGTCCTCGGCCTGCTGGCCGAGCCGGACGGCATCGCGGCGAAGGCGATCCTCGCGCAGGGCGTCCTGCTGGACACCGTGCGCCAGGCGGCGACGGCCGCGCTCCCGCCCGCCGCGGACGACGTCCCCGACCTCGTCCCCTACGGCCCCGAGGCCAAGAAGGCCCTCGAACTCACCTTCCGCGAGGCCCTGCGCCTCGGCCACAACTACATCGGCACCGAACACCTGCTGCTGGCCCTCCTGGAACACGAGAACGGCGAAGGCGTCCTCGCCGAGCTGGGCATCACCAAGCCGGCGACCGAGGAGTACATCGCCACGGTGCTGGGCCTGCTGGCGGAACAGAAGAACGCGGCGGCGGAGAACGGGGCGGGCTGAGGGCGGGGCTGACTCGCCAGAATCACCAAACCCGCAGGTCAAGCCGATTGTCAGTGCCGGCTGCCACACTCGCAGCATGACCGACCGGTGGGCTCTCGCTCCGGCCGAGGACGGCGGCGTGGATGTCGCCCCCCTCGGTCCGGACGGGCTGCCCGCAGGGCCGGTGCGGCGGGAGAGCGATCTCGCCGCGGCGGTCGGGGGCCGCCCGGAGGTCACGCGCTGGGTGTGGCGGTCGACCGCCGAGGTCTACCCGCGTCTGCTCGCCACGGGGGTGCGAGTGGAGCGGTGCTACGACATCGAGGACGCCGAGACACTCCTGCTGGGCCACGAGGGACGGTCCGGTGAGCCGCGTTCGGCCGCCGCCGCCCTGGCCCGCCTCCGCGGCGGCCCCGTACCGCCCGATCCACCGCAGCGCGCGGCCGAGCCCGGCGCGCAGTCCCCGCTGTTCGAGCCGGAGGGCACCGCCCGCCTGACGCTCGACGAACTCCTCACGGTCTACGCCGAGCAGCAGCGCCGGCACGACCGGGCCGAACACCCGGAGCGGATGCGGCTGCTGACCGCCTCCGAGTCGGCGGGGATGCTGATCGCCGCCGAGATGAACCGCGCGGGCCTGCCCTGGAGCGCCGAGGTCCACCGCGAGATGCTGCGCGAACTGCTCGGCGAGCGGTACGCGGGCGGCGGCGAGCCGCGCCGGCTGGCCGAGCTGGCGGACGAGGTGTCGGCCGCGTTCGGCAGGCGGGTGCGCCCGGACCTGCCGGCCGATGTGATCAAGGCCTTCACCCAGGCCGGGATCAAGGTGAAGTCCACCCGCCGCTGGGAGATCTCGTCCGTCGACCACCCGGCCGTGGAACCGCTCCTCGAATACAAGAAGCTGTACCGGATCTGGGTGGCCCACGGCTGGACCTGGCTCCAGGACTGGGTGCGCGACGGCCGGTTCCGGCCCGAGTTCCACGCGGGCGGCACGGTCACCGGGCGCTGGGTGACCAACGGCGGAGGCGCCCTGCAGATCCCCAAGGTGATCCGGCGGGCCGCGGTCGCCGACCCCGGCTGGCGGCTGGTCGTCGCCGACGCCGACCAGATGGAGCCGCGTGTGCTCGCGGCGATCTCCCGCGACCCCGGGCTGATGGAGGTCGCGGGCCGGGAGACCGACCTCTACCAGTCGGTCTCCGACCGCGCCTTCTCCGGCGACCGCCAGCAGGCCAAGATCGCCGTCCTCGGCGCGGTCTACGGCCAGACCTCCGGCGACGGACTGAAGAACCTGGCCGCGCTCAGACGCCGCTTCCCCAAGGCGGTGGCGTACGTCGACGACGCGGCCCGCGCGGGCGAGGAGGGCCGGCTGGTGCGGACCTGGCTGGGCCGGACCTGTCCGCCGGCGGCCGGGGCCGGCGACGGCACGGAGGAGGCGGGCATGCCCCAGGACGAGCCGGAGGGGCCGGCCGACGACGGGTGGGTGCCGGGGTACGCCTCCACCAACTCCCGTGCCAGAGGCCGCTTCGCACGCAACTTCGTCGTCCAGGGCAGCGCCGCCGACTGGGCCCTGCTGATGCTCGCGGCGCTCCGCCGGACCTGCGCGGACATGGCGGCCGAGCTCGTCTTCTTCCAGCACGACGAGGTGATCGTGCACTGTCCGGAGGAGGAGGCCGAGACGGTCGTGGCGGCGATACGGGAGGCGGCCGACCTGGCGGGACGGCTGACGTTCGGGGAGACGCCGGTCAGATTCCCGTTCACGACGGCGGTGGTGGAGTGCTATGCCGACGCGAAGTGATCAGTCACCGGGTGCCAGCAGCTCGCGCAACTCCGCGAGGACGTCCGGCTCGTCCGTGCCGTCCAGAGCGGCCAGGGCCGCGCGCCAGACGTCGTACGCCTCGCTCGTACGCCCCTGTTCCCGCAGGAGCAGACCGAGTTGGTGGCGGGCGAGACCGCCGCTGTAGCGGTCGGCGCGGGTGTCCGCCCGGCGCAGCAGCTCGGTGCACTCGTGGTGGGCGCGCTCGGTGCGGCCGAGGCCGCGCAGGGCACGGACCAGACCGAGCCGGGTCTGGGACTCGCCGTGCCAGTCGCCGTGGCGGCCGAGGATGCGCAGGCTCTCCTCGAAGTGCCCGGCGGCGGCAGTCGGTTCGCCGAGGGTGAGATGGGCGTAGCCGATGTTGCAGTGCGCCGAGTGCTGCACGATGACGGCGCCGATCGCGTCCCCGATCGCCAGTGAGCGCCGGTGCTGCTCGATGGCGGCGCGCGGGTCGGTGTGCTCGTACAGGTTGCCGAGGTGGCTGTGGGTGACGGCCTCGCCGTAGGGGTCGTTCAGCTGGCGGGAGTAGTCCAGGCTCTGCCGCAGTGCCTCGCCCGACTCGTCGTACCGCCCGAGGCCTTCAAGGAGCAGACCCCGGTTGTTCAGGCTGCGCCGGATCCAGGACGCCACGTCCAGCCGCCGCCAGATGGCGAGGGCCCGGTCGGTCAGGGCGAGGGCCTCCCGCTGGCGGCCGGTGAGGAAGCGCAGCCCGGCGAGGTCGCCCAGGGCGTAGGCCTCGGCGGGCTCGTCGCCGAGGCGCCGGGCGGCGGCCAGGGCGGCCGTGCCGAGCACCTCCATCTCGGCGACCCGGCCCCTGCGCAGGACGTACGGGAAGAGGAGCCGGACGAGGGTGGACACATACGCGCTGATCAGCGGATCGGCCGTGTCGGCGTACCGCTCCACCAGGGCGACGATGTTCTCCAGCTCCCGATCGCCCCAGGCGAAGGCGTGCTCGACCCGCTCGAAGGGCGTCAACGAGGCCGCGTACGGCTGGTGTTCCGGGGGCTGGGCGGTGGTGGGGCGGCGGCGGTCGCCCCGGTCGAGGCCGGGTTCGACGATGGCGACGAGGGCGCGTTCGGCGCTGGCGGCGAACCAGCGCAGGGCGGTGAGGGCGGCCTCTTTGCGGCCCATGGGGTCCGTCCGCTCGGCCAGCTCCCGGGCGAAGTCCCGTACCAGGTCGTGGGGGGTGTAGCGGCCGTACGCGGTCTCCTCCAGGAGGGCCACGTCGACGAGCCGGTCCAGGGCGGCCTCGGCGCGGCGCTCGTCGGTACCGGTGAGCCGGGCGATCAGCGGGGCGCCGTAGGCGGGCAGGTCGAGGGCGCCGAGGTGGCGCAGGGCGAGGGCGGCGTCCCGGTCGGGGGCGCGGGCGGAGGCGGCGAGGGCGTCATGGGCGACGGCGAGGGATCGGCCGACGCTCAGGTCGTCGTATTCGAGGTGGTCCAGTCTGTTGGCCGCGGCGGCCAGTTGACCGGCCAGCGTCTCGGGGGTGAGCGCGCGGCGGGCGGCCAGCCGGGCGGCGACCACGCGCAGGGCGAGCGGAAGCCGGCCGGTGAGGCCGACGAGCGGGTGACCGGCGCCGATCTCCTCCCGCCCGCTGACCGCACGCAGCAGCGCCGCGCTGTCCTCGCCGGTCAGCGGCCCGAGCGGGAAACGGTGGGCGCCGTCGAGCGCGGTGAGCGGCGAACGGCTGGTGACGATCACCGCGCAGCCGGGCCCGCCGGGGAGCAACGGCCGTACCTGGGCGGCGCTCTCGGCGTCGTCGAGCAGCAGCAGGGTGCGGGTGGGGGCGAGCAGGGAGCGCAGCAACGCGGCGGCCGCGTCCGGGTGTTCGGGGATGTGCCGGGGGTCGGCACCGAGGTCCCGCAGCAGCGCGGCGAGCGCCTGGGCGGGGGCGAGCGGGGGTACGCCGGGGGTGGCGCCGTGCAGGTGGACGTGGAGCTGACCGTCGGGGAAACGTTCCCTCAGCTGATGGGCGACGTGCAGCGCGAGCGCGCTCTTGCCGACCCCGGCCATCCCGCTGACGACGGCGACGGCCGGGGCGGGAACCGCCGGGGTGAGCGCGCGGCCCAGCTCTCCACGGACGGCGGTACGGCCGGTGAAGTGGGCGGGAGGTGGGGGGAGCTGGGCGGGGCGGGGGGTACGGGGGTCGTCGCGCGTAGAACCAGGACCGACGGGTTGGCCTGCGACCGGGGCGGTCTCCGCCGGAGCATCGACGTCTTCGGCCGTCGACCGGCGGCCGGCTGACGCGCCCCGGAGGGGCGCGGGGCTGTCACCTGTGCGGCTCTGCCGCGTGGGCGCGACCAGCCCCGACGAACCCGCACCCGCCCCACCGCCTTCAGCCCCGGTTCCGTCCGCCCCACCCGCGCCACTCCCCCGCAGCACCTCCACATGGGCCAGGCGCACCGCCGCCCCCGGCTCGACACCGAGTTCCTCGACCAGCCGGTTGCGCAGATCCCGGTGGACGGCGAGCGCCTCCGCCTGCCGCCCCGTCCGGTGCAGCGCGAGCATCAACTGGCGGTGGTAGGCCTCACGGAGCGGGTACTCGGCGACGAGCGCGGCGAGTTCCGGTACGACACCGCCCAGTCGGTTTCCGTCGAGGGTCAGTTCGGCGTCGTAGCGCCATTCGAGCAGGGACAGCCGGGCCTCCTCCAGGCGCTGCACGAATGCGTAGCCGCCGAAGTCGGCGGGGAGGCCGCCGAGCGGGGTGCCGCGCCAGAGCGCGAGCGCGTCGGCGCAGGCGCGCAGCACCGGCGCCCACTCCCGCCGCCCGTGCGCCGCGCGCGCCTCCGTCACCCGGGTGTCGAACACGTCGACGTCCAACTCACCGTCGTGGACGCGCAGCAGATATCCCGGCGGTACGGCCCGAAGCCGCTCCGGGGCGTCGAGGAGCCGGCGCAGCCGGGTGACATGGTTGTGCAGCGAGGCCTGTGCGGAGACCGGGGGCGCCCCGCCCCACAGCGCGTCCTTGAGCGACGCGACGGGGACGACCCGCCCGGCGTCCAGGAGCAGCGCGGCGAGCAGCGTGCGGACCTTGGGGCTGCCGATGGGCCGGACCTCGCCCCCGGGGAGATACAGCACCGGAGGTCCCAGCAGTCCGAACCGCAGCTCGTGCCGCCGCATCTCTCCGCCCACCGTCTCCCCGCACGGCCGTGACGGGCCGTGCCGTACGGCGGGTGCGTCCCGCCGGTCCCTGGCTTCTGGCGGAATCCCGCCCTGCCGGGGACGAATTCCCGCCACCTTCTCTGTGCCGGCCGGGGCCGGAATCCGCTGGGTTTCCGGCCTGTTCCCGGAACCGTACGACGGCTTCACGCCAACCGGTTCGCAACCTCCGGGAGAACCACTGGCCACATGTTAGCGATCCGTTGGCGAGCCTTGATGTGATCTTCGCATCGGATCGGGCCCGACGGCGCGCGCGTGTCGCGTAACTCGGGGGAGTGTCGCCGTAGGCCTGGATCCGGGGACGCTAGAGGGTTCCGGTCGGCGGAGGTGAACGACCGGAACCCTCGTCCCGTTTCCCGTGGATCCGACGATCGCAGGTCAGATGACAGGCGGGCGTCCGAGCCGGGTGAGCCGCCAGACCGTGCGCCAGCGCATGGGCCTGCGCTCGCCCGCCGGTTCGCGCATCCCCTCCGCGAAGCCTCCGAACCAGGCCCGCAATCCGCCCGTGGAACGGGTGCGCAGCAGGGTGATCAGCGTCCACACCGCCAGATGGACCGGGATCAGCGACAGGGGCAGCCGACGGCGGGTCAGCCAGACCCGGTTGCGGGCGGTCACCCGGAAGTAGACGGCGTGCCGCGCGGGCGAGGTCCGGGGGTGCTGGAGGAGCAGCTCGGGCGCGTAGCGGATCCGCCAGCCGGCGTCGGCGGCCCGCCAGGCGAGGTCGGTCTCCTCGTGGGCGAAGAAGAACTCGGCGGGCCAGTCGCCGGTCTCCGCGAGCATGGCCATGCGCAGGGCGTGCCCGCCGCCGAGGAAGCCGGTGACGTAACCCCCGCGCATCGGGTCGGCGTTGCCGACGCGCGGTACGTGCCGCCGCTGGGTCTCGCCGTGCTCGTCCGCGATCCGGAAGCCGACGATGCCGAGACGGGGTTCGGCGGCGAACAGGTCGCGTACCTGACGGAGCACCTCGACGTCGACGAGCAGCCCGTCGTCGTCCAGTTCGACGACGACGTCCACGTCGCCGTACTCGCGCAGCCTGGCGAGGGCGACGTTGCGGCCGCCGGGGCAGCCGAGGTTCTCCTCGACGTCGACGGTGGTGACCTCGCCGGGCAGGTCGAGGCGGCGGGCGAACTCGGGCAGCCGGCAGCCGTTGCCGACGATCACGATGCGGGCCGGGGCGAGGTCCTGCTTCGCGACGGACCTGAGCAGCGCGTCGACTTCGTCGGGCCGGTTCCCCATGGTCACCACGGCAACCGCGAGCCTCGGCTCCGCCATGCCCCTCACCCCATCCGGCCGACGGCGGCGCCCGCGCCCTGACCGCGCGACACTCGCCGTTCACCAAGATGTTGCCCCGGATGCCCCCGCAGTCCTGACTTCGATTTAGTTTGCAGCCCTTTTACAGGGTTTTTCCCTGAGCCGGACGAACCCGAGACCCGCCCGTATGTTCGGACGGCGCCGCACCCCGGAGTTTTTCCCCGGCGCGGTCCGGGAAGTGCGGGCCGTCACGCCGCCCCTGGTGTCCGGAACGTCCCGCCGGACCGGTCGGCCGCCAAGGGGAGGAGACGTTCGACATGGGACCGAACGAGGGGCGCCACCCTGCACGACGGCGAAGGGACTCCCCACGTCAGCATCGCCGTCAGGGACCTCACCAACGGCACCGTCAACAGACCTGCCGCACGGTCCAGTTCGTCCAGCACCTGGTGGAGCTCCAGACAGGCCGACATCACCATCTGGCAGGGACCGCCCGCAGCCACCGGCGGAAGGGGGACCCCGCTTCAGCTGAACGAGAAAACCCAGCTCAGACACTGAGCCTTTTCAGCGTTGCCGCTCCAGAGTGAGGACGGCCTTGGCAATTGATGCGATGAAGGGGCGGGGCCTCCCGCTCCCGCCGGGTGCGCAGGATGCTCGGCTCAGGCAGAGATTCCGAACTCGGGGAGGCCCTCGATGAGTTCACCGTATGACGGTGTGCAGTGGGTGGGAATGGACCTGCACCGGCGCCGCTCGGTCCTGGTGCGGATGGCGGCGGACGGGCAGCGGCTGGGCAAGATGGTCCGCTTCAACAACGATCCGGCCCGGCTCAAGCGGGAGATTGCCAAGGCCGGGCCGCAGCCGAAGGTGGTGCTGGAGGCCACGCTCGGCTGGTACTGGGCCGCCGACGCGCTGGCCGAGGCCGGGGCCGAGGTGCACCTGGCCCATCCGCTGGGGGTGAAGGCGTTCAGCTACCGGCGGGTGAAGAACGACGAGAGGGACGCCGCCGACCTGGCCGACCTGCTGCGGCTGGGACGGCTGCCGGAAGCCTGGCTGGCCCCGCCCGAGACCCGCGAACTGCGGGAGCTGGTGCGCGGCCGGCACAAGCTGGTCAGTCTGCGGACCAGCTGCCGCAACCAGGCTCACGGCGTGATGGGCAAGCTGGGCATCGCGGTGCCGATGAGCGACCTGTTCGGCACCACGGGCACCGCGTTCCTCGACGAGCTGCCGCTGCCCGCCGGGTACGCGGCCCGGGTGCGCGCGCTGTGCGCGGTGATGCACGAACTCGGCCAGCAGATCGGGATGCTGGACAAGGAGATCGCCGCCCGCCCGGCCAGCGACACCGGCTACCGCGCGATCCAGAAGATCGGCGGTATCGGTCCGGTCCTGGCCGCGGTCTTCACCGTCGAGATCGCCGACGTTACCCGTTTCCCCGACCCGCAGCATCTGTGCTCATGGGCCGGGCTCACTCCGCGCCACCGGGAGTCGGACACGGTGGTCCGACGCGGGCATCTGACCAAGCAGGGCTCCAAGCTGGTGCGCTGGGCGGCCGTCGAGGCCGTCCAGCACGCCCCCGAGAGCACCCCGATGCGTGCCCACAGGGACCGCATCGAGGCCCGCCGCGGCGCCGGGGCACGCAATATCGCCAAGGCTGCCGCGGCCCGCAAGCTGCTCACCCTGGTCTACTACGGGCTGCGCGACGGCGAGGTCCGCTGCCTGACCCGCCGGGACCCGGTGTGAGCAGCATCCGGACCCACGACCGGCGCGCGATCGCTATGACGTCTGGCCCCCGCACCGCGGCGAGGCCGCGCGATTGATTGATCCCGCCGGCCGTGTGCCGAACCACACCATGCCGCCCCGCACGCCATGCGTGACGCGGGCGCGGCGGATGGATGACCGGCAGCCGGAGCGCCGCCACCTCAGCATCACACTGGTGAAGAGCACACCCCTACAACAGCCCGCCCCCGGGCGGGCCCACAGCCCGCCCCCGGGGGAACGGGAACAGCCCGTCCCCCTGGCCGAGTACGCCCTCATCCCAACGAGCAGCAGGAAGAACCCGGACAAGCACCGCACTTGACCGGCCCCGCCCCTTCATGGATGACGTCATTCGATTCGGGCTGCACCGGGACCTGCGGAAGATCCGCCATGACTTGAGCCGTGCGACGCCACGCTCGACCGGCGCCCGTGCCGCGGACAGCCCGCGGTTGACGGTCTGCTGGGTCGGAGTGAGGTCGCGGCCTGGTGGGCGTCTGAGGGGTGTCGTCACCCATGGGCCGGCTCCCATGTAGGCGCGGTCGGCGAGTACGGGGACGCCCTGGCGTTCGCAGATCCGGATGATGCGGTGGGTGCGGGCCGCAGTCAGATCGTGGGCGCGGCCGAGCAGCGTCGGCGAGATCCACAGCAGCCGCCCGACTGGGTCGGTCACCACCTGCACGTTCACTCCGTGCCGGCGGTGCTTGTGGGAGAAGTCGGCCCGGCTGTCGCCGACCCTGTCGCACTCCGCCAGGGTGCCGTCCAGCAGGACGTAGTCCGGATCCGCCTCGCGCAAGGCACGCAATAGGCCGGGTGCGCGGTCGGCGAGCAGGTCGATGATGGCCGCCGCGTAAGCGTGGGCGGTGCCGACGGAGATTCCGAAACCGACGGCGATCTGCGCGAGGGTGTCGTGCCGGCGCAGGTACACCAGGCCGACGAGCGCACGCTGGTGCGGTGGTAGTTTGCAGCGGCGGTCACCCTCGCGGGTGACGATGAGCATGGTTACCCACTCGACCAGGCCGTGAGGCAGATCGAGTGCGGCAGAATACAGAACCAACGCGGCTCCTGTGCCTGTGGGCTGAGACTTCGAACACCTCCCCCAACGGCACGGGAGCCTCGTGCGTTGCGGGCATCGACTCCGTCACCCGTTCAGTGGCCCGGCTGAAAGACCTCACTGTCTGAGCTGGGTTTTGATCGGAGCCGCCTTCGGGATTCGAACCCGAGACCTACGCATTACAAGTCGAAAGAGCCCCTTGACGATCTTCCTCAATCCTGCTTGATCCATGACGTTTCAGCAGGTCAGAAAGCGTGTGCCGTCTCACCCTTGCTGGGTCCTTCTCGATCCTTCCCGGTCCTTCTGTTCCCCCGGCGTTCCCCTTGGTTCCGCAATCGGCCCCGCACAGAGCAGCCGCGACAGGCGTCGGCAGCAGATTCGCCGGCGAAAGCGGGGAATACGAACCTTGGAGCTACGTACGTCCATTGAGGCGGGTCGGGCTTCGCATCCCCTGCACCCGGGGGGGAGTCTGCGACCGTTGCCGCAGGTCAGCCGCGTGGCAGTAGCGTAGCGCAGCTACTCCCCGACTACCGAAACACAAGGACCACCCCTCCCCTACAGGGCACTGGCCAGGCGACCGCGAGCGGTCCCATCGCTCGCGCCCATCATCTTCTTCGTAGAGCCCGGTTTGGGTTCGTGGCCTTCGGGGCCGGTATGACTCCTTGCCCCTGTCCTTGATGATCCGGGGGTGCTGTCGCCGGTCCCGGCGGCGAGTTGCCGGATGCCAGGACGGGCCGATGCCAGGCCCCAGTCCAGTCGCGATTTCCCCATTATCTAAACCCTCTTTCCCTTCACCGAATTAAGGATATCTTTCCTGCTTGTCATTTGCAATCCCAGCGGAATTCGAGGACTGGATGTACATTTGCCGGGAATGAATTCATGGGATTTCAGAGCCGAATTGTGCGCCCCGAAGATCGATGCTCGCCGAATAGCGCCGCAGGAGCCGCACGCTGCGCGGGGCCAGGGCTCCGTCAAGGTCCCTGATTGCGTGGAGAGTTGGCGATCAGCCGGTAGGAGCCAGGCCGGTTTCAAAGCCTGTCGATCAAGCCTCATGTATTCAGCTACCGCGTTGACCTGACGAACCGACAGAAGAAGGGGCCTCTCACCAACGATGATCTGGATTGCCTAGATCAAAACCGTTGCAGAGGAGAGGCATCCAACAGGTGCAGGCACGCAGCGCGGCGGCCAAGACCGTCTTGTGGTCGTGTGGTTCGTCGACGCCCTCCACCGCGATCACGCTGAGGTCGAGGAGCGCGTCAGAGCGGCCAAGCGGATCAGCCTGGGGCTGCTGCCTTCGAAGTCCTGGCAACTCAATGCCGCCTGGGTGCTGGCCGCCACCCTCGCCGCTGACCTCGACGCCTGGACCCGGCTCCTCCTCCTGCACGACGAGCCCTCACTCGCCGCCGCCGAACCGGAGACGATCCGGAGACGATCCGGAGACGATCCGGAGACGATCCGGATGAAGCTGTACCACCTGCCCGCCCGGCTCACCGCCCACGCCCGCACGCGCGCTCTGTACCTGGACCGGACCTGGCCCTGGGTGGCAGCGTTCACCACCGCCCGGCAGCGGGCCACCGACCTTCCGACCCGCACCTGACGGCCGGCCACCACCCCGACGACACCGAAAGGACAGGACGCAACACCCTCGGGCCCGTGGAACCCGACGCCCCCGCAGCGTCACGCGACGGCCCCGCCCCGACACGGCACGGGACATATGGGGCAGCCAGCCGCCCGCCACGTCGCCGCCAGCCCTCGGAAGAATCGAGGTCAAGGGTTTGGAATCCGTCAAGGAAACCCCCTGAGCCGTACGTAAGGTGTCAATATGTAGACCCGAATGGGCTTCCTTCACGTCATCAAAGATGGAAACACAACAGAGGGAGTGAGTGAAAGACGTGACGAGCGAACCTTCTTACCGCGAGCGAATAATGAAAGGTATCCTTCAAGGAATGTCCGGCACCTGTGAAGGAATCGGTATACTCGCCAAATTCAATGGGCTTTATGGATTCGGGTGCGCGGCGGCAGCCGCAGCCGGGGTTAACCACATCGGCACGGAGGGCTGGCGCTGGATTCAGGTCTACCGACACCCGGACAAGGTTCATCAAAAGCCAAACATGTATAAAATTGCCGGTGGAGCCGTCAATGTACTTGGCGGGGCGCTCTACGGTCTTGCGGATGGCGGCTGGCTGGACAATACCCTGGGTCCCGAGGCGGCTGTCATGGCAGGTGGGGTTGGCTCGCTGATTCAAGGCGCCGCTGTCGGCGTAACCGAACTTCTCCCACAAGACGTAGGCACTTACATCCCTGCCTTGCCTATGCATAACCGACAGGTTGGAGCTCTTGCTCTTGATCCCATGCGAGGGGAGGCTCGGGACCCTCGATTGCCGACTGTTCGCCAGATTAGTGTCGGTAAAAGATCGGGAGAGCTTGAACCCGTAAATGTTCTTGGAAGTCTTGTGGTGGCTAGAGCGGCCGCAATGTATCCCGGGTCCAGGGAATCGGCAATACGAGGGGCTACTCCAAGTTCGTCGTATGGGCCGCGTACCAGCGCTAGCGTTCCTGGCCGCCCTCGGGCGCGATCCCTGTAACAGGGCCCCAGTACTACAGCCGGACTTTATGCATCGCTGCACCCATGAGGGTTGGGGCTGCCAAGGGCGTCGAAAGCTGTCCCTGCGGGGCGGTAGGGGCGGATAGCAGAGCAGGCACGGGGGTTCGTGATCATTGTGGTGTCGAAGCCAGATGATTACGAGGATGTCCCGTGCCTGCCGTTGAATCTTCCTCTATCCCAGCCGTGCTGGAGAAACCGGGGCCGCTGGATGCGGACCGGATCGCTGACCTGCGCCCCTACCTTGAATCGGTTCCGGATCCGCGCTCACGCCGGGGCCGGTGGTACTCGCTGACAGCGCTCTTGCTGGTGTGTGCCTGCGCGGCCGTCTGCGGGTGGAAGGGCTGCGGGAGGAAGTCGCGCGGCTGACCGGGGTCCTGGAGGCCGCGGAGATCAAGCTGGACCGGCGGGTGATCGCGAGGGAGGAGCTGGTCGAGGCCCTGGCTGTCTCCGCGGCCGGGTCGACTGCCGTGAGCGAGGCCGGGGCGGGGCGGGAGCCCGCGCCCTCGCCCGTGCCGGGTTCGACGGTGCCGCCTTGGCGGGACGGGCTGCCGGTGACGGTGCCGGCGCCGGACTGCCAGCGGCTTCTGGGGGTGCTGGAGGAGGCGCAGTCAGCGGGCAGGGGACCGCTGAAGGCCCGGGAGATCGCGGTGGAGCTGGGTCTGGAGACGGTGCCGGCAAAGGTCGAGGGGGCGCGCTCGAAGGCCAGGCGTCTGGCGGAGCGCGGGTGGCTCGTGCAGGAGACGTCGGGAATGTTCAGCGTCGGCCGGCGGCCCGTGCCAGACGCCGGCCCCTCCGCAGAGGGCGAGTTTCTGGCGGCACCAGTCGACCAGGTCGCCGGTGCAACCGCCGTCGGCCCAGATGAGGGTGATGTCACGGTGCAGACGGCGCAGCCGCTCCAGCAGGCCCGCCGCCGCGTCCCGGTCGGCGATGTTCGCGGCGGTGACCGCGACGACCAGCAGCAGACCAAGCGTGTCGGTCACGATGTGCCGTTTGCGGCCCGGCACCTTCTTCCCGCCGTCGTAACCACGTGAGGCGGCCGGGACTGTCGCCGCAGCCCGCACCGACTGCGCGTCGATGATCCCCGCGGTGGGCTCGGCCTCACGGCCCTGGCGCTCACGCACCCGACCGCGTAGCCGGTCGTGGAACTCGGTGATCAGCCCGTGCTCGCGCCAGCGGCGGAAAAAGGCGTAAACCCGGGCCCAGGCGGGGAAGTCCACGGGCATCGCCCGCCACGAGATCCCGCCCGCGACCAGATACCGGATCGCGTCCGGCATCTGCCGGTGGCAGTAGCCCCCGGGCTGTCCGCCCCGCCCCTGAAGCCAGGCCGGCACCGGCAGCAACGGCCGGATGGCCGCCCACTCCGCATCCGTCATGTCCGACGGATGCCGGCGCACCCGATCGGGATGATCGGCCGCATTACCGTACACATGCGCGAGGCAATCACACGATGGAGCAGCCGAGTTGAACTGGACAGGCTCGGACGCGTACAACAACGACACCAGGGCCTCTCGGCAGTACTCGGTTCGATTCGCATCCCCGAGCTACCGCGAGGTCCTGCCTTCATTCACGCACAACGGGAAGATCACCCAGGCGGGAAACCTGTTCGATCTGCACGTTCCATGATCGGTTGAGATACGGCTTCTCAATGATCAAGGTTTGCGGCTGCCGTGGCAGAGGAGGCGGCGGCACGAATGCCGGGCGGGCGGGGGCTACCGGAGTGGGGGCCCGTCGGTTCGACAGCCCGAATGTCGTGCGGTCCGTGTGAACCGTTGGGTTGTGTGGTGCGTTGGGTGGGCTGGGGAGTGCTGGGCGTGATGTTGTCCGGTGCGGTTCCGGAGCCAGGTGAGG
This sequence comes from Streptomyces sp. NPDC048277, assembly GCF_040652235.1. Classification (NCBI taxonomy): domain Bacteria; kingdom Bacillati; phylum Actinomycetota; class Actinomycetes; order Kitasatosporales; family Streptomycetaceae; genus Streptomyces; species Streptomyces sp. NPDC048277. Next base: position 99,761 of record NZ_JBEZLQ010000029.1, read on the forward strand.
TAGAAGTCTATGGATCAGCAGACTGGTGCGGACCTGTCCGCGGACAGGATCCGGGCCCTGTACAGGCGGCCGGCGGAAGATTCACCCCCTCTGGTCCCCTACGGCATGCTGCCAACATCATTCAGGAAGGGCGCGGAGGCCTGGGAGAACTCAGCCCGGAGGCGGATGCACGATCTCCTCGATCCTAGGAACCTGGCGAGTGCTGCTGAGGTGGAGGTCCTGATGGCTGCGGGGATTCCCTTGCGGTCGCGGCCGCAGGGCGGCGGTTCCCACATCGACCCGGCGGTGCCGCGAGTGAGTAATAAGGCTGCCGCGTTCGCGCGGGTTGAGGTCGCGACCAGCATCGCGAGGCTGTACGGCCTGGTCCCGGGCAGCTCACCCCTCGTCCCCCTCGGCATGCTGCCAACATCATCCAGGAAGGGCGCGGAGGCCTGGGAGAACTCAGCCCGGCAGCGGATGCACCATCTCCTCGATCCTGAGAACCTGGCGAGTGCTGCGGATGTGGAGGTCCTGATGGCTGCGGGGATTCCCTTGCGGTCGCGGCCGCAGGGCGGCGGTTCCCACATCGACCCGGCGGTGCCGCGGGAGGCTGGTGAGGCTGCCGCGTTCGCGCGGGTTGAGGTCGCGACCAGCATCGCGAGGCTGTACGGCCTGGTCCCGGGCAGCTCACCCCTCGTCCCTCGCGGCATGCTGCCAACACGATCCAGGAAGGGCGCGGAGGCCTGGGAGAACTCAGCCCGGAGGCGGATGCACGATCTCCGCAATCCTAGTTACCTGGCGAGTGCTGCGGAGGAGAAGGTCCTGAGGGATGCGGGGATTCCCTTGCGGTCGCGGCCGCAGGGCGGCGGTTCCCACATCGACCCGGCGGTGCCGCGGGAGAGCAGTTGGAAGAATGGGGATACGGTTCCGGTCCTGCGGTCCGGGCAGCCGGCTGCGGCTGATGCCCTCGCCTCGGCACCACCGGCGACCACGGCATACACATCAGCACCGCCCCCTCCCACCGGTACCGGTGCTGACGTGTATGCCGGTACGGACGCGCTCAGCGGCTGGGGGCCCTGGGACACGCTGGCGCCGATGGGGCAGAACACGCAAGTCGTGATGTGGCCCGCCCCCGCGACAGCGAACCCGCCCATGCCCTCCCAGGACGACCGTCCCACCGTCCTCACCGGCGCCGACCAGTACCTGCCCCCCACCTGGACGACATCCCGACAACCGGCCTCCCTCCCACGACCGACCACCCGAACCTCAAGCCCACCCCACCGACCCGCCAAACAACAAAAAAAGCGCTAACCCCCAACTTGCTTGGTAATCCAGCCGGACTTCTGTATTTCTGCTGGTCAACGGCCTGGCGGTGGGGAGCGCAGCGGGAGTTGGACATGGGTGGGGCGGCCTTGGGCAGGCCGCCCCACCAACGGGTACCCGAGCCGCATGCAATGACATCGTCGGGCACGTGCCTGGTGGCGACGCCTCCGCCGGGACCAGTTCACCGCGTGGTCGCGGCGTGCAGCATTGCGGCGGGGTTGAGCTGCCAGCAGACGACGGATTTCGGCTGGTGTGAGATCCACGAGGCGCGAAACGACGGCGCGTTCCAGGAACGCACCGTCGCCCAGAGCCGCGTACGCCCGGTCGTGATCGCGGCGTCGAGCACCGCGGAGGCCGCCTCGGCCGCATAGCCCTGTCCGTGCGCACGCCGGAACAACTCGTACGCAATCTCAGGCTCGTCGAGGGAAGCCCGCCCCACGGTGAGCCCGTACTACCCGATGAAATCGCCCACGTCGTGACGGTTGATGACCAGCCGGGAAAGCCCCGTCAGCGTCGGCGCAGCGACCTGAGCCTCGATCACCCGCCGGTTGTCCTCGATGGACGGCATCCCAGCGCCCCGTTCGGCAACGAGCGCGCGATGGTCGTCGGCGTCGGCAGCAGTCCACGGACGCAGCGTCAGCCGGGCGGTTTTGACTTGAAGCGGCATGCGGATACGGCACATTGACACCCTACCGACGCCGCATCGGACCGAGCCAGATCGCCTGAGTGGGCGTTAAGTCCGTTTCTGGTAGCGGCCTCGTCCGGGTTGGGTGAGGAGGCCTTGGCGGACGAGGCGTCCGAGGCGGCTGCGGGTGACGTTGACGGTTGCCTCGTCGGTGGGCATGCCGAGGAGTTCGTGCAGCTCACGGGCTCTGAATACCTGGCCGGGGTGCTGGTTGAAGGCGTTGACGATGGTCTGGTATGCGGTGCTCGTCTCGGGCGGGTCGGGTTCGGCTCCTGCCGGCGCGGCCTCCGCGATGACCTTCCGGGCGGTGTCCAGGTCCGCGAGCCGGGCCTCGGTCTCACCCAGGGCGGCGGTCAAGTGTTCGATCTGACCGCGTAGTTCTGCGGCTCGGGCGGTGACCTCGTCGTGCTGGGCCTGGAGGCCGGCGAGGAGTTCGGCGACGTTCACGCGGCCAGCCCGAGGGTGTCGCGCCAGGCGGGACTCGGTGTGGTGAGGCGGCGGGTCATGTTCGCGGTGGAGGCCCGGCAGACGCGTGAGACGGAGGTGTCGGGCCGGTGGTCGTACTCACGGGCCAGACGCCGGTGCAGCAGCAGCGTGCCGTTCGTCTGCTCCACCACCCACCGCTTCGGCTGCGGGACAAAGCCTTTGCCCTGGTCGGCCGGGTTTACGGCGGACGACCTCGACGTCGATGTCCATCAACGCGCCGTGGATGACGACTTCGTCCTTGAAGCCCTGGTCCACCAGGGCCTTCTCCAGCCGCATCCCGCACCGCTCGGCGGCCTGGTCGAGCAGGGCGGTGCCGGCGGCGTTGTCATGGGCAGACGCAGCCAGAACGACGACGCCGATGATCAGCCCCAGAACGTCGACGGCCAGTCCCCGCTTGCGCCCCGACACCTTCTTGCTGGCGTCCAGCCCCGTCGTGGTCTTCGGGACACCCGCGGCCGCGCGAACGGACCGGGTGTCGAGGATCACGAGGGACGGGTCCTCTCATCGCCGGGCTCTCTCGCGCACCTGGCAGCGCAGGAGTTCCTGGATCCGTTGGTCGAGGCCGTCCTCGCGCCACAGTCTGAAGCAGTAGAACACCGCCGACCAGGCCGGTAGATCGTGCGGCAGGCAGCGCCACTGGCAGCCCGTCCGGTTCTGGTAGAAGATCGCATTCACGACCTCCCTCAGGTCACAGGACCCGGGATCGCCGGTCGCCGACCGCGCCACCCGGTCCTGCTTCCAGGCAGTGATCATCGGCTCGATCAACAGCCACTGCCCGTCCGATAAGTCGCTGAGGTACGGCTCTCTCTTCACACCCCGCATCTCAACATGGACATGCCCACCAGGCGGCTCGTACGGCGATCAGTACCACGATCGAGCGATCACGAACCGAGGAAGATCGGACTTAACGCCCACTCAGTGCCGCTCAAAACGCTCGCTGTCCGGGGGGTCTATGTCACTTCCGTTTGTGGTTTTTGGGGTGTTTGGAGGATGTAGGGGCTGGTGGTGTTGTTCTCCTCTTGCCTGCTCCACTTGTTCGGGAGGGGTCGGTTGCGCTCAGGTTCCAGGCGTGGGTGGCGATGGGATTGGCGAGGGAACCGCGGGGGTCCCAGCCGGAAAACTGGTTGGGCTGGAAGGCCGCCGACGGGGTGTGTGAGGTCGCCGGGTTGGCCGGGTACGGGAGGAATGCCTGATCGTAGGCCGGCGGAACCTGCCCTGCGGCCCCGGCCGGCATTGCCTGGAAGAAGGCATGCTGCGCCTGTGTCTGCTGTGTGCCGGTCGGCTGCATCACCGGCAGCGGCTCTGCTGCCGTGCCGTGTCCGCCGCCGCTGTACGGCCCGCTGGTGAGCGACAGGGATCCGAAACCGTCCGTGGTGACGGTCACCGGGTCGGGAAAAACCCCCGATGACCACTGCCCGGCACCCGTCAGGTCCGTTGCCTGCTGCACTCCCGAACCTGCCGGCAGCCCGTCCTGACCGTACCCGGACCACAGGCCATCCTGCCAGGACATCTGATCACGCCCCTGGCCGAACGCCGTCTGCGCTACGGCACTGGCGGCATCGGCGGCCGGGGCGAGGTCCCAGTCCCCGAGCCCGACATCCCCGGCCTGGGAGCGTTGAAGGAACAGCTGCACGTCCTCCGCGGAGACGTCCGTGTCCAGCCCGGACGGTACGGCACCGGCGGCATCGGCGGCCGGGCCGAGGTCCCAGTCCCCGAGCCCGACATCCCCGGCCTGGGAGCGTTGAAGGAACAGCTGCACGTCCTCCGCGGAGACGTCCGTGTCCAGCCCGGACGGAC
>NZ_JBEZLQ010000029.1:104122-142423 GCF_040652235.1 Streptomyces sp. NPDC048277
GGACGGTACGGCACTGGCGGCATCGGCGGCCGGGCCGAGGTCCCAGTCCCCGAGCCCGACATCCCCGGCCTGGGAGCGTTGAAAGAACAGCTGCACGTCCTCCGCGGAGACGTCCGTGTCCAGCCCGGACGGTACGGCACCGGCGGCCGGGCCGAGGTCCCAGTCCCCGAGCCCGACATCCCCGGCCTGGGAGCGTTGAAGGAACAGCTCCACGTCCTCCGCGGAGACGTCCGTGTCCAGCCCAGCCCGGTCCGGGTCATGGCCGGACGGCTGCGGGAAGCCAGCAGGACCGGAGGGCATCGCGTCACGGACCACGCCCGCAGCCGCTCCCACGGCAGAACGACCCTTCACCTTCGGCAGCCACCACCTCCCGCCAGCGTCTTGGTAAGGCGTCAGCCCGTGCCGGGCGAACGCCGCCCGCAGCACCGGCTCCATCGTCACCCGCCCGTGACTCTGGAGGGTGATCCGCAGCATGCCAGTGGGAACCGGGACGGTGGACCCGTCAGCCAACGCCACAGGATCCTTATCATCTCTTTTGGGCAGATCGCCCTTCGTTCTCCCGTTCAGTCCGGTCGCATACTGTTCATCAGTCCACCGGATCGGAGTCGGCTTGGCGAGGGGAAGCCGCCACTTCTCCCCGTCGTGGTAGGGCTCCAGCCCGTGCCGAGCGAGCGCCTCCCGCAGCCCCGGCTCCAGCGTCTTCCGCCCCAAGTTCCGGAAGTTGGACAGCAACTTGCCGATGCGAGCCTTGTCGGTGGACCCGTCAGCCAACGTCACAGGATCTTTATCATATCTTTTGGGCACGTCGCCTCGCCGCCGCGCGTTCAACGCGTCCGCATGAAGCCGATCGGCAGATTTCGGCACGGAGGCCTCCTTGGGAACTGTTGGATGCGGCCATCACAACGGGCGCCGTGCTCTGACGGTTCACCCTGCTCAGTGAGGTTGGATCTGATGCACGATCGGGGGGCCTTGACCCAAGGCCCCCCGGCTCGCTGGTCAAGGGACACCAGCGACTCCGAGTAGGCCCGGACCCTCAACCCGGCACCGGCATGCCCCAGGGGATCCCCACCGACTCGCAAAAAGGATCTATCGGTCGAACAGACCACCCGACACGGGGAAAGATCTTCAGGCCGAGGCTGTGACAGACATCCCCATCCACGACCGGCGTCCCCCTGGGGAATCGTGGTCGTCGGGGTGGAGAATCACGCCGTCGTCGACGCCAGCAGGGTTCCCCTCGGGCAACCCTGGCTCCGCTTCGCCTTCGAGGTCGGCGCGGGCGGCCTTCCGTGCCGCAACGTCCTCATGAGTACAGGCGGCCGCATCCGGCTTCGCCCGCCGCACTCCGGGGCGTGCCAGCCGCTCGTTCTTCGGCCCTTCGCGTGCCTCACGCCGTCGCTCGACGAGCATCTCGGTGGTCGGGATGGGCGGGACTCCCAGAGGGAAGACGCAATACTCAGCCCGCCGGCCGGCGCGACCCACCGTGATCCGCTGGACCAGGCCCAGTTCCACCAGTTCGGTGACTACCGTGGTGGCCCTCTTCTCGTTCACCCCGGACCACGCCATCATGCGTTCCAGCCCGGGTCTGGCAATCCGCGTCTCCTCGTCTGCCGAGTCGCAGATCTTCATCAGCACCAGTTTCTGAGTGGAGTTCACGACCGACTTCGGCAAATACGCGGCCACCACCATCAGGTGAATGCTCAACGTGTCCCCTCGAAAAGCTCAGGCCCAGCCCGGATGACCGCGCTGGATACGCGGGCACCCGGAGCGTGCCGGTCGTGCGTCAGGTACGGGCTGGCCGGACATCGATGGACCGCGCGGTCTTCGTGCCCGTTTTACGGAGCGGCACAGCAAGGCCGGCCTCGCGCAGCGTGGCTACCATCCGGTCCTTGTCGGGAACCATGGGCACGGTCAGATCGCTGGTCTCGTACAGGTCGACCATGGCCTGGACGTCCGGCTCCTCTACCGGATTCTGGCCCGTCCAGCGAAGCTCGTTCGCCCCGTAGACTCCGGCCCTGGTCTGGTCGAGCATGGCGCGGGCCTTCTTCTTCATCTGCTTGCCCGGCGCTTCCATCTCTTGGCCCCGGACGTAGTCGGCCAGGGCCTTGGCCCGGTCGTCGTCGTCACGTACGAGAAGCGACTGCACGGGCACCCCAGGCGGCGCCTGCCCCCAACAGGCCGTAGCCCACGAGCAGTGGTCGCACACCGCGGACAAGCCTGGGCCGTCGTGGTCGCGCTGGAGCCGTTCAGGGTCTCCGGCCTCCAGGACCCGTTCGACCCACCACGTTGCGGCTGACAGACGCATCGGGTCGACGTCGAATTCCTGGACGAACTCTTCTCCGTTGTCACGGCAGATGAAGCGGAAGCGAATGCGCTGGACCGGTATGGGGCCGATGCGAGCGAGCCCCTTCTGTCCTCGGACGTCGGCGAACCCGGCTCATGAGCATGCCCGCGTAGAGGTAGACCTGCCTCAGTTCGGCGTCGGTCGCCCCGTACCTCAGGACGTGGTCCCAGCGGCGCGTCGACTTCGTCTTGATGTCCTCGACCGTGACCACCTCGGCAGGCACCTTCGGCCTCAGCCTCTTCGGCAGGCGCCGCGCCGTCGCCTCGTCGAGCTGGACCACGTCGACGTGTCCTCGGACATGCTCACCCTCGACGGTGCGCTCGACCAGCCACCCGAACTGTGTCCGGGCAGACTCAAGCAGACCGGCATGGATGTACGTACCGAGGATCGCGGCCTTCGCGTCGGGCTGGTCGGTGCGCTCGGTCCCAGCCAGGATGAACGCCGCCCGCCGCGAGCAGACGGTGTCAGAAGCGCCGAGCCGCGTCTGCCGCGAGCGCGGCTTCGCGCTGTCCGCGTCGTGTGCGGCCCGCCAGATCGACGGTGATTCCGCGAGTTGCACCGTCACGCCGACACCTCCGCGGTGTCCTCGGTCTTCGCGGTTTCAGCTGCCTTGCGCTCGGCGGCTGCCCGAAGACGCTCGGCGTCGGTCGGCGTGCGGTCGCCCATCTCCTTCTGCGGGTTCTCCAGGTCGGTGGCCCGGCGCTCGATCGCCGCGCGAACAGTCAGCACCTCCTCTCGGACCAGGTTGCTGTCCGGCCCCACGGTGTCGTGCCACAGCTTCTTGAGCTTGTCGATGTCCGTCATTTCGCCGGCCCGGTCCAGCCAGGACTGAACCCGGTCGCCGATGAGGGCGGGCATGATCCGCGGCTGGGAGTCCTGTGAGCAGCCCAGACGCTCGAAAACAAGGTCCTCGATGGAGAAGTCACGCAGGCGCAGCGGCTTGTTGCTCTCCACCCGCAGGCGCAGTGAGCGTGCCTTGATGATCCGCGGGTCCTCGTCGCGGCGCATCCGTACCCACACGGTGGAGTCGAAGCCCAGGTCTTTCTGGCCAGTGACCCGCCATTCGGTCTTGTGCGGGATCGGCTTCCCGTTGTCGTCGATCGCGGAAGTCTGCTTACCTCGGGCGAGGACGATGGCGATGCCCGACATGGTGCGCAGCAGCCACAGAACACGCGACCACCGCTCGTTGGCGTCGTTCCACAGGTTGATCGCCGGATCGATCGCCGCGTCGGGGTCCTCCTGGAGCTTCTTGCGGTTGTTCGTCGTTCGACGGGCCCGCTCATGCGTCCAGTTGGTCAGCATCCGCCACAGAGCGGAGCCGGAGTCAATGGTCAGCACGACGGGCGGTTCGCCCGCCAGAGCAGCACGGCGGGCCTCAGCGTGAACAGCCTCGATCTGTTCCAGGATGTCGCGGTAGGTACCGTCGTGTTCGATGATCAGATAGTCGGCTCCGGGGATCGCCGCGTACTCGTCGGCGCTCCCTTCGTCCAGGTCGATCCAGTAGTTCTGGCCGGTCTTCTTGCTGGCTGAGAACAGCGCGGCCGAATACGTCTTTCCGGCTCCTTCTTCTCCTTCGATCAGGATCAGCGGCCAGGGGACAACGCCAGTCGGCTTCCTGGTCTTCAGGCGGGGGCCAGGCCGAGCCGGCGCTTTAGACGTCATTTCAGTTGGCGTGATCTTGCGGCAGTCTGGGATGATGACTGCTGCGCTTGTCGAGCGGATGGCGCCGGAAGAGCTGTGGACGTTGTTCCAGCGGGTGGTACCGCCGGCACCGGTTCGCCCGCAGGGCGGAGGGCACCGCCGCCGAGGAGATCGCGAGGTGCTGGCCGCGATCGTCTTCGTGGCCACTTCCGGCTGCACCTGGAACCAACTCCCGCCGGGCTTCGGGCTGTCGGGGGTCACCGCCTTCCGGCGGTTCACCGAGTGGACCGAGGCCAGGGTCTGGGCCAAGCTCCACCGCCTGGTCCTGGACGAACTCGGTGCCCGGGGCGAGCTCGACTGGTCGCGGTGCGCGATCGACTCCGTCAGCGTCCGGGCCCTCAAAGGGGGCAGCTGACAGGACCGAATCCGACCGACCGCGGCAAGAAGGGATCGAAAATCCACCTCATCGTGGACCGCCAGGGCCTGCCCCTGTCGGTCGGCATCTCCGCCGCCAACCTCCACGACAGCCAGGCCCTCATCCCGCTGGTCCGCGGCATTCCACCCATCCGTTCCCGTCGCGGCCCGCGACGCCGGCGGCCCGGCAAGCTGCATGGCGACAAAGGCTACGACTACCGCTACCTGCGGCGATGGCTCGCTTCCCGCGGCATCCGGCACCGTCTCGCCCGTAAGGGCGTCGAGTCATCCCGACGCCTGGGCCGACACCGCTGGGTCGTGGAACGGACCGTGTCCTGGTTGTCAGGTTGCCGACGCCTCCACCGCCGCTACGAGCGCAAGCCGGAACACTTCCTCGCCTTCACCGCCATCGCCGCGACCCTCATATGTCACCGCCGACTCACCAAATGAAATGACGTCTTAGCTCAGCTCTGGAGGACGCCCGCATGCAGCGGGCGATCACTGACAACTGGGCAGCCATGGTGCGTACTCCCAGGGTCCGCAAGCCCAAGGCACTCGTCTGGACAGCGAGCCGCGTGGCGGCCTGGCGGAAGACCGGCAAGAGGCCCAGTCCCGTCATGGTGTGGACCCCTGAGCAGACGGGCAGATTTCTCGACGCTGTTGTCTACGACCGGCTCTACCCGCTCTGGCATCTGATCGCTTTTCATGGCCTGCGCCGTGGCGAGGCCTGCGCGCTGCCATGGTCGGAAGTCGACCTCGACTCCGGGGTAATCCATATCACCGAAGAGATCGTCGCCGTGGCCTACGAGCCCCATGAGGACACACCGAAGTCCGATCGCATTCGGGACATCGCTGTGGACGCCGACACCTTGGCCCTCCTGAAATGGTGGCGGGAGAGCCAGCAGACCGAGAAAACGGAGTGGGCCGACACCAAGACCCCCTGGACCGATAGCGGCCGGGTCTTCACCCAAGAGAACGGCAAGGTCTACCACCCCGACTACTTCACGAAGCGGTTCGAGCGTCTGTACCAGAAGGAAGACCTGCCGCCCGTCCGGCTCCACGACCTCCGGCACGGCTCGGCGACGCTGTCACTCCGAGCGGGCGTGGCCATGGTCGCCGTCCAGCGACGGCTCGGGCACTCCTCGATCCGGGTCGCCGCCGACATCTACACGAGCGTGCTCGAAGAGGTCGAGCGGGAAGCCGCGGCGGCAACCGTGGCGGTCGTCCCCCGGCAGCGCAAGAGGGTCCTGCCCAAGCCCGTTGAACCGTCCCAGGAGGAACGGGAAGAGGAGCCGGACGACGTGGCGGAGGACGAGGCAGGAGACGACCCAAGCGAAGCTGATACGCCAGGCGATGGCCCCTCCTGACCCGATGTTCCCCCAGCGTTCCCCTTGGCCCACGCATGAGCCAGGAGACCAAACAGGTCTACACCACTTTTAGATCTTGAAATGAAGAAACCCCAGGTCAGAGACTATCTGACCTGGGGTTTTCTTGAGCCGCCTTCGGGATTCGAACCCGAGACCTACGCATTACGAGTGCGTTGCTCTGGCCATCTGAGCTAAGGCGGCGTGTCGTCCGCACTATGGTGCGATCAGCGACGTCGGTAAGTCTACACAGTTTCCGGAGGTGCTCCGACCACGCCCCGGAGGCAGGGCTTCCGGGGCGTGGGCAGGGCTATGAGCAGCGCTTTCCCTTCGCCGGCGGGGTGCCGTGGAGGAGGTATGTGTCGATCGCCGAGTCGATACAGGCGCTGCCCCGGCCGTACGCGGTGTGGCCGTCGCCGACGTATGTGAGGAGGCGGCCCGAGGTGAGCTGGCGGGCCAGGGACTGGGCCCAGCGATAGGGGGTCGCCGGGTCCCGGGTGGTGCCGACCACGACGATCGGGGCGGCGCCCTTCGCCTCGATGCGGTGCGGCTCACCCGTCGCCTTCACCGGCCAGTACGCGCAGTTCAGCGAGGCCCACGCCAGGTTCGGGCCGAACACCGGGGACGCCTTCTCGAACTCGGGCAGCGCCTTCTCGACCTGCTCGGGGCTGGTGAAGGCGGGCGGCAGGTCCAGACAGTTCACCGCCGCGTTGGCGGACATCAGGTTCGAGTAGCGGCCGTCGGGGTCGCGTTCGTAGTAGCTGTCCGAGAGGGCGAGCAGGCCGGCGCCGTCGTTCTCCGTCGTCGCCGCGTGCAGCGCGTCCCGCAGCTGTTGCCACTCCGCCTGGTCGTACATCGCCGCGATCACACCGGTCGTGCCGAGGGACTCGGTGAGCTTGCGGCCGTCCGCGTCGCCGGTCGGCAGGGGGTGCGCGTCGAGCTTGAGGAAGAACGTCCTGAGGTTGTCGGCGATCTCCGCAGGCGTGCTGCCCTTCGCACCGAGCGGGCAGTCGGTGCGCTTCGCGCAGTCCTTCGCGAAGGACTGGAACGCCGTCTCGAACCCCGCCGTCTGTTCCAGGTTCAGCTGACGCGCGGAGAGGGAGGGGTCCATCGCGCCGTCCAGGACCATCCTTCCGACCCGGTCCGGGTACAGCCCCGCGTAGGTCGCGCCGAGGAACGTGCCGTACGACGCCCCCACATAGTTCAGCTTCTGGTCGCCGAGCACCGCCCGCAGGATGTCCATGTCCCGTGCCGAATCGACGGTCGACACATGGCGCAGCAGCTGCGCCGAGTGCCTCCCGCAGGCCTCCGCGAACTTCTTGTACGCCCCGACCAGCGCGGCCGTCTCCTTCTGGTCGTCGGGCGTCACGTCGGTCTCGGTGAACGCGTCCATCTGGCGGCCGTTCAGGCACTCGACGGGCTCGCTGCGGGCGACCCCGCGCGGGTCCACCGCGACCATGTCGTAGCGCTCCCGCACCTCGGCGGGGTAGCCGATACCGGCGTACTGCTGGAGGTAGTCCACCGCCGAGCCGCCCGGACCGCCCGGGTTGACCAGCAGCGAGCCGAGCGGCTTCGCCTTGCCGGTCGCCTTCTTCCGGGCGACCGCCAGCCGGACCTCGCCCGCGCCGGGCTTGGCGTAGTCGAGCGGGGCCTTCATGGTCGCGCACTGGAAACCGGGGACACCGCAGTTGCGCCAGGTGAGCTTCTGGTCGTAGTACGACGCCAGTGCGGACGGCGTCGAGCGGGGCAGCGCGGCCAGCTGGACGGTGCCGGCCGAGGCGGACGTCGACGCGCTTCCCGAGGAGGAGCACGCGGACGCGAGGAGGGCGGCGGCCGAGAGCAGGGCGGCCGCCATGGTCCGGGTGCGGGTCCGGGGCCGAGTCCGGGTCTGGCGGGGGATTCGCCTGATGTGCATCAATCGAGCGTAACGCCGAGAGATGATCTCCGTGCTGTGCGTATTGACTGTGGCTCGTACGGGTGACCCCGGTCAATGACGTGCACCATCGGTTCCCGGCCCGGCGTCCCTCAGCCCGATCTGAGTGCCATCGTCATCGCCTCCACCGCCAGCAGCGGCGCCACATTGCGGTCCAGGGCCTCCCGGCAGGCGGCGATCGCCTCGATCCGGCGCAGCGTGGACTCCGGCGAGCCCGCGCGGGCCAGCCGCTCCAGGGTGTCCTCGGCGTCCGCGTTGGCGATCGCCGTGCGGGAGCCGAGCTGGAGGGCGAGGACGTCGCGGTAGAAGCCGGTGAGATCGGTGAGGGCGACGTCGAGGCTGTCCCGCTGGGTCCTGGTCCTGCGGCGCTTCTGCATGTCCTCCAGGTCCTTCATCACGCCTGCCGTGCCGCGCGGCATCCGCCCGCCCTGGACCGCGCCGAGCGCCGCCTTCAGCTCCTCGGTCTCCTTGCCGTCCATCTCCTCGGCGAGCTGCTTGGCGTCCTCCGCCGCCGCGTCGACCAGTTCCTGGGCGGCCTTCAGGCACGCGCCGACCTCGTCCAGCCGCAGCGGCAGCTTCAGTACGGCCGCGCGGCGCTCACGGGCGGCCGGGTCGGTGGCCAGCCGGCGGGCCCGGTCGACATGCCCCTGGGTGGCGCGGGCGGCGGCCGCGGCCACCTCGGGCGCGATGCCCTCGCGCCGGACGAGCATGTCGGCGACGGCCGCCACCGAGGGCGTGCGCAGGTTCAGGTGGCGGCAGCGGGAGCGGATCGTGGGCAGCACGTCCTCCAGCGAGGGCGCGCACAGCAGCCAGACCGTACGGGGGGCGGGTTCCTCGACGGCCTTGAGGACGGCGTTGGCCGACTTCTCGTTCAGCCGCTCGGCGTCCTCGACAAGGATGATCTGCCAGCGGCCGTTCGCCGGGGACGTGTAGGACTTGCGGACCGTGTCACGCATGTCCTTGACCAGGATCTCGGCGCCGACGGCGGCGACCGTGGTGACATCCGCGTGGGTGCCGACCATCGAGGTGTGGCAGCCGTCGCAGAAGCCGCAGCCGGGGGCTCCACCGAGGGCGCGGTCGGGGCTCACGCACTGGAGGGCGGCGGCGAAGGCCCGCGCCGTCTGGTTCCGCCCGGCGCCGGGCGGACCGGTGAACAGCCAGGCGTGCGTCATCTTCGACGTCTCCGGCAGCGGCCGGTCGGCCGCGGCGGCGGTGACGAGGGCGTCGGCGTCCCGGGCGGCGGCGGTGAGCACCTCACTCACCCGCTCCTGCCCGACGAGGTCGTCCCATACGGTCATGGGTCACGCCGCCCTTTCGTCCAACGTCCCGATCCGCGTTCCATCCGCGTACTCTCCGCAATCCATTGTGCGGGCGCCCACTGACAACGCGGTCCGCGGACAACCGACAGGGCCCGCGGACACCGGGTTCTGCCCGCGGACACCGGGTTCTGTGTGAGTGACGACGGGGGCGGCACCGGCCGGAACCCGGCCCGCACCGCCCCCCGCGCGCACACTCTCAGCCGCGCCGCCCGCGACCCCGGCGGCCCCGCTCGTCGTCGTGGCCCGGCTCCTCGTACGACCCCAGCAGTTCGTCCGCCAGCGACGGCAGGTCGTCCAGCGGTGTCTCCTCGGCCCAGTCGGGCCGGGGGCGCTGTCGCCGGGCCGTGCCCTCGGCGTCGACCTGCGGCATCTCGCGCGTGCGGTCCTCGGAACCGTCGGGGTTCCCACCCGGCCGCTCGTCCCGGAAGAAACCGGACGGCATCCGGTCCGCCGCGGTATCACCGGACACGGGAGGCAGTACGGCGGTCTCGTCGGCCGCGCCGGACGGCACCGGCGGCAGCACGGCCGTCTCGTCCGCCGCGCCCGGCACCACAGGTCGCAGCACCGCCGTCTCGTCGACCGCACGCGGCACCGGCGGCTGCGGCAGCTCCGCCGTCGCCTCGGACTCGGACTGTTCGGCCGCGGGCGCCTTGTCCGTACGCACCGGACGGAGCACCGTCGTCTCGTCCACCGCGCCCGAAGCCGCCGGAGGCTTCTCGTCGGGCTTCACCACCGGCGTCGGCACGGTCACCGCCTCCGGCGTGACACCGGGCGCCGTCGGCTGGGGCGTGGCCGACTCGCGGGCGGCCACGTCGGCCGCTGCCGCCGCCTCCGCCGCCGCGCGCCGCGCCTGCTCGGCCTTGAGCAGGGCCTCCTCGGCCTTGCGCTGCTTCTCCAGGCGTCGTTCCTCGGCCTCGGCACGCAGCCGGGCCTCCTCCTCGGCCCGCTTGCGGCGCTCCTCCTCCTCGGCCTTGCGGCGGGCTTCCGCCTCCGCGCGGGCCTTCTCCTCGGCGAGCAGCCGAGCCTGCTCCTCCTCGGCCCGCTTGCGCGCCTCCTCGGCCCGCTGCCGGGCCTCCTCCGCCTGCCGTTCGGCCTCGCGGCGCTGCGCCTCCTCCAGCTCGCGGCGCTTACGCTCCTCCTCCTCGGCGCGCAGCTTGGCGAGCTGTTCCTGGCGCTCGCGCTCCAGGCGCTCCTCCTCGGCCTTGCGCGCGGCCTCTTCCTCGGCCTTGCGGCGGGCCTCCTCCTCGGCCTTCTTGCGCGCCTCCTCGGCGGCCTTGATCTCGGCCTCGGAGAGCGGCAGCACGGTGTCGAGGCGGGCCCGGATGACCGTGGTCACGGCCTCGGGCTCCTGGCCGGCGTCGACCACCAGGTAGCGGCCGGGGTCGGAGGCGGCCAGCGTCAGGAATCCGGCCCGCACGCGCGCGTGGAACTCGGCGGGCTCGGACTCCAGCCGGTCGGGGGCCTCGGTGAACCGCTCGCGGGCGATCTCCGGCACCACGTCCAGCAGGACGGTCAGGTGCGGGACCAGCCCGTTGGTGGCCCAGCGGTTGATACGGGCGACCTCGGTCGGGGACAGGTCGCGGCCCGCGCCCTGGTAGGCGACGGAGGAGTCGATGTAGCGGTCGGAGATGACGATCGCGCCGCGCTCCAGGGCGGGCCGGACGACGGTGTCGACGTGTTCCGCGCGGTCGGCGGCGTACAGCAGCGCCTCCGCGCGGTGCGACAGACCGGCGGACGACACGTCCAGGAGGATCGAGCGCAGCCGCTTGCCGACCGGCGTGGCACCCGGCTCCCGGGTGAGCACGACCTCGTGGCCCTTGGCGCGGATCCACTCGGCGAGGGCCTCGGCCTGGGTGGACTTGCCGGCGCCGTCGCCGCCCTCCAGGGCGATGAAGAAACCGTTGCCCGCGAGCGCCTGGGCCGGGTCGTCGCCGCCGAGCAGCGCGTCCCGCAGGTCGTGGCGGAGCGGTACGCCCGCGCGGTCGTCGAGCTTGGCCAGGACCAGCACGGCGACCGGCAGCAGCAGCGCACCGACCAGCATCAGGGTGAACGCGGCGCCGCCGTGCGCGAACACGAACTTGCCGTTCTCCAGCCGGTGCGGCCCGATCAGCGCGGCCACCAGGGGCGCGATCAGCGCGCCGAGCGCTATGGCGACGCGGACCACCGCGTGCAGGTGCTCGGTCGTGCGCGCCCGGCGGTAGTCCTCGGTCTCCTGGTCGAGCAGGGTGTGCCCGGTGTTGGCGGCGACGCCCGCGCCGATGCCGGCCAGCGTGACGATCAGCAGCACAGAGGTGACGTCCGGGACCAGGCCCGCGGCCAGCAGGGCGATGCCGGTGAAGGCGATCGCCAGCGACAGCATCCGGCGGCGCGAGAGCGTCGGCAGCAGGGCGGGCGCGGTGCGGATGCCGACGGCGACCCCGCCGGTCAGGCCGAGCACGAAGAGGCCGTACAGGACCGGGCCGCCGTGCAGGTCCCTGGCGTGCAGCACGGAGACGGCGACGGCGGCGGAGATCGCCCCGGCGACGGCGGCGCAGGCCAGCACCAGCAGCGGGATGGCGCCGGTGCGGCCCGTGTCGGTGCCGGTGCCGGTCTTGGGGCGGCGCAGGCCTTCCAGCGGGGAGCGCGCGCGGGGGGTGCGCGTGCCGGGCACCTCCAGGTAGACCAGCACGGAGAGGGACGCGGCGAACAGGCCCGCCGCCACGTACGACGCGAGGGCCGCCTGGTGCTGGGCGAACCAGGCGATGCCGGTGCCCAGCAGGTTGTTGACCAGCGAGGCGACGACCAGTGCGGCGGCCGCGAGCGGGATCGCGAGGAACGTCGTCCGCAGCGAGAGGCGGCGCAGGGCGTCCAGGTGGTCGGGCAGCGGTCGTACCGTCGCGCCCTCCGGGGGCGGGGCGGGCAGCAGCGCGGGGGCCGCGCTCTCCCGGCAGACGGTCCACAGGCGCTCGGTGACGCCTATGACGAAGGCCGTGACCAGGAGGAGGGTCGGCGCGTTCTGCGGTGTCCAGTCGATCCACAGGGGCGCGATGATCAGCAGGACGGCGCGCAGGCCGTCGGCGCCGACCATGGTCCAGCGGCGGTCGAGCGGGCCGTCCTGCGCGGTGAGCGTGGTGAGCGGGCCCAGCAGGACCGCGCCGAAGAGCAGGGTGGCCAGAATCCGTACCCCGAAGACGATCGCCACCGCGAACGCCACACCTCGGTAGCCGCCGCCGAACGATCCCTGGGCGATCGCCGCCTGGAGCGTGAGCACCACCAGCACCAGGAGTGCCAGGCTGTCGCCCACACCGCTCACGAGCTGGGCGCTCCACAAACGCCTCAGCTCGGGTCGGCGCAGCAGGGAGCGGACGGCGCGTTCGCGGGAATCCGCTACCAGCGCGTCGTCCGGGTCTGTCTGGGGGGCCGTTGGCTGCTCGGCTCGCGTCATGCTTTCAGCCTATCGGCAGCCGCCGACAGCCCGGCGCGACCGTCCACAGGTACGCACACCCCGACACCAAGTTGATGCCGGGGTGTTCGCATTGCGAAGCCGACGCGTCCGGTTCATACCGGTACCAACCGCCAAGAAACGGTGCGGACCGGTACGGCCGGTATGCGACCCTGGGGTCGGCTCAGTCCTCCGTGGCCGACTTGGTGGCCGTCGCCTTCTTGGCGACCGTCTTCTTCGCGGCGGTCGTCTTCTTCGCGGCCGTGGTCGTCTTCTTGGCGGCGGTCTTCTTGGCCGCGGCCGTCTTCTTCGCCGGCGCGGCCTTCTTCGCGGCCGTCTTCTTCGCCGCCGTCTTCTTGACCGGCGCCTTCGCCCGCTTCTCGGCGAGCAGCTCGTAACCGCGCTCCGGGGTGATCTCCTCGACGCTGTCGCCGGAGCGCAGGGTCGCGTTGGTCTCCCCGTCGGTGACGTACGGCCCGAAGCGGCCGTCCTTCACCACGACCGGCTTCTCGCTGACCGGGTCGGTGCCCAGCTCCTTCAGCGGCGGCTTGGCGGCGGCCCGGCCGCGCTGCTTGGGCTGGGAGTAGATCTGCAGCGCCTCTTCGAGGGTGATCGTGAAGAGCTGGTCCTCGGAGGTGAGCGAACGCGAGTCCGTGCCCTTCTTCAGGTACGGCCCGTAGCGCCCGTTCTGCGCGGTGATCTCCTGGCCCTCGGCGTCGGCGCCGACGACCCGCGGCAGCGACATCAGCTGGAGCGCGTCCGCCAGGGTGACCGTGTCCAGGGACATGGTCTTGAAGAGCGAGGCGGTGCGCGGCTTGACCGCGTTCTTGCCGGTCTTCGGGGTGCCCTCGGGGAGCACCTCGGTGACGTAGGGGCCGTAGCGGCCGTCCCGGGCGATGATCTGGTGGCCCGTCTGCGGGTCGGCGCCCAGTTCGAAGTCGCCGCTCGGCTTGGCGAGCAGTTCCTCCGCGAGCTCGACGGACAGCTCGTCGGGGGCCAGGTCCTCCGGCACGTCCGCGCGCTGGTGGCCCTCGGAGTCCTTCTCGCCGCGCTCGACGTAGGGGCCGTAGCGGCCGACCCGGAGCACGATGTCGTTGCCCACCGGGAACGAGGACACCTCGCGCGCGTCGATCGCGCCCAGGTCGGTCACCAGTTCCTTGAGGCCGCCGAGGTGGTCCCCGTCGCCGTTGCCCGCGTCGGCGGCGCCGCCCGTGGCGGTGCCCTCGCCCTCGCCGAAGTAGAAGCGCTTCAGCCACGGCACGGCCTTGGCCTGGCCCGCGGCGATGCGGTCGAGGTCGTCCTCCATCCGGGCGGTGAAGTCGTAGTCGACCAGCCGGCCGAAGTGCTTCTCCAGGAGGTTGACCACGGCGAAGCTCAGGAAGGAGGGCACCAGGGCCGTCCCCTTCTTGAAGACGTAACCGCGGTCGAGGATCGTGCCGATGATCGACGCGTACGTCGACGGGCGGCCGATCTCGCGCTCTTCCAGCTCCTTGACCAGCGAGGCCTCGGTGTAGCGGGCCGGGGGCTTGGTGGAGTGCCCGTCGACCGTGATCTCCTCGGCGGACAGCGCGTCGCCCTCGCTGACCTGGGGCAGCCGGCGCTCGCGGTCGTCCAGCTCGGCGTTCGGGTCGTCGGCGCCCTCGACGTAGGCCTTGAGGAAGCCGTGGAAGGTGATCGTCTTGCCGGAGGCGCTGAACTCGACGTCCCGGCCGTCGGCGGCGGTGCCGGCGATCTTCACGGTGACGCTGTTGCCGGTCGCGTCCTTCATCTGGGAGGCGACGGTCCGCTTCCAGATCAGCTCGTAGAGCTTGAACTGGTCGCCGGTCAGGCCGGTCTCCGCGGGCGTGCGGAAACGATCGCCCGAGGGGCGGATCGCCTCGTGCGCCTCCTGGGCGTTCTTGACCTTCGCGGCGTACGTCCGCGGGGCCGAGGGCAGGTAGTCGGCGCCGTACAGCTGCGTGACCTGGGCGCGGGCGGCCGCGATGGCCGTGTCGCTCAGCGTCGTCGAGTCCGTACGCATGTAGGTGATGTAGCCGTTCTCGTACAGCTTCTGGGCCACCTGCATGGTGGCCTTCGCGCCGAAGCCGAGCTTGCGGCTCGCCTCCTGCTGCAGCGTCGTCGTACGGAACGGGGCGTACGGCGAGCGGCGGTACGGCTTGGACTCGACCGAGCGGACCGCGAACCGGGTGTTCTCCAGGGCGGCGGCCAGGGCGCGGGCGTTGGCCTCGTCGAGGTGGAGGGTGTTCGCGCTCTTGAGCTGTCCGAGCGAGTCGAAGTCGCGGCCCTGGGCGACGCGCCTGCCGTCGACGGCCTGCAGGCGGGCGACCAGGGACGACGGGTCGGACGAGTCGCCCGCGCGGCCGGTCGCGAAGGTGCCCGTCAGGTCCCAGTAGTCGGCGGAGCGGAACGCGATGCGCTCACGCTCCCGCTCGACCACGAGCCGGGTCGCGACGGACTGGACGCGGCCTGCCGACAGGCGCGGCATGACCTTCTTCCAGAGGACCGGCGAGACCTCGTAGCCGTAGAGACGGTCGAGGATACGGCGGGTCTCCTGGGCGTCGACGAGCTTCTGGTTGAGGTCGCGCGGGTTGGCGACGGCCTCGCGGATCGCGTCCTTGGTGATCTCGTGGAAGACCATCCGCTTGACGGGGATCTTCGGCTTGAGGACCTCCTGGAGGTGCCAGGCGATCGCCTCGCCCTCGCGGTCCTCATCGGTGGCGAGGAAGAGCTCGTCGGAGTCCTTCAGCAGGTCCTTGAGCTTCTTGACCTGCGCCCTTTTGTCGGCGTTGATCACATAGATGGGCTGGAAGTCGTGTTCGACGTCCACCCCGAGGCGCCGGACCTCGCCGGTGTACTGCTCGGGCACCTCGGCGGCGCCGTTGGGAAGGTCACGGATGTGCCCGACGCTCGCTTCGACGACGTATCCGGGGCCCAGATAGCCCTTGATCGTCTTCGCCTTGGCAGGCGACTCGACGATGACGAGTCGGCGGCCGCCCTGTGCGGTCTCGCTGGTCGGGGACAACTTCGCTCTTCTCTCCGGTCGACGCTGGGGCCTCCCCAGGCCTTGCTCCCGGGGTCGTGGCACGGGCACGGATACCCGCTCACTTGGTGACGCTGCGGAGTGTGACGGTACATCCCGCCCCCGTGTCAAACGGGAAAAGCCCACAACGGCCACTCGAACGGTAACCCGACTACCGCCATTCCTGCCGCCCGGAGTCCCCGGTCGCCCTCCCGGCCCTGTCCGGAGCGTGACGCTCCAATTACCGGAGCCGAGCGCTCAGAGGCGGGTCAGGCAGTACGCCCCGAGGCCCAGCGACACCACCGCGGCGAGGCTCGCGAGGGTCACCGATGCGACCTGACTCACACCCTGGGCGACGGGTTCACCGCGCCGGACCCGGGTGCCGGTCCACACCAGCAGTGCGCCTCCGAACAGGGCGAACACCGCCCCCGCGAAGATCGCCGGTCCGCTCTCCATGGCCCGCGCGCCCCTTCCCTGCCGTCCGCGAGTGCCCAGCGCCCGGAGACTGGCACGCACGGACGGCGGGCGGGAGGCCGACGGGCGAAATCGAGGTGAACGAGGCGCCCCAACATCTTCGAACATGCGATCGACGGACTACGGGGCGAACGTTCCGGCCACATTTTTCCGGCCTTTTTCATTTTCCGGCGTGTTCCGCGGGTCCACCGGGCGCGCGGCAGCCGTATACGGAGCCACCCGCCGAGTCCGGCCGGCCGCACGCGGAGCCACGTGTCCAGCCGCACGCGCAGCGCACTCCGTCGGCACGCCCCGCCGATGCCGTCGGCACGCCCTGCCGGTCCGTCAGCTCGCCGGCTCCAGGAAGCCCTGCTCCACCAGCAGCCTGATCTGGGCGGGCGTGCGGTCGCGCAGCAAGACCGGGTCCTCGCCCATCAGTTGGGCGATGGCGTCGAGAATCCGCCCCGCGCTCAGCGTGCCGTCGCACACTCCTGCGAACCCGGCGCCCACCGTGTCCACCTTGGTCGCGCGGCGCATCCCGCGGTGCTGGCGCAGCACCACGTGCTCCGGGTCCTCGGCGCCGGGCAGGCCGACCTGCTCCTGGACCACTTCGACGGCGAGCTTGAAGTGGCCTTCGAGGAGATCCGCGTCGTCGTGCTCACGGAGGTAGTCGAGCCGGTCGAAGTGCGCGTGGATCGTGTCGCCGAGCGGCTGTTCGATCGAATGCGGCCACTCCTCCACGGTGACCGAGGGCACGGCGGCGCCCGTCCTCCGCAGCGTGATCCAGCCGAACCCCACCCCCTTCACCTTGCGCGCCTCGAACTCGTCGAGCCACGCGTCGTACCGCGCCTGGTACTCCACCGGGTCCCCGCGGTGGTCGCCGGAGTCCCTGAGCCACAACTCGGCGTACTGATTGACGTCCTGTACCTCGCGCTGCACGATCCACGCGTCGCACCCGCGCGGCACCCACGACCTGACCCTGTCCTGCCAGTCCTCCCCTGCCACGTGCTGCCAGTTGGCGAGGAACTGCGCGAACCCGCCCTCGTTCAGCCGCTCCCCGGCCTGTTGAACGAGCGAGCGGCACAGATCGTCCCCGCTCATCCCGCCGTCCCTGTAGGTGAGTCGGGCACCGGGCGAGATCACGAACGGCGGGTTGGACACGATGAGGTCGTACGTCTCCTCGTCCCTGACCGGTTCGAACAGCGAGCCCTCGCGGAGGTCGGCCGCCGGGGCTCCGGAGAGCGCCAGGGTGAGTGCGGTGATGTGCAGCGCGCGCGGGTTGAGGTCGGTCGCCGTCACGCGCGTGGCGTGCTGGGCGGCGTGCAGCGCCTGGATCCCGGAGCCGGTGCCGAGGTCGAGGGCGGCGGAGACGGGCGTGCGGACGGTGATGCCGGCGAGGGTCGTGGAGGCGCCGCCGACCCCGAGTACGACCCCCTCGTGCCGCTGGCCGATGCCTCCGGCGCCGCCGACGGCACACCCGAGGTCGGACACGATGAACCAGTCCTCGCCGTCCGGACCTCCGTACGGCCGTACGTCCACGGTGGCCGCGACCTCGTCGCCGCCCGCGCGGGTCAGCCAGCCGCTCTCCAGGAGGCCGTCGACGGGCAGGAAGTCCGCCACGCGCGCGTGCGGCACGGGCTGCTGCAGCAGGAACAGCCGGACGAGGGTCTCCAGCGGTGCGTCCCCGCGGGTCGCCCGGAGCGCGGGCACCGTCTCGCTGCGGGCCAGCGCCGCGTACGCGGGCGCGCCGAGCAGTTCCAGGAGCCCGTCGGCGGTGAAGGAGGCGCCCAGCAGGGCGGTGCGCAGCCGGGCGGCGGCGTCGGGGCGGTCGGAGGCGGGCAGGGCGGCAAGGCCGGAGTCAGTCACGCCCTCCATTGTGGCCCGCGCCCCCTCCGGAACGCGGGCCCAGCACACGCCCCGCCCCCACCGGCACGCGGGCCCAGCACACGCCCCGGCCCCACCGGAAACCGACGCACCGCCTCGGCACACCGACCCGGCCCACAGCCTCGGCGGGCCGGCGCGCGGCCTCGGTGCACCGGGCCGACGCACCCTTCAGGCACACCGGCCCGGCCCCAGCCCTGCCTCGGTTCGACGGGGTCAGCTCGCGGTCGACGAGGACGACGCCGAGGCCGAAGTCGTCGGCGTCGTCGGCGTCGTCGTCGTCGTCGTGGAGACCTTCTTGCAGCTGGCCTGCTCGGCGATCGCGTCCTTGACCTCGCCCTGCTCCAGGGCCTGCAGCGCCGCGGTGCCGCTCTTGCTCTGCGCCTCCAGCTGCGTCGTCTGGGAGGCGACGTCCTGCAGACCGGAGGCGAACTTCGCCTGGTCCTTGGTGTCCAGCGCGTCGACCTTCTTCTTCAGGTCGGCGTAGGACGCGGAGAGGCTGTTGAGGTTCTTGACGACGTCCTGCTGGCGCTTGGCACCGTCGTCGACCCCGGGGGGCGCGCCGGCGTTGCTGATGGCCGTGGCGAGCGCCTTGTAGCCGTCGGACATGTCCTGGAAGGCCTGTGAGTCGGTCTTCTGGATCGTCGAGGGCGAGATGGTGCTGTCCGAGGCGGTCTGCGCGATCGCCTCGTTGGCCGCCTTGATCTTGGCGTCCTGCGCCGGTACCGCGTCGCACACGGTCTTGGCCCAGGCGATCAGCTTCGGGTCGGTGCCCTTGTTGCTGCTGCTGCACCCGGACAGTGCCACCACCAGTACCGCACCGCCGGACAGTGCGGCCGCGAGCTTCTTGTTCACCGGATCGGTCCCTTCCATGGCTCTCGGCCCCCGGAATCTACACGGCAGACGGACAGCACCCTCATGACCAGGACCAGTAAGTACGTTTTTATACAGCTTTGCACCAGGGAGAGAAGGCTCACGGCGAAACAGCGCACACAGGAGACCTACGTCATAAAAGAGGCACGGCATGGACACGAAGAGGCGGGCGTCGGCGCGCCGGCGACGAGATCGCGCGGGCGCACGGACGCGAAACGGGCGGACGGCGTGTCAGCACACGCCATCCGCCCGCTCGTTGGCCCGGCCCTCTCGCGAGGGCCCCGGTGGCCGTCGTAAGGCCGCCTACGAAACCACCGCAGGATCGGCCGACTTGGCCACGCGTTCGGCACTGTCCTCGTCGCCGACGGCGATGCCGCGCCGCTTGGAGACGTACACCGCGCCGACGATCACGATCAGCGCGAGGACCGCGATCGCGATCCGGACGCCGAGGCTCTTGTCACTGCCGTACGAGAACTTGATCACGGCGGGTGCGATGAGCAGCGACACCAGGTTCATGACCTTGAGCAGCGGGTTGATCGCGGGGCCCGCGGTGTCCTTGAAGGGGTCGCCGACCGTGTCGCCGATGACCGTGGCCGCATGGGCCTCGCTGCCCTTGCCGCCGTGGTGGCCGTCCTCCACGAGCTTCTTGGCGTTGTCCCAGGCGCCACCGGAGTTGGCCAGGAAGACGGCCATCAGGGTGCCCGAGCCGATCGCGCCCGCGAGATACGAGCCGAGCGCTCCGACGCCGAGCGTGAACCCGATGAAGATGGGCGCCATCACGGCGAGCAGTCCCGGCGTGGCCAGCTCGCGCAGGGCGTCCTTGGTGCAGATGTCGACGACCTTGCCGTACTCGGGCGTCTCCGTGTAGTCCATGATCCCGGGGTGCTCGCGGAACTGCCGCCGCACCTCGAAGACCACCGAACCCGCCGACCGCGACACGGCGTTGATGGCGAGTCCGGAGAAGAGGAAGACGACCGCCGCGCCGGCGATGAGGCCGACGAGGTTGTTGGGCTGCGAGATGTCCATGGACAGGCTCAACGGCGCGCCCGCACCGGTCAGCTTCGCGCCCACGTCCTGCACGTTCGTGGTGATCGCGTCCCGGTACGACCCGAAGAGCGCCGACGCCGCGAGGACGGCGGTGGCGATCGCGATGCCCTTGGTGATGGCCTTCGTGGTGTTGCCGACGGCGTCCAGGTTGGTGAGCACCTGCGCGCCCGCGCCCTCGACGTCACCGGACATCTCCGCGATGCCCTGGGCGTTGTCGGAGACCGGCCCGAAGGTGTCCATGGCGACGATCACGCCGACCGTGGTGAGCAGGCCGGTACCGGCCAGCGCGACCGCGAACAGCGCCAGCATGATCGACGTACCGCCCAGCAGGAACGCCCCGTAGACGCTCAGGCCGATCAACAGGGCGGTGTAGACGGCCGATTCGAGGCCGACCGAGATACCGGCGAGGACGACGGTGGCCGGGCCGGTCAGCGAGGTCTTGCCGATGTCCATGACCGGACGCCGGTTGGTCTCGGTGAAGTAGCCGGTCAGCTGCTGGATGACGGCCGCCAGCAGGATGCCGATGGCCACCGCGACGAGCGCGAGGATCCGCGGGTCGCCGTCCTTGCTCCTGATGGCGGCGTCCGTGATGCCGTTGAGGTCGGAGTACTTCCCCGGCAGATAGACGAAGACCGCGATCGCGACGAGCGCGAGCGAGATCACCGCGGAGATGAAGAAGCCCCGGTTGATGGCGCTCATGCCGCTGCGGTCGCTGCGGCGCGGGGCGACCGCGAAGATGCCGATCATCGCGGTGAGCACGCCGATCGCGGGGACGAGCAGCGGGAAGGCGAGCCCGGAGTCGCCGAAGGCGGCCTTGCCGAGGATCAGCGCGGCGACCAGGGTCACGGCGTACGACTCGAAGAGGTCGGCCGCCATGCCCGCGCAGTCGCCCACGTTGTCGCCCACGTTGTCGGCGATGGTCGCGGCATTGCGCGGGTCGTCCTCCGGAATGCCCTGTTCGACCTTGCCGACCAGGTCGGCGCCGACGTCGGCGGCCTTGGTGAAGATGCCGCCACCGACACGCATGAACATGGCGATCAGGGCGGCCCCGAGGCCGAACCCTTCGAGCACCTTCGGCGCGTCGGCCGCGTACACCAGCACCACACAGGAGGCGCCGAACAGGCCGAGCCCCACCGTGAACATGCCGACGACGCCGCCGGTGCGGAAAGCGATCTTCATGGCTTTGTGTGCGACGGCGGTGAGATCCTTTTCCGGTTCGCCTTCCGCCGGAGTGGCTTCCCGGGCGGCCGCGGCGACGCGCACATTGCTGCGTACGGCGAGCCACATGCCGATATAACCGGTGGTCGCCGAGAAGACCGCGCCGATCAGGAAGAAGATCGACCGGCCGGCGCGCTGATTCCAGTCGTCCGCGGGCAGCAGCAGGAGCAGGAAGAACACCACGACGGCGAATACGCCGAGAGTGCGCAACTGTCGGCCCAGATAGGCGTTCGCGCCTTCCTGGACCGCCCCCGCGATCTTCTTCATGCTGTCGGTGCCCTCGCCGGCCGCGAGCACCTGGCGTACCAGGATCCAGGCGACCACCAGCGCGGCCAGCGCCACGACGGCGATCACCGCCACCAGGACCCGGTTGTCGTCGGTCAGGACCGCGGCCGCGAGGGTTGTGGGGTGGCCCAACTGATGAGGGGTAGAAAGCCCCGCCATTCGTCCTCCTTGACGCTTGGACTGAGCTCAAGATGTGGACGGATTGTAGGTACCCCCGAGTGATCTAAACAGGGGACGGTAAACGGAATTGGCCTTCTCGTGCTCTTCAGCAAATGATCGAGGTCACGTCACCGGACCCGAAAGTGGTAATGCCCTAAAAGCATTGACGATCACAACGGGTGCAATTGGCGCTTGATCAAATTATCGGGCGATCTTCCGAGCATTGATCGTGAATTCTTTCACGAATTCGGCGACCGGGTGACATCCGGCGGAAAATAAGAAGAAGGACCCTGCTCAGCAGGGCCCTTCTCATGATCGGGTCGCTCTCGCGGCGGCTCTCAGGTGAGCGCGACTCCGGGCGGGGTGGTCGGCCAGGTCATGCGGATCAGCCCGCCGTTCTCCCCGGCCGTGACCTCGACGTCGTCGACGAGGCCGCTGATGACCGCGAGTCCCATCTCGTCCTCCTCGGTCTCCACGTCCGCGTCCGCCGCGCCACCGGGTGCGTGGTCGCCGGGAGAGGAACGGGGTGCGTCATCGCCGACCTCGATGGAGAACTGCTTCTCGTCCTCGATCAGCGCGACCCGCACCGGCTCGGTGATGCCGGCGCTCTGGTGCAGACCTACGGCGCGGGAACAGGCCTCGCCGACGGCCAGCCGGACCTCGTCCAGGACGGCCTCGTCCACTCCGGCCCTGCGTGCCACCGCCGCCGCCACCAGTCGGGCGGTGCGGACGTGCTCGGGCAGCGCGCTGAAGCGGAGTTCAACGGTGGCCATACGTCCCCCTCGGAACTACGGGCGTGCGGTAGGGGGCCGGGCCGCCGAAGAACCCGGGCCCCCTGATGAATTGCGTCCGCCGCGGGCACTGCGGCCCGTGAGCGGCTACCGGCACGGGCCGTGCGGACCCGAGCCGACGGGGGCGACACGGGCTTGCGTACGGCTCTGTACGGGCCCGTGTCGGAGGCCGGCCTGACGGCGCGGACCGATCGGCGGTCCGGGTGCCGTCGGCCGGCCCGGGGTCAGTCGGTGGCCGCTACCGCTTCCTCGACCGAGGTGTGGATCGGGAACACCTTGGTGAGGCCGGTGATGCGGAAGATCTTCAGAATGCGCTCCTGGTTGCAGACCAGGCGCAGCGAACCCTCATGGGCACGCACCCGCTTCAGGCCGCCGACCAGCACGCCGAGCCCGGTGGAGTCGAGGAAGTCCACGCCCTCCATGTCGACGACGAGGTGGAAATTCCCGTCGTTCACCAGCTCGACCAGCTGCTCGCGCAGCTTGGGCGCGGTATATACGTCGATTTCGCCACCGACCTCGACGACCGTACGATCGCCGACTGTACGGGTCGACAGGGACAGGTCCACGGATCCTCCAGCACCTTGCTATCGAGCGGTCGCCCCTCGGGGCACTTCGGCTTGCGGCCCCGGGGACGTTCGCCAGCCGCGTTGGCATTCAATCACTTACCGGCAGGCGTGCACGACGCCTTGGCCCCATTGTCCGTCACGCCAGTGACACACTCGGTCCCGATGGCCATAAAACACCGATCCGATTCGGCCTCGGCCGAGACCGCGTCCGGGTTCTCCCCGGGCATGGTCCTGGACCGGCTCGCCTCCGGGCCGAGCCGGTCTTCGCGCATCACTCATACGGAGCACTTGCCCCCGCGAGCGGGTCGGCATGCCGTCTGGCCTGACCGGATTCGTTCGGAGGTCGTCGCGGCCGTGCAGGAGTGCGGCATCGAGCATCCCTGGGAGCACCAGGCGCTGGCCGCGGAGCACGCCCTGGACGGCGACTCGGTGGTGGTCGCCACCGGCACCGCCTCCGGCAAGTCCCTGGCGTACCTCGTGCCGGTCCTGTCCACCCTCCTGGCGGGCTCCGAGGCCCCCAACGGCCGTGGTGCCACCGCCCTCTACCTGGCGCCCACCAAGGCACTCGCGGCGGATCAGTGCCGTTCGGTGAAGGAACTTTCACAACCGCTCGGCAACGCCGTACGCCCGGCCGTGTACGACGGCGACACCCCGTACGAGGAACGGGAGTGGATCCGCCAGTACGCCAACTACGTGCTCACCAATCCGGACATGCTGCACCGCGGGATACTTCCCGGGCACCCGCGCTGGTCCTCCTTCCTGAAGTCGCTGAAGTACGTCGTCGTCGACGAGTGCCACACCTACCGGGGCGTCTTCGGCTCGCACGTCGCCCAGGTGCTGCGCCGGCTGCGCCGCCTGTGCGCCCGCTACGGCGCCTCCCCGGTCTTCCTGCTGGCCTCCGCGACGGCCGCCGAGCCGGCCGTCGCCGCCCGCCGTCTCACCGGCCTGCCGGTCGTGGAGATCGCCGACGACGCCTCCCCGCGCGGCGAGTTGGTCTTCGCCCTCTGGGAGCCGCCGCTGACCGAGCTGCACGGCGAGAAGGGCGCCCCCGTCCGCCGTACCGCCACCGCCGAGACCGCCGACCTGCTGACCGACCTCGCCGTGCAGGGCGTGCGGTCGGTCGCCTTCGTGCGCTCCAGACGCGGCGCGGAGCTGATCTCCGTCATCGCCCAGGAACGGCTGGCCGAGGTCGACCGTTCCCTCGCCCGGCGTGTCGCGGCCTATCGCGGCGGTTACCTCCCCGAGGAGCGGCGCGCCCTGGAACGCGCGCTGCACTCCGGGGAACTCCTCGGGCTTGCCGCCACAACGGCCCTGGAGCTGGGTGTGGACGTCTCCGGGCTGGACGCCGTACTGATCGCCGGGTACCCGGGTACGAGGGCCTCTGTGTGGCAGCAGGCGGGTCGCGCGGGCCGCTCCGGCCAGGGCGCCCTCGCCGTCCTGGTCGCGCGCGACGACCCGCTGGACACCTTCCTCGTCCATCATCCCGAGGCGTTGTTCGACCAACCGGTGGAATCGACCGTCCTCGACCCCGACAACCCGTACGTCCTCGCCCCGCACCTGTGTGCCGCCGCGGCCGAGATCCCGCTCACCGAGGACGACCTCGACCTCTTCGGGCCCGCCTGCGAGGAACTGCTCCCGCAGCTGGAGGCAGCGAAGCTGCTGCGCCGCCGCACCAAGGCCTGGCACTGGACCCGGCGGGAACGGGCCGCCGACCTCACCGACATCCGCGGCGAGGGTGGCCGCCCGGTGCAGGTCGTCGAGGAGGGCACGGGACGCCTGCTGGGCACGGTGGACGCGAGCGCCGCGCACTCCACGGTCCACGAGGGCGCGGTCCACCTCCACCAGGGCCGCACGTACCTCGTACGCCACCTCGACCTGGAGGACTCGGTGGCCCTGGTCGAACAGGCCGAGCCGCCCTATTCGACCGTCGCCCGCGACACCACGGCCATCTCCGTCCTGGAGACCGACGTCGAGGTCCCCTGGGGCGACGGCCGCCTCTGCTACGGCTCCGTCGAGGTCACCAACCAGGTGGTCTCCTTCCTCCGCCGCCGGCTCATCACCGGCGAGGTACTGGGCGAGACGAAACTCGACCTCCCTCCTCGTACGCTGCGCACCCGCGCGGTGTGGTGGACGGTCACCGAGGACCAGCTCGACGAGGCCCGGATCAACCCGGAGATCCTCGGCGGCGCCCTGCACGCCGCCGAGCACGCCTCCATCGGCCTGCTCCCGCTCTTCGCGACCTGCGACCGCTGGGACATCGGCGGCGTGTCGATCCCGCTGCACCCCGACACGCTCCTCCCGACGGTCTTCGTCTACGACGGCCACCCGGGCGGCGCGGGCTTCGCGGAGCGCGCGTTCCACACGGCCCGCACCTGGCTCACGGCGACCCGGGAGGCGATCGCCGCGTGCGAGTGCGACGCCGGGTGCCCGTCCTGCATCCAGTCACCCAAGTGCGGGAACGGGAACGAGCCGTTGCACAAGCGGGGCGCGGTGCGACTCCTCACGGTGCTGCTTCGGGGGGCGCCGGGATAGGTGGTCGGGTCAGCGCGGGTCGGTGGGGGCTGGGCGCGTTGCGGTCGCCGGTCCTGCTCTGGCCCTGACCTCTGCCGCGAACGGCCCCCTTCCCGACGCCGCCGTCACGTCCGAGACGTCTCCCACGATCACGCACCGCGCCAGCCGCGTGTCCTGGGCCCTGGCCACCCGGTCCGCCCGGGCACAGGCCGCCGCCGTCCCCTCGGCCCAGTGGTCGGCCGCCGCGAGCGCGGCCATGTCGGCACCACCGGCCGCGCGGTGCCGGACGACAACGGCCTGACCGAGGCCGAGCACAACGCCGAACACCACGCAGAGAACGGCGATGGCCCCGACGCTCCAGACAGTGGCGGAGCCTCGATCCGAGTTCCGGCGACTGCAACGCGCCCCGAGGGAACGCGGGGAACTGCGTGACCAGCCCCCACCATCCCGCAGCCGAACGACCGCCCGTCGCCTCCTCACGGCCCCTCCGCCAACGCCACCGCCGACTCCCGTACCTCGAACGGCAACCCGTGCAGCACCGGCGGCCTCGCCACCACCGTCACCCGCACCTGATCGCCCTCCCGGCCCACACTCACCGTCGCCCCGTCCGGCGCCGCCTCCTTCGTCACCGCGATCACCGCGCCCTCCGTGTCCTGCCGTGCGGCGGCCCGCGCCCCGGTGCGAGCGGCGTCCACGCACCGGATCTGGGCGGCGACCACCAGCAGCCCCCACACCAGCGCCATCGTGAACGCCACCAGCACCGGCAGCACCACGGCCGCCTCCGCCGTCACGAACCCCCGGTCCGCGCCACGCCCCCGCTCACATCCGCGCACTGAGGGCTCGTTTCACGATGTCCTGGAGCTCCGCACTGACCTCGCCGCTCGTCACCACCGCGTAGAGAACCGCCGCGAACCCGACGGCGGCGATGATCCCCATCGCGTACTCGGACGTGACCATGCCCTCGTCCCGGCGAAGCAACTTCCACATCTTCTGGCACATCTCGACTCCCTCGACTCTCCTGAAATCAGTTCCTGTTGACGGCCCCGCCATCGCCTCTGTCATCCACCACCCCCTCGCATCAACCCGCCCGCCAGCCCGATCACGACGGGCAGAACCCCGACCGTGACGAAGGCGGGCAGAAAGCACAGCCCCACCGGCGCGGAGATCAGCACCGCCGCCTTGCGCGCCCGCGCGGTCGCGCTCCGGGCCCACTCCGCGCGGGCGTCCGAGGCGAGCCGGGCGACCGGGGCGGCCGCCGGCAGCCCGGACTCGTCCGCCCGCTCCAGCAGCCGGGCCAGGGCGGCCGCACCCGGCAGCGCCGCCAACCGCCGCCAGGCGTCCGCCGGTTCACCGCCCAGCCGTACCTCCGCCGCGCCCCGTGCCAGCCCTTCCCCTACGGGTCCGCCGAGGGCCTCGCCGACGGCCTGGGCGGCGACCACCGGACCTGCTCCGGCGGCGATGCAGGCGGCCAGGAGGTCGGAGGCGAGCGGGAGTTGGCGCGCCGCCTCGGCCGCCTCCGCCTCCGCGGCCCGCTCCCCGTCCCCCTCCCGGCGACGCCACCGCCACAGCCCCACGGCGACGCCCAGCCCCAGCAGCGCGCCGACGGCCCCGCCGACCAGCACCCAGCCGCCGCACACCATCCCGACGACCGGCAGCCAGCTGCGGACGGCACCCGTGACGTCGAAGTGCCTCTCCGTCCTCTCCAGCGCCAGCAGTTCGGCCACCCTGCGCCGGGCCCAGCGCCTGCGCCGGGCCATCTCCAGTCGCCACGCCGTCCAGCCCAGGGCCGACAGCACCGCGACCATCACCCCCAGCCTGTGGACAACCTCCGCGCTCACGCCGCCTCAGCTCCCCGCACGATCCGGACCGCCCACCACATCCCGGCGCCCTCGAACACCGCGCCGACGGCCAGGCAGCCCAGCCCGGCACCGGTGTGCAGCAGTACCCGCAGCGGGTCCGCGCCCATGGCCGAGCCGAGCAGGAGGCCGAGGGCGGGCAGGGTGGCGAGCATCACGGCGGTGGCCCGGGCGCCGGACAACTGGGCGCACAGGTCGGCGCGTTGGTCACGTTCGGCGCGCAGGGCCGCGTCCAGGCGGTCGAGCCCGGCGGCCAGTCCCGCGCCCTGGTCGACGGCCACCCGCCAGCAGGCCGCGAGCCCCAGCAGGCCGTCCGCGCCCGGTTGCCGTGCCGCCACCGCGAGCGCGCCCGGTACGTCTCCACCGAACCTGGCCGCCGCGACCACGGCCGCCCGGGCCTCACCGAGCCCGCCGGAGTCCCGCGCGGCCCGCAGCAGCGCCTCGCCCGGCTGCCGTCCCGCGCGCACCTCACCGGCCAGCGCACCGCACAGCGCGATCACCGCGTCGGCGCGCGCCTCCCCGGCCCGCCGCGCCTGACGGGCCAGCCGCACCCGGCGCAGCACCGGCACCCCGGCCGCCCCCGCGAGGACCGGAATCACCGAGGCGGCAAGGAGCGCGACCGCGATGCCGGCGGCCAGAGCCCACCACTCGCTCCGCCAACGGCCGTGCAGCTGCCGGAGTTCCCCGACCGTCCGCTCCCAGGAGGGCGGCCCGGTGGCCACCACCCCACCGCCGGCGAGCAGCAACCGAGTCCGCCGCACCTCGCGCTGCCGCTCGGCCAGGAGCCACGCCAGAACCCCGCCGCACACGACGACCGCACCGAAAGTCGTCTCACCCATCACACGCACCTCTTTCAACTCACAGATCGCTCAGGTCGCTTCAAACCGGGTCACCCGGTCACTCCGGGCTCACAGATCACTCACGTCACTTCGCAGCAGCTCCCGCAGCCGCTCCCACCCGCGCTGCCCCACGAACGCCTCCGCGCCCCAGCGCAGCGCCGGTACCGTCCGCACCAGCCCCGAGGGATCCCGCTCCAGCACATGCACCTCGGCGATCCGGCGCCGGCCGGCGCGGTCCCGTACGAGGTGCAGCACCACCGACAGCGCGGCCGCCAACTGGCTGTGCAGGGCGGCCCGGTCGAGCCCGGCGGCCGTACCGAGTGCCTCCAGGCGGGCCGGCACGTCCGCGGCCGCGTTGGCGTGCACGGTGCCGCAGCCGCCTTCGTGCCCGGTGTTGAGCGCGGCCAGCAGGTCCACCGCCTCGGGCCCGCGCACCTCCCCGACGACGAGCCGGTCGGGCCGCATCCGCAGCGCCTGCCGGACCAGGTCCTCCAGGGTGACCAGACCGGCGCCCTCCTGGTTGGCGGGTCTGGTCTCCAGCCGCACGACATGCGGGTGCTCGGGCCTGAGCTCCGCCGAGTCCTCGGCGAGCACGATCCGCTCCCCCGGTCCGACCAGGCCGAGAAGCGCGCTCAGCAGAGTCGTCTTTCCGGTGCCGGTGCCGCCGCTGACGAGGAAGGAGAGCCGGGCCGCCATGAGCGCGCGCAGGATCCGGTCGCCGCCCGGGGGCACGGTCCCGGCCGCCACCAGTTCGTCCAGGGTGAAGGCCCGGGGCCGTACGACCCGCAACGACAGGCAGGTGCAGCCGACCGCCACCGGGGGCAGGACCGCGTGCAGGCGGGTGCCGTCGGGGAGCCGGGCGTCCGCCCAGGGCCGTGCGTCGTCCAGGCGCCGGCCGGCCACCGCGGCCAGCCGCTGCGCGAGGCGTCGTACGGCCGCCGCGTCCGGGAAGGCGACGGGGGTCAGCTCCAGGCCGCCGCCTCGGTCCACCCAGACCCGGTCCGGAGCGGACACCAGGACGTCGGTGACCGTGGGGTCGGCGAGCAGGGGTTCCAGGGGGCCGCTGCCGACCAGTTCGGAGCGCAGTCGCTCGGCCGCGCCGAGGACTTCGGCGTCGCCGAGGACCCGGCCCTGTTCACGCAGCG
This sequence comes from Streptomyces sp. NPDC048277, assembly GCF_040652235.1. Taxonomy (NCBI): domain Bacteria; kingdom Bacillati; phylum Actinomycetota; class Actinomycetes; order Kitasatosporales; family Streptomycetaceae; genus Streptomyces; species Streptomyces sp. NPDC048277. Next base: position 133,199 of record NZ_JBEZLQ010000029.1, read on the forward strand.
CCTGCGCCACCCGCGCGGGTGTCGGTTCGGCGCCGCTCTCGGCGAGCCAGCGCCGCACCCCGTCGAGCAGGGCCGGGCCGTCCGCGCCCGCGGTGCCGGGCCTCATACGCCACCCGCCTCGACCAGCGTCCGCTCCCAGAAGTCCTTGCAGAAGCGGGCCAGCGGTCCGCGGGCGGCGGAACCGGGTGGTTTCCGGTTCGGCCGGGACAGGCCCGGTTCGACGGGCACCTCGCCGGCCAGCGGCAGGCCGAGCAGCCGGGCCACCTCGTGGTCGTCCAGTCCGGGCGCGTACGGCCCGCGTACCGCCACCCGCAGATCGCGCACGACCATGCCGACGGTGGCCGCCACCCGGCCGGCGGCGGCGACCGCCCGGAGTTCGGCGGGGACCACCAGGACGGCGAGGTCGAGCTGCGCGAGGACCTCCCTGACCTCGTCGTCCAGACGGCGCGGCAGGTCGACGACGACGGTGCCGCCGCGCCGTCGGGCGGCCGCGAGCACCGCGCGGACGGCGGGCGGCGGGATCGCCACGCTGTCGCCGCGGTCCCAGCTGAGGATCCGCAGCGAGTGCAGCTCGGGCAGCGACTCCTCCAGGGCTCCGCTGCCGAGCCGGCCGCGCGAGGCGGCGAAGGCGGGCCAGCGCAGGCCCTCGGCCGTCTCACCGCCGAGGAGTACGTCGAGTCCGCCGCCCAGCGGATCCGCGTCCACGAGCAGGGTGCGCAGTCCCTCCCGCGCGGAGGTGACGGCGAGCGCGCAGGCCAGCGTGGAGGCACCGGCCCCGCCCCGGCCGCCGATGACCCCGACGGTGAGGGCCGGGCGGCCCACGCCCTCGACGACGTCGGCGATCCGGTCCACGAGCCACTGCTCGCCGTCGGGCAGCATCAGGACGTGATCGGCGCCGATCTCCACGGCCCTTTTCCACACATCGGGGTCGTCCTGGTCGAGGCCGACCAGGACCACCCCCCGTCGCCGCGCGGCCCCGCGCACCCGCCGCGCGGCGTCGTCGCCGACCAGGACGAGCGGGGCGGACTCCCAGCCGCCGCCGCGTTCCGGTACGCCGTGGTGGACTTCGGGTTTGGCGCCGGCCGCCGCGCACAGGCGCAACAGGTCGTCGAGGAGTTCGGCGTCCTCGGTGACGATCATCGGGCGTCCGGGCCGTCCCGAGGCGGCGTACGGCGGTTCGTGAGTGACAGTTCCGGCCACGTGAGCTTCCCCCTTGGCTGCGTTCTTGTGCGCGGCCCCTGCGGCCACGCGATTCGCAAACGTGTGAAGAACCGGCAAGCGGCCTCCATATGCACGGCCGACAGAAACCGGCCATTGGCGCCCGGCAATCGGAACCGGCCATGAACTCGCCGCCGCCGGAGCGCGCTGGAATCACGGTGCAGCGAACCCGGAAATCGTGTGGATCTTGGTCCAAAACTGTGGACAACCCGATGGTTGTGAATATCGCTGTCACCCATACCGGCGAGGCCCGTTCCGGGCTCCGCGCGGCTTCCGCAGCGCAGCGCCACGACTACCCAGCGTGACGGATCGCGGGCATGCGAAAAGGGCGGCCGAAGCCGCCCGATCAGAGCCTCACGGCCCGCGAGAGAGAAGAAAAACCCGTCCGGACATGCGACGACCCCCACCGGGGGGGAGAGTGGGGGTCGTCTCCACGGCCGACTCGGGGGGGGAGGAGCCGGACCGGGTTAGCACGGTCGCGAACGATCCGTGACTTCCATGGTGTACCCGAGAGCCCTCTCAGGCAAACCCACGCGCCCCACCTTACGCCGAATGGTGGGCGCCTATGCTCGGGGTCGTGGAAAACCACTCCTTGCCCCGCACAGCGGCCTTCTTTGACCTGGACAAGACGGTCATTGCGAAGTCGAGCACGCTCACCTTCAGCAAGTCGTTCTACCAAGGCGGTCTGATCAACCGCAGGGCGGCGCTGCGCAACGCGTACTCCCAGTTCGTGTTCCTGGTCGGCGGTATGGACCACGACCAGATGGAGCGCACGCGCGCGTACCTGTCCGGTCTCGTCCGTGGCTGGAATGTCCAGCAGGTCAAGGAGATCGTCGCCGAGACCCTGCACGACCTGATCGACCCGATCATCTACGACGAGGCGGCCTCCCTGATCGAGGAGCACCACCGGGCCGGCCGGGACGTCGTCATCGTGTCCACCTCGGGTGCCGAGGTGGTCGAGCCGATCGGCGAACTCCTGGGCGCCGACCGAGTGGTGGCCACCCGCATGGTCGTCGGCGACGACGGCTGCTACACCGGCGAGGTGGAGTACTACGCGTACGGCCCGACGAAGGCGGAGGCCGTCCGCGAACTGGCCGCCTCCGAGGGGTACGACCTCGACCGCTGCTACGCCTACAGCGACTCGGCGACCGACGTGCCGATGCTCCAGGCCGTCGGGCATCCGCACGCCGTGAACCCGGACCGCGCGCTGCGCCGCGAGGCACTCGCGCGGGGCTGGCCGATTCTGGACTTCCACCGCCCGGTACGGCTCAAGCAGCGGATCTCCGCACCGCCGCGCCCCGCCCTGGTAGCCGCTGCCGCCATAGGAGCGGCGGCCGCCACCGCGGGCCTGGTCTGGTACGCGAGCCGCCGCCGGAGCACGGTCGCCTGACCCGGCGCCCGTCGCCCCTTTCACCCGTTCGGCCGATTACCATCCCTTTAGTGCGTCTTTGAACCTAAAAGTAAAGAACTGTAGGCAGGACTTCCGCTTGCTCCGGGCTTGCAGTACAAAGGGGTTAGCGGCCCGCGAGACCGAAGGGCATCCGAGAGGATCACCTTTAAAACGCATTTGGCCCCACGGACCCAGCATGGACATCGGGCACCCACGCGACGTCGACCCGTCGATTACGGGCCAGCCGCACCAGGTGACGGGCAAAGCACCCGACCTGATGGGCGACATATCGAGGACGCTTGGTAACGCGGTGGACATGCCAGCGGCGGTACGAGAACTCGTACCGCCGCAACCCTTTTCCGCAGCAGTCCGCGGCCTTCCAGGGCGCTTTTACGCCGCCCCGCGCTGCAGCGCCTCGCACACCGCCGTCGACTCGCGCACGCCCAGCTCGACCGCGCGGCCGCAGTGCGCGATCCAGGCCGCCATGCCCTCCGGGGTACCGGAGACATAGCCGTCCAGAGCCGCCAGATACGAGGCGCGGCCCAGTTCGGCGTGGCCGACCTCGGCGGGACAGATCGCCTTGGGGTCGAGGCCGCTGCCGATCAGCACGATCCGCTCGGCCGCGCGGGCGACCAGCCCGTTGTACGACGTGAAGGGCCGCAGCGCGAGCAGTTCACCGTGCACCACGGCGGCCGTCACCAGCGCGGGTGCCTCGGTCCCCGCGACGATCAGGTCGGAGAGTCCTTCGAGACGGCCCGACACCTCGTCCGCGCCCGGCAGCGGCAGCTCGATCAACGGCTCGTCGACGCTCTCGCCCGCCCGGCGCGGCCGCCCGACCTCGTCACCGCTCGTCGCCGCCGACACCAGGTGCAGCCGGGCCAGGACGCGCAGTGGCGACTGCCGCCAGATGGACAGCAGTTGGCCCGCCTCGGCGGTCAGCCGCAGAGCCGCGCCGACCACGCGCGCGTCGTCGTCGACACCGAAGTCGGAGCGCCGCCGCACCTCCTCCAGCGCCCAGTCGGCACCGGACAGCGCGGCACTGCCCCGGGCGGCGCGCAGCGCGGCCTCGGAGGTGACGGCGTTGCTGCGGCGCCGCATGACACGGTGCCCGTAGACCCGGTCCACGGCCTTGCGCACGGACTCCACGGACTCGGCCACACCGGGCAGCGATCCCAGCGCCGCGAGCGGATCGGCGGTCGCACCTGTCGTACTCATGAGTACGACAGTACGCACCACCCCTTCCCGCTCCACGAAGGAGTGGTCTTCTTCACTCCATCTGACACATACAGCTATCGGACGACTACCCTTCGTGAACATGAAAATTGCTTTCGTCGGAAAGGGCGGCAGCGGCAAGACCACGCTCTCCTCCCTGTTCATCCGTCATCTGGCGGCCGCCGGCGCGCCGGTCGTCGCCGTCGACGCCGACATCAACCAGCACCTGGGTCCCGCGCTCGGCCTGGACGAGGCGGAGTCGGCGGCGCTGCCCGCGATGGGCGAGCGGCTCTCCCTGATCAAGGACTACCTGCGGGGCAACAACCCGCGCATCGCCTCCGCCGCGACGATGATCAAGACCACCCCGCCCGGCGAGGGCTCGCGGCTGGTCCGGGTGCGGGAGCCCAACCCGGTGTACGACGCCTGTGCGCGGCCGGTGGAACTCGACGGCGGCGCCGTCCGTTTGATGGTCACCGGGCCCTTCACGGACGCCGACCTGGGGGTCTCCTGCTACCACTCCAAGACGGGAGCGGTGGAGCTGTTCCTGAACCACCTCGTCGACGGTCCCGACGAGTACGTAGTGGTCGACATGACGGCGGGTTCGGACTCCTTCGCCTCCGGCATGTTCACCCGCTTCGACCTCACGTTCCTCGTCGCCGAGCCGACTCGGAAGGGGGTCTCCGTCTATCGCCAGTACAAGGAGTACGCCCGGGACTTCGGCGTCGCGCTGAAGGTCATCGGCAACAAGGTGCAGGGGCAGGACGACATCGACTTCCTCCGCGCGGAGGTCGGGGGCGACCTGCTGGTCACGGTCGGGCACTCGGACTGGGTGCGCGCCATGGAGAAGGGCCGCCCGCCCCGGTTCGAGCTCCTGGAGGACGCCAACTCCCGCGCCCTGCACACGCTCAAGGCCGCCGCCGACGCGACGCACGAGCTGCGGGACTGGGAGCGCTACACCCGGCAGATGGTCCACTTCCACCTCAAGAACGCCCTGTCGTGGGGCAATGAGCGCACCGGGGCCGACCTGGCGGCACAGATCGACCCCGGCTTCGTGCTCGGTGAGGGGCTGGCGGCACCCGTCTGAGGAAGCCGCCGGCCCCCGTCCACCGCCTACTGCTTGACCGCCGGCGCCCCGGGCACCCCCTTCGGCGCCGGGGCCGGGCGGCCGGACAGGAAGGAATCCCAGCCCTGACGCGGGGCCTCGCCCACGTTCAGGGTGCGCAGCTTCGCCAGGACCTGCGGGTCCTGGGCGTCCAGCCAGTCGGCCAGCTGATGGAAGGAGACGCAGCGCACCTCGGGTTTGTTGCACACGTTCTCGACGACCGAGTCGAGGGCGCGCATATAGGTGCCGCCGTTCCAGGACTCGAAGTGGTTGCCGATGACGAGCGGCGCGCGGTTGCCGTTGTAGGCCCGGTTGAAGCCCTGGAGCAGTCCGTCGCGCATCTGGTCGCCCCAGTAGTCGTACTTGTCGGGGTCACCCTGGGTCGTGGTGCCGGACTGGTTGACCATGAAGTTGTAGTCCATGGTCAACTGCTCGAAGGTGTGGCCCGGGAAGGGGACGAGCTGCATCGACAGGTCCCACAGCCCCTCCTTCTTCTTGGGCCAGATCTGGTCGTTGACCCCGCTGGTGTCGTAGCGGAAGCCCAACTGGCTCGCCGCCTTCGTGAAGTTCTTCTGCCCCTCCAGGCAGGGGGTACGGCCGCCGATGAGCTCCTTGTCGTAGTCGAAGGGCAGCGGTGCCGCGTTCTTCATGCCCGTGTTGGTCTTCCAGGTCTTCACGAACTGCTTGGCCTGGGCGATCTCGCTCTTCCACTCCGCCACCGACCACTCGCCGACGCCACCGTCGGGGCCGCAGAAGTGCCCGTTGAAGTGCGTGCCGATCTCGTTGCCCTCCAGCCAGGCCAGCCGGAGTTGCTTGACGGTGTCGGCGATGCCCTGCTGGTCGTTGAAGCCGATCTCGGAGCGGCCGGGCGAGTGCTGCGGAGGCCGGTAGAGGTCCTTCTTCTCCTCGGGCAGCATGTAGACGCCGCTCAGGAAGAACGTCATGGTCGCGTTGTTGTCCTTGGCGACCTTCCGGAAGTGCGAGAACAGCTTCTGGCTGTCCTCGCCCGAACCGTCCCAGGAGAAGACGACGAACTGGGGGGGCTTCTCACCGGGCTTGAGCCGCTCGGGCCGGGGCAGATGCGGCTGGGCCCCGGTGTACGCGGTGGAGCCGTCGCCGATCAGACGGACCACACTCTGGGGCGCCGGCGCTCCTTTCTTCGGCCCGGACGCCCCTTCCTTGGAGTTGGTGCCGGTCGCGCAACCGGCGAGCGACGCGGCACAGGCCGCAGCGGCGACGGCGCCGGCGGCGAACCTCTGGGTGGCGGCCAATTCCGCTCACCTACTTCCTTCTCTCGGCGAACGCCGATGACGGCGTTTTGTGGCGGTGTGCCGGATATCTGCCGACAGCTCCGCCAAGGTCGCACGGGACCGAAGGAGGGATTAATACGACAAGCCGATGAACTGCTCACTTCACCCAGCGGGGTGAAGTGGTGCCCCATTTGCGCAGAAAATCCATGCTCGACCTTTACTCTGCATTACGATTCGTTTACTGAGCGTTGATCCATCCCGCCACTGCACGCCGTGACCCACGGCCGCGACCGTGCCCCCGCCCCCGGGCGAGGGGACCCCCCTGATCCGCGACCGCGCCGCCCCGGAGGAGACGGGAACATGTCATCAGCCTGCGTACCCACCCACCCCGAGAACCTCGGCCTGGCCCGAACCGGAGCCACAACTCCCCGGAGCGCCACCGGTGCCGACCGGCCGCAACCCCCGTCCACGCCCCTGTCCACGCCCCCGGTCGCGCCCCCTCGCCGCCGCTTCCCCGTCGAGGGCGCCGACCTGTCCGCGTCCGTCGCGGTGTTCCTGATCGCCCTTCCGCTGTCCCTCGGCATCGCCCTCGCCACCGGCGCCCCGCTCCAGGCGGGCCTGGTCGCGGCCGCCGTCGGCGGGCTGGTCGCCGGGCGGCTCGGCGGCTGCCCGCTCCAGGTCAGCGGCCCGGCCGCCGGGCTCACCGTGGTCACCGCCGACCTGATCCACCGCTACGGCTGGCGGGTCACCTGCGGCATCACCGTCCTCGCCGGACTGGCCCAACTGGGCCTGGGCTGCCTGCGGGTGGCCCGCTCCGCGCTCGCCGTCAGCCCCGCCGTGGTGCACGGCATGCTCGCCGGCATCGGTGTCACCATCGCCGTCGCTCAGCTGCACATCGTCCTCGGCGGCAATCCGCAGAGTTCGGTCCTCGGCAACGTCCGCGCCCTGCCCGCCCAGTTGGCGCACCTGCACCCGGCCGCCGTGTCGATGAGCGCCCTCACCCTGGCCCTGCTCCTCGGCTGGCCCCGGGCCCCCGGCAGACCGGGCGAGCTGCTGCGCACGGTCCCGGCCGCCCTGGTCGCCGTCGCCGGTGCCACCGCGACCGCCTCGCTCACCGGGCTCACCCTGCCGCGGGTCGACCTGCCGTCCTGGAGCAGCCACGCCCTGGCGGGGCTGCCCGAGGGGCCGGTGCTCGGCCTCGTCGCCGCCGTGCTCACCACCACGCTGGTGTGCAGCGTGCAGTCGCTGCTGGGCGCGGTCGCCGTGGACAAGCTGGTGGCCGGCCGTCCCGGACCCCAGTCCCGGGTCGGCCGCTCCGATCTGGACCGGGAACTGCTCGGTCAGGGCGCCGCCAACATCGTCTCCGGCGCGCTCGGCGGACTGCCGGTCGCGGGGGTCGCGGTGCGCAGTTCGGCGAATGTGAGATCCGGTGCCGTCAGCCGGAACTCCACGATGCTGCACGGCGTTCTCGTAGTAGTCGCCGCGCTGCTGATGGTCCCGGTCCTGGATCTCATCCCGCTCGCCTCGCTCGCCGCTCTGGTGATGGCTGTCGGCATCCAGATGGTGTCCCTGCACCACATCCGCACGGTGACCCGCCACCGCGAAGTGCTGGTGTACGCCGTCACCACACTCGGCGTGGTTCTCCTCGGCGTCCTGGAGGGCGTGGTCCTCGGGGTCGCCGTGGCCGTCGGCCTCGCCCTGCACCGCCTCGCCCGCACCCGTATCACCCATGAAGAAGAGGGAGGAGTCCATCACGTACATGTAAGAGGACAGCTCACGTTCCTCGCGGTCCCCCGGCTCAGCAGAGCCCTGCATCTCGTACCCCAAGGCGCCCACGCCGTGGTGGAGTTGGACGGTTCGTTCATGGACCACGCGGCGTACGAGTCACTGCAGGACTGGCGGAAGGCCCACACCGCACAGGGCGGCTCCGCCGAGCTGACCGGCTGCCGCGTGGGCGTCCGCTCTGCGGAGTACGGCCACCGACCGGAGCACGGGAGCCGAAGCGGAAACAGCCATGGCCCGGACGCCCACGTGGGTCACGGCCAGGGACCGGAGCCCGTCAGGTCGGGTCTCGCCGGGACGGGCCTCGCCAGATGGGGCGGCGGCAGACCGGCCGATGCCGGCCATGAACTCGTCCGTGGGATCAGCGTGTTCCAGCGCGACACCGCGCCCCTGGTGCGGGACGAGCTGGCACGGCTGGCGCGCGAGGGGCAGCGGCCGTCGCAGCTCTTCCTCACCTGCGCCGACTCCCGGCTCGTCACCTCGATGATCACCGCCAGTGGTCCGGGTGACCTGTTCGTGGTCCGCAACGTCGGCAACCTGGTCCCCCTTCCGGGTGAGGAGAACGGCGACGACTCGGTGGCGGCCGCGATCGAGTACGCGGTGGATGTGCTCAGGGTGCGGTCCATCACGGTGTGCGGGCACTCCGGGTGCGGGGCCATGCAGGCACTGCTGAGCTCCGAGTCCGGGAGTGGGACGACCCCGCTGGGGCGGTGGCTGCGGCACGGGCGGCCGAGCCTGGATCGGCTGGCCGACGACAGCCGCCCCTGGGTCCGGCTGGCCGGGCGGGCCCCGGCGGACGCGGTGGAGCAGCTCTGTCTGACCAATGTGGTCCAGCAGTTGGAGCATCTGCGGTCGCACGACTCGGTGGCGCGGGCGCTGGCGGAGGGCGCGCTGGAGCTGCACGGGATGTACTTCCACGTGGGTGAGGCGCAGGCGTATCTGCTGGGCGGGGCGGAAGGAGGCGAGGAAAGGTCGGTGTTCGAGGGGGTGCCGGGCGCTGAGGAGTTGCGCAGCCGGGCCTGAAAGAGGGCATGGAAGCCGAGAGGTCTAAACCAATTCATCGGCGGCCCTTGTCACCGGACCCCTGGGTCTGATGAGCTGTGTGGTCTGGGACACAACGGACACCCTTCGAAAGGGAGATGTCGTGAGCAACGAAAGCCTGGCCAACCTCTTGAGGGAGGAGCGACGCTTCGCGCCGCCCGCTGACCTGGCCGCGAACGCCAATGTCACGGCCGAGGCGTACGAACAGGCCAAGGCTGACAGGCTCGGCT
>NZ_JBEZLQ010000030.1:0-141814 GCF_040652235.1 Streptomyces sp. NPDC048277
GGGGAGCCGATGGCCCAGGGCACGCCCACGTCGTCCGGCCCGGGGGTCAGGGTGTTGTTCGGCCCCTTGCGGAACGTGGTCCCGATCGGGTGGATGGGCGGGAGGTAGACGACGTCGAAGCCCATCTCCGCGATCGGCTTCAGCCGGCGGGCCGCCGTGCGGAACGTGCCGTGCGGCTGCTCGGGCGTGCCCTCCGAGCGGGGGAAGAACTCGTACCAGGAGCCGTACAGGGCCCGTTCGCGTTCGACCAGGAGCGGCAGCGGCTCCGAGGCGGTGACCAACTCCCGCAGCGGGTACCGGGCGAGGACCTCGTCCACCTCGGGAGCCAGCGCGCACGCCAGACGGGTGTGCAGGGGGAGCCCGTCGTCGCCCAGGGCCCGCGCCGCCGTCAGCACCCGCTCGCGCTCCGGGCCTCCGGGAACTCCGGCGGCCGCGCGCTCGTAGAGCTCCGCGCCCTCCTCCAGGACCAGGCCGGTGTCGATCCCCGCCGGGATCTTCACCCGTGCATGCTGCCGCCACGTGGTGAGCGGGGCGCTCCAGGCCTCCACGTGATAGGTCCAGCGGCCCGTCGCGTCCGGGGTGACCTCGGCACCCCAGCGGTCGGTACCGGGGACCAGTTCCCGCATCGGGGTCCAGGGGCCGGGGCGGCCCTCGGGGTCGCGGAGCACCACGTTGGCGGCGACGGCGTCATGGCCCTCCCGGAAGACGGTCGCGGTGACCTGGAAGGTCTCGCCGGGCACCGCCTTCGCCGGGCGCCGCCCGCACTCCACGGCCGGCCGGACGTCCCGCACCGGAACACGGCCGATGGCCTCAGTCGCCTTCATGGGTCTCACCTCCGCCGTGCGCGGAGCCGGGCCCGGGGCCCGGCTCCGCGGTCCGTAGTGTGCCGGAAGACCGGTGTCTTCCCGTGGGGTCCGCCTGTGGGATCACTGCCTCGCGGAGCTCCGGTCCGACGGGGGCGCCCGGCGGACCTTCTCGCTCAGCTGGGCCCGCCCGCCCTGTTCCCGCAAGTAGGTGACGAGGCTGGTGCGCAGATAGCGCTCGGCCGCCTCCACCGCCTCCCGGGCGCAGCGCTTGCCCATCAGCACGCACAGCGTGTAGCCCGAGTCCTCGAAGGTGGAGCGCACCTCGCGGTCCTGCGGCGAGGCGAGCATCACTCGCTCCCACGCCCGGTAGCGCCGCAGCTGCCGGGCCACCTCGGCCTTCGCGGGTAGCAGCATGGCCGTGTCGTTCCTTCCGACGCTCTCGAGTGGGCACGTGTCCCCGACGTTCGGGGGAGCGTCCGGGCACGGAGAGGCACGGAGCCGTTACGGCGAATCGAGGCTTTCACTCATGGTGCATGTGCGATGACCGAGCGTCTTGTTGGATCTTCAACGACCCCGTGCGGCTCTCGTGTTGCACGAATGGCGTAGCGACCTCACAGTGAAGGTGACTCAGGAGCGATCAAGCGCTCACGCTGCGCGTCCGGAACGGATTTCCGGGTGAGGGGAGCGGGAGCTTCGCCGGTGAGGAGCAAGCGACAATGAAGACCGCAGTGCCCTGCTACTACCACCTCGACGTGGAGGTCAGCCCGGAACGGGTGGGACAGGTCAGCCGCATACTGGCCGCCCATCTCCGCTACTGGGATCTCGACAATCTCGTGGACCCCGTCTGCGGCGGCGCCGAACTGCTGCTGCATGCCATCGACCAGCACGCCACGGACAAACACACGTCCATCGAGATGTGGTGGAACGGGCAGCACCTCATCACCGCGATCGGCGACGACGACCGCGATCTCCGTCCCGACCAGGATCTGCGCTCCTGCCTGGCGCACATCGCCGCCATGAGCGACGGCTGGGGCTGCTGTGCCCCGGACACCGGCAGCAAGATCATCTGGTTCTCGCAGCGGGCCCGGTCCGGCGAGCGCGTCCCGCTGGTCCCGACCGCGCCGGCGCCCAGCCTGCGCCGGACACTACGGGTGCCCCGCGCCGTCCCGGTCGCCCAGTTGGCCGAACCCGCCGACGGCGTCCTGGCGGGCGCCCGGTGACGGCGAGGAAGTCCCGGAAAGGGGTGCCCGTGTGGAGCGGGCACCCCTACCCGTTGGGGGCCTCCTTCGACGGGCAGGGCACCAACTTCGCCCTGTTCAGCGAGGTCGCCGAGCACGTCGAACTGGTCCTGGTGGACGACGCCGGGACCGAGCGCCCGGTGCCGGTGAGCGAGGTCGACGGGTTCGTCTGGCACGCCTATCTGCCCGGGATCGGCCCAGGACAGCGCTACGGCTACCGGGTCACCGGTCCCTGGGACCCGGACCTCGGCCACCTCTGCAATCCGGCGAAGCTGCTCCTCGACCCGTACGCCAGGGCGGTCGACGGCCAGATCGACAACCACGCCTCGCTGTACGAGCGCACTCCGGGCGGGCCCGCCCCGGCCGACAGCGCCGGGCACTCGATGCTCGGCGTGGTCACCGACCCCTACTTCGACTGGGGCGACGACCGGCCGCCCAGACGGGCGTACTCCGACTCGGTGATCTACGAGGCCCATGTCCGCGGCCTCACCGCCACCCATCCGGAGGTACCCGAACGGCTCAGGGGCAGCTACGCCGGGCTCGCGCACCCCGCGGTCCTGGAGCACCTCACCTCGCTCGGCGTCACCGCGGTCGAACTGATGCCGGTCCACCAGTTCGTGCAGGACGGCGTCCTCCAGGACCGGGGACTGTCCAACTACTGGGGCTACAACACCATCGGCTTCTTCGCCCCGCACAACGCGTACGCCGCGTTCGGCAGCCGGGGCCAGCAGGTCAACGAGTTCAAGGCGATGGTGAAGGCGCTGCACGCGGCCGGCCTCGAAGTGATCCTCGACGTGGTCTACAACCACACCGCCGAGGGCAACGAGATGGGCCCCACGCTCTCGTTCCGGGGCATCGACAACGCCTCCTACTACCGGCTGGTCGACGGCGACTGGGCGCACTACTACGACACCACCGGCACCGGGAACAGCCTGCTGATGCGGCACCCCCACGTGCTCCAGCTGATCATGGACTCGCTGCGGTACTGGGTGACCGAGATGCACGTCGACGGCTTCCGCTTCGACCTCGCGGCCACGCTGGCCAGGCAGTTCCACGAGGTGGACCGGCTCTCGGCGTTCTTCGACCTGATCCAGCAGGACCCGGTCATCAGCCGCGTCAAGCTCATCGCCGAACCCTGGGACGTGGGGGAGGGCGGATACCAGGTCGGCAACTTCCCGCCGCTGTGGTCGGAGTGGAACGGCCGGTACCGGGACGCCGTACGGGACTTCTGGCGGGCCGAACCGGGTTCGCTCGGCGAGTTCGCCTCCCGGCTCACCGGCTCCTCCGACCTCTACCAGCACAGCAGGCGGCGACCGCGGGCGAGCGTCAACTTCGTCACCGCGCACGACGGATTCACGCTGCGCGACCTGGTGTCGTACAACGACAAGCACAACCAGGCCAACGGCGAGGGCAACCAGGACGGCGAGAGCCACAACCGGTCCTGGAACTGCGGCGCGGAGGGCGGGACCACCGACCCGGCCGTCCTCGAACTCCGGGCCCGCCAGCAACGCAACTTCCTCGCCACGCTCCTGCTCTCGCAGGGCATCCCGATGATCGGCCACGGCGACGAACTCGGCCGCACCCAGGGCGGCAACAACAACGCCTACTGCCAGGACAACGAAGTCTCCTGGACCGACTGGGAGCTGACCGAGGAGCAGCGGACCCTCACCGAGTTCACCCGGTACGTCATCGGACTGCGCGCCGTCCATCCCGTGCTGCGCCGGCGCGGTTTCTTCCGCGGCGAGACCGCCATGCACCCCGGGCAGCCGCTGCCCGACCTGGTGTGGCTGCTGCCCGACGCCCGTGAGATGACCGCCCGGGACTGGCAGCGCCCCGACGCCCATTCGGTCGGCGTCTTCCTCAACGGCGACGCCATCGCCGAACGCGACCCCTACGGGCGGCGCCTGGTCGACGACTCGTTCCTGCTGCTCCTCAACGGCTACTGGGAAACGGTCGACTTCCGCCTGCCCGACGACTCCTACGGCGAACGCTGGACGACCCTCATCGACACCGCCGACCCCGACGGCATCCCCGACGAACGCGAACGCAAGGCGGCCACCCGCCTGCGCGTCGAGGCCCGCAGCCTGGTCCTGCTGTCCCGGCCGTCCCGCGGCAAGGACCGGCCGGGGCGCGGGACCAGGCGGGGGACTAGGGGAGAAGCGGGCGTACCGTCACGGTGAACTGGGCCCCGTCCGGGTCGCGCAGGATCGCCTCCGTGTCCTTCTCGCTCAGCACGCTGCCGCCGTGTTTCTCGGCCGCCCGCGCGCATTCGCCGACGTCGTTGACCGCGAAGTGGACCTGCCAGTGCGGTCGTACCGTCGGATCCGGCGCCGCCTCCACCGCGCCCGAGTCGATATGGGCCACGGCATCGCCCCGGCTGCGCAGCACGACCTCGCCGCCCTCGTACTCCACCTCGCAGCAGCCCTCCCTGTCGGAGGCCCAGCCGAGGACCTCGCCGTAGAAGATCGCCGAGTCGAAGGCGTTGCGGGTGTGCAGGCGGATGAAGGTCGGGGCTGCCCGGCGCCAGGTCTCCCAGTTGGAGACCAGGTCGCCCTCCCAGATGCCGAAGACGGCGCCGTCCCGGTCGGCGATCAGTGCCGCCCGGCCGGGCGGGAAGGACAGCGGCCCCACCGCCGGTGTGCCGCCGCGCTCACGGGCCCGGGCGACGGCCTCGTCCGCGTTCGGGACGGCGAAGTACGGCGTCCAGGCCACCGCCATCTGCCACATCGCGGCGACCGCGGCGATGCCCGCGACCGGTACCCCGTCCGCCAGGGCGATCCGGAAGTGGTCGCCGAGCCGGACGCTGCGCCATCGCCAGCCGAGCACGGCGCTGTAGAAGTCCTCGGTCGCCTGGAGGTCGCGGCTGGTCAGGCTCACCCAGCAGGGGGCTCCGAAGACCGAATGTGTGGAGACGACGTCTCTCTTCTTCGTGGGGCCGGGGGAAGGCGTGTCGTTGTTCATGGCACTCGTGTCCTGGTGTCGGGGCCGGCCGGCGCACCGGTCTGACACCAGTCTCCAACCGGAAGCGGCAGAGCCGCCTGCCGAGTACCCCGGTGGCACTGGCCCAGGCGAGTGACGACGATGGGGGAGTGAGCGAGAGCGAGCCGGACCGGATCTTCCGCCTCCAGGAGGAAGTCGACCAGCTCAAGGAAGCCGTCGCCTCCCACGCCGTGGTGGACCAGGCCATCGGGATGGTGGTCGCGCTCGGCCGGGTCACGCCCGACGCGGGGTGGGAGGTGCTCAAGGAGGTCTCGCAGCACACCAACATCAGGCTGCGCAACGTCGCGGACCTCATCCTCGTCTGGGGGCGCACCGGCGACATGCCCGAGGAGATCCGTGTCGAGCTCGCGGAGGCCCTGGAACGGTACGGTCCGACCCAGATCCCCGGCGCACCGCCCGTCGAGTGAGCGGGCCTCAGCCGGCCTCGGCCAGCAGCTCCTCGCGCAGCCGGTCGAAACAGGCGCTGAGCAGGCGGGACACATGCATCTGCGAGATGCCCAGCTGCTCGGCGATCCGGCTCTGCGTCATACCGCGGAAGAACCGCAGATAGAGGATGAGCCGGTCACGCTCGGACAGGTTCCGAAGACAGGGTTTCGCCGCGGCGCGGTCCACGATCAGGTCGTAGCCGGGGTCGGGGCCGCCCAGGGTGTCGCCCAGCGCATAGCCGTCACCGCCGGGCACCTCGGCGTCCAGCGACAGCGCCGAGAAACAGTCCAGCGCCTCCATCCCGGCGCGCACCTCGCTCTCGGTGAGCTGGGCCTTCTCGGCGATCTCCGCGACGGTGGGCGCGCGCCCCGCGGTGGTCTGGCCCAGTTCCTTGAGGGCGGCCCGGACCCGGTTGCGCAGCTCCTGGACCCGGCGCGGGACGTGCAGGGTCCACATGTGGTCCCGGAAGTGGCGCTTGATCTCGCCGGTGATCGTCGGCACGGCGTACGCCTCGAAGGCGCGGGCGCGCGCCGGGTCGTAGTGGTCGACGGCCTTCACCAGCCCCAGCGCGGCGACCTGGTAGAGGTCCTCGAGTGCTTCGCCGCGGCCGCGGAAACGCACGGCGATCCGCTCGGCCATGGGCAGCCAGGCCTCGACGAGGGTGTCCCGCAGCGCCCGGCGCTCCGGGCCCTCGGGCAGTGCGGCCAGCCGGGCGAAGTCCTCGGCCGTGTCAGGGGCGTCGTCGTGCGGATGGGGTGTGGTCGTGCAGGCGGTGGCACGCATGGCGCGCACCTCCCCGAAACAGATGCTGGGTGGACGGACACCGTGGGAGGAACGCGCTCGGACCCTGGGGAGGACACGGGGCGGCCGGCGAGAGCCGACTCCCACGCACGTGCCTCCGGTCCGAAGCACTGGGCTACGGATGCCCTGAATGGAGCAAAGGTAAACAATTCACTAGAAAAGGTGAGATTGGTCTCATTCTTTCCGAGCCTCCCTTCGGTGGCCGTCCTTGACTCCCTCTTGGGAGGAGATACCTCTGTAGCAGAGGTAATCTTCGAGATGTGGAATCGGAGACCTTTCCGGAAGAGCTGGCCGACGCGTTGGTCGGCATCCAGAGGCTGATCCGCCGCCGATTGCGCCGCGGGCTCGTCCTGCCCCGGCTGCGCGGTGCCCAGGTCGAGCTGCTGCGCCTCGTCGAGTCACGGCCCGGGATCGGCATCTCGGACGCCGCCAAGGAGCTGTACCTGGCGAGCAACTCGGTCTCGACCCTGGTCAACCAGCTCGTCAAGGACGGCTACCTGCTCCGGGAGACCGACCCCGCCGATCGCCGGGCCGCCCGGCTGCTGCTCACCGACGCCGCCGCCAAGCGCCTCGCCGACTGGCAGCGCCGCCGCGCCGAACTCGTCGCCGGCCGGGTCGCCCGGCTCGACGAGGCCGACCGGGCGGCGCTGAGCGCGGCACTGCCGGCGCTGCGCAGGCTGGCCGTCACCCTGCACGAGGAGGCCGAGGAATCATGACGCCGGACACCACCGCAGTCGCCTGCACCGGGCTCTCGTACTCCTTCGGGGAGACCAGGGCCGTGGACGGGCTCGACCTGACCGTCGGCGAGGGGGAGGTCTTCGGACTGCTCGGCCCCAACGGCGCCGGCAAGACCACCGCCATCCGCTGTATCACCACGCTGCTGCCCGTCCCCGCCGGAATGGTCCGTGTCTTCGGCCACGACACCGGCCGGGACCGGATGGCCGTACGACGGCTGCTCGGCTACGTCCCGCAGCAGCTGTCCGCCGACAGCGGGCTCACCGGACGGGAGAACGTCGCCCTGTTCGCCCGTGTCTTCGACGTCCCCCGGCGCGAACGCGCCGAACGGGTAGCCCAGGCCCTGGAGGCCGTCGACCTGGCCGAGGCCGCCGACCGGCTGGCCGGCACCTACTCCGGTGGCATGGTCCGCCGCCTCGAACTGGCCCAGGCCCTGGTCAGCGCACCCCGGCTGCTGATCCTCGACGAGCCCACCATCGGCCTCGACCCGATCGCCCGCACCAGCGTCTGGGACCAGATCAACGCCGTCCGCGAGGCCACCGGCATGACCGTCCTCGTCACCACCCACTACATGGACGAGGCCGACCAGCACTGCCATCGGGTCGGCCTGATGCACCGCGGCCGTATCCGCGCCCTCGGCACCCCGGCCGAACTCAGGCGCGGCCTCGCCGAACGGCGGGGTGGCGACACCCTGCCCACCCTCGAAGACGTCTTCCGCGACGTGGCCGGCAGCGGCCTCGACGACCGGTCAGGAGGTTTCCGCGATGTCCGAAGCACCCGCCGCACCGCGAAGCGTGTCGGCTGAGCGCACGGGGGCGTTCCTGCTGCTGACCCCGCCCCAGCCGCGCTCCGGCTGGCGACTGCTGCCCGCCCGGGTCGTCGCGATGTGCGCCGTCGAACTCCAGAAGCTCCGCCACGACCGCACCGAGCTCTACACCCGCGCGATCCAGCCCGCCCTCTGGCTGCTGATCTTCGGCCAGACCTTCACCCGGATCAAGGCGATACCCACCGGCGGCATCCCCTACATCGACTACCTCGCGCCCGGCATCATCGCCCAGTCCGCGATGTTCATCGCCATCTTCTACGGCATCCAGATCATCTGGGAGCGGGACGCCGGCATCCTCAACAAGCTCCTCGTCACCCCCACTCCACGCTCGGCCCTCATCACCGGCAAGGCGTTCGCGGCCGGGGTGAAGTCCCTGATCCAGGCCGTCGTGGTGATCGTCATCGCCGCGATCCTCGGGGTCGCGCTCACCTGGAACCCGCTGAAACTGCTCGGGGTGGGCCTGGCCGTCGTCCTCGCCTCCGCCTTCTTCTCCTGCCTGTCGATGAGCATCGCGGGCATCGTCCTCAGCCGCGACCGGCTGATGGGCATCGGCCAGGCGATCACCATGCCGCTGTTCTTCGGCTCCAACGCCCTCTACCCCGTGGCGATCATGCCCGGCTGGCTCCAGGCGGTCAGCAAGGCCAACCCGCTGAGCTACCAGGTCGACGCCCTGCGCGGACTGCTGCTCGGCACGCCCGCGCATCTCGCCCTCGACTTCGGCGTGCTGGCGGTCGCCGCGGCCCTCGGCATCGCCGCCGCCTCCTCGCTGCTGGGCCGCCTGGCCCGCTGATCTTGCCCGGGTGTGAGGCGTCGACGTGATGTGCGGCACGCGGCCGTGACCCGCCCCGGAGCCCCGGGGCGGGATAACCGCTGCGCAACGCTTGATCAGCGATCAAAGCGGGCGAACCCCCTGGCCACAGCGCATTCTGCTCATTTGACAGTGCGCTGAGAGCACAGATAAACAGCGGAGGTCGAGAGGGGCACTGTGTACGAGCCGAACGTGGTCGGGGACTGGCACGAGTACGACGAGCATGCCGGTCTGCGGGTCCGCGTCCACCGCCTGGAGGAGGCCGAGCCGCCCCGCGGCCGGGACGACGCCGCGGCCGGGCTGACGTACTTCAGTGTCCGCGTGACCATCGAGAACCGCGGCTCGAGCCACTTCAGCGTCCAGCTGGAGGACGGCCAGATCGACGTACGGGTCGGCACCGACGGGGAGGGCGCGTTCATCGACTGGC
This sequence comes from Streptomyces sp. NPDC048277, assembly GCF_040652235.1. Taxonomy (NCBI): domain Bacteria; kingdom Bacillati; phylum Actinomycetota; class Actinomycetes; order Kitasatosporales; family Streptomycetaceae; genus Streptomyces; species Streptomyces sp. NPDC048277. The sequence continues at coordinate 9,068 of NZ_JBEZLQ010000030.1, forward strand.
GCAACTCCCAGTTCATCGAGGGCTTCGACGTCTACCCGCTGCGCCGCGCCACCGCCGTCCTCTACGCGGCCGGTCCGGAGGCCGCCCTGACCCAGGTGGACGTCCAGGTCCAGTTGCGCGTCGACGAGGAGTGGACCGAGCGCCGGCTGTGGGCGGGCGGCATCGGCGTCCTGGAGTCGACCACCGCCACAGCCTGCCAGACCGCCGGCCCGGGCAGCCTGTCCCACCAGGTGAGCGCTTTCCTCAAGGACCAGACAGAGCCCGGCCCTACAACTCCCTGAGCAACAACGCCCCGTAAGGGGCGCGGGGAACTGCGCGACCAGCCACAACGGCGCAGCAGACGAACAAGCACCCGGCGCGGCTCCTCCAGCGAAGCGCCTAGTGCGGGATGCCGTCGATGATCTCCCGCGCACCCTGCCGCAGCAGCGCCACCGCCACCGACGTGCCGAGCGTCGCCGGGTCGAGACGGCCCGCCCATTCGTGCGCGTTCAGCCGGGTCTTGCCGTCCGGGGTGAACACACAGGCGCGCAGCGACAGTTCACCCGCGTGGTCGACCCGGGCGTACCCGGCGATCGGGCTGTTGCAGTGCCCCTGGAGCACATGCAGGAACATCCGCTCGGCGGTGGCCTCCCGGTGGGTGTCCGGGTCACCGAGCCCGCTCACCACGTCGATCACCTCGCTGTCGCCCTCCCGGCACTGCAGCGCGAGGATGCCCGCACCGATGGGCGGCATCATCGTCTCCGGGTCCAGCACCTCGCTGATCACGTCCGTACGGCCGATCCGCTCCAGGCCCGCCACCGCGAGCAGCAGCGCGTCCGCGTCCCCGGCGGCGAGCTTCTCCAGCCGGCGGTTGTCGTTGCCCCGGAACGGCACGCACTCCAGATGCGGATGGGTGGCCGCCAGCTGGGCGACCCGGCGGACCGAGGAGGTGCCGATCCGGGTACCGGCCGGCAGCCGGTCCAGCGTCAGTCCGCCCGGGTGGACGAGGGCGTCGCGGATGTCGTCCCGCTTCAGGAACGCCGCGAACATCGTCCCGGCGGGCAGCGGCCGGTCCGCGGGCACGTCCTTCACACAGTGCACGGCGAGATCCGCCTTGCCGGCCAGCAGCGCGGCGTCCACCTCCTTGGTGAACGCCCCCTTCCCCTCCACCTGGGACAGATCGCCCAGCCACTTGTCACCGGTCGTCTTCACCGGTACGACCTCGGTGCGCAGCTGCGGGTGAAGTGCGGCCAACTCGGCACGGACACGGGCCACTTGGGCGAGGGCCATCGGCGAGTCGCGGGAGACGATTCGGATCAGCTCGGGGACCGACATAGAAGACACGATAGACCTTCCCGTCAACCGTGGATTCCGACATCCTGTCGGCCGCCGCCGTGGTCACCCGGTGCGGCGGGCACCGTGGTTCAGCCGACGTCCCGCGGCAGGTCCGCCGCCGACTCCTCCGGTGTGAGGTCAGGGCGCAGCCGCAGCCAGGACGGCTGGCGGAGCAGGCCCGCCCGGGTACGGGTGCTGTAAGCGACCTCGCCGACCAGCCGGGGCAGCACCCAGTGCGCGCCCGCCACCGCCGGGACCGGGTCGAAGGGGCACACGTCTGTCCCGGCGGCCCGCAGCAGCGCGGCCAGTTCGGTCCGCTCGGCCTCGCTCCAGCCGGTGCCCACCCCGCCGACGTACCGCAGCCGTCCGCCGGCGGAGCGCTGGCCGGCCAGCACCGCGCCCGGCAGCCCGGTCAGCCGTCCCCGGCCCGGCAGCCAGCCGCCGACGATCACGTCCTCGGTACGCATGTTCCGGATCTTGATCCAGGCGCGGGACCGCACCCCCGGTTCGTACACCGAGTCCAGCCGTTTGCAGACCAGACCTTCGAGGCCGTGCTCCCGGGTGGCCCGCAGCGCCTCGGGGCCGTGGCCGACGACGGCTCCCGGCGTCGACCAGTACGGGCCGTCGAGGGCGAGCGATTCGAGGCGTGCCCGCCGCCGCGTGTACGGCACCCGCAGCAGCGGGTCGCCGTCCAGATGCAGTACGTCGAACAGGACCAGATGGACCGGGGTGCGCGCCGCCAGCCGCGCCGCGCGCGCCGGGGCGTGGGCCAGGCCCATCCGGTTCTGCAGCAACTGGAAGTCGGCGCGGCCGTGTTCGTCGAGGGCCAGCACCTCGCCGTCCAGGATCGCCGGGACCCGGCCCAGCACCTCGCCCAGTGGGCGCAGTTCGGGATAGGCGCCGGTGATCTCCTCGCCGGACCGGGCGCGCAGCAGCACGCTCCCGTCACCGGGCAGATAGACGACCGCGCGCTGGCCGTCCTGCTTGGTCTCGTAGGCCCACCGGCTGTCCTGCGCGGCGGACGGCAGCTTGCCGGGTGTGGCGAGCATGGGCGGGATCAGCGGCAGGGCGGTCACGCAGAAGATGTGGACCGGGCGCGACCGCCGCACGCGCCTTCCGGCGCCGGTTCCCCCGAACAGGCCTCACGCGCCGCCTGCGGGCGGCGGGGGCTGCACCAGCCCCGACTGGTAGGCCATCACCACGAGTTGGGCCCGGTCGCGGGCGTCCAGCTTGGTCATCGCCCGGTGGATGTGGGTGCGTACGGTCAGCGGGGAGACGAACAGCTTCCCGGCGATCTCCTCGTTGGAGCTGCCCTGCGCCGCCAGCGCCGTCACCTCACGCTCGCGCGCGGTGAGGACACGCAGTTGCTCGGGGGCGGCGAGCCGGGCGCCGGGCGCGGGCGTGGCCAGGAACCGGGTGATGAGGGTGCGGGTCGCGGTGGGGGAGAGCAGCGACTCGCCGGAGGCCACGGTACGGATGCCGGCCAGCAGCGCCTCGGCGGTCACGTCCTTGCCGAGGAAGCCGCTGGCCCCGGCCCGCAGGGCCTGCGCCACGTACTCGTCGACCTCGAACGTGGTCAGGATCAGCACCCGGACGTCGGACAGCTCCGGGTCGGCGCAGACGGCGGCGGTGGCGGCCAGCCCGTCGGTGCCGGGCATCCGGATGTCCATCAGCACGACGTCGGGCCGCAGTTCACGGGTGAGCGCGATCGCCTCGGCGCCGTCGGTGGCCTCGCCGACCACCTCCAGGTCGTCGCAGGAGTCGATCAGGATCCGGAAGGTGGCCCGCAGCAGGGCCTGGTCGTCGGCGAGCAGCACGCGGATGGTCATGGGGTCCGTTCTCCCTGCGGTTCCGTGGCGCTGGGGTACAGCGGCAGCTGGGTGGTGACCTCGAAGCCGCCCCCGTCGCGGTGCCCGGCGGCGAAGGCACCGCCGACCGACTGCGCCCGCTCGCGCATCCCGATCAGCCCGAAGCCGTGTCCGGGGGTGGGGGAGGCCGGTGCGGTGGCGGTGCCGTCGTCGGTGACCGTGAGGGTCAGCCGGTCGCGGGTCCAGCCGATCCGGACGTACGCGGCCTCGGCCGAGGCGTGCTTGGTGACGTTGGTCAGCGCCTCCTGCACGATCCGGTACGCCGTCAGGTCCACGCCCGCCGTCAGCGGACGCGGGGTGCCCTCGACGCTGACGTGCACGGTGAGCCCGGCGGACTCGCAGGCCTCGGTCAGCTCCGGCAGCTGCGCGAGGCCCGGGCTGGGGGCGAGCGGCAGATCGGGGTCGTCGGTCGCCCGCAGCAGCCCCACGGTGGCCTTGAGCTCGCGCAGCGCGGAGGCGGTCGTACCGGCGAGATCCCCGAGGATCGCGTGCACCTGGTCGGGATGGGTGCGCGAGAGATGGGCCGCCGTGCCGGCCTGGGCGTTGGCCAGCGCCAGATGGTGGGCCACCACGTCGTGCAGCTCCCGGGCGATCCGCATCCGCTCCTCCGCGACCCGGTGCCGCGCCTCCTCCTCCCGGCCGCGCTCCGCGTACTCCGCCCGCGCCTGTACGGCCTCCAGGTAGGCGCTCTGCAGGCGCACGGCGTTGCCGGCGAAGACCGGCAGCAGCAGCCAGGCGGCCGGGCCGATCGTCTTGAGCGGCCAGGGGATGCCCACCGGGTCGAAGACCATCGCCACCGTCACCACCAGGGCGAGGGTGCCGAAGTAGTACCGGCGGGCCGTGGGCCGGTCGGTGACCACGGCCAGCCGGTACAGCGCCAGCATCAGCGCGCCCAGCAGCAGCGGGGTGGGCAGGTGGCCGAGCCCGGCGGCGGCCGCGGTGCACATCGCGACGACGGCGGTGACGACGCGCTGATGGGTGCGGCTCCAGAACAGCGCGAGGCAGCCGACGGCGGCGAGGGCGATGGTCGCCGCGACGGCGTGCGGACGGTCCGCGCTGCTCATGGTGATCTCGCTGCCGAACAGGAAGGCGGCGAACAGCAGCACCACCGTCATCGTGTCGACGGTCCGGGTGTGTTCGTCCGCGTAGCGCTGCCAGGGGGTGCTCATCGGTCGCTCCGCTCGGTCTCCTGTGACCATGGTCGGCCATGTCCGGCGCACGAGGCGGGCGAAGCGCACGAGGCGGACGGGGGCCGCCCGCGTCACTGCGACGCGAGCGGCCCCCGGGGGAGGGGAGAGGGTCATGTACGAGCCGGTTCCGGAGCGGCGTCACCGGCCGGCGCGGGCACCGTACGGCTCAGCGCCTCGCCCTCCACGTCGATGGACGGCAGCAGCCGGTCCAGCCATCGCGGCAGCCACCAGGCCGACCGGCCCAGCAGGGCCAGCACCGCCGGGACGATCGCCATCCGTACGACGAACGCGTCGAGCAGGACGGCCGAGGCGAGCCCGAACCCGATCATCTTGATCATCGACTCGCCGGCGCCGATGAACCCGGAGAACACCGCCATCATGATCAGCGCGGCGGCCAACACGACCCGGGCGCTGTACCGGAAGCCGCTGACGACCGCCTGCGCCGGCCGGTCCCCGTGGACGTACGCCTCCCGCATCCGCGACACCAGGAACACCTCGTAGTCCATGGCCAGTCCGAAGACGATGCCCACCAGGAAGATCGGCATCAGGCTCATGATCGGCCCGGTCGACTCCACGCCCAGCAGGCTCGCGCCGTGCCCCTGCTGGAAGACCAGGACGACCCCGCCCAGCGAGGCCAGCACCGACAGCAGGAAGCCGAGCGCCGCCTTCAGCGGGACCAGCAGCGAGCGGAACACGAGGAGCAGGAGCACCACGGCGAGCCCGACCACGACCAGCAGATACGGCACCAGCGCGTCCTGCACCTTCTGGGCCACGTCGATGTTCACCGCCGTGGTGCCCGTGACCAGGAAGGTCGCCCCGGTGCCGGTCTCCACGGCCGCGCGCTCACCCCGGATCGCGTGCACGAGCTTCTTGGTCCGCTCGTCGCTCGGGCCGGTCGCCGGGACCGCCGAGAACACCGCGGTGTCGCCCGCGGTGTCGAACCGCGCCGCGGAGACCGAGACCACGCCCTCGGTGTCCTTGATCCGCTCGGTGATCGTGGCGACGGCGCCCTTGACGTCCGTCGCCCCCTTGCCGTCGACGACGATCGTCAGCGGCCCGTTGAAGCCCGGTCCGAACCCGGTCGCCAGGTCGTCGTAGGCCCGGCGTTCGGTGGTGGACGTCGGCTTCACCTCGTCGCCGGGCATGCCCAGCTGGAGGTCGCGCACCGGGAGGGCCAGGGCGCCCAGCCCGATCACCCCGAGCAGCAGCACGATCAGCGGGCGGCGCAGCACGAACCGGGCCCAGCGGCTGCCGCCGTTGTTCTCGCCGCTCTCCTCGATACGACCCGTCCTGCGGGCCCTGCGCGAGAGGACCGCGTTGGGCCAGAAGCCGAGCAGGGCCGGGACCAGGGTCAGCGCGATCAGCACCGCCGCCACCACCGCACCGGCCGCGGCCAGGCCCATCTTCGTCAGCATCGGGATGCCGACCACCGAGAGCCCGGCCAGCGCGATGACGACGGTGAGTCCGGCGAAGACGACCGCCGAACCGGCCGTACCGGCGGCCAGCGAGGCCGCCTCCTGCGCGGTGCGGCTCTTGGCGCGTTCCTCGCGGTAGCGGGAGACGACGAACATCGCGTAGTCGATGCCGACCGCGAGGCCCAGCATGGTGGCCAGGGTGCCGGTGGTGGAGGAGAGGCCGAGCGCCTTGGCGAGTGCCAGGATCGAGGCCATGCTGATGCCGACGCCGATGACGGCGGTGAGCAGGGGCAGCCCGGCCGCCGCCAGTGAGCCGAAGGTCAGCAGCAGTACCAGGGCGGCGATCGCGATGCCGATGGCCTCGGCGGAGCCGCCCGCCGCGGGCTGGGTGGCCAGGGCCGTGCCGCCGACCTCGACGGTGAGCCCCGAGTGGCGGGCCTCGTCGATCGCCTTCTCCAGATGCTGCTTGGCCGCGTCGGTGAGGTCGTGCGCGGTCACCTTGAAGGTGATGTTGGCGTAGGCGGTCGTACCGTTCGTGCTCACGCCCTTGGCCGTGAACGGGCTGACCGCGCTCGCGACCTGCGCGCCGTCGGCGGCCTCGGTCACCAGGGTCTCGATGGCCGCCCGGTTGGCGCCGGCGGTCACCTTCTCGCCCTGGGGGGCGACGAACACGATCCTGGCGTTCGCGCCGTCCGCCGCCGAGCCCGGGAAGCGCTCGCCGAGCAGGTCGAAGGCCCGCTGGGACTCGATCCCGGGCATGGACGAACCGGTGTCGGGCGCCTCGGGCGCCCTGACGGCGGCGAAGCCGACGGCGGCCAGTACGGCCACCCACAGTGCGGTCACGAACCAGCGCCGCCGGAAGGCCAGCCGGCCCAGTCGATAGAGGAAGGAAGCCACGGGACGGAGATCTCCACATCTGCAGTTCTCGGGGACCGGCCCAGACTCGCCGAGGCCACCCCGTCCCGTCGTCGTGCGGCTGCCGACAATCCCCGCTACTGAGTACGCAGTACTCACGCCCGCCCATGTCATCCCGCCGGGCGACAGCTCACGGCCGGCGGCCGTGCAGGTACGCCGAAGCCGTGGACCGGGCCGCCCGACGAGGGGGCGGCCCGCTCCACGGCGGGTTTCCGGAGAACCGCCGGTCAGTGCACCGCCTCGGCCGAGGGCTCGGCGGCGGTCTCCACGGCGACGGGCTCCGTGTCCGCCGGGCGGCGGCCGGGCAGGAAGGAGGCGAGGACGAAGGCCAGGGCGGCCGCGCCCGCACCGATCGCCATGACGACCTTGAAGCCGTTCTCGGAGGGCAGGGTGTAGCCGCCGAGGCTGATGGTCATCTGGGACAGGATCACCCCGGCGAGGGCGCTGGCCACCGAGGTGCCGATGGACCGCATCAGCGTGTTGAGGCTGTTCGCGGCGGCCGTCTCCGAGGCCGGGACGGCACCCATGATCAGCGCGGGCATCGCGCCGTACGCGAAGCCGACACCGGCGCCGATGATGCAGGAGACCAGGACCAGGTGCCAGACCTGGGACATCAGGAGGATGTTCAGGCCGTAGCCCGCGCCGACGATCACCGCGCCGATCATCAGCGTGACCTTCGGACCCCTGGCCTTGGTGATGGCCGCGGAGACCGGGGCGAAGGCCATCATGACCAGACCCTGCGGAGCCATCACCAGACCGACCGTCAGCATCGACCTGCCGAGGCCGTAGCCCGTCTGGGTCGGCAGCTGGAGCAGCTGCGGGAGCACCAGCGACATCGCGAACATCGAGAAGCCGAACGCGATCGAGGCGAGGTTGGTGAACAGCACCTGGCGGCGGACCGTGGTGCGCAGGTCGACCAGCGGCTGGGTGGTGCGGAGCTCGAAGAAGCCCCAGGCGACGAGGACCACGACCGCGAGCGCGAACAGACCGAGCGTGGTGCCGCTCGCCCAGCCCCAGTCGGCGCCCTTGGACACGGCGAGCAGCAGCGAGACCAGGCCGACCGCCAGGCCGAGCGCGCCGACCGCGTCGAAGCGGCCGCCCGAGCGCACCTTGGACTCCGGCACCAGCATCATGACCAGCGCGAACGCGACGACACCCAGGGCCGCCGAGGTCCAGAACAGCACATGCCAGTCGAAGTGGTCCGCGATGAAGGCCGCGGACGGCAGCCCGAGCGCGCCACCGACGCCCAGCGAGGCGCTCATCAGCGCCGTCGAGCCGGCGAGGCGCTCCGGCGGCAGTTCGTCGCGCATGATGCTGATGCCCAGCGGGACCACGGCGGACGCCAGACCCTGCAGCACCCGGCCGACGATCATCGGGACCAGCGAGTCGCTGAGTGCGGCCACCACCGAGCCGGAGACCAGCAGCACGAGGCTGATCAGCAGCATCAGCCGCTTGCCGAACATGTCACCGATGCGCCCGGCCATCGGGGTGGCGACGGCGGCGGCCAGCAGGGTCGCGGTCACCGCCCAGGCCGCGTTGGACGCGGAGGCGTTCAGGTACTTGGGCAGCTCCGGGACGATCGGGATCACCAGGGTCTGCATCAGCGAGACGGTGATACCGGCCAGAGCCAGCACCGCCACCACCGCGTTCGGGTTCGGTTCCGCGGATCTCGCGGACGCGGCGGGCCGGACAGGGGCTTCGGACATGGAAACAGGGCCTCCGTAGGCAGGACAGGGAGCGACCGGAGCGCAATTTAAGTCAGTCGCTTGACTTACCTTACTGGCATGTCCCGGCCGCACCGGACGGCACCACCGCGTAGGCTCTTTCGGCTGGACCTCGCCGCCCCGGGCGAGGCCCCGGTACGGCTCGCGGGACCGGCCGGGCCGGGCGGTGCGCGGTCCCGGAGCGGTGGTGGACATGGCGGGCAGGACGGCACGGGCGGAGCAGGCCGGCGCGACCCGGGAGGCCATCCTGGGCACCGCGGAGCGGCTCTTCGCCGAACAGGGTGTCTACGCCGTGTCCAACCGCCAGGTCAGCGAGGCCGCGGGCCAGGGCAACAACGCGGCCGTCGGCTACCACTTCGGCACCAAGGCCGACCTGGTCCGCGCGATCGCCGCCCGGCACTTCGGGGTGATCGAGGAGATCCGGGTCGGTCTGCTGGCCGCGGTCGGCGACTCCGACGACATCCGCGACTGGGTGGACTGCCTGGTCCGCCCGATCACCCAGCACCTCGCGGGCCTGGGCAGCCCCACCTGGTACGCGCGCTTCTGCGCCCAGGTGGCGACCGACCCGGCCCTCTACGACATCATGGTCGAGGAGTCCCTCGCCTCGCCCTCGCTGCGCGAGGCCGTCGCCGGGCTCGGCCGACGGCTGCCCGAACTGCCCGCCGAGGTCCGCGCCGAACGCGGCCAGATGGCCCGCACGCTGATCCTGCACACCTGTGCCGAGCGCGAGCGCGCCCTGGCCGAGGGCACCGCCACCCCCCGCGCCACCTGGAGCGAGGCGGCCACCGGACTCACCGACGCGCTCCTCGGGCTGTGGCTGGCGCCCGTCACCGCTACGCGTCGAACGTGACGACGACCTTCTCGGCGGCGCCCGGGGTGAGCGCCAGCTCGAAGGCGCGGTCCACCTCGGTGAACGGCACGCTGTGGCTGATCAGCTTCGCGAACCGCTCGTGGTGCTCGACCAGTTCGGGGGTGACCTCGAATATCTCGGTCGGGTAGCCCTGCGAGGCGACGAGCGTCAGCTCGCTGCGCAGCATCCCGCCGAGGTCGATCTCGCCCTTCTTCTGCACGGCGACCATGACCAGCCGCGCGTGCCACTTGGCGTTGGCCACCACCGTGTTGAAGACCGCCGGGGCGCCGGCCGCGTCGATGAAGACGTCGGTGCCGGGGCGGGGCTGGCCCAGCGCGTTGGCGCTCTGCCCGTGCAGCTCGGTCAGCCGCGCGGTGACGTCCTCCTCGGCGGAGTTGATGACGGCGTCCGCGCCCACGGCCAGCGCCTTCTCCAGCCGCGACGGGATGACGTCGGCGACGACCACGTGCTTGACGCCCCGCAGCTTCAGCCAGATCGCGGCGCCGAGGCCGATCGGGCCCGCGCCGAAGACGACGACCTTCTCGTCCGGCGCGGCCCCGGAGCGGTTGACGGCGTGCCGGGAGACCGCCATCGGTTCGTTGAGGGAGGCGACGGCGAAGGGCACGGTGTCCGGGAACACCGTGACGCTCCGGCCGGCCTCGGCGTTCTCGATCAGCAGGTACTCGCTGAGGGCGCCGTACCGGCCGCCGCAGCCGATGATCCCGGTGGGCGCGTCCTGCGGGTTGACCACCACCCGGTCGCCGACCTTGAGGTCCGTGACCTCGGCTCCGGCCTCGACGATCTCGCCGGCGGGCTCGTGGCCCAGCGCGATGGGGACCAGGTCGCCGCCCAGGTGGGCGCGGGCGGGCATGCCGCCCATGTGCAGGAAGGTCACGTCCGTGCCGCAGATACCGCCCGCGCGGATCTTCAGCAGCACGTCCTTCGGGCCGGGCACGGGACGCTCGACATCCACGACCTCGATCCGGCCGACGCCGGCGGTCTGTACGGACTTCATCGTGGCCATGGGGTGACTCTCGCTTTCTGGATGTGCTGTCGGGCAGGCCCTCCGGCCTGCCCTGTGGTGGTACGGCAGGGAGGTGTCCCCGGGCCGGGTGCCGGGCTGGGGGAATGAGCCGGCACCCGGCCCGGGGACTGCGCCGGCCCCCGTCCCCACGGGTCCGGCGCCCGGGCCTGTCCGCCGGGCAGGCCCTCGGGGCGGCCTCCGCTCAAGGCGACCCCGTTTACTTGAGTTAGGCAAGCACATGTGGCTTACTTGAGTCAAGCAAGCGAATTGCCCGTGCCCTCGAACGAACGGTCACCTCATGTACGGCAGCTCCCCGGTGTCCCAGGTGCTGGCCCGTGGCAGCGGACAGCACCTCCTGGTCGCCACCGGCGACCCGGACACCGCCGAACTCCTCGCCACCACACTGGAGTTGGCGGGCTACCGGATCGCTGTCGCGGACCGCGGCGCCGAGGTGGCCCGGCGGCTCGCGGAGCACCGGTTCGACCTGGTCGTCATCGACGCCGAACTGCCCGGCCTCGGCGACTTCGGCCAGGGCGGCCGGTTCAAGCCGGACTACCGGCCGCCCGTCCTCCTGCTGGCCGCCAGTGAGTTACTCGCCCGGATCGTGCCCGAACTCGGCACCGGCGCCCGGGACTACGTCACCAAACCCTTCCGGATCCCCGAGGTCCTGGCCCGGGTGAAGGTGCTGCTCCAGGGTGCGGGCGCCGGTGCCCGCCCGGACAGCGCGCTGCACTACGCCGACCTGGTCCTCGACGACGCCACCTGCCGGGCCCACCGGGACGCCGGCGTCTTACACCTCACGCCCGCCGAGTACCGGCTGCTGCGCCACCTCCTCGCCAACGCCCACAAGGTGCTCTCCAAGGAGCAGATCAGCCGCTACGTCTGGGGCGAGTTCCGGGGTGACAACGCCATCGAGCAACTGGTCTCCCGGCTCCGCCGCAAGGTGGACCGGAGCGGGCCCGCCCTGATCCACACCCGGCGGGGCTTCGGCTACTGGCTCGGCGAGTCGTCGGGAGACGTATGAACGCTTCGCAATGCACTTCGGGAGCAAATGCGCAGTGTGTCCTGTCGACTGTCCGGCGGCGGGCGTCCGGCCGGGGGAGTGGGTGGGGGACGGCCCGTCACCGGGTAGGTGTGCGGTGTTCCTCTCCGCGTCAAAGCCGGTTTCACGTAAAGGAGTTCGGGGTGTCTGCCATGGATGTGCGGTTTACGGCAATGGTGCCGTCGCGTGATCTGGGCCACGTCAGCTTGTTGTCAGGAAACTGACCGGAAGCGGTCAGTCCAGGCTGTTTGCATGTGCTTATCGAGGCCTCGTACCCATCGTCCCGGCGCTCCGCAGCGAGCGGAGTCCCCCACCCCGAGGAGACTGAGATGGCCGACACCCTGACCGACCCCGGCCCGGCCGCGCAGACCCCCGCGTTCCCGATGCCCCGGGCCGCCGGCTGCCCCTTCGACCCGGCTCCGGCGCTGACCGCCGCCCAGGAGGAGGGACCCCTCACCAAGGTCCGGCTCTGGGACGGCAAGGACTACTGGCTGCTCACCCGGTACGCGGACCAGCGCGCCCTGCTGCTCGACCCCCGGCTGAGCGCCGATCTCACCCGGCCCGGATACCCGCTGCAGATGCCGGTCACCAACGGCGGGAACAACGCCAGCTTCATCATGATGGACGACCCCGAGCACGCCCGGCTGCGCCGTATGGTCACCGCGCCGTTCGCGATCAAGCGCGTCGACGCCATGCGGCCCGCCGTGCAGAAGATCGTCGACGACCTGATCGACGAGATGCTGGCCGGGCCCAACCCCGTCGACCTGGTCGAGGCCTTCGCGCTCCCGGTGCCCTCGCTGGTCATCTGCGCACTGCTCGGCGTCCCCTACGACGACCACGACTTCTTCCAGGAGAACAGCAGGCTGCTCATCAGCCGCGACACCCCTGTCGAGGACCGGACGGCCGCCCACGGCAGGCTGGCCGAGTACCTCGACCGGCTGATGGGCGAGAAGATGGAGCACCCCGCCGACGACCTGTTCTCCGGGCTCGTGGCCCGGGTGCAGGCCGGCGAGCTGACCCGGCTGGGCGCCGCCCAGATGGGCGTACTGCTGCTGCTCGCCGGGCACGAGACCACCGCCAACATGATCGCGCTCGGCACCCTCGCCCTGCTCGAACACCCCGAGCAGCTCGCCCTGTTGCGCGACACCGACGACCCCAGGGCGGTCGCCGCCGCGGTCGAGGAACTGCTGCGCTATCTGAGCATCGTGCACAGCGGCAGGCGCCGTGCGGTCCTCGAGGACATCGAGGTGGGCGGGCAGGTGATCCGGGCCGGCGAGGGCGTGATCATGCCCAACGAGATCGCCAACCGCGACCCCGAGGTCTTCGCCGACCCCGACCGCCTCGACCTGACACGCGACGCCCGCCGCCATGTCGCCTTCGGCTTCGGCGTCCACCAGTGCCTGGGCCAGCCACTGGCCCGGATGGAACTCCAGGTGGTCTACGGCACCCTCTACCGCCGTATCCCCACCCTCCGGCTCGCCGCCGACATCGACGACCTGCCCTTCAAGCACAACGGTGGCGTGTACGGCGTCTACGAACTCCCCGTCACCTGGTGACCGAACCCCCCACGAGAAACAAGGAGAACACCATGCATGTCGAACTGGACGAACCGAAGTGCGTCGCATCCGGGCAGTGCGTGCTCGTCGCCCCCGAGGTCTTCGACCAGCGGGAGGAGGACGGCATCGCCTTCGTGATCGACGAGAACCCGGCCGGTGACACCCTCGACGCCGTGCGCGAGGCCGTGGCGATCTGCCCGGCCGCGGCGATCCGACTGGCCGCCCGATGAACCGGATCGTGGTCGTCGGCGCCTCGGCCGCCGGGCTCGCGGCGGTCGAGACGCTCCGCCGCGAGGGGTACGACGGCACCCTCACCCTCGTCGGCGACGAGTTCCACGCGCCGTACGACCGGCCGCCGCTGTCCAAGCAGGTGCTGTCGGCCGAGTGGGCGCCGGAGCGGGTGTCACTGCGGGCGCCGACCGAACTGGACTCCCTGGGACTGGAGTTGAGGCTCGGGGTGGCGGCGGCCGGGCTGGACGTGGCGGACCGTACGGTACGTCTGGCCGACGGCTCGAAGGTGCCCTACGACGGGCTGATCGTGGCCACGGGGGTGCGGCCGCGCCGGCTGCCGGGAGAGGGCGCGCATGTGCTGCGCACCCTCGACGACGCGCTGACCCTGCGGGAGCGGCTCGGGCCGGGGCAGCGGCTGGTGGTGGTCGGCGCCGGGTTCCTCGGCGCCGAGGCCGCGGCCGTCGCCTGGAAGCTGGGGGCGCAGGTGACCCTGCTGGAACCGGCGCCGGTGCCGCTCGCGCACGCGGTCGGCGAGGAGGTGGGGCGGGTGCTGTCCCGGGCCCATCTGGAGCGGGGCGTGGACCTGCGCACCGGCGTCACCGTGAGCGAGGTGACCGAGGACGGGGTGCGGCTCGCCGACGGGGAGGAGATCGAGGCCGACGAGGTGCTGGTCGCGATCGGCTCCCTGCCCAACACGGAGTGGCTCGCCGACAGCGGGCTGACCGTGGGGGACGGGGTGGTCTGCGACGAGTACTGCGAGGCCGCGCGGGATGTGTACGCGGCCGGGGACGTGGCCCGGTGGTACAACCCGTTGTTCGGCGTCTCGATGCGTATCGAGCATCGGACGAACGCGGCGGAGCAGGGCATGGCCGCGGCGCGGAATCTCCTCAATCCCGGTGCGCGCAAGGCGTTCTCACCGGTGCCGTATTTCTGGTCCGACCAGTACGAGATGAAGATCCAGGCGTACGGGTATCTGCGGGGCCACGAGGAAGTGCGGGTCGTGGAGGGGGAGTTGGCGGAGGGGCGGTTCGTCGCCGCGTATCGGACGGGGGAGCGGTTGAGCGGGGTGCTTGCGGTGGGGGTGCCGCCGAAGGTGATTCGGGGGTGGCGGCAGGCGATTGCGGTGGGGGCGGCCTGGAAGGAAGCGGTGAGCTGACGCTGGAGGAGGGCGGGATCGGTTGTGGGGGAGCTGCGGGCCGGTTGTGGCTGGTCGCGCCCACGCGGCGGAGCCGCATGTTGATACAGCCCCGCGCCCCTAGCGGGGCGCGAGACTCACGGCGTTGGCAGCGACCACCGCACCGATCCCTGCCCACTCCGGCACCCCCAGGCCCTGTCCCAGCACCACCCAGCCGACCACCGCCGCCAGGACCGGGTTGACGCTCATGAACAGGCCGAAGGTCTGGGCCGGGACCCTGCGGAGGGTGAGGAGGTCGGCCAGGTACGGGACCGCCGACGACAGGACTCCTGCCGCCACCGCGCACAGGACCGCGCCTGCCGTCGGCGGGTGCCGTACCGCCACCACGATCCCGATCGGCAGGAACGTCAGCGCCGAGACGGTCGCGGCCGCAGCCGACCCCTGAGCCCCGGGTACGCGTTGGCCGACGAGGCGGTTCAGCAGGATGTACGACGCCCAGCAGCACGCGGCCACCAGGCCCAGCGCCATCCCGAGGTAGTCCGTCGAGGGCTGCGGGCGCATCACCACCACCACCCCCGCCGCAGCCAGTACCGCGCACCCGGCGTCGAGCCGGCGGCGGGACGCGGCCAGGGCGATGCTCAGCGGGCCCAGGAACTCCAGGGTGACCGCCAGGCCCAGGCCGATCCGGTCGATCGCGGTGTACAGGGTCAGGTTCATCGTGCCGAAGACCACCGCCAGCAGCAGCACCGGCCACCACTGCCGCCAGGTGAAGTCGCGCGGGCGGGGGCGGCCGACGGCCACGAGGACCAGCGCGGCCACGTACTGCCGTACCGCCACCACACCGAGCGGGCCGAGGACCGGGAAGGCCAGCGAGCCGATCGCGGCGCCGGTCTGGTTGGACAGGCCGCTGGCGAACATGGTCGCCACGGCGGCCGACCGCCCCTGCGCGGGGGCCGGTACCGCAGGGGGGACCGCGGTCGCGGGGCCTTCGAGAGCTCGTCGCATGACAGCAGAGTCCGCCCGGCAGGCGCTTGCGCAAAATGCATGGCTCCGGGGATCTATACGCTTGTCGTATGGATGAGCTGGAGCTGCGGCAGCTGCGCTGTCTCGTCGCCATCGTCGACGAGGGCACCTTCACCGACGCGGCGATCGCCCTGGGGGTGTCCCAGGCGGCCGTGTCCAGGACCTTGGCCGGGCTGGAACGGGTCCTCGGCGTACGGCTGTTGCGGCGGACCTCGCGCGAGGTGACGCCGACGGCGACCGGGCTGCGGGTGGTGGAGCGGGCCCGGCGGGTGCTGGCGGACGCCGCCGACCTGGTCCAGGAGGCCACCTCGGGGCACACCCGGCTGCGCATCGGCTACGCGTGGTCGGCGGTGGGGCGGCACACGGTGGCCCTCCAGCGGCGGTGGACCGCCGCCCATCCCGGCATCGACCTGCAGCTCGTCCGTGTGAACACGGCGTCCGCCGGGCTCGGCGAGGGCGCCTGCGATCTCGCGGTCGTACGGCGGCCCCTGGAGGACCGGCGGTTCGACACGGCCATCGTGGGGCTGGAGCGGCGGCTGTGCGCGGTGGCCGCCGACGATCCGCTGGCGCGGCGCCGGTCCGTACGGCTCGCCGATCTCGGCGGGCGGATCCTCCTGGTCGACCGGCGCACCGGCACCACCACGCCCGAGCTGTGGCCGCCGGAGTCGCGTCCCGTCGTCGAGGAGACGCATGACGTCGAGGACTGGCTCACCGTGATCGCCGCCGGGCGCGGTTTCGGTGTGACCGCCGAGTCGACCGCCAACCAGTACCCGAGACCCGGCGTGGTCTACCGTCCGGTCCGGGACGCCGAACCGGTCGCCGTCCGGCTGGCCTGGTGGCGGGACGATCCGCACCCGGACCGGCAGGCCGTCGTGGAACTGCTCACCGAGCTCTACCGCGGCGGCTGAGCACCCGTCCGCCGGGTCGCGTGCGCGGGAAGCTCGGCGGCAATACGGCAGACAAAATTGTTGACAATCTTGTTTGGCTAGATTTACGTTCGACAGGCACTCACTCAGGGAGGGCACGATGCCGAAAGAAGCCCGTCCGACCACCGGGGAGCAGGCCAAGCAGCATGCGCTCGCGCTGCTGCGGCAGGCGATCCTGCACGGCGAGATGGCCCCGGCCCAGCGGCTGGTGGAGAACGAGCTCGCCGAGGAGTTCGGTGTGACACGGGCCAGCATCCGTGCGGCGCTGATCGATCTGGAGGCCCAGGGACTGGTCGAGCGGATCCGCAACCGCGGCTCGCGGGTGCGGGTGGTGACCGTGGCGGAAGCCGTCGCGATCACGGAGTGCCGCATGGTCCTGGAAGGACTGTGCGCGGCCAAGGCGGCCGTCGCGGCCAGCGACGAGCAGCTCACCGAGCTCGCGGACCTCGGAGCGGCCATGACCAAGGCCGTCGCCGACGGCGAACCGGTCACGTACTCCGAGCTCAACCACTCGCTCCACGACCGGATCCGGGAGATCTCCGGCCAGCAGACCGCCGTGCAACTGCTGGAGCGACTCAACGCCCAACTGGTGCGCCACCGCTTCCAGTTGGCGCTGCGCCCGGGGCGTCCGCAGCATTCCCTGAATGAGCATCTGGCGATGATCGAGGCGATCAGGGCCAGGGACCCGCAGGCGGCCGAGGCGGCCGTCCGCGCCCACCTCACGAGCGTGATCGACGCGCTGAGCGACTGACGCGGCGCTTCGTACGACGCCCGGGGTGGGTGGGCGCACACCTGTCCACCAAGGAGATTTCTGCAATGACCCACGCCAACGCGCCCTCCCCCAGTCTCGGCTTCGCTCGACCGGGGGGACCCCCATCCCCACCGCGATCCACCCTGGTCGTCACCGCGCACGCCGGGGACTTCGTGTGGCGGGCGGGCGGAGCCATCGCCCTGGCCGCGTCCCGGGGCGAGAAGGTCACCATCGCGTGTCTGACCTTCGGCGAGCGCGGTGAGTCCGCCAAGGCGTGGCGCGAGGGCAGGAACCTCGAGGAGATCAAGGCGATACGCCGGGAGGAGGCGGAGAAGGCCGCCGCCGCTCTCGGCGCCGAGGTCCGCTTCTTCGACGCAGGCGACTACCCCCTGGTCGCCTCCGCCGAGCTGACGGACCGACTGGTCGCCGTCTACCGCGAGACCCAGCCAGACGTCGTGCTCACCCACCCCGTCGACGACCCCTACAACGGCGACCACCCGGCCGCCAACCGCATGGCCCTGGAGGCGCGCATCCTCGCCCAGGCCATCGGCTACCCGGGCGAGGGCGACATCATCGGCGCCCCGCCGGTCTTCTACTTCGAGCCGCACCAGCCCGAGATGAGCGGCTTCAGGCCCGAGGTCCTCCTCGACATCACCGAGGTCTGGGAGACCAAGCGCAAGGCGATGGAGTGCCTCGGCGCCCAGCAGCACCTGTGGGCCTACTACACCGACCTCGCCGTCCGCCGGGGCGTCCAGCTCAAGCGCAACGCGGGCCCCAACCTGGGTCTGGCGCACACCACCATGGCCGAGGCGTTCATGCGCCCCTTCCCGCAGATCGCGAAGGAGCTGGCATGAGCGGCGTGATCGTCACCGACCCGCCGAAGGCGGAACTCAAGGACGTCGACGGGCTGGCCGGCTTCGGTGTGGCCACCGTGAGTGAGGCGATGGGGCGGACCGGGCTGCTCGGCCCGGAGATCCGGCCCGTCCAGCAAGGCGTGCGCGTCGCGGGCACGGCGGTCACCGTGCTCAGCTGGCCCGGCGACAACCTCATGATCCACGCGGCCGTCGAGCAGTGCGGCGAGGGCGACATCCTGGTCGTCACCACCACCTCGCCCTGCACGGACGGGCTGTTCGGCGAGCTGTTCGCGACCGCGCTGCAGCAGCGCGGGGTGCGCGGGGTCGTCCTCAACACCGGCATCCGCGACACCCAGGAGCTGCGGGACATGGGCTTCGCCGCCTGGTCCCGGGCGGTCTCCTCGCAGGGCACGGTGAAGGCCACCGGCGGCTCGGTCAACGTGCCGATCGCCATCGACGGCCAGGTGATCCACGCGGGTG
This sequence comes from Streptomyces sp. NPDC048277, assembly GCF_040652235.1. Taxonomy (NCBI): domain Bacteria; kingdom Bacillati; phylum Actinomycetota; class Actinomycetes; order Kitasatosporales; family Streptomycetaceae; genus Streptomyces; species Streptomyces sp. NPDC048277. The sequence goes on from NZ_JBEZLQ010000030.1 coordinate 27,366, forward strand.
ACGTGATCCTCGCCGACGACGACGGTGTCGTGGTCGTACCCCGGGAGCGCGCCCGCGAGACGGTGGAGAAGTCCGCGGCCCGCGAGGCCAAGGAGGCCGCGACCCGCGCCGCCTTCATCGACGGCCAGCTGGGTCTGGACCGCTACGGACTGCGCGAGACCCTGAAGCGGCTCGGCGTCGAGTACCGGACGTACGAGGAGTACGCGGGGCACGGGGAGAACGCCACATGACCGCCGGGCCCGCGGAGGTGCGCTGCATGCTGATGCGCGGCGGCACCTCCAAGGGCGCCTACTTCCTGGCCGAGGACCTGCCCGCCGACCCCGCCGCCCGCGACGAGCTGCTGCTGCGGGTGGTGGGCAGCCCCGACCCGCGCCAGATCGACGGGCTGGGCGGGGCGCACCCCCTCACCAGCAAGGTGGCGGTCGTCTCGGTGTCGGACGACCCGGAGGCGGACGTCGACTACCTCTTCCTCCAGGTCGCCGTCGACCGGCCGGAAGTGACCGACCGTCAGAACTGCGGCAACATCCTCGCGGGAGTGGGCCCGTTCGCCGTGGAACGGGGGCTCGTGGCCCCCGGTGACGGCGAGACCTCGGTACGGATCCGGATGCTCAACACGGGGGAGCTGGCGATCGCCGCCTTCCCGACGCCCGGCGGGCGCGTGGACTACACCGGGGACGCCGAGATCTCCGGCGTGCCCGGCACGGCCGCCCCGGTGGTGATCGAGTTCCCGCCGGGGGAGAGCCCGCTGCTGCCCACCGGGAACGTCCGCGACACCGTCGCCGGTACGGCGGTGACCTGCGTCGACAACGGCATGCCGACCGTGCTGATCGCCGCGGGCGACCTCAGGGTCACCGGGTACGAGCAGCCCAAGGACCTGGAGGAGGACCTGGCGCTCGCCGACCGGCTGCACGAAATCCGGCTCGCGGCGGGGAAGTTGATGGGCCTCGGGGACGTCGAGACCGCCACCGTGCCCAAGCTCAGCCTGCTCGCCCCGCCCCGCGAGGGCGGCGCGGTCAGCACCCGGACCTTCATCCCCGTCCGCTGCCACACCTCGATCGGCGTCCTCGGCGCCGCGAGCGTGGCCGCGGGGCTGCGGCTGCCCGGCGGCGTGGGGGAAGGGATAGCCCGGCTCCCGGAGCACGGCGACCGGATCCGTATCGAACACCCCACCGGATTCCTGGAGATCGACACCAGCGTCGACCCGGGCTCCGACGGCACCCCGCCGGCCGCCCGCCGCACCGCGGTCGTCCGCACCGCCCGCAAGATCTTCGACGGCACCGTCTTCCCGCGGTCCGTCGGCACCACCCCCACACCCGCACGACCCCAAGGAGGCAACGATGACTCCGCCCCTCGGTGACATCGCCCATATCGGCCACGCCCAGCTGTTCACCCCGGACCTGGACGCCAGCGTCGCCTTCTTCACCGACTACCTCGGACTGACCGTCAACGGCCAGGACGGCGACACGGTCTATCTGCGCACCTTCGACGACTACGAGCACCACAGCCTGGTCCTCACCGCCCGCGACCAGCCCGGCCTCGGCCGGCTCGCGCTGCGCACCTCCAGCGAGGAGGCCCTGAACCGCCGGGTCAGGGCGGTCGAGGAGGCGGGCGGCACCGGCCACTGGGCCGAGGACGAGCCCGGACTCGGCAAGCTCTACGTCACCACCGACCCGGACGGCCACGAGCACGCCCTCTACTGGGAGAGCGAGTACTACCGGGCCCCCGACGAGTTGAAGCCGGCGCTGAAGAACCAGCCGCAGGCCAAGCCCAACCGGGGCGTCGGCGTGCGCCGCCTGGACCACATCAACTTCCTGGCCGCCGACGTGCTCGCCAACGCCGAGTTCCAGCAACAGGTCCTCGGCGCCCGGCCGACCGAGCAGATCCGGCTCGACACCGGGAAGATCGCGGCCCGCTGGCTGACCTTCACGAACAAGTCGTACGACGTCGTGTACACCTCCGACTGGACCGGCTCGGAGGGGCGGCTGCACCACATCGCCTTCGCGACCGACACCCGCGAGGAGATCCTGCGCGCGGCCGATCTCGCCATCGACACCGGTGTGTTCATCGAGACCGGCCCCCACAAGCACGCCATCCAGCAGACGTTCTTCCTCTACGTCTACGAGCCGGGGGGCAACCGCATCGAGCTGTGCAACCCGCTCACCCGGCTGGTGCTGGCGCCCGACTGGCCGCTGATCACCTGGACCGAGGCCGAACGGGCCAAGGGGCAGGCCTGGGGCCTGCGGACGATCGAGTCCTTCCACACCCACGGGACGCCTCCGGTGGGCTGATCAGGGCTTCGATTCCGGTCATACGGGGGTGGGTGACGCGTCGGCACGCGTCGTCTGCCCCCTTTGCCACCTGGGGTTTTGCTGTGCGCACAGAGTGGGACGACTGGCGCCCGGACTGTTGCTGAGATTGTTGACAAAAGTGTTGACGTTCCGGGATCCCGGTCCTTAACGTCTAGCGCACCAAGGGTCAGCCGCACGAGCCGCGCGGCCCGCTCATTGATCCCCTCCAGGGAACGCCCCCTGGACGAGAGGAAAACAAAGATGTCCTCCTCCCCCGCTCTGTCCGCCCGCGGCAGCAAACTGGCTCTGCTCGTCGTCGGTCTGTGCTGGCTGGCCGTCCTCTTCGACGGCCTCGACATGTTCATCTACGGCTCGGTGCTGCCCCACCTGCTGGAGACCAAGACCTTCGGCCTCACCCCGGACCGGGCGGGCGACCTCGGCTCCTACGCCACCTTCGGCATGCTGGTGGGCGCCCTGACCGCGGGCACGGTAGCGGACCGGATCGGCCGCAAGCAGCTGATGATCGGCTGCGTCACGCTGTTCTCCCTCGCCTCGGGCATCTGCGCCATCTCGGGCAGCCTCGCGGTCTTCGGCCTCGGCCGCACCCTGGCCGGCGTCGGCCTCGGCGGTCTGCTGCCGACCGCGATCAGCATGGTCTCCGACTATGCCAAGGGCGGCCGGGTCGCCATCACCATCGGCCTGCTGATGACCGCGCACCACGCGGGCGGCATCCTCTCCGCCTATGTCGCCAAGTGGCTGGTCGAGCCGGTCGGCTGGCGCTCCGCCTTCTGGGTCTGCGTGCTCCCGCTGCTCTTCGTCCCCGTCCTGATCAGGCTCCTGCCGGAGTCGCTGAGCTTCCTGGTCGCCAAGGGCCGCACCGAGGAGGCCGGCGCCCTCGCCGAGCGCTACGAGGTCGAACTGCCCGCCGTCGCCGCCAAGAAGACCGCAGCCGACCGCTGGGACGCGCTGCTCGGCCTGTTCCGCGGCGGCGAGTGGGTCCAGACCCTGCTCTACTGGCTGGCCTCCTTCGGCGGTCTGCTGCTGGTCTACGGCGTCGCCACCTGGCTGCCCACCCTGATGCGCACCGAGGGCTACGCGCTCGCCAACGCCCTGACCTTCGTCGTCGTCTTCAACCTCGGCGGCATCGTGGGCATGCTGGCGGCCGGCCGCGCCGCCGACAGGTTCGGCGCCCCGCGCATCTCGGCCGTCTGGTTCGCCCTCACCGCCGCCGGCGTCTACCTGCTCAGCGTCCACATGCCGATGGGCGTGACCACGGTGGTCGTCTTCCTCACCGGTGTCTTCCTCAACAGCGCCCAGACGATGATCTACGCGACCGTCTCCATCCGCTCCACCCCGGACAACCGCGCCACCGCCGTCGGCTGGACCTCGGGCATGGGCCGCTTCGGCGCCGTCTTCGGCCCGTGGCTCGGCGGCCAGCTGCTCGCGGCGGGCAACGGCGACTGGGGCTTCACCGCCTTCGCGCTCGCCGGCGTCTCCTCGATGGTGTTCATCGGCATCGCCGCCCTGCGCTCGGCCAGGCAGCCGCAGGCCGGCAGCGACCGGGACCAACTGGTCGCCGCACACTGACCGGTGCCCCCGACCGGTCCGGCGCCGCGCCCCTTCCACGGGCGCGGCGCCTTTTCTGCTACTCGTCGTCCGGCTGCGCCTCGAGCCCCGTGCACGCCAGCTGCCCCCCGACCTCGGCGCACGCCTCCACCCCCCGGGGCGTCGCCACCGCGAGCATCGGGCTGGTGTAGCCGACGGAGTTCTCGGCGGGATAGCTCGCGGAGAGCACGTTCTGCCCGGCCCGGACCGAGACCTCGCGGGCGTGCGGGGCGCGCAGCCGCACCTCGGACCAGGCGGTGCCGCAGGTGGGGGACCAGCGCAGCCGGACGTCGTACCCGGTGTCGGTGACGGCGCTCTTGGTCTGCGCGTCCCGGGCGCACGCCGCGGTGTCCGGCAACACGCCCTGGCAGGACCGGCCATGGCAGCCGGGCGCTCCCGACACCGGCTGCGCACCCGGTGTGCCGCGCCGGTCCGAGACGGTCACGGCCGCCGCCGTCACCCCGGCCACGGTGAGCAGTGCCAGTGCGGTCAGCGGCAGCCACCGCCGCCGGGCCGGGGGCTTCGGCTGGGAGGGTTCGGCGGCCGGCGGCGCCTCCACGGCCTCGCACAGCGCCAGTACGGCCGCCGGGTCGGCGCCCGCGAGCCGGGCCAGGGCCTCCACGGCCGGGCGCGGTGGCCGTTTGGCACCGGAGAGATAGCGGTGCCAGGCGGACTTGCTGTAGGGGGTGCGGGCGGCCAGTGCGGCCAGGCTCAGGCCGGTACGTTCCTTCAGTTCGCGCAGTTTCGCCGCCGGCGACTCGTCCGCAGGGGTGGGGGTCGCTCCTTCGGGGTGCCGCATGTCGCGTGCCTCGACTTCATTACGCTATGGGCGTTTCGCCCCTGTTGTCGGAATGACTTCCCAGGGGGACCGGGCCCGCAATCGGCGAACAGGTGTGAAGGCGGTGAATCGAGGAGCATGTCGAAGGCCTGTTCGGGAACCCCGAGTTCCCGAACAGGCCTGTACGGTCACGAAGCGCGGCGGGGCGGACCCGTCAGCACCACGGGACGGCGCGGCCGACCCGGACGTAGCGGGCCGCGACGTACCCCTTGTGGTGGGAAAGCCGGTACCAGGCGTGGTTGCCGCGCACCGAGCCGCCGTACGTCTTGCAGGTCAGCCCGATGAGCCGGTTGTTGTGGCGGTGGCCCACCACGCGGTAGCGGGTGCCCGGGCCGGAGCGGACGTTGAGCCGCGTGTGGCGCGTGGTCACCCGGCCCACGGTGCGGAACGTGCGGTGCGTGCGGTATGTGTAGTGCCGGTGGTGGTAGCGGTGGACCACCGGGGCCGGGGCGGCGTTGTAGTTGTAGAACTGCTGCACGATTCCCTGGGGCGCGGGGATCGGGGTGGCGGCGCTCGCGGTGGCGGCTCCCGCGGTGGGCAGGAACGCGAACACCGCGACCGCGGCCAGCAGGCCGCTCTTCAGGATCCGTCGGGACATGGAAACCTCCGTGCTGTCGTGCTCGTGACCACGAAGCGTGATCACGATTCGGAGGATTGCCGTGACGAGGCGTCACCATGTCGTCCCGGCGTGCCCGGGGACGGGTGGGACGTCCCAGGGGACGGGACTCAGCCCATCTGGTCCTCGGCGGACAGGTGCTCGACCGTCCTTCCCGTCTCGGTGAAGGTCCGGGTGACATGACCCGACGAGTACACCCACAGGATCCGCAACGGGGTGTCACCGACGTTGCGGAACAGGTGGGGGACGGGGGACGGGACGTACGTGGTGTCGAACCGCTCCAGCCGCGTCACCTCGCCGTCCACCCAGACCTCCGCCTCGCCCTCCAGGACGGTCACGTGCTCGTCGCAGTTGTGCGAGTGCAACGGCGCGCCGGAGCCCACCGGGTAGACGCTCATCCCGCTCGTGATGAGGTTCTCCCCGCCCGCCGACGGCGTGGTGATCAGCGGTGTCGACAGGACCGCACCGCCCCGGTCGAGCAGGGGCACGGACGCGGCCTTGATGATCGTGGTCAACCGGGGTTCCTCTCCACTACGACGCGGTACGCCGACCGACGGTAGGCCGTGCGCGGGCCGAGGGGTGCCCTCTGGCGTGCAGTTTTACCTTGCGCGCCGGGAGGGGTGAGGTTCCCGGATCCGGCGGTAGCGTCAGCTGGCATCCCACGGCCGCCGGAGAGAAAAGGCAGGTACCGGCCCCATGAGGCTCCCCGTTCTCAGTGAAGACGACATGGACCCGCGCCAGCAGGAGCTGGCCGCCCGGATCGCGGGCCGCCGCGGCGCCGTGCGCGGCCCGTTCCGGGTCTGGCTGCACAGCCCCGAGATGTGCGAACGCGCGGAGTCCCTGGGCGCCTTCGCCCGGTTCGACTGCAGCCTCCCCGAGCACCTGCGCGAACTGACGCTGCTGATGGCCGCCCGCAACTGGGACGCCCAGTACTCCTGGAACGCCCATGTCCGCCAGGCGGTCGAGGCCGGCATCCCGCAGGACGCCGTCCGGGCCATCGCCGAGAAGCGCGAGGCGGTCTTCGACGACGCGGCCGACCAGGCCTTCTACCAGTTCTGCCGGGAGGTCCTGGAGGAGCACTTCGTCACCGACGAGACCTTCGCCCGCGCCCTGGAGCACTTCGGCCCCAGGGGGCTCGTCGACACCATCGGCGCGCTCGGCAACTTCACCATGCTCGGCATGTGCCTGAACACCTTCCAGGTGGACCTCCAGGCCGACAGGGAGCCGCCGTTCCCGGACGTCCGCGGCTACGGCCGGATCGCCCCGGACGGGACTCGATCTCCGGTCTGACCATGAGAAACGTGGGCTGATCTTTTAAGTGAAGAGACGTTGACAACATTGCCGACATTCGATTTGTGTGGGTGACCGGCGCGAGCCGCACGCGCGTTCGGAGGAAAAATGGATCGCTTGCTCCTCATGCACAGCTTCGTCACCGTCGCCCAGGTCGGCAGTTTCAGCGGAGCCGCCAAGAAACTCGGCTCGTCCGGCTCCCTGGTGTCCCGGCACGTGGCGGAGCTGGAGCGGCAGATCGGCGTCCGCCTGGTCAACCGCACCGCCCGCTCCGTGAGCCTCACCGAGCCGGGCCGGCGGTACGCCGAATTCGCCGCCCGCATTCTGGACGAGATCGAGGCCGAGGACGCCGGAATCGCCCAGCTCCACGACCGGCCCGAAGGGACCCTCAGCGTCATCTGCCCCAAGTGGATAGGCAGCCTCGACCTCGGGGACGCCATTGCCGCGTTCTCGGCGGCGCATCCGAGGATCCAGGTCCGTTTCGAACTCGGCGGGATGTCCGACCGCACCTACGACTTCCTGGACAGCGGATTCGACGTCGCGTTCCACACCCGGGACCTCAGGGACTCCAGCGTCCGGCTGAAGAAGATCGCCTCGCTGCCGTTCGTGCTGTGCGCCTCCGAGGAGTACATCGAGCGGTGCGGCGCGCTCGCCCACCCCAACGACCTCGCCGCCCACGACTGCCTGGTGCACGTCAACGACCCGGTGTGGCGGATCGGCCACGGACACGCCAGCACCCTGCACAAGATCCGCAGCATCGCGTTCTCGTCCAACTCCTACATCGCCCTGCAGAAGGCGGCGGTGCACGGCCGGGGCATCGCCCTGCTGCCCCAGCGCCCGGCCTACGACGACCTCGTCTCCGGCGCCCTCCAGGTGCTGCTGCCCGGCCTCGCCGTACCCGACCGCCCGCTGTACGCGATCTACGGTCCCGGGCAGGACACCCCACGAAAGATCAGCGTCTTCCTGGACTTCCTCGCCGAGTGGTTCTCGCAGAACCCGATTCCCACGATCCGGTCGTAGCCGCAGTCCGCAACAAACGATTGCGCATTCCGTAGAGCTCAGCCCATTGAGGCCCTCGTGAGCCGAAACCTACGCTCGCGAGCGAACCGGAAACGAGGAATCCATGGGAATCCAGAGAATCGAATCGGTCACCTACGGCATCGACGACCTCGGTGCATGCATCCGGTTCTACGACGACTTCGGGCTGTTCCCGGCCGAACGGACCGACGAGCACGCGGTGTTCGAAACCCGCACCGGCCAGACCCTCCACCTCGACACGCTGCCGGGCCCGCTGCTGCCGGCCCCCGTCGAGGACGGACCCACGCTGCGCGAGGTGGTCTGGGGTGTCGACACGCCCGGGGAACTGGAGCGGCTGGTGGCGGAGGCGGGCCGGGACCGCGAGGTCCGCGAGAGCGCCGACGGCGTCCACCACACCGTCGACGAGACCGGCTTCGGCGTCGGCCTCACCCTGGCCCGCCCCAGGCCCGCCGCCGTCACGCCCCGCCCCGCCAACACCCTCGGCACCGTCGACCGCTGGAACACCGCCCTGGAGCCGATCACCCGGGTCCGCCCCCTGCGCATGTGCCATGTCGCCCTCAACATCCCCCAGCAGGGCCGTGAGCGGGCCGTCGGCTTCTACGCCGACCGGCTGGGCTTCCGCCCGACCGACGTGGTCGAACCCATGGGCGTCTTCCTGCAGGCCCCCGGCGACGACGACCAGCACACCATGCTGCTCTGCCACCGCCCCGACAGGGCGGGCGTCAACCACATCGCCTACGAGGTGCCCGGCTTCGACGACGTCATCGAGGGCGGCAACTACATGATCGAGCACGGCTGGCGGGAGGCCCGCAGGCTCGGCCGGCACACCATCGGCTCCAACGTCTTCCGCTTCCTGCACGCCCCGAGCGGCGGCCGCGTCGAGTACGCCGCCGACATGGACCGGGCCGACGAGAAATACGGCACCCGGGTCCACGAGACGACTCCGCCGCACCACATCTGGGCCCTGCGCACCAACCGCGACCAGGAAGCCCCCACCGCGTCCTGAACCCGAGAGGCCACCCCTTCATGACCACCGACCACGGCTACCCCGCCGTCCGCATGTACATAGCGGGCGAATGGTGCCAGGGCGGCACCGGACGGACCGCCCCAGTCGTCGCCCCCGCCACCGAGGAGACGATCGGCGAGGTCCCCCTCGCCACCGCCGCCGACCTCGACCGCGCCCTCGAAGCGGCCGCCGAGGGCTTCAAGGTGTGGCGCGCGACCTCCGTCGCCCGGCGCTCCGCGATCCTCGACCGCGCCGCCGACCTCATCGCCGAACGCGCCCCCGCGATCGCCCGGGTGATGACCCTGGAGCAGGGCAAGACCCTCGCCGAGGCCACCGGCGAGGCACAGCGCACCGCCGGGACCCTGCGCTGGCACGCCGAGGACGCCCGCCGCGCGTACGGCCGGATCATCCCCGCCGCGCCCGGCACGCTCCTCACCGTCCGCCGCGAACCCATCGGCCCGGTCGCCGCTTTCGTCCCCTGGAACTTCCCGGTCGGCGGCCCCAACCGCAAGATCTCCTCGGCCCTTTCGGCGGGCTGCTCGCTGATCATCAAGGCCTCCGAGGAGACCCCGGCGACGGCCGTCGCCCTCGTCGAGTGCTACGCGGACGCGGGCCTGCCCGCCGGGGTGCTGAACCTCGTCTTCGGCGAGCCCGCCGAGGTGTCCGCCCACCTCATCGCCTCCCCGGTCACCCGGATGATCGCCTTCACCGGCTCGGTGCCCGTCGGCAAGCTCCTCGCCGCCGAGGCCGGCAAGGTCATGAAGCCGTCCCTGATGGAACTCGGCGGCCACGCCCCGGTGATCGTCTGCGCCGACGCCGACCCCGGACAGGCCGCCCGGCGCTCCGCCCAGGCCAAGTTCTTCAACGCCGGCCAGGTGTGCACCTCGCCCAGCCGCTTCCTCGTCCACGAGTCCCTCGTCGAGGACTTCACCGCCGAGTTCGTGAAGGCCGCCGAGTCGGTCGTGGTCGGCGACGGCCTGGACCGGGGCACCACCATGGGCCCCCTCGCGAACGAGCGCCGGCTGCGGTCGGTGGAACGGCTGACCGCCGACGCGGTGCACAAGGGCGCGACCGTGCTCACGGGCGGCGAACGCCTCGACCGCCCCGGCTACTTCTTCGCGCCGACCGTCCTCACCGACGTACCGGCGGACGCGGACCTGATGTCCGAGGAGCCGTTCGGGCCCCTCGCGCCGATCGTGCCGTTCACCGATCTCGACGACGCCCTGGCCACCGCCAACTCGCTGCCGTACGGCCTCGCCGCCTACGGCTTCACCAGGTCGGCCGCCACCGCCGAGAAGCTCTCCGACGGGCTGGAGGCCGGCATCCTCTCCCTCAACCACTGCGGGGGCTCGGTGCACGAGGCGCCCTCGGGCGGGGTCAAGGAGAGCGGGTACGGCCGGGAGGGCGGACCCGAGGCACTGGACGCCTACCTGGTCACCAAGCGCGTCTCCCATCTGCTGACGCCATGAGGTACGCACGCGTGTCCGTCGACGGCCGGCCGGTCTGGGGGCGGGTGGGGGAGACGGACGTCGAACTGCTCTCCGGCTCGCCGCTGGAGGGCGGCTTCGACGTCCTCGGCACGGTCCCCGCGGCGGACGCCGTCTGGCTGCCGCCCGTCGTGCCGGGCGTGTTCTACGCCGTCGGCCACAACTACCCCCGGCACATCGAGCACGCCGGTGCCCCGACGCCCGAGCGTCCCGAGGTCGGCTACCGGGCCAACAACGCGCTCACCGGCCATGGTTCGCCGATCGTCCGGCCCGCCGAGGTGACCGGCCGGTTCGAGGCCGAGCCCGAACTCGTCGCCGTCATCGGGCGTACGGTCCGGCACGCCGACCACGACGAGGCCCGTGCAGCCGTGTTCGGCTGGACCGTCGGCAACGACGTCAGCGCCCGCACCTGGCAGCACCAGGACCGCACGTTCTGGCGCAGCAAGAACAGCGACTCGTTCAAACCCATGGGCCCCTGGATCGAGACCGACGTCGACGCCCTCGCCCAGACCACCACCCTGCGCGTCAACGGCGAGATCCGCGCCGCGTTCCCGACCGGGGACATGGTCTTCGACCCCTTCGACTACATCGTCGAGATGACCAGGCACCTCACCCTGCACCCCGGTGACGTGCTCTGGATGGGCGCCGAGTCCACCTGCCAGATCGAGCCCGGCGACACCGTGGACATCGAGATCAGCGGCATCGGCGTGCTGTCCAACCCCGTACACCTGGAAGGGAACCAATCATGAGCGCGGAACCGCGTTACATCCACCACGTCAACTTCCCCACCACCGACCCCGACCGGACCGCCGCCTGGTACGCCAAGGTCTTCGGGATGAAGCGGATCCAGCCCAAGTCCAACACCCGCGTGGTGCTGATGACCCGGGGCGTCTTCGATCTGCACTTCACGCCCGTCGAGGAGATGGAGCGCATGGCGCCCTATCACTTCGCCGTCGAGGTCGACGACTGGGACGACTTCCTGGCCCACCTCAAGGAGCTGGGCATCCGGCACACCCGGCCGATCGAACGCCCCGAGAACCAGTCCAAGTTCTGCTACATCCACGACCCCGACCACACCATGATCGAGCTCGTCCACCACGGCCGCCGCCCCAACTAAGCACATCAGTACGGGAGTTCACCCCATGCCCCTCGCCGACTCCGACGGCACCTCCATCTACTACGAGAGCCACGGCAGCGGCCCGGCGATCCTGTTCGTGCACGGCAGCGGCGGACATCACGCCGCCTGGTGGCAGCAAGTGACGGCACTGCGCGAGGAGTTCACCGTCGTCACCGTGGACCTGCGCGGGTTCGGCAAGTCCGACTCGGCGATGGCGGAGTTCGACGGCCAGGATTTCCCCGGTGACGTCGTCGCCGTCCTCGACCGGGAGGACATCACCGACGCGATGCTGGTCGGCCAGTCCATCGGATCCGTCGCCGCCCTCCGTGCCGGCCTGCTGCGTCCCGAGCGCGTCTCCTCGGTCGTCCTCGGCCACTCCCTCGGCGGCATCGGCCACCCCGAACTGAAGGAACTGGCCGCCGCCGACCGGGCCCAGGCCGTGAAGCTGCCCGTCATCGACCGGCTGCTCACTAAATCGTTCCAGCGGGAGCGGGCCGATCTCACCTTCCTCTTCCAGCAGATGGGCACGTTCAACGTGGCCAGGATGCAGGACCTGCGCAACCTCGACACCGACGGCCCGACCCTGGAGGAGATCCGGGCCTCCGGCGTCAAGGTCGCCTTCCTGGCGGGGGAGAAGGACGCCGTGCTCAGCGTCAAGACGGTCACCCGAGCCCACGAACTGCTGCCCGGCTCGCATCTGGAGATCGTCCCGGACGCCCCGCACTCCATGTACTGGGAGGCGCCCGACCGGTACAACGCGGCCGTCGCCCGCCTCCGCCGCACCCTCACCGCACCGAAGGAAGCAGCATGACGAGCCTCACCCTCGCCGCCGCCGAGGAGATCATCGGCGCCGCCCATCAGCGCGCCCAGGAGATCGGCAAGGCGGTGAGCGTCGCGGTCGTGGACGCGGGCGGCTTCCCGATCGCCATCCGCCGTCCCGACGGCGCCCGTCCGCTCACCCCCGACATCGCCCGCGCCAAGGCCTACACCGCGGCCGTCATGCAGCGGCCCGGCCCGATGCTGAAGAAGTGGCAGGAGAGCCAGCCCGTGTTCTTCGCCCAGCTCTCCCAACTCCCCGGCGCCGCCCTGCCGATCATGGCCGCCGAGGGCAGCGTCACCATCAAGAAGGACGGCGAGATCATCGGCGGGCTCGGCATCGCCGGCGGTACCGCGGACGAGGACCAGCGGATCGCCGAGGAGGTCCTGAAGGCCCTCGGCTACGAGCTGGAGTTCGCCGCGTGGGGCGTCACCGGCGTCACCGGATTCACCGGCGGAAAGGACTGACACCATGGCGGACACGTTCAACTACCGCATCGACCACCACGGCAGCCTGGTCCGCCCGGTCGGCCTCGCCGCGACCGGCGTGGAGCAGGCGGTCCAGGACGCGGTGGCGTATCAGCGCAAACTGCGCTCCACCGTCGTCACCGACGGCGACTTCCCCCGGGAGGACTTTCGCGGCGCGGTCTTCGACGCGGTGTCGGGATTCCGCCGTACCGAGGAAACCGGTCCCGACGGCCTGGTCCGCTGGGTCGCCGAGTCCCTCCCGAAGGCGGGCGGCCCGCTGCTCGCGGACTGGGTGGCTCGCCTCGCCGCTCTGACGGTGATCGCCCCGAAGGCCGCGCTGCCCTCACCGGCGTATCTCGCGGCCACCACGTTCCAGCCGGGCCTCGGCGTGTCCTCGGCCCGGGAACTGGGCGAGGCACTGGCCGAGATCATCCGGGCGGAGATCGGGCTGCTGGTGTCGAAGGGCGTCCGGCTGATCCAGCTCAACAACCCGCTGCTGCTGGGCCAGTTGAACACCGACCCGGCCGACCCGGGCGCACTGTCCTTCGAGGACGCGCTGGCCGTGGACGCGTCGGCGGTACGGCTGGACGAACGCCCCGAGGGCGTCCGGATCGCCATGGCACCGGGCTGGGCGGCCCCGGCCGAACTGGACCGGTCCCGCGCCGAGCAGCTGTGCGCCGGCATCGGCGCCGACCGCTGGGTCCTGCCGTTCGACCAGGGCACGCCGGCCGAACTGGACCTGCTCAGGGCACTGCCGGAAGACCGCGACTTCTGCCTGGGAGTCGTCGACGCGACGGTGCCCGAACCGGAGGACGTCGACACCGTGATGTCCCGTATCGACGCGGCCGGCGAGTTCAAGGACCTGGAGGACGGGGCCGTATCACCGTCGAGGGGCTTCGCGGACGTGGCTTCGCGGCCCCTGCTGAGCGCGGAGGACCAGCGCAAGAAGCTCGTCCTGGTCGAGACGATCGCGCGGTACGTCTGGGGCAACGAGTTCTAGAACGCCCCTGCTTGTAGGGGCGCGGGGAACTGCGCGACCAGCCACAGATCACCCGCGCCCCAAGACGCACCCAAGCCCGGCAGACGCTAGAGCACCTCCGCAAAAGTAACCGTGCGCTCCTCCAGCAACGGCCACACCACCCCCATCACAACCTCCTTGAAGTGGTCGGCCGCCTTGTGCGCCTCGAAGCCGTTCCGATCGGTGTACCGCTCGTAGAGCAGGAACCCACCGGGCTCGCCCTCCACCGCGTGCACCTCGTACATCAGGTTCGCGGGCTCGGTGCGGGTGGCCGCCCGGGCCTTGAGCAGCGCGGCGTGCACCGCGGCCGCGTCGGCCGGTGCGCAGCGGTATCGGGCGACGACTGCGTATGCCATGTGACTTCTCCTCTTCTCCTCAGGACGTGTCCGGTTCGCCGATTCCAGCATGGATCATGCGACCGCCGACCCGCGCACGGCGCAATCTATGCCTGCCCTCACAGGGCTGGTGGACCCCCTCCCACATGGTGTGTTGTCGCATCCGGCCCGCACGGGCGACATCGCGGACGACAAAGGAAGTGATCTCCATGCGCACCCTGGAAACCCTCTTGGGCGGGGAGTGGGTGACGACCGGTGAATGGATCGACGTCCACGACCCCGCCGATGTCCGCGTCCCCCTCGCCCGCGTTCCCGCGCTGTCCGCCAAGGACGTCACCCGGGCCCACGACCACGCCGAGCGCGGCTTCGCCGGCTGGAAGCGCACCAGCCCCTTCGAACGGGCCCGCGTCCTCACCGAGGCGGCCCGGCTGATCCGGGAGCGCGTCGGTGCGATCGCCGCCGACGTCACCGCGGAGAACGGCAAGACCCGCGCCGAGGCGACCGGCGAGACCCTCAAGGCCGCCGACTTCCTGGACTACTACGCGGGCCTGGCCCGCCAGGGCTACGGCACCCTCCTGCACGACGTACGGCCGAACCACCGCACCCACACCCAGCGCGAGCCCATCGGCGTGATCCTCGTCATCAGCCCCTGGAACGACCCGCTGATCACCCCGGCCCGCAAACTCGCCCCGCTGCTCGCCGCCGGCAACGCGGCCGTGTTCAAGCCGGCGACCGAGACCCCGCTGTCGGGCCTGCACTTGGCCCGCGCCCTGCACGACGCGGGGCTGCCGCCCGGGGTGCTCAACGTGGTCACCGGCCGGACCGCCGAGATCGAGGAGGCGCTCCTCGACGACCCCCGGATCGCCGGCATCACCTTCACCGGTTCCAACGCCGTCGGCAACCGCATCCGGCGCCGCCTCGCCGACCGCAACGTCCGCTTCCAGGGCGAACTCGGCGGCAAGAACGCGTCGGTGGTGCTGCGCGACGCCGATCTGCCGTTCGCCGCCCAGGCCGTGGTCGCCGCCTCCTTCGGCCAGGCCGGGCAGCGCTGCACCGCCACCAGCCGGGTCGTCGTCGAGCGGCCGGTGTACGACGAGTTCGTCGCGCTGCTGGTCGCGGAGGTGGAGTCGCTGACGGTCGGCCCGGGCAGCGACCCGGCGACCACACTGTGCCCGCTGGCCGGCCCGCAGCAGCGGGATTCCGTCCTCGCCGATCTCGCCCGCGCACTCGACCAGGGCGCGACCGTGCTCACCGGGGGCGGGCCGGACACCGAACGGGCCCACGGCTGCTACGTACGCCCCACCGTCCTCGCCGGCGTCACCCCCGAGATGGCCGTCTGGCGCGAGGAGGTCTTCGGGCCCGTCCTCGCCGTCCGCGCGGTCGACGACTTCGACGCGGCCGTCGAGGCGGTCAACGACTCCGGCTTCGGCCTCGCCGCCGCCGTCTTCACCCGCGACCTATCCCACGCGTACCGCTTCGCCGACGAGGCCGAGTGCGGACAGGTCGCGGTCAACACGACGACCACCGGCTGGGACGTCCATCTCCCGTTCGGCGGCTTCCACGACTCCGGTACGGGCTACAAGGAACAGGGCGAGGAAGTCCTGAGGTTCTCCACGCGCGTCAAGACGGTGGCCGTCAACGTCGGTGCCCCGGAGCGGGCCGATGGCTGACGAGACGGTCGGCGTGGTCGGCGCCGGCATCGTGGGCCTCGCCACGGCCCGCGAGATCGCCCTGCGCCGCCCCGGCACCCGGGTCGTCGTCCTCGAGAAGGAGCAGGAGATCGCCCGACACCAGACCGGCCACAACTCCGGCGTGGTCCACGCGGGCATCTACTACCCACCGGGCAGCCTGAAAGCCGACCTGTGCGTGCGGGGCGTGTCCCTGCTGCGCGCTTACTGCCGGGACCGGCAGCTGCCGTACGACGAGATCGGCAAACTGGTCGTCGCCGTACGGGAGGACGAACTCGGCAGGATGCGGAACCTGTACGAGCGGGCCCGCAACAACCATGTGCCGGAGCTGCGGAAGCTCTCCCGGGAGGAGATCAAGGAACTGGAGCCGCACGTCGGCGGCATCGCGGCCCTGCACTCCCCGCGCACCGCGATCACCGACTACCCGGCGATCGCCCGTGCCTTCGCCAAGGACGTCGTCGACTCGGGAGGCGAGGTACGGCTGGGCTGTCCGGTCACCTCCCTCACCACCGTGCCGGGCGGGATCGAAGTCGCCTCGGCAGGAGAACGCGTACGCGTGGACCGGCTGATCCTCTGCGCCGGACTGCAGTCCGACACCGTCGCCGCGCTCGCCCGGGACCGGCCGGAACCCCGGATCATCCCGTTCCGCGGCGAGTACATGCTGCTCAGGCCGGACCGGACACATCTCGTACGCGGTCTCGTCTACCCGGTGCCGGATCCGCGCTACCCCTTCCTCGGCGTGCACTTCACCCCGCGCGTCGACGGCTCGGTGGAGGTCGGGCCCAACGCCGTCCTCGCCCTCGCCAAGGAGGGCTACCGGCGCGGCACGGTGTCACCGAGGGACCTGCTGGCCCTCGCCGCCTACCCCGGCGCCTGGCGGATGGCCCGCCGGCACTGGCGTACCGGCATCAAGGAGTACCGCGGCTCCTTCTCCACCGCCGCCTTCATGAAGGACGCCAGGAGGTACGTCCCGGAGGTCGGCGTCCATGACGTGGTGCGCGGCGGAGCCGGCGTACGCGCGCAGGCGCTGGACCGCGACGGCACTCTCGTCGACGACTTCCGCATCCACCGCGCCGGCCGGATCACCGCCGTACGCAACGCCCCCTCGCCGGCCGCCACGGCCTCCATGGCGATCGCCGAACACATCACCGCGGCCGTCTTCGACGGCTCCTGAACCGTGCGCCCCGGCAGCCGGAAGTGCGCTGTGAACAGGGCACTTACGTGCAACAACAGCTTGCGCTCCCGGCTCTGCGCAAGACCTCTCCGGCCGCCTAGCGTTCCTTCCGCACCACCCCGAGACCCCCTTCGAGAGAAAGAGTCCGCGCCATGTTCGTCGTCGACACGCAGATCCACATCTGGAAGGAAGAGACCCCCGACCGCCCCTGGGTGCCCGGCGCCCGCGAGCGGATCCGTCTCAACGGCCACCGCGAGGACCCCTTCTCCTACGAGGAGGCCCTGGAGCTGATGGACGAGGCCGGCGTGAACCGGGCGCTGATCCTGCCGCCGTCCTGGGAGGGCGACCGCATCGACTACGCCCTGGAGGCCTGCGAGGCCCACCCGGACCGCTTCGGCATCATGGCCCGCATCCCGCAGAACAAGCCCGCGGAGGGCAGGGCCATGCTCGCGGACTTCGCCCAGAACCCGCACGTCAAGGGCACCCGGCTGACCTTCCACCGGCCGCAGGACCGCAACTGGATGATCGACGGCACCAACGACTGGTACTGGCCGCTCGCCGAGGAACTGCGCATCCCGACCATGGTCCACGCCCCGATCTGGAAGCGCGAACTGGGCGAGATCGCCGCCAAGCACCCCGAGCTGAAGATCATCATCGACCACATGGGCATCATGGCCCGCTGCGTGGACGACGCCATCGGCTACTGGGTCCAGGAGACCGCCGACCTGCACGTCCACCCGAACATCTACGTCAAGGTGTCGGCGCTGCCGGGCTACTCCACGCAGCCCTTCCCGAACGGCAACATCCAGAAGTACGTGCGCGAGATGGTCGACAGGATGGGCCCGCAGCGCTGCTTCTACGGCACCGACATCACCCGGCTGCTCGGCCACGGCATCACCTACACCGACACGATCGAGCAGTTCACCAAACACTGGGACTTCACGCCCGAGGAGCTTGAATGGATCATGGGCCGCGGTATCTCCGAGGTCCTGAACTGGCCGATCGAGGGCTGAGGAAACACCGGCGATGACCAACACCCCACGGATCCACGGCGGCGACGCCGTCGTCTCCGCCTTCAACGCGGCGGGTGCCGACCATGTCTTCTGCTCCTCGGGATCCGAATGGGCCCCGGTGTGGGAGTCGCTCGCCCGCCGCCACCGCGACGGCGAACCCGCGCCGGGATACCTCGACTTGACCCATGAGACGGTCGCGGTCGGCATGGCCACCGGGTACGCGCTGATCGAGCGCCGTCCGCAGGGCGTGCTGCTGCACGCGGCGCCGGGCCTGCTCCAGGGCTCGATGGCCGTGCACGGCGCGCTGCTGGCCGGTGTGCCCATGGTGGTCGCCTCGTCGGAGTCGACGACGTACGGCGACGCCCCCGGGCACGACCCGGGCGGCCAGTGGTACCGGAACCTGTCGATCGTGGGCGGCCCGCACGGTGTCGCCCGGCCGTTCACCAAGTGGTCGACCGAGGCCGCCAGCGTGCACACCCTGCCCACCATGATCACCCGAGCGGCGGAACTGGCCTGGCGGGCCCCGGCCGGACCGGCGTACCTGAACATCCCCCTGGAGATCCTCCTGGAGGAGTGGGACGGCCGCGAGGCCAAGCCCGTCGTGCCACCCGGCTCCACGCACAGTTCGCCCGAAGAGGTCGACCCGGTCGCGCAGTTGATCCGCGAGGCGGTCAACCCCGTGATCGTCACGGAGACGGCGGGGCGTGAGGCGGGCGGCTTCGAGGCGCTGCTGGCCTTCGCGGAGGCCTGGCACATCCCGGTCGTCGAGCCCGACTCGGCGGTCTGCGGCAACTTCCCGCGCACCCACCCGCTGCACGCCGGCAGCGACATCGGCCCCTGGATGGACACGGCCGACCTGATCCTCCTCGTGAACTGCCGGGCGCCCTTCTACCCGCCCTCCCGCCGCCCCGCCAAGGCGAGGATCGTCGTCATCGACGAGGTCCCGCAGCGCCCGCACGTCGTCTACCAAGTGCTGTTCGCCGACACGTACTTGGAAGGAAACGTCACCAACACCCTGCGCCAGCTGGCCAAGCGGGCGAAGGACCTCGACGAGACGGCCGTCGCCGAGCGCCGCGCGGCCCAGCACACGCGGTACTCCGAGGAGACCGGCGCCCTCGCCCGGGCCGAGACCAAGGCCTGCGAGGACCCCGGTTCCCCGGGCGTCGACCCGGTGCTGGTCGCCGCCACCCTGCGGGGGCTGCTCGACGGCCACAGCGGCGTCGTCGTCGACGAGACCATCACCCACAGCCAGGCCGTCCGACGCCATCTGCGCACCGCCGAACCGGACTCCTACTTCTACGTCCAGGGCGGCCTCGGCCAGGGCATCGCGGTCGCCCTCGGCGTCAAACTCGCCGCCCCGGAACGGCCCGTGGTCCTCACCATCGGCGACGGCGCCTTCGCCTACAACCCGGTGATCCCCTCGTACGACGCCTCGAAGGCGTACGAACTGCCGCTGCTGATCGTGGTGTTCAACAACCGTGTCTACAAATCGATGAACCTCAACCACCGCCGCTTCTACCCGGACGGCGCCGCCGCCGAGACCGGCGAGTGGCTGGGCACCGATCTGCACCGGCTGCCCCGGCTCGCCGCGTTCGCCGAGCCGTTCGGCATGCACACCGAGACCGTCGACACCGCGGACGAGCTCGCGCCCGCCCTCCGACGGGCCCTCAAGTCCGTCGAAGAGGGCACCACCGCCGTGGTCGACGTCCTCGTCACCCGCTAGCCCAGGAGAGCCCACCACCATGCCCGACACCCCGACCAGGATCCTGGTGCCCGCCGACGATCTGCGTGCCTTCTCCGCCGCCCTCCTGGAGAAGGGCGGCCTGAGCGCCGAGCACGCCCGTACCACCGCCGACGTGTTCGTCTGGGCCGCGCGGCGCGGCGTCGACTCGCACGGCACCGCCCGCGTCCCCGCGTACCTGGACCTGCTCGCCAAGGGCGTCGCCAATGCGGCGCCGGAGATCAGGATCGAGTCGACGACCCCGGCCGCGGCCGTCCTCGACGCCGACCGCGCCCCCGGCCCGGTGGCCCTGACCGCGGCGGCCGACGAGGCGGTACGCCGGGCCCGCGCCACCGGTATCGCCTCGGTGGGCGTACGGCGCACGGTCCACACGGGCGCCATCGGCTACTACGTGTCCCGGATCGCCGAACAGGGCCTGGTCGGGCTCGCGTTCGTGGCCGGCATGCCCAACATGGGCTACACCGGCGTCAAGGGCGCGGCCGTCGCCACCAGCCCCCTCGCCATCGCCGTACCGGCCCGTGAACACGCCCCCCTCCTCCTCGACATGGCCACCGCCACGATCGCCCTCGGGAAGATCCGCCAGGCCAGGGCGACCGGCACCCCGCTGCCGGAGGGCGCGGCCGCGACGGAGGACGGCACGCCGACGACCGACCCGGAACAGGCGGTGATGCCCCTGCCGCTGGGCGGCGCGAAGGGCTCCGGCATGTCCCTCGCCTTCGAACTGCTGACCAGCGTCCTCGTCGGCGCACCGATCTTCACGTCCTTCCACACGGGCGACCGCACACACCGCCAGAACGCCCTGCTCATCGCCGTGGACCCGGCGGCCTTCGGCGCCCCGGAGGCTTTCGTCGCCGCGGTCGACGACACCCTGGCCACTCTCAAGCATCTGCCGGCCGCCGAGAACGCGGAGGGCGTGTTCTACCCGGGGGAGCGGAGCGCGACGGTGGCCGAGGAGCGGGGGGAGACAGGGATTCCGGTGGCACCGAAGGTGTGGCGCGAACTCACCGAGCATGCCGACAAGTTGGGCGTAACTGCGCCGAAGCTCGGCGGCTAGCTGTGCGAGCGACGGTTCGTCCGCGCCTCTTGGGGGCGCGGGGAACTGCGCGACCAGCCACAGACAACGGTCGGTCGCCCACACACAGCACACCCCGAGCTCTCAGGCGCCCGGCCCCTGTATCGCCCGCAGATGACGCGCGATGAGCGCATAGACCTCCCGCGCCCTCACCTCGTCCTTCCCGTCGTACCCGTGGTCCGCCCCCGCCACCTCGTGATGCTCGACCAGCGCGCCCACCGCCCCCAGCCGTGAGGCGTACCGCTCGCCCTCCGCCCTCAGGAGGTCGTACTCGGCGGTGATCACCAGTGCCGGGGCGATCCCCGTCAGGTCGGCCGTGTCCGACGGGTGCGCGGGGGAGACCAGGGGATCGGCACGCCTCTTCGGCTCCGGCACGTACGCCGTGTCGAACACCTCCGCCATCCAGGGCCGCAGCATCGGCCTGGCGACGGCGGCCTGTTTGTCCGCCGCGTTCGTCACCAGGTCCAGCGGCGGATAGTGCAGCACCTGGAGCGCGATCGAGGGGCCGCCCTCCGTCAGTGCCTGCCGGGCCACCGCCGCGGCGAGTCCGCCCCCCGCGCTCTGTCCGCCCACGGTCAGCCGGGAGCCGTCCCAGCCCTGCTCGGCGGCGTGCTCGGCGACCCAGCGGACCACCTCGTAGGCCTGCCGGGGCGGGGCCGGGAAGGGGTGCTGCGGGGCGACGACATAGTCGACGTTCACCACGACCACCCCGGCCTCGGCCGCGAGGCAGCGGCAGAGCGGGTCGTCGAGTTCGGTGAGCGACATGACGTACCCGCCGCCGTGGAAGTTGACGTGCACCGGGGGCGCGGGATCCGCGGAGGGAGGCAGATACACCGTGGCGCGGGCCGGGGCGACGGACGTCGGGACGGTCACCTGCCGTACTCTGCGCGGAACCTCCGGAAACCGGGCGTGGTAGGAGGCGTCGGAGCCCGGACCGCTCGGGCGCCTGCTCGCCAGGAGGGTGAGCCGCTGCAGGGTCTTCGCGCCGAGAGCGGCGATCGAAGGGCGGGCCAGGAGGGACATACGGCTCCGATCGGTGGTCGCTGAGCAGTAGTGTGCGTAAACCCACGCAGTAACTTACTTGAGTTACGCAACGATATGGTAAACTGGCCGGTATGTCCACAGAACCGCTGCCCGCCGTCCCTGCCGCCACCTCCGAGGTCATCGAGATCGAGCGTGCCCTGACGCGCATCACCTATCTGAGCACCCGGGCCCGGCAGCACGAGCGGCTGATGGCCCTCGCGGGCGTCCCGCTGGACCGTGCCGCGGTGGCCCTGCTACGCCAGGTCGCCGACTCCGAGCCGCTGCGTCCGGGGGAGCTCGCGCAGCGGCTCGGCGTCGAGGCGTCCCATGTGACGCGTACGGTGCAGCAGCTGCAGAGGTCGGGTTACGTCACCCGCGTCCCCGATCCCGACGATCGCCGCGCCCAGCGGATCGAGCTCACCGACGCCGGCCGGGAGGCCGTCCACCGCGTCCGGGACGCCGGGGCGCGCGGGATGCAGCTGGCGCTGGGCGAGTGGAAGCCCGAGGAGCTGCGCCAACTGGCCACGCTCTTCCACCGCATGGTCGACGACTTCCTGACGCACGCGGCCGAGGACGAGTCCGGCCAGGAGGCCGGCGAGACGGTGACCTCGGCCTGAGTCGCGGGCGGTCGTGTGCGGCGACGTCAACGCACCGCCCCCTCAAGCCTCTTGAAACTCAGCCCAACACGTCCAAACCATTGACGTGTCATTGCCACACGCTTACCTTCTGGTCGAAGTTCCGTACGTTGTTCGGGATTCCGAACGATATGGCCGCCGGAAGGGACTCCCGTGATCCGCACCCGCCCCTGGCTCGTGCTCGTCGTGGCGCTGCTCGCCGTACTCGCGTCCTTCGTGACCACGCAGCCCGCAGCGGCGGCCGACGGCCGCCCGTTCACCAACCCGGTCAAGGCGCAGAAAGGCGCCGACCCCTGGCTGGAGTACTACAACGGCAACTACTACCTGATCAGTACGACGTTCACCAACGAACTCCTGATGCGCAGGTCGCCCACGCTCGCGGGCCTGGCGACCGCGCCGAGCGTCCAGGTGTGGTCCGACACCATCGCGGGGCGCAACGCCAACATGTGGGCGCCGGAGTTCCACTACTTCGACGGCCACTGGTACCTGTACTACGTGGCCGGCCGGTCCGGCGCCGCCTGCTGCGACACCCAGCGGACCCATGTGCTGGAGAGCGCCGGCAGCGACCCCATGGGCCCGTACACCTACAAGAATGAGCTCACCGGCTCCAACCTCACCCCGGGCGGCTGGCTCATCGACCCGAGCGTGCTGACGTACGGCGGCAAGCCGTACCTGGTCGGCAGCGGCTTCGTCGGCGGCAGCGCGCAGAGCCTGGTCATCGCGCCGATGAGCAACCCGTACACGGTCAGCGGTGCCACCTTCACCGTCATCTCGCAGCCCACGCTGAGCTGGGAGACCTCCGGCGCCGCGGTCAACGAGGGCCCGGAACCGCTGTACCACAACGGCAGAACGTTCCTCACCTTCTCCGCGAGCTACTGCCAGACCGCCGACTACAAACTGGGCCTGCTCGAACTCACCGGCACCGACCCGCTCGACCCCGCCTCCTGGACCAAGTCGCCGTCCCCGGTCTTCCAGCGCAGTGACGCCAACGGCGTGTACGGCCCCGGCCACAACGGCTTCTTCAGCTCGCCGGACGGCACCGAGAACTGGATCGTCTACCACGCCAACAGCTCGGCGAGCGGCGGCTGCGGCAACGCCCGTACGACCCGGGCGCAGAAGTTCACCTGGAACGCCGACGGAACTCCCAACTTCGGCACACCCGTCGCGACGGGGACCACGCTGGCCGGGCCCGCCGGGGAGACGGCGACCACCCCGACCGCGTACACCCTGGTCAACCGCAACAGCGGCAAGTGCCTTGACGTGCAAGGCGGCAACACCGCCGACGGCACCAACGTGTTCCAGTGGACCTGCAACGGCGGTGCCAACCAGAAGTGGCGGGTGGAGGACCAGGGCGACGACACCAGCCGGCTCGTCAACGTCGCCACCGGCAAGGTCCTGGACACCGCCGACTGCTCCACCGCCGACGGTGCCGACCTGCGCCAGTGGTCCTGGCTGAACAACTCCTGCCAGAAGTTCCGGCTGATCTACACGGGCGGTGACCACGTCCGGATCGCCAACGCCAACAGCGGCAAGGTCGCCGATGTCGCGAACTGCGGGACCGCCGACGGCACCGACGTACGCCAGTGGACCTGGCTGGACAACAGCTGCCAGCAGTGGCGCCTCACTCCCACGACCTGACCCCCGCCAGCCGACACCGAGAGGAACCACCCGCACCGTGAGACGTATCGTCGGCCGGACGCTGACCGCCGTCCTCGCCGTCCTCGCCCTCGTCCTGACCGTCACCCCCGCGCACGCGGCCGTCCCCGCCTCTCCCGCCGTGACCTTCACCAACCCGATCGCCGAACAGCGGGCCGACCCGCAGATCTACAAGCACACCGACGGCTACTACTACTTCACCGCCACCGTCCCCGCGTACGACCGCATCGTGCTGCGCCGGGCCACCACCCTCCAGGGCCTTTCCACCGCCCCGGAGACCACCATCTGGACCAAGCACGCCAGCGGCGTCATGGGCGCCCACATCTGGGCGCCGGAGATCCACTACATCGACGGCAAGTGGTACGTGTACTTCGCCGCGGGCTCGACGAGTGACGTGTGGGCGATCCGGATGTACGTCCTGGAGACCGACGCCGCCAACCCGCTCACCGGGACCTGGACAGAGAAGGGCCAGATCACCACCACCTGGGAGAGCTTCTCGCTGGACGCCACGACCTTCGTCGTGAACGGCGTGCGCTATCTGGCCTGGGCGCAGCGCAACCCCGCCGAGGACAACAACACCAGCCTGTTCATCGCCAGGATGGCCAACCCCTGGACCATCAGCGGCACCCCGGTGGAGATCTCCCGGCCCACGCTCTCCTGGGAGACGATCGGCTACAAGGTCAACGAGGGTCCGGCCGTCATCCAGCACGGCGGCAAGGTCTTCCTGACCTACTCCGCCAGCGCCACCGACGCCAACTACTGCCTCGGCATGCTCACCGCGTCCGCCTCCGCGGACCTGCTCGACGCCGCCTCCTGGAGCAAGAGCCAGACGCCCGTCTTCAAGACCAACGCCTCGACCTCGCAGTACGGGCCCGGCCACAACTCGTTCACCGTCTCCGAGGACGGAAAGTCCGACATCCTCGTCTACCACGACCGCAGCTACAAGGACATCACCGGCGACCCGCTGAACGACCCCAACCGCCGCACCCGTCTGCAGAAGATCTACTGGAACGCGGACGGCACCCCGAACTTCGGCATCCCGGTCGCCGACGGCGTCACCCCGGTCCGCCTCTCCTCGTACAACTACCCGGACCGCTACATCCGCCACTACGACTTCCGCGCGAAGACCGAGGCGAACGTCACCAACCTCGCCGACTCCCAGTTCCGGATCGTCACCGGACTCGCCGGCACCGGCACGGTCTCCCTGGAGTCGGCGAACTACCCCGGCTACTACCTGCGCCACAAGAACTTCGAGGTGTGGGTGGAGAAGGACGACGGCACCGCCGGCTTCCGCAGCGACGCCTCCTTCTACCAGCGGGCGGGCCTCGCCGACCCGGCCGGGGTCTCCCTGGAGTCGTACAACTACCCGGGCCGGTACGTACGGCACTACGACAACCTCCTCTACGTCCGGACGATCAGCACCGCACTGGACCAGCAGGACGCCACCTACTACCTGGAGTAGGACCCGGTGAGGGAGACGGCCTGTACCGCCGGGTAATATCCGGCGGCAGGTCGTCAGAGGAGGCTTCGTGTCCCGGTCCGAACGTTCACCCCTGCTGCTGGCGGGGCTGCTGGCCGCCGCCGGGGTCGCGCACTTCGCGGCGCCGAAGTCGTTCGACGCCACGATCCCCGGGGCGCTCCCGGGGCCGCCGAGGGCGTGGACGTACGGGAGCGGGGCCGTGGAGCTGGCGCTGGCCGCGGGGATCGCCCTGCCGCGCACCCGCGCGGTGGCGGC
This sequence comes from Streptomyces sp. NPDC048277, assembly GCF_040652235.1. Lineage (NCBI taxonomy): Bacteria > Bacillati > Actinomycetota > Actinomycetes > Kitasatosporales > Streptomycetaceae > Streptomyces > Streptomyces sp. NPDC048277. The sequence goes on from NZ_JBEZLQ010000030.1 coordinate 53,025, forward strand.
ACGCGCCGCCACCGCCTTCTTCGTCGGCGTGTTCCCGGCCAATGTGAAGATGGCCGTCGACTGGCAGAAGCGGCCCGAGCCGCTCAGGACCGCGGCGCTCGCCCGTCTGCCGCTCCAGATCCCCCTGGTGCTGTGGGCGCGTGGTGTCGCACGCAACGAGGAGGGCCGATAGATGGCGGGATCCATCGAGGTCGGAAGCAAGGTCGAGGACTTCGCACTGCCGGACGAGACCGGTACGACCCGCACGCTCACGGAGCTGCTCACCGACGGACCGGTGGTGCTGTTCTTCTACCCGGCCGCCCTGTCGCCGGGCTGCACCGCCGAGGCCTGCCACTTCCGGGACCTCGCCGCCGAGTTCGCGGCCGCCGGCGCCCGGCCCGTCGGGATCAGCGGGGACAGCGTCGAGCGCCAGCAGGAGTTCTCCGGGAAGCACGGGCTCGGCATGCCGCTGCTCTCCGACCCCGACGGCGCCGTCCGTGAGCGGTTCGGCGTCAAGCGCGGTATCGCGCTCGTCCCCACCAAGCGGGCCACCTTCGTCATCGCCCAGGACCGCACCGTCCTGGAGGTCGTCCGCAGCGAACTGCGCATGAACACCCACGCCGACCGGGCGCTGGCAGCGCTGCGGGACCACCAGGGCTGAAGGGACCGGTCCCCCGCCCGCGCGCTTGATGCTCCGGGACATAGGTCCCATCCTGGGGCGTATGGAGCGTGTCGCGGCGGCGGCGATCATTGATGCCCTCGGCAGGGTGACGGGGTGGAGCGAGGGCGCGCGGGTGCTCACCGGACGGACGGCCGAGGAGGTCGTGGGCCGGCCCGCCGCCGACCTCCTCGCCGACGAGGTCCCCGCGGCGGCGCTCGCCGCGTGCTCCGGGACCGTCACCCTGCGCCACGCCGACGGGCGCCGGATGGAGCTCGCCCTGACCGCCTGCCCGGTCCTCGGCCCCGACGGCGGGACCACCGGATACGTGCTCACCGCCGACCCGCCCTGGCAGGCCGACCCCACCCTGGCCGGACAGGCCTTCCAGCAGGCCTCCATGTCCATGTCGGTCTTCGACACCCGCCAGCACTACCTCCGCTCCAACGACGCGGCCTGCCATGTCATGGGCGTCCCCGAGGAAGCCCTGCTCGGCCGCTACTTCCCGGACACCGTCGAGGAGGCCCCGCACAGCGAGGGCTTCCTGCGCCATCTGCGCCAGGTCGTCGAGACCGGCCGGCCCGTCCGCTACGAGAGCTTCACCGGCGCCCCCGCCCTCAACCGGGACCACGCCTGGAGCATCGAGATGTGGCCCCTGCGCGACCCCGCCGGCGAACTGACCGCCGTCGCCCTCGCCGCCTTCGACAGCACCGACCAGTACCTGGCCAGGCTGCGGCTCGCCCTCCTCAACGAGGCCGCCACCTCCATCGGCACCACCCTCGACGTGGTGCGCACCGCCGAGGAACTCGTCGAACTCCTCGTCCCCAGGTACGCCGACTTCGCCAGCGTCGACCTCCTCGACTGGGTCCTCGGCACCGAGGAACTGCCCACCGTCCCGGAGGGCGACATCATGCTGCGCCGGGTCGCCCACGGCTCCGTGACCGACGGCACCCCCGAGGCCGCCGTACGGCTGGGGGAGACCGAGGTGCACCTGGCGGAGTCACCGCCGGCGCGGGCGCTGCGGGAAAGGCGGGCGGTGGTCAGCCAGGCCGGCGAGCCCGAGTTCCGCCGCTGGGTCGAGGAGCGCAACGCCCGTGCGCCCCAGGGCCGGGACCACCGCCGGGGCGTCCACTCCATGATCGCCGTACCCCTGCAGGCCCGGGGCACGCTGCTCGGTGTCGTCGTGGGCGTGCGGGTGCGCCACCCCGACGACTACGTCATCGACGACACCGTCTTCGCCGAGGAACTCGCCAGCCGCGCCGCCGTCTGTATCGACAACGCGCGCCGCTTCGCCCGTGAGCGCTCCACCGCCCTCGCCCTCCAGCACAGCCTGCTGCCCAGCGGCCTGCTGCGCGGCCAGGCCGCCGTCGAGGTCGCCCACCGCTATCTGCCCAGCGGATCGGTGGCCGGCATCGGCGGCGACTGGTTCGACGTGATCCCGCTCTCCGGCAGCCGGGTCGGCCTGGTCGTCGGCGACGTCGTCGGCCACGGCATCCGTTCCTCGGCCACCATGGGCCGGCTGCGGACGGCCGTACGCACCCTCGCGGACGTGGACCTGCCCCCCGACGAGCTCCTCACCCACCTCGACGACCTGGTGACCCACCTCGCGGCGGACGGCCCCGCCGAGGAGGTCGCCGAACTGGGCGCCACCTGCCTGTACGCCGTCTACGACCCCGTCTCGCGGCACCTCTCGCTCGCCGCCGCCGGACACCCGGCCCCCGCCCTCGTACTGCCCGGCTGCTGCGCCGAGCTGATCCCCATGACCGCGGGGCCGCCGCTCGGCGTCGGCGGACTGCCCTTCGAGGCGACGGAGCTCCACCTGCCCGAGGGAGCCGTCGTCGCCCTCTACACGGACGGCCTGATCGGGGACCGGGACCGGGACGTCGACCGCGCCACCGAGGAGATGTGCCGTGTGCTGAGCGCGCCCGCCGCCTCCCTGGAGGACCTCAGCGACAACGTGCTCAAGGCCGTCATGCCGGAACAGCCCTCCGACGACGTCGCCCTGCTCCTGGCCCGCACCCGCGCCCTCGGCGCCGACCGTGTCGCCACCTGGGACGTGCCGCCCGACCCGGCCCAGGTGGCCCGCTTCCGGCAGGCGGCCACCGAGCGACTCACCGACTGGGGGCTCGACGAGGCCGTGTTCGTCACCGAACTCGTCGTCAGCGAACTCGTCACCAACGCCATCCGCTACGGCGAACCGCCCATCCAGCTACGGCTGATCCGCGACCGGGCCCTCATCTGCGAGGTCTCCGACGGCAGTTCGACCTCACCCCATCTGCGCCGCGCGCACGCCTACGACGAGGGCGGCCGCGGTCTGCTCCTCGTCGCCCAGCTCACCCAGCGCTGGGGCAGCCGGCAGACGGGCAGCGGCAAGACCATCTGGGCCGAACAGCCGCTGCCCGAAGGCCCGTTGCCGGTCATCCGGAGGTGACCGGGCTACTCGAAGTCACAGCCGGGGTTCGGCACCGACTCGGAGTACGGCGAGCCGTGCGGGAGGACGTACAGCACGTCGAGGACCAGGTCGGTGGCACCGAGGTTGGCGCCCAGGTGCACATCGCTCGGCCCGCCCGACTCGTACACCGTGCCGCCCTTGCGGTACACGCCGTCCTCCTTGCAGTCGGCGTGGAAGTGGCTGAGGGTGCCCTTCTGGACGTACCCGTAGACCGGGCCGTCGTGGTAGTGCCAGCCGGTGGTCTGGCCCGGCGGGACGGTGATCTCCCGCAGGACGTAGTCCGTGTCCCCGATGGTGGTGGTGCTGATCAGCCTGCCCGTCACGCCGGGCCCGGCGGGGGTGGCGTACGCGGTGCCACAGGTCAGCAGGGTGCCGACGGCCACCGCCCCTGTCAGGGCGGTACGGAGCGCGGTGCGCATGTGAGTGCCTCCTGAGCGGACGATCGAGTGCCGTCGCGAACATAGGCCGCCGCGAGACGAGTTGGGGCCGGAACGGTCCAATCCGTGCGCAGTCCGCACCGCCAGGACGCGCCTCGGTCAACTCGCCGTCCGTCTCCGGACCACCCCGCCGGGATTCCGGACCACTCCGCCGGGAAACCCTGCGCCCAGGTACCCGGGCGGAGTCCTTCTTCACCAGCAGCCAGACGTCCTCGCCGTCGCTGCCCCGGAAGCGGGTCAGGGCGTAGTCCCGCGCAGCTTTGCACCGTGCAGCCGGAAGGTCGCGTGCCCGCGCTCCAGCGACTCGGCGAAGCCGACCGGCCGTCCCCCCGCGGTCATGGCTGAGGGGCTCGTACCAGCCGCGGTCCCGGACGAGCACCGTGCCACCGCCGTACTCGCCCCTCGGGATCACGCCCTCGAAGTCCTCGTACGCCGGTGGACGGTCCTCGGTGGGCACGGCCGGCCGCTTGTCCCCGGGGTCGGCCGACGGGCCCTTGGGCACCGACCAGGACCTCAGGACGTCGCCGACCTGCAACCGGAAGCCGACGTGCGTCCGGCGCGCGTCATGGATCCGGACCACGAACCGGGGCCCGTCCCCGGCCGGCGCCGCCCGCCCCGCCGGCTCCCGGGTCCGCCCGAAGTCCCGCTTGCCCCGGTAGGCGCGCAGCCGCTCGTCGTCAGCCACCGGCGGCTTCTCCCGTACGGCGGTCCCGGGGCCCCGGCTCTCAGCCCGCGGCCTGCTGTCCGATCCCGTCCAGTTCGGTGACCGCGTCCTCGGGCAGCACCAGGGAGGCGGCCGCGATGTTCTCCCGCAGGTGCTCCGGCGAGGAGGTGCCCGGGATCAGCGCGATGTTCGGGGAGCGCTGCAGCAGCCAGGCCAGCGCCACCTGCTGCGCCGAGGCACCGAGCCGCTCGGCGACCTTGGTCAGCGTCTCGGACTGCAGCGGGCTGAAGCCGCCCAGCGGGAAGTACGGCACGAAGGCGATGTTCTCCGCCGCGGTCCGCTCGACCAGCGCGTCGTCCTGCCGGTTCGCCAGGTTGTACAGGTTCTGCACGGTGACCACGGGCGCGATCGCCTGCGCCTCCGCCAGCTGCCCCGGGGAGACCGCGCTGAGCCCCAGATGCCGGATCAGCCCCGCCTCGCGCAGCGCGGCCAGCGCCCCGAACTGGTCGGCGAACGGTTCCTCGTTCGGCGCGTCCACATCACCGAGCCGCAGATTCACCACGTCCAGGGTCTCCACGCCGAGGTTCCGCAGGTTGTCGTACACCTGCGCCTTCAGGTCCTCGGGGTTGCGCATCATGACCCAGTTGCCGGCGGCGTCGCGACGGGCGCCCACCTTGGTGACGATGTGCAGGTCCTCCGGGTACGGGTGCAGGGCCTCCCTGATGATCTCGTTGACGACCACCGGTCCGTAGAAGTCGGCGGTGTCGATATGGGTGATGCCCGCCGCCACCGCGGCGCGCAGCACCGCGACGGCCCGGGCACGGTCCTTCGGCGGGCCGAAGACATGCGGTCCTGCCAGCTGCATGGCGCCGTAGCCGACGCGGGTCAGGGTCAGGCCGTCGGCCGGGGTCAGGGTGCCGGCGAGCTGTGCGGTCATGATGGTGTGCCTCTCGGAAGGTCCCGGGGCCACCGGTACGGTCCGGTGTCCCCTCCTCGTAATCCACCCTGCGGCGGCCGGACGGGGCGTGGCTAAGTCCCGGTGTTCCTGGGAGCGGCAGGACCAGGCACCGCGCAGGGCCGGCCCGTAGGGTTGGGGGCGTGGACGGTTCGAACGCGCTCGGTGAGTTCCTGCGTGCCCGCAGGGCACTGGTACGGCCCGAGGACGTGGGGCTGCCCGGCGGGGGGCTGCGCCGGGTGCCGGGGCTGCGCCGCGAGGAGGTCGCGATGCTCGCCGGCATCAGTTCCGACTACTACCTGAGGCTGGAGCAGGGCCGCGACCGCAACCCCTCCGTCCAGGTGCTGGAAGCCCTCGCGCGGGTGCTCGGCCTGGACCCCGACGCCACCACGTACCTGGTCGCCCTGACCCAGGACCGCCCCGCCGACGTACGGCACGCCCGGCGGACCCGGGAGCCGCACCGGCCCGAGCAGGTGCCCGCCGGCATCCTCCAGCTGCTCCACGGCTGGACCCGGAACCCCGCCTACATCCAGAACCGGTACACCGACTGCCTGGCCGTCAACGCGCTGGCCACGGCCCTCTCCCCGAACTACAGGATCGGCGTCAACCTGATGCGGGCCGTCTTCCTCGACCCGGCCGAGCGGGAGCTGCGCCGCGACTGGGAGGACCTCACCGAGGAGGGCGTGGCCACCCTGCGCGCCTACGCCGGACCCGACAGCGACGACCCGAGACTGCGCGACCTGGTCGGCGACCTCTCGGTGCGCAGCGAGCGCTTCCGCACCCTGTGGGCCCGGCACGAGGTACGGCCCCGGCGCGGCCGGATGAACCACCTCACCCACCCGCTGGTCGGCGACCTGGACGTACGCTCGAACAAGCTGTCCATGGACGGCACCGACGGGCTCACCCTCGTCGTCTTCCACGCCGAACCCGGCAGCCGCGACGCCGAACTGCTGGACATCCTCGGGAGCCTCACCGCGACCGGCACCGAGACCGAGCGGGAGGCTCCCCGGGAGCGCTTGGAGGAGTAGGCGGCGCTCAGAACTCCTCGTGGCTGTCCGGGTCGCCCCCCAGCCGCTGGTGGGCACGCTCGGAGAGCACCGCCATCTGGGCGGCGCCCAGCCGGAAACCGAAGACGTCCAGGTTCGCGCGCTGCCGCCCCGCGTCCGCCGACTTCGGGATGACGACGGCACCGAGCTGGACGTGCCAGCGCAGGACCACCTGCGCGGGCGTCACCCCGAGCGCCTCCGCCACGCTCACCACGGCCGGGTCGCGCAGCAGCCCGCCGTCCCGGCCCAGCGGGCTCCAGCTCTCGGTGACGATGCCCTTGTGGGCGTGGAAGGCGCGCAGCTCCTCCTGCGGGAACAGCGGATGCAGCTCCACCTGGTTCACGGACGGCAGCACCCCCGTCTCCTTCTCCAGCCGCGCCAGGTGCTCCTCGGTGAAGTTGGAGACGCCGATCGACCGCACGAGCCCCTCCGCGCGCAGCTTGATCATCGCCTTCCACGAGTCGACGTACTTGCCGACCCGCGGGTTGGGCCAGTGGATCAGATACAGGTCCACGTACTCCAGGCCCAGCCGCTGCCGGGACTCCTCGAAGGAGGCGAGGGTCTCCTCGTAGCCGTGGTGGCGGCCCGGCAGCTTGGTCGTCACCACCACCTCGTCACGGGGGACACCGCTGCTCGCGACACCCCGGCCGACCCCGGTCTCGTTGCGGTAGTTCACCGCGGTGTCCACGAGCCGGTAACCCGCCTCCAGCGCGTGGCGAACGGCCTGCTCGGCCTGTGTGTCGTCCATCGGCCAGGTGCCCAGGCCGACGGCGGGAATCGTCGTGTCGTCGTTGAGCATGTACACCGGAATGCTGGTCACGGTGGGACCTTCCCTCGACTGTGTGCTTCCCCCACCCTCAGGGACGGGGCGAGTGGTGATCAAGCGGAGCGGGCGGCGGCGGCCGGGGTGCGGCTATTCGTCCGCGACGGCCGTGACCAGCCGGGACAGCGCCGCCGGGTCCGGCACGTCGGCCAGCTGGGCGACGACCTCGCCGTTCGCGAACTCGCGCTGGGCGGGCGTCAGTTCGGGGTCGACGGCGGCCTCGGCCTGGACGTGGACATAGTTCAGCGCGGTCGCCAGGAGCATGGCGAAGGACCCCGGGCCGCGGACCGTGGCCGGGCCGCCCGCCTGCCGGTAGGCGCGGATCAGGCGCCGGGCGGCCTCCGCGTCCACGTCGTTGCCGCCCGCCCAGACGAACAGCGCCCGCGCCAACTCCCGTTCCGCGGAGGCGGGTCCGGCGTTGTCCCAGTCGAGCAGCACCGGTCCGGCCGCGCCGACCAGGACGTTCTGGGGTTGCAGATCGAGGTGCGACGTCACCCGGTCGCCCGCGTCGGACGGGGTCACCCAGCGGCCCAGCTCCACCGCCGACGTGCCGATGAACCGGCCCAGCGCGTCCGCCCAGGGCAGGCCGGCCCCGGTCACCTTCTCGTGCAGTTCCTTCCAGTCGCCGTCGCTCGGACACCGCTCGTACCACGCGGCCGGTGCCTCCGTCGCGCCCGCGCCCGCCCGGTGCAGGAGGCCCATGGTCCGGCCGAACCAGTCCAGGATCTCCGGGTCGGTGAGGTCCGCACGAGTGCCCTCGATCCAGTCGTACAGCTTTACGTGGGTCTCACCGGTGGCGGTCGGGACGGCGGTGAGATGGGTGCCGTGGCGGTTGGTGTGGAGGCGCGGCGAGGCGATGCCGAGACGCTCGCAGGCGAGCCGTAACGCGGCCTCCTGCTCGACGCCGGCCTCGTCACCGCCGAAGAGGAGTTGCTTGACCGCCCAGGAGCAACCGCTGCCGGACAGCTTCCAGATCTGCCCCAACGCGCCACGGGCGACGGGCACCAGCGTGCGGGGGCCGGGACCGAGCCCGTAGGCCTCGGCGATGAGGTCGGCCGTGTCGTGCATGGGTCACTCCTCGGCTGAAGGTCCACTGCCCTGTGATCATCACGCGGCCGACGCGTTTCGCAACGTCTTTTACGGAGCGCGCCGGGCTGTCACGATCTTCGGGGAAGCGGTACCGGCGAGCATCGGAGCGCGTATGACGACGGAAAGCAGCACGGGGAACCAGACGGTCGCGGTGAAGCCCGTCGCCGGGTACATCGGCGCCGAGATCACCGGGGTCGACCTCACCGAGGACCTCGACGACTCGGTGGTCGCCGTCGTCCGGGAGGCCGTGCTGCGCTGGAAGGTCGTGTTCTTCCGGGGGCAGCGGCTGGACCACGCCGGGCATGTGGCCTTCGCCCGCCGGTTCGGCGAGCCGGTCGTCCTGGGGCGGCGCGGCAGCGCCTCACCCGCGGACTTCCCCGAGGTGGAGACCACCGCCGACCGGCTGGAGCTGGGCGGGCGGTTCGGGATGGAGCACGAGGAGTGGCTCCAGCGCCGTCGGCACACGCTGCTGCGAGGCTGGCACTGCGACCACGGCGCCCGGGTCGACCCGCCGACCGCCACCATCCTGCGCGCCGAGACCGTCCCGCCGTACGGCGGTGACACCACCTGGTCCAATCTCGCCGCCGCCTACGCAGGGCTCTCCGCGCCCGTGCGCGCCTTCGTCGACGGACTGCGCGCCGAGCACCGGCTCGGCGTCGGTTACCAGTCCCGCCCCGGCGACGACTCCTACCTGCGTAATCTGCTGGACCATCAGGTGGCCTCGGTGCACCCGCTGGTGCGCGTCCACCCGGAGACCGGTGAGCGGGTGCTGTACGTGAACGGCTACTACGTCGAGCAGATCGCCGACGTCTCCCGGCCGGAGAGCGCCGCTCTCCTCGAGATGCTTCTCGAACAGGCCGTACGGCCCGAGTACACGGTCCGCTTCCGCTGGGAGCCCGGCAGCGTCGCCTTCTGGGACAACCGGGCCACCATCCATCTGGCGCCCGGTGACAACGCCCATCTCGGCTTCCCCCGGGTCATGCACCGGGTGATGCTGCACGGCGAGGTGCCGGTCGGCGTGGACGGCAGGCCGTCGGAGCCGGTCACCGGCACGGAGGCGGGCCGCTGGTGACCCAGGCCCTCAGACGGCGGCGGCCGGGTGCCAACCCAGCGCGGGGCCGAGGTGGGCCGCCATGTCCGTGAGGATCTGGACGTAGTCCTCGTGCTCGAACGTGAACGGCAGCGCGAAGGCCACCTCGTCGATCTCGCGGAACGCGGCGTGCGCGTGCAGCTGTTCCGCGAGCTCGGCCGAGGTGCCCACCAGGTCCGGTGCGAACAGCAGCCGCGCCGGACCCTGCGGGGCCGTGGTGCGGGGCAGCCGCTTGGCCGCGTACGCCTCGTACTTGGCGCGCTGCTCGGGCGTGGCGGAGTCGGTGGGGATGACGACCAGTCCCTGCGAGACCCGGGCCGCGTCGCCGTCCGGGTGGTGGGCGCGGAACTCGCGGATGTGGGAGAGCTGGATCTCCGCGAAGTCGGTCGAGCCGTCCGGGTCCTCGGCCTTGACGACGCTGCTGGTCAGGAAGTTCATGCCGTGCTCGCCCGCCCAGCGTGCCGAGCCGAGACTGCCGCCGCCGTACCAGAGCCGCCGGCCGAGGCCGGGGGAGTGCGGCTGCACCACATCGGAGAACACCTCGAAGCCCTCCACCCCGCTGAAGTCGGTGGCCGGCTTGCCCCGCACGAAGTCCAGCAGCCGCCGCACCCGCTCGTAGCTGAAGTCCTCGCTGTCGGCCGTGTCCGGGTAGAGGGCCTCCCTGACCTGCTCGTAGTGCATGGGCGGGCCCACGCTCACGCCGGGGTTGAGGCGGCCGCCGGACAGGATGTCGACGGTCGCCAGGTCCTCCGCGAGCCGCAGCGGGTTCTCCCAGCCCAGCGGGATCACCGCGGTGCCCAGTTCGATCCGGCCGGTGCGCTGCGAGGCCGCCGCCAGTACGGCGACCGGGGACGAGATGCCGTACTGGAGGTGCCGGTGGCGCAGCCACGCGCTGTCGAAGCCGAGCCGCTCCCCGAGCTCGATGATCTCCAGCGTGGACTCGTGGCCCTTGCCCGGATCCGCCCCGTCGAACAGGCCGATGGTCAGAAAGCCCAGTCTGCGCAGCGGGCGGGGGGTGGACGGCACGGGTCCTCCAGCGGTCGTACGTCAGTTCTGCCCCGATTGTGGCACCCGAACATTGCGGGAGTGTGATCAGACGAGGGGGATGGTGATCTCGTCCTCGACCGGCGGATCCAGTTCCTGCGGGCGGTTTCCGGTGGCGGCGAAGCAGCGCAGCCGTACCGCCTCCGGGCTGACGTCGAGGCGCAGGAAGCACTTGAAGAACGGCGGGCTGTAGGTGGCCGAGCCCGGTGAGAACAGCTGGGTGTACACCTTCTTCACGGGCAGCCGGAAGCGGGATGTGCGGTCCGGGCGGCTGCCTGCGCCGAGCAGGCTCGCCACCAGCCGGGTGCGGCGGGTGACCCGGGCGTCCGGGCCGGGAGCGCGGCCGGGCTTGATGCCCAAGCGCTCGGCGATCACGGCCGTCGCCTCCGCCTCGGTGAGCGTGAGGAAGCGGGGGAGCCGCAGTCTGCGGCCGTACAGACGGCTGTAGAAGGCGAGGGAGTCGCCGCGCAGCGGGTAGCAGCGGAAGTCGTCCTCGGTGACGTTCGCGATCGAGACCGGGGGGATGGTGTGGGTGGCGTGCATGAAGGCACCGCCGCCGCCCGCGACGACGTACTGGACGGTGCGGCCGTCGACGTCGACGGGGTAGCGCTGGTAGTTGTGGATGTCGCCGCCGATCGCCGCCACATAGTGGTGGGCCGGGTCGCGGACGATGTCGTCGACCGTGCCGCCGCCCTCGATCGGGCACGGGTGGTGCTCGCCGTCCACGTACAGCGGGGAGCCGGTGACCAGGATCTTCGGGCGCGGCCCCCGGGACACCTCGCGCAGCCAGGCGCCCTGTTCGGCGTCGATCGTGCCGAGCAGACCGGTGTCGATACCGACGATCCGGACCGGCCCGGCGTCGATCGCCCAGTACGGGCCCGGCTGTACGGCCGTCTGCTGCTGCGTCGGCCGCAACTTCCTTGCGTCCGACAAGAGTTGCTCGTCGGCCGGGCGCGGCCGGTGCCACAGCAGGGCGCGCCACCAGGCCCGGGTGAGCGGGCGGGGCTTCGGTTCGGGCGGGAGCGGCGGGGTGTCCTCGCAGAAGACGCGCATGAACGCGCCGAGGTCCTCGTACCAGTCGTGGTTGCCGGGTATCGCGTATATCGGCGCCGGATAGTCCTGGTACGGGCGGAAGAACTTGGTGCCGTAGTCGTCGGTGGTGCCCACCGGATAGATCACGTCGCTCGCGATCACCGCGAAGTCGGTGTCCTGACTCGCCTTCAGAAAGCCCGGCACGACGGCGTACTGGGAGTCGTCGCCCTCACCGGTGTCGCCGATCACCATGAACGAGAACCGGTCCGCCTCATGACGCCGGATCACCTTGTCGGCGGGCGCTCCGGCCGCCGCCCGCTGGGCCACCCAGCGGCTGCGGGTACGGCCGGTCGGGTCGCCGAACCAGGACGCCAGCACGCCGTTGCGGGCGGCCCACAGGGTTCTGGGGTCGAACCAGAAGATCTTCTCGACGTGCTCCGGCATCAGTTGCTTGTAGGCGCCGCGTTCGGCCGAGCCCCAGCCGGCGCCTTCTGCGGTATCGCGTGAGGAGTCAGACACCGGGGCACCGTAGCAACGCGCCCTTGCCGAGGCCTTGTCGGCCCGCCGTTCGCGGCTCCCTCGACGTCGTAGGACACGCCGAGCCACGGTTCGCCCGAGCCACGAGTTCCGGTGATCAAGCCCTGGCAGGCCGGACGGCAACCCTCGACGCGGCGGGGTGCCCCAGGTGACGGCTCGGCGGATGTCCCAGTCGTCCCCCGGTTCGAGCGAAGCCGAGAACTGGGGGAGGTCGGTGTGGTCGAGGTAGCCGCTGCGCCGAACGCACTTGCAGAGACGGGCCGCTGCCCGCCGAGGACCCGCTCGTCGAGGAGAACGACGGCTCCTTCGGCGCCCGCCGGATCGCCGATCCGCGCAAGGTCGCCGCCGAATGGCGGCAGCAGGCGGACGTTAATGGCTGGTCGCGCCGGGACACTGTCATCGCCCCCGGACCGCAGCGCGGGCACGTCGGCACTCCGTCCGGTCTCGCCGACAAGTTCGCCCACTACGTGCGCCACGGCACCGTCGACGGTTTCAACGTCACGCCGTACCTCATCCCCGACCGCCTGGACGACATCGTCGAGCTGCTGATCCCGGAGCTGCAGGAGCGCGGCGTCTACCGTACGGCGTACACCGGTACGACCCTGCGCGAGCATCTGGACCTGCGGGCACCCCTCACCCACCGCGCCGCACCGGAGGAGGAGCGGGCGGAGGGCTGAGCGGTCACCACTCGTAGGGGTTCGAGGGGGTGCCGTACCGATCCTGTGGGCCGGGTGCGGGGCGGGCGGGGGCGCCGTGCCGACCGGTGCCGCCGGGTGTGTCGTACGGGCCGGTGCCGCCCGGGGCGCCGGAAAGGTCCGTGGCGGCCGATGCGGCCCGGGTCGGCGAGCCGGGCCGGCCCCCGCCGCCGGGCGCAGGGCGGGCCGGACGGCTGTAGCGGTTGCGGGGGGTGCGTCCGCCGCGTGGGCCCGGCGGCCGTGAACGCGCCGCCCGGGCCGGTGTCGCGGGCCCGCCCTTCTCGCCCGTCCCGCGGTCCCAGTCGTCCTCGCCCAGGACCAGCAGGGGGTCGAACATCACCACCACCCCGGCCAGCAGCAGGAAGACGGCCGGGCCCAGCAGCATGGGCAACAGCAGCGACGTCGGTGACCCGCTCGACCAGGCGGTGACGGACGCCGGGTGCAGATCGACGCTCACGGCCGCCATGGCGGTGTAGTGCATGCCGGACACCGCCAGGCCCATCACCAGGCTGGCGCCCAGGCTCGCCGTGAAGCCCCGGATCGACACGGCCGCCCACAGCGCGGCCGTCGCCGCCGCGATCGCGATCACCACCGACAGGGCGACCGTGAACCGGTCGTAGTGAATCGTTCCGTCAAGGCGGAGCGCGGCCATGCCCAGATAGTGCATGGCCGCCACACCGAGCCCCGTGACCACACCCGCCGCCCAGAGGGTGCCGGCGGTCGCGCCCCGGTAGCCGACCGCGAAGACACCGATGCCGACCACCAGGATCGCCACCGCCAGACTGAGCAGGGTCAGGCTCACGTCGTAGCGGATCGTGGTCCCCTGGACATGGAAACCGATCATCGCGATGAAGTGCATCGTCCAGATGCCGCAGCCGATCGAGGCCGCCCCCAGGGCCAGCCAACCGGGCTTCCAGGACTGCCCGTTGTGGTACAGCGACCGGACGATGCAGCGCAGCCCCAGCGCCGCGCCCAGACAGGCCATCAGATAGGCCGCCACCGGAGTGACCGCGCCGTAGTGGAACCCGCTTATCGTGCCGTGCATATGTAACTCCCCCCAGAGTCACGGCTGTTGTGGGGAAGGTACTACGGGCCGGGGGTGGCGGACGCGGCGTTCACCGGGACTTCAGCTGCCGCTACGGCATCACGGGGCGACGATCTTGATCGCGCTCATCCAGCCGTGCCCCTCGGGCCGTGTCTGCAGAGCCATGTGCAGCAACTGGATGCCCTCCAGCTCACGGGCGTGGCGGAGGCCGCCGACGACCACCGGGTTGAGGCCGCCGGAGGAGGCCAGCTCGGCCACCTGGTCGCGGGCCGCCGCGTCGTCGCCCGCGATGAACACGTCCAGCGGCAGTCCGCCGACCTCACCGGCGACCAGCGCACCGGCGAACGTGGTGTTGAAGGCCTTCACGATCCGTGTGCCGGGCGCGGCGGCGTCCGCGAGCTGTTGGGCGGCGGAGCTGTCCGCGGGCACCGTGAGCGAGTCGAAGGTCGAGAAGTCCACCGGGTTGGAGATGTCGACGACCGTCTTCCCGGCGAGCTGGTCCCCGTACTCGGTCACGACCTGCTTGGCCACGTCGAACGGCACGGCGAGCACCACCACGTCCGCCGCCCCCACGGCGTCCGGCACGGCGGGCGCCACATCGGCCCCGGCCACCCGCTCGCCCAGGGCGTCGGCGAGCGCGGCTGCCTTGGCCGGATCCGTACCGATCAGCCGGACGGCGTGCCCGCCCGCCAGGGCCCGGGTGGCGATACCGCCCGCCATGTTGCCTGTGCCGACGATGAAGACCCGCATGGGTGAGCCCTTTCCGTGGGGGTGGGAGCTGCCGACGTCCGGTCCGGGGCGCAGGGGATCACATCCCGGACCCAAACAAGGATAAATGGGGCAGGGTGTCGAAGTCTGGCGGAGGGCAGTCGGGAGATCCCGTGGCGTCCTTTCCGGGGCGGTCGGTGTCCGGCGCGTCCGCCGCCACCCCCGTCACCCGCACCTCGATGCCGTCGCCCGCCGTCCGGCCCGGTTCGGCGGGACCCCCGACCTCGAACCGGCCGCCTCTTTCGGCCGAACGGCGTCCGGGATAGCGTGGCGATCATGGCGGACTGGAACATGCGGCCGGCCTCGTCCGCGGACGTCGAGGCGGTGGCCGAACTGCGGGCCGTCGTTCTGCGGGGTGATCTGGAACGGCTCGGGCGGTACGACCCGCAGCGGGTCCGGCAGCGGCTGCGGGACGGGTTCGACGCGGCCCACACCCGGGTGATCGAGGTGGGCGGTGCCTTCGCCGGCTGTGTGGCGCTGCGGCCCGCCGGGGACGCCCACTGGCTGGAACACTTCTATCTGGCCCCGGACGTCCAGGGCGCCGGCGTCGGCTCGGGCGTGCTGCGCGCGCTGCTGGAGCGGTGCGACCGCGACGGGATCCCCGTGCGGCTGAACGTCCTGCGGGGCAGCGCGGCCCAACGGCTCTACGAACGGCACGGGTTCACGGTCGAGGCCGAGGATCCGGTGGACGTGTTCATGGTGCGCCCGCCGTCCTCGTGAGGACCGTTCCGCCCCAACCACCCCACGCTGCATAGGGAAAACCCTCGATTGACCTCGACCTGGCTGACATGCGCGGGTCAAAACTGGAATCCTCGCTCAGCACACGCTTTCCCCATGGTGTGTCCATGGATCAGGAAAGAAGGATGACGGACCACGCATCCCGGTTCCCCGATCCCGGTTCCCGCACAGCTCAGCTCGTCCCGGACAGCACACCCGTCTGCCCGGTCTGTCACCGGCCGCGACCCGGCGGCCGCAGCAGGAGGAGTACGAGTGAGACGTCTTCCCCACAGACGCGCCACGGTAGGAGCCGCCCTGGTCTCCACCGCGGCCTTCCTCGCCGTCGGCATCCAGTCGGTCCCGGCGAACGCCAAGCCAGCCTCCCCCCACCCCAGCCCCGTGCGCACCGGTGGCCTGGAGGCGAAACTCTCCCCCGCCCAGCACACCGCGCTGATGAAGAGCGCCCGGCAGAAGACCACGGCGACCGCCCGCACCCTCGGCCTCGGCGCCCAGGAGAAACTGGTCGTCAAGGACGTCGTCAAGGACAACGACGGCACCCTGCACACCCGTTACGAGCGCACTTACGCCGGCCTCCCCGTGCTCGGCGGCGACCTGGTCGTGCACACCCCGCCCGCCTCCCTCGCGGCCGGCACCGTGAGCTCCACCTTCAACAACAAGCACACCATCAAGGTCGCCTCCGTCAGCCCGACCGTCACCAAGTCGGCCGCCGCGACCAAGGCACTGAAGACCGCCAGGGCCCTCGACGCCACGAAGGCCACCACGGACAGCGCCCGCAAGGTGATCTGGGCCGGCACCGGCACCCCGAAGCTCGCCTGGGAGACCGTGATCGGCGGCTTCCAGGACGACGGCACGCCCAGTCAGCTGCACGTCATAACGGACGCCACCACCGGCAAGGAGCTGTACCGCTACCAGGCGGTCAAGTCCGGTACCGGCAACACCCAGTACAGCGGCACGGTGTCCCTGTCGACCACGCTCTCCGGTTCGACGTACCAGCTGTACGACACCACGCGCGGCGGCCACAAGACGTACAACCTCAACAACGCCACGTCGGGCACCGGCACCCTCATGACCGACTCCGACGACGTCTGGGGCACCGGATCCGGCTCCAACACCCAGACCGCCGGCGCCGACGCGGCCTACGGAGCCCAGGAGACCTGGGACTTCTACAAGAACACCTTCGGCCGCAGCGGCATCAAGAACGACGGCGTCGCCGCCTACTCCCGGGTCCACTACAGCAGCAGCTACGTCAACGCCTTCTGGGACGACAGCTGCTTCTGCATGACCTACGGCGACGGCTCGGGCGGCACGCACGCGCTGACCTCGCTGGACGTGGCCGGCCACGAGATGAGCCACGGTGTCACGTCCAACACCGCCGGACTCAACTACACCGGTGAATCCGGCGGGTTGAACGAGGCGACCTCCGATATCTTCGGCACCGGCGTGGAGTTCTACGCCAACAACTCCACCGACGTCGGCGACTACCTCATCGGCGAGAAGATCGACATCAACGGCGACGGCACGCCGCTGCGGTACATGGACAAGCCGAGCAAGGACGGCTCGTCGGCCGACAGCTGGTACTCCGGGGTCGGCAACCTCGACGTGCACTACTCCTCGGGCCCGGCGAACCACATGTTCTACCTGCTCTCCGAGGGCAGCGGCACCAAGACCATCAACGGCGTCACCTACACCAGCACCACCTCCGACGGTGTCGCGGTCGCCGGCATCGGCCGGGACGCGGCCCTGCAGATCTGGTACAAGGCGCTGACGTCGTACATGACGTCCAGCACCACGTACGCCGGTGCCCGCACCGCCGCCCTGAACGCGGCCGCCGCCCTGTACGGCACCAGTTCCACCCAGTACGCCGGGGTGGGCAACGCGTTCGCCGGCATCAACGTGGGCAGCCACATCACCGTGCCCACCTCGGGCGTCACGGTGACCAACCCGGGCAGCCAGTCCTCGACCGTGGGCACCGCGGTGAGCCTGCAGATCTCGGCGAGCAGCACCAACAGCGGCTCGCTGACCTACGCGGCGACCGGCCTGCCGACCGGCCTGTCGATCAGCAGCTCGACCGGCGCCATCTCCGGTACGCCCACCACGGCGGGCACCTACAGCACGACCGTCACGGTGACCGACTCCACCGGCGCCACCGGCACGGCCTCCTTCACCTGGACCGTCAGCTCGTCCGGCAGCGGCTCCTGCACCTCCTCGCAACTGCTGGGCAACAACGGCTTCGAGTCCGGCAACACCACCTGGACGGCGACCAGCGGAGTGATCACCAACTCCAGCAGCCAGTCGTCGCACGGCGGTTCGTACTACGCCTGGCTCGACGGCTACGGGTCGTCCCACACCGACACGCTGTCCCAGTCGGTGACGATCCCGAGCGGCTGCACCAACACCACGTTCACGTTCTACCTGCACATCGACACCGCCGAGACCACCACCAGCACCCAGTACGACAAGCTGACGGTGACCGCCGGTTCGACCACCCTGGCCACGTACTCGAACCTCAACGCGGCCTCCGGGTACGTCCAGAAGTCCTTCAGCCTCGGGTCGTACGCGGGCTCGACCGTCACCCTGAAGTTCAGCGGTGTCGAGGACTCCTCGCTCCAGACCAGCTTCGTCGTCGACGACACCGCCGTGACGACCGGCTGACATACGGCAGTTGAGCGGCCCGCGACCGGAATCCGGTCGCGGGCCGCTCGGCCGCGTCAGCTCAGCGGGTCCAGCGTGAGGTACGCCTGCTGCGGATTGCCGTCGTTGACCAGCGACTCCTGGTTGCCGACGTCGTCGAAGGCGAAGGCGTACGCCTTGCCGTCGGCCATCTGCGCGTGGATGGTGCGCGCGTACTGGTTGGTGACCGCGTCCTGGTAGAAGTCGGCCGGGTCGGTGTCCGGCTGGGCCGAACCGGTCAACAGAGTGGACCGGTTGAAGCCCGCGCAGAGTGTGCGGGAGATCGGGCCGCGTACCTGGTCGTTGGGCGCGTCGAGCAGGTTGTGGCAGCCGAAGACGCTGTTCGCGTCCGGCTTCTGGAAGCTCGTCACCACCGCCCCGGACGCGTTGGTGAAGTTCATGACGTTGCCGGAGACCCGGCCGTAGTACTTGGTGCCCGGCTGGTCGGCGAACGGGGTGACGGTCAGGGTCGACGTCGAGTACTTCGACCAGACCCGGTTGACGTAGTCGTCCATCACGGTCGACGGGAGCGCCCCGGTCTCCACGCCGTACAGCGGGGACAGCGCGCGCAGCACGGTGCCGTCGGACCGGGTCTGGACGAGGTTCGCCCAGCCGCCGGACTGACCGCGCAGGGCGGTGAAGAAGCCGTTGTAGCCACCGGACTTGAGATGCCCGGTGCTCGCCGTGCTGCCGTCGGAGCGCTGCACCCCGACCGCGTACGGCGCCGAGAACATGTCCACCTGGGTGCTGTTGATCCACAGGCCCGAGTCGTTCATCGTGTACTCGGACCAGTTGAAGAGGATGTCGCGGTTGGGGTCGCTCGGGTTCTGCACGGCGGGCTGCACCAGACCGCCGGTGGTCAGCCTGAAGTCGAGCTTCCGGCCGTAGGAGAAGTAGATCCGGCCGGAGAACTTCGGGATCCGGATCGTCACCGACCGGCCCGCCGCCGGGCCCGCGATCGAGGCGTCCGGCGCCGGGGTCGGCGGGGTGCCACCGGCCGGCCAGGCGTGGAAGGTGCCGTTCGCGTCGGCGTAGCCCTGCTGTCCCGTGGAGAGCTGGGTGCCGAGGTCGTAGACGTAGACCTGGTCGCCGCGGCCGGAGTTGTTGGTGATCGTCAACGGGATCGTGTCCGGTACGGCCGCGCCGGCCGGTGCCGGGGCGCCCAGTGTGAACGCCCCGCCGATCAGCACCGCCGCGGCCGCCAGGGGCAGCGTCCGGCGTGCGAGTCCTGTGCGCACTCTCCACCTCCGTGTGGGGTCGGGGTAGGTACGGACATTGGTCCGGACCAGTCTGAGAGCGCTCTCAGCGTGGCGTTGGGGCGAGTGCATGTCAATGGCTGGAACGAAGCGGAAGGAAATAGGGGCCCGTCGGTCGACGGGCCCCTGGGGGAATCAGTGACGCGGGCGGATCAGAAGGCGCGCTTCAGCAGGTCGAGCAGTGCCGCCCAGTGGCGCTCGGCGGCCTCGGCGGAGTACGCCGGGGTGTCGGCCTGCGTGTAGCCGTGCGCGGCGCCCGGGTAGATCTCGCAGGTGTTGCGGATCCCGGCGGCGTCGAGCGCCTCCTCGAAGGTGCGGATCTGCTCCGCGGTCATCGACTGGTCCTGGTCGGCGAAGCCGAAGTACAGCTCCGCGGTGATCGGCCCGACCGTCAGGTGCGGGCTGTCCGGGGTGTCGGTGACCAGCCTGCCGCCGTGGAAGCCGGCTGCCGCGGCGACCCGCTCCGGGAAGACGGCGGCGGTGCCCACGGCCAGCCGGGCGCCCATGCAGTAACCGGTGATGCCGACCGGTCCGTCGGCCACCAGCGGGCTGTCGGCCAGCCAGTCCAGGTAGGCGCGGGCGTCCCGCTCGACGCGCTCGGGCGTCAGCGACTGCATGACCGGCATGATCCGCTGCCAGATGGTCGGGTCCGCGGCCGGGTCGATGAACTCCGGCAGCTCCACGACCGGCGTACGGCCGCTGCGGTAGAAGACGTTGGGGATCAGGACCGTGTAGCCCGCACCGGCGAGCCGGTCCGCCATCGACTTCAGGTGCGGGCGGATTCCGTACGCGTCCTGGTAGAAGAGCACCCCGGGGTGGGGGAGCCCGTCGGCGGGGTGGGCCAGGTAGGCGTCGGCGACGCCGTCCTCGGTGGTGATGTCCACGTCGGTTCCCTGTACGGCGGTCATGGCGCAAGTGCCTCTCTGTGGAGTCGGCGTCGGGGTGCGGGACACCCGGCGCGGCATGTCCCGATCATCCTGGCACGCGAAGGCGGGTGAGCCGTGGTCAGGGGAGCCGGAAGTGGTCACTCGAAGCGTGTGGTGTCTCCGGCTCCCCGGCGGACGATCTCCGCCTCCCCGCCGGAGAAGTCGATGACCGTCGTCGGCTCGGTGCCGCACTCCCCGGAGTCGACCACGGCGTCCACCTGGTGGTCGAGGCGGTCCTTGATCTCCCAGCCCTGGGTCAGCGGCTCCTCCTCGTCCGGCAGCAGCAGGGTGCTGGACAGCAGCGGCTCGCCCAGCTCCGCGAGCAGTGCCTGGGTGACCACATGGTCGGGGATGCGGACGCCGACGGTCTTCTTCTTCGGGTGCAGCAGCTTGCGCGGCACCTCGCGGGTCGCCGGGAGGATGAAGGTGTAGCTGCCGGGGGTGGACGCCTTCACGGCCCGGAACACGTCGTTGTCGACCCGCACGAACTGGCCGAGCTGGGCGAAGTCGCGGCACATCAGCGTGAAGTGGTGCCGGTCGTCCAGGTGCCGGATGCTGCGGATCCGGTCGATGCCGTCCCGGCTGCCGAGCTGGCAGCCCAGCGCGTAGCAGGAGTCGGTCGGGTATGCGATGAGCGACCCCGACCGCACCGAGTCGGCGATCTGGGAGATGCTGCGCGGCTGCGGGTTGTCCGGGTGCACGTCGAAGTACTTCGCCATCCGCCGAGCTTATGCCGTACCCACGTGAGCGCCACGCACGCCCTGCGGGTTCTCGGTTCCGCTGTCACCCGTCGACGCATCGCGATGCGTGCGACGAGTCACCGGGCGCGGGACTGCTTCTGCTTGACGTCGGTGCAGTAGACGTCCTTGGGCGGCAGGTGACCGGTGGTCAGGAAGCCGACGGTGGCCTTGTCGGCGCAGGCGGAACCCTCGTCGTAGGCGTAGTGCCCGCCGTTGTCGACGCCGACCAGGACGGACCTGTCGCCGAGGGCCCGGTGGAGTCCGACGGCACCTTCCCACGGTGTGGCGTTGTCCCGGCGGTTCTGCAGGATCAGGGTGTTGCGCGGACCCGTGCCGGTCACGGCGACGGGCGCCTCCACCGGCTTCTTCCAGAAGGCGCACGCCCAGATGTCGGCCGGCATTCCCGCGGTGAGCGGCCATGCCTTCCGGTCGGCGGCGGTGCGGGCGGCGTAGCCGTCGACGTTGTGGGGCCATGGGGCGTCGCCGCAGACGAGAGCCAGGAACATGGTGGCCTGGTTGTCCGTGGGGACGCCAGGGGACGACGGGGTGTCGGCGAACACCTGCTTGAGGACCGTGTTGTCGGCGTCCGTGGTGCGGCTGTCGGCCAGGTCGGCAGCGGCTTTCCAGAACTGGGTGAGCACCGGAAGGGTCTCGTTGTGCAGAAGCAGGGCGTAGGTGACGTTCCGCAGCGTCGGCCCGTCCAACGCCGTCGACGTGCCGGGAACCGGGGCGGGCTTGCGGTCGAGCCGGTCGGCGAGGGCCAGGTAGGTCCGGGTCACCTGCTCGACGGTGTGGCCCAGACCGAGGGCGGCGTGCTGCGCCGCGGCGACGCGGGCCGCGTCGGGAAACCGGTCGGCCATGCCCTTGCCCCAGGTGTCCGCCACCTCGTCGGCCCAGACCTTGGTGGGGTTCACGTTGCCTTCCAGGATCATCCGATCGGTCCGGTCCGGGAACAGGGACCTGTAGACGGCGCCGAGGTAGGTGCCGTACGACTGACCCCAGTAGGAGATCTTCTTCTCGCCGAGTGCCCGGCGGATGCGGTCCATGTCCCGGGCGGTGTCGGCGGTCGTGTAGTACTGCAGGTTCTCGCCCGCCGCGCGGGCGCACTGCTCGGCGTCGGCCTTGGCGCGGGCCACGTTCTTGGTGATCGATCCGTCCGCCGCCGGATAGGGGAACAGCCCGGTCACGGTGGGGTCCTTGAGACGGCAGCTCTGCGGGGTGCTGTGCTCGACGCCACGCGGGTCGAAGCCGATCAGGTCGTAGCGGTCCAGCACGGATTTCGGCAGTGTCGGCGCCATGGTCGCGGGCATGTCGAGGCCGCCCAGGGCCGGTCCGCCCGGGTTCAGCAGCAGGACGCCGTGCCGCTTGCCGGGTTCGGCGGTGGACAGCCGGGAAACCGCCACCTCGATCTTCGCGCCGCCCGGCTTCCGGTAGTTCAGCGGGACCTTCAACGTCCCGCAGGTCAGCCGGGGATTCCGGCTCGTTCCCTCGGACGGCTGGGGGCACTTGCCCCAGGTGATCGCGGCCTGATCCACGGCCTTCCCGGCCACCGTGGTCTCCGCCGCCGTCTGCGCTGCGTCCTGGACATCGGCGGTACATGCGGTCGGTCCGGCTCCGGCCAGCGTCGAGACGACCAGGGCCGCGGCGAACCGGCGGCCTCCGGGGAAACCGGACCGTTCGGAACTGCGCGTCGTTTTCATGGCGTTGCCCTCCGCTGCTCGCCGTGGCCCGGACCGCTCGGTCCGAACGCTGTGTTGACGGTTACCGAGTCAACGCGAGACCGCCGGTGCGGCACATCACCGCACGGTGGACACATCAGGTAGCTCGCTCGGGGGACAACCAGGGCCGTCAGGCCCGGTCTCCGCCCCCCCGGCCAGCCCCGCTCTCGTGGCTGATGACCAGCTCAGTGGCGATTTCGGCGTTCGACAGGCCCTCGCCGCGGAGGGCCTCGTACTCCCCCGAGGGCCGCCGACGGAGTCGTACCCGGCGGTCGGGACCGGGCCGGGTTCATCGGGTAACGTCCGTATGCCGAGGTCAACGCGATGGACGAGGAGCAGGGCGAGATGGCAGGCCGAGCAGGGCAGGGCCCGCGGCACCCGACAGCCGACGAGGACACCTGGGCCGCGGAGCTGCTGGACCATCTGCGCCCCGGTGCCCGCGATCCGCGCCGGGTCGTCGCCTGGCTCGCCCATGCGGTGCAGGCGGCCGTCTGCCTCCAGGACGCCGACGGCGCCCTGCTCGCCGGGGACCGGCTTCCCCTCGACGACGGCCTCGTGGCCGGGGTGGTCGCCGGGCGGATCTCCGCCGCGGCCGTCCAGGACGGCGACCGTCACCTCCGCCTCGTCGCCGTCCGCGCCTCCGACCCGCGCCCGGCGGCCGCCGGACTGCTCGCCGTGTCCCGTGCGACCCCCTTCGACCGGCGCGCCGCCGACATCGTCACCCACACCGCCGGGGTCGTCGAACTCCTCCTGCGTGAACGTGAGTTGACGGCCGCCGGGCGCCGGCTCCGGCGCGCCGCCGCCGATCTCCGCCTCGCCATTCTGCAACTGCTGATGGTGGAGGACACCGTCTCCGCCCGCCGGGTCGCCGCCGGTCTGTGGCCCGGCCTCCTCGACACCGACAGCGCCAGTGTGTACATCGTCGAGGGGCACCCGGCGGAACGCGACGGCCTCGCCGAGGACTGCCTCGACATCACCCGCGGTCAGGCCCTGGTCGTGCGCTGCCCCGCGATGGACGGCCATGTCATCGTCCTCAGCCCCGCGCCCAAGGCGGGCCAGTGGCTGCGCTCGCTCGTCGACGGCCGCCCCGGCACCTTCCTCGGCGGCAGCGTCCGGCAGAGCCTCGCCCGTACCGCCACCGCCTACGGCCAGGCGGTCAGCGCCCTCGCCGTCGCCCGCTTCCGCCCCGACCAGGCCGCCGTGTACGCCGAACGCACCCATCCGGAACGGCTGATGGACCCCCTCGCGCTGCACGCCTGGTCCGCCGCCGTGCTGCGGCCGCTCGACACCCTGCCCCACCACACCCGCGCGGAACTCCTGGCCACCACCCGGCTCGGCCTGGAGTTCACCGCCGTCAGCGCGGCCAAGGTCCTCGGCGTCAGCCGCAACACCGTCCGCGCCCGCATGGACCGCGTCGAGGCGCTGCTGGGCGCCGACTTCTCCGACCTCACCGTGCGCGCCACCGCCCATCTGGCCCTCAACACCCAGGCGGCGCAGACGGAGGACCTCGCCGCCACGGCACCGCAGCCCTGCGCCGTCCCCCTGGGCGAGCTGCTGGCCGGGCCCGGGCTGCGGGCCTGGGCGCACGACCTCCTGGAGCGCCTGACCCGTGACGGCCGGGACCTGCGCGGTACCCTGCGCGCCTGGATCGCCGCCGGCGGCAACGCCGAACGCGCGGCCCAGGACCTGGGGGTGCACGCCCAGACCGTCCGTGAACACGTCCGGGGCGCCGAGCCGGTCCTGGAGCGTCAGCTGCTGGCCGCCGGCACCGACCTGTACGAGGTCGTGCTGGCCCACCTCGTGCTCGGGGAGCTCGCCGCGCCCGCCCTCCGGCAGGCGAATCCGGGCCAACCGGACTCACCTGTGCACGGGTGAGTCCTCCGCACGTCCGAACGGGCATCGGCGCGATACCCAACGGCGGGATCCGGACGTAAGTTCGCGTTTCGCGGGGGCACGACCGGAACGGGGGACCGGTCGCAGCCCCCGCACCCGAGCCGTCTCAGGCCCGCACCCGTCTCGGGTCCCCGTCCGGCTCAGGTCCCCAGCAGGACCGGGATCTCCTGCCAGCCGAAGGCGATGAACGACGGCACCTGCCGCAGTTCGTCCTCGCCGACCGCGAGCCGCAGCCCCGGGAAGCGTTCGAACAGCGCGGGCAGCGCGGCCAGTGCCTCCGCCCGGGCCAGCGGCGCGCCGATGCAGCGGTGCACCCCGATCCCGAACGCGAGATGGTCGTCGGCCCCGCGCGCCGCGTCGAACACGCCCGCGTCCGGCCCGTAGCGCTCCGGATCCACGCCGGCCGCCGCGAACGTGGTGATGATCGCGTCCCCGGCCGGAACGGTGACGTCCCCGACCTTCAGGTCGCTCACCGCGAACCGCAGCGGCAGCGAGGCGATCGACGGATGCACCCGCAGCGTCTCGTCGATCACCGCGTCCCAGCCGATCGTCCCGGAGCGCACCGCCGCCAGCTGCACCGGATGCGTCAGCAGGGCCACCGCCGCGTTGCCGATCAGGTTGACGGTGGTCTCGAAACCGGCGCCGATCACCAACAGCAGCGTGTAGAGCAGCTCTTCGTCGCTGAGCCGGTCGCCGTCCTCGTCGCGGACCCGGATCAGCTCCGTGGTCATGTCGTCCCCGGGGTGCTCCACCTTGTGGGCGATGAGCCCGCCGAGGACCGTGCCGATCCGCTCCTGCACGAACGCGGCGTGCTCCGGGGTCAGGTCGGAGGTGTCCATGATGGCCGCGATCAGCTCACCGGTGTCCGCCCGCATCTCGTCGGGCACACCGAACAGTTCGCAGATCATCCGCATGGGCAGCGGCTGGGCCAGCCCGGCCCGCAGATCCACCGCCGAGCCGTCGGCACCCGCGGCCGCCATGGCGTCGAGCAGTTCCCCGGCGATCGCCGTGACCCGCGGCAGCATCGCCTCGGTACGGCGGTGGGTGAAGCTCGGCGCCACCAGCTTGCGCAGCCGGGTGTGGTCGGGGCCGTAGGCGGAGAGCATGTTCACCACGCCGATCCAGCCCAGCACCCAGCCCCAGGAGGGGTGTTCGCCGATCTCCGGCCACAACCGCCAGTGTTTGCGCGGGTCCTTGCTCACTTGAGGATCGAGGATGAGCTCCTTGAGGACGTCGTAGCCGGTCGGCGCCCAGGCGGGTATGCCGCCGGGCAGTTCGACGGGCACGACGGGGCCGAGGGCGCGTAACCGTGCGCTCTCCGCCGGGATGTCGGAGCCGAACGGGTCGAGAGCGATGCGGTCGGTGACGGTCACGGCGACTCTCCAGGCTGGTCGGGGGAGCGGGGGCTGAACCGGACGGGCAGGGACGTCAGCGAGCGGTGGAACGGGCCGGGCCGCCAGCTGAGCCGTTCACGGGGCAGGACGGGGTCGAGGTCGGGCAGCCACAGGGTGAGCCGTTCGATCGCCTCGGTGGCGATGAGCAGCGCGTGGTGCCGGACCGGACAGGCGTGCGGGCCCGCCCCCCACGACAGGTGCGAGGCGTCCCCGGCCCGCCGGCCGCTGGTGACCTCCCGTTCGGCGAACAGCCCCACGGCACCGAAGGAGACGACCACCGGGATCGCCGGCCGGACCCAGGCCCCGTGGAAGGAGACGGGCCGGCGGGCGTAGTAGATGCCGTAGTTGGACAGCGGGGTCTCGTGGTGCAGCACCTCGACCACCGCGTCCATGACCGGCCGGGCGCCGCTGGTCAGCGTGGAGTAGTAGAGCGGGTTGCCGAGGATCCGGGAGAGCGCGTTGGACAGCAGGTTGGTGGTCGGCTCGTAGCCCGCGCCGAGGGTGAGGAAGACCTGCCAGGTGACCTCCTCCGGGGTCAGCTGGGCGGGATGGTCCAGGAGCATGCTCGGCAGGTCCTCGCCGCGCTCCTCGACCTTGGCGGCGATCAGCCGCAGCACGTAGTCGGCGAATTCCGCCTCGCCC
Source organism: Streptomyces sp. NPDC048277 (assembly GCF_040652235.1). NCBI lineage: Bacteria > Bacillati > Actinomycetota > Actinomycetes > Kitasatosporales > Streptomycetaceae > Streptomyces > Streptomyces sp. NPDC048277. Next base: position 79,313 of record NZ_JBEZLQ010000030.1, read on the forward strand.
TCGGCGGCCTGCGCGCCGCCCTCCATCATCTTGAACAGGCCCTCGTTGAGCCGGTCGCCCTGACTGTCCGGCAGCCCGAACAGGTTGTTGAACACCAGCGCCATCAGCGGGCGGGTGAAGTCGGTGACGAGATCCGCCTCGCCCCGGGGTGCGAACCGGTCCACGAGCAGCCGTACGGCCCGGTGCACCAGCGAGCGCAGGTCGTGCGGTTCGATCAGGTCGAACACGTCGATGAGGGTGGTGCGGTAGCGCAGGTGGGCGCCGGCGTCGGAGAACAGGGCGTTGGGCCGCCAGCGCATCATGCCGAGCAGCGGGGAGTCCTCGGGGACCGTGGCCTCCCACTCCCGTGGGTCGTGCGAGAAGGTCTCGACGTCCCGCAGCACGTCCAGGGCGGCGCGCCGTTCGGTGACGACGTACGCGGGCGTGCCCGGTGCGAGCTCGGCCCAGCCGACCGGGCCCTGGGCGCGCAGGGCCGCGTAGTAGCCGTGCGGGTTGCGGGCGAAGCCGTCCTCCCACAGGCGCACCGGACCGGAGACGGTGAAGGACTGCTGCGCGGTCATCGGGCCTCCGCCGGCCGGTCGTCGATCAGATGCTGTACGAGGGCGAGCAGCGCGTCGACCGAGGAGTGCGGGTCACGCGCGTCACAGGTCACCATCGGGGTGCCCGGCTCCAGGTCCAGGGCGGCACGCAGCTGTTCGCCCGTGTAGTGGGCCGGCGCGTCGGGGAACGCGTTGAAGGCGACGGCGTACGGCAGTCCCGCCTCCTCCACCAGTCCGAGCACGTCGAACGAGGCGTCGATCCGCCGGCTGTCGACCAGGACCAGGGCGCCGAGCGCCCCGTAGGAGATGTCGTCCCACAGGGTCCGGAACCGCTGCTGTCCCGGAGTGCCGAACATGTACAGCACGATCCCGCCGGACAGGCTGATCCGCCCGAAGTCGATCGCGACGGTCGTCGTCTCCTTCTCCCGCACCCCGTCGAGGTCGTCGACATGGACCGAGGCCTCGGTGAGGTGCTCCTCGGTGTGCAGCGGGCGGATCTCCGACACCGAGTCGATCAGGGTCGTCTTGCCCACCCCGAACGGTCCCGTGACCAGGATCTTCACCAGGTCGCGGGCGGATTCGGGGAGATGGGGGCCACCCGCGCGGGGCAGCTCACTGGTGCTTGAGGGCGCGGAGGCCATCGGCCACTCTCTTCAGCAGGTCGGGGTCGAACCGTTCGGCGGGCGGGATCGGCGCGCGGGCCTGGATCAGGCCCCGGTCGACGAGGTCGGCGGCCAGTACCCGGACGGCGGAGACCGGCAGCCGCAGCAGCGCCGCCGCCTCCACCACCGTGAGCGCACCGCCGGACAGCAGCTCCAGCAGGGCCAGTTCGGCGGCGGGCAGACCGGCGGGCAGCGGAGTCCCGTCGCGGGTGAGCACCGTCAGCCGTTCCAGATGCGGACGGCTGGGCCGGGCCACCCCGCCGGTCGACAGATACGCGGGGACCAGGGGACGGCCGCCACGGCGGCCGGTCATGCCGGCGCGCCGCCGTCGGAGCCTCTGGGCGCGGCCGCCATCGCCTTCTCACCCAGCCGGGCCACCTGCGAGTGCACCCGGTGCGCCAGCAGGTCGAGCCGCACCTCCGGGTCGCCGTAGGCCGCCACACAGGTGCCGTGGTCGGTCGGCACGATCAGCACGTACCCGAGGTCCGACTCGATGACCACCTGCCGTACCTCGGCCCGGTCCCGGTCCGCGAACGCGGCGGCCGCGGCCCGGCAGGCGCCCTGCACGGTACTGGTGATCGCGGCCACCCGCTCGGCGGACGCCTGGGACAGGGCGTCCGTGTAGCCGGTCGCGAGGCCGTCCCGGGTGAGCAGGACGGCGGCCAGTACATGCGGTACCTGCAGGATCGGATCCAGCACCCATGCCGTCTCGCCCGCATCGCGGCTGGTCATCTGGCCGCTCCTCCTTCGTCGTCGGTCAGGTGGGAATCGGGCGTGCTCGCCCGCTTGGGGGTCCGCGCCGCCGCGGTCCCGTACTGCAGGGCCGCCAGCGCGGCGGCCGCCTCCTCGGGACGGCGCGCGGCCGTGTGCGGCTGCGGCGCGGCGGAGGCGTCGGTACGGGTACGGCGGCGCCGCTGCGGCAGAGCGGCCAGGTCACCCTGCTCGGGGTGTCCGGGGGCGGCGGCGCGCTCGTGCTCGGACCCCGGGCCGGACGGGGCGGGCACCGGTGCCGAAGGCTCGGTCGCCGTCGCCGTCGGCGGCTGGGGCAGGGCCGGCTCGCGGGGCGGTGCCTTGCGCGCCGCGCGCTCCCTGGTCGAGCGCGGTGCGCTGGCCGAGGGCGGCCGTTCCTCCGGGTCGATCCGGCCGAGCAGATGGCTGTCCACCCGCAGCACCGCGCGCACCCCGCCGTACGGCGAGGGCGAGGAGACGTCGACGCTCAGGTCGAACTGCCGGGTGAGCTGGCCGATCGCGGCCAGGCCCATGCGCGGCGGGTCGCCGAGGTCGGTGAGCAGGATCGGGTCGCTGCCCGCCACCAGCCGCTGGGCGCGGGCCCGTTCGTCCTGCGTCATGCCGAGGCCCGCGTCGTCGACGGTGACGCACACCCCGTGGTGGACGTGCTCCAGGTTGACGATGACGTCGGTGTCCGGCGCCGAGTGGCGCAGCGCGTTGTCGAGGAGTTCGGCGACGATGATGGCGACCGGTTCGACCGCGTGGGACACCAGCGCGGTGCCCGGCTCCAGATGGTTGTGGACCCGGACCCGGTGGTAGCCCGCGAGCCGGGCCTGGCCCCCGGTCACCGCGTCCACCACGTGGGACTCCTCGCGGGCCAGCCCCACCCAGGCCCCGCACACGACCGCGGCGACCTGCGCCCGCCGCAGCGACTGCTCGTTCTCGTGGTCCAGGGCGAACAGGGTCTGCGCCAACTCGGGGTCGTCGTAGCGCTGTTCGAGTCCCCGCAAGGCGTCCTGCAGCCGGTAGAGGGCGGCCTGGATCTCCCGGGTGGCACCCCGGAGCCCGGCCTGCGCGGCCGCGTCGATCCGCACGCGCTGTGCCGCCAGCTCCTCGCGCAGCGCGGTCAGCACGTACTCCAGCGCGATCCCGGTGGGGGTCCCGGGCGTGTTCTGCCGTACCGGGCCCGGCACCTTGAGGTGCGGATGCGTGAGCTGTGCCGCGGCGGCGGGCATCCGGCGGGCGGCGAGATGCTCGATCTCGGAGACGAACGCGCCTTCGGCGCCCTCCAGTTGGGCGCGCAGCTCCGTCACCTCGGTCTGCAGTGCCGCCTTCTGGCGCCGGGACCGCAGCAGGCTGCCGCCGAGGGCGAGAGCGGAGAGCGTTCCGGCGGCGAGACCACCGGCCACCAGTTCCGGCAATTCGATCATGGAATCGGTTTCCAGGGGGAGTAGGGCAGCGGAGGGCAGGGGGAGCCCGGGGCCCTCCCGTGTGGCGCTCGCAGCACAGTACACACCGTCATTGACCGGCCCCGCACGGTGAATCGTTACATCGCTTCGAATCCGCTCGGTGACTGTTCGCTTCTGTGTCAAGTGTCGGAAATGCCGTGCACACAGGGCGAGTTGCATTCCGGCGTGTCGTCGCCGTCAGTGGGCGGCGGGCTCCGCGGGCAGGTCGAACACGTGGTCCGGGGAGATGATCCGGGTGACCGCCTTGCCGAAGACCGTGCTGGGCTCGATGGTCCCCCTGTAGTCGACATCGGTGTTCAGCAGCACGACCACGGTCGTCCGTGTCGACGGCAGGTAGACGGTGAGCGCCTCGTAGCCCGGCAGCGAGCCGTTGTGCCCGATCCAGCCCTGGACGTCGAAGATGCCGAGGCCGTACCCGGTGCCGGGGATCCCGGTCGGGGGTGTCGTCAGCCGCTGTCTCTGGACGGCGGGACCGACCATGACCGAGCCGTCGGGGAAGATCCCCGTGGCCGCCGTGCGAGCCCAGGTGTGCAGGTCGTCCAGATCGGAGATCATCGCGCCGGCCGCCCAGGCCCAGGAGGGGTTCCAGTCGGCCGAGTCCTCGACCTTGCCGCTCGCCGTCTGGTCCGTGTAGCCCTGCGCGTGCGGGGCGGGGAACTCGTTCCCGACCGGGAACAGGGTGTGGTGCATACCCGCCGGGCCGAGGATGTGCTGCGCGATGTACCGCCCGAGCGGCTGCCCGCTCCTCTTCTCGACGAGCAGGCCGAGCAGGATCAGGTTGGTGTTGGAGTAGGAGAACTTCTCGCCGGGCCGGAACAGCGCCGGATGCCTGAAGGCGTAGTCGAGCAACTGCCGGGGGGTCATGGTGCGTTGCGGATCCGAGGTCAGGGCCCTGTAGAAGCCCTCGTCCTCCGAGTAGTTGAACAACCCGCTGCGCATCCCGGCCAGTTGACGCAGGGTGATCCGATCACCGTCGGGTACGCCCGCGATGTACTTGCCGATCGGATCGTCCAGGCTCAGCCTGCCCTCGTCGACCAGCTGCAGCAGCGCCGTCACGGTGAACATCTTGGTCTCGCTGCCGATCCGCATATACATGTCGGACGACATCGGCTGCCCGGTCTCCTTGTTCGCGACCCCGAACGAGCGAACGTAGTCGGCCTGACCGGGCGTCCAGATGCCGACGGTCACGCCGGGCACGTTCGCCTCGCGCATGACCTGCTGGACGGCCGCGTCGAGCCGGCGGGCCACGGCCGGGGTCATCGCCCGGACGTCCGGGGTGCGGGACGGCGACGGGGCCGGCGAGGATGCGGTGAAGGCGGCCGGCACGGAGGCGGGCGAGGCGTGTGCCGTCCCGCCGGCGAGCGGCAGCGTCAGTGTCCCCAGGACGACGGCGATCGCGGCCCCTCTGCGCGGCCTGGCGGACGTGTGCGACATGGGCTGACTCCGAGCACGTGAGAAGGAACGTGCGGTGGTGCCGGACGGCGAACCCTGACTTCCAGTCGGAACCCTGACTTCAGAGGATACGAGCGGCTGCTCCGGGATGCCCGTCGACCGGTGGGGCGCCGGAGGGCCGAGGGGCCGCCGGAGTGTTCGGCCGACGGGCCGCCAGGGTGTTTGTAGGACGGGGGCGGGCCCGTTCGGGCGACCCGCTCACCCGACCCGGTGAGCGGGCCGGGCGGCGCGTGTCACCAGCGTGTTCCGGGCGTTGCACCGGCATGGACGGAACCTTCCCGACGCCCTGGCTCCCGGCCCAGCAACCCCGGGCCCTGTACTCCCGCGAGCCGATCTACGCCCAGCTCGTCCGGGAGTGGCGGGCCGAGGGCCGTACCGTGCCGGCCGAGGCCGAGAGCCGGCTGGCCATGGTCCTGGTGCTCCCGTCCCGCCGCTGACCCGGGGCTATTCCTCGCAGATCGGCCGCAGCACCGCCAGCGTGCCGTTGGCCTCCCGCAGCGCCAGTTCCAGCGTGCCCGGGGCGTGCAGCGAGCCGCTGCCGTCGGGCGGCACCAGCCATTCGAGGGAGCGCGCGGGCCGGTACGGCGGCGGTACGGCGACCCATGTCCCCTTGGTCGCGTAGCGCAGCCCCGAGCCGATCCAGCCGCCGGACGGGTCGGGCGGCAGGAAGAAACCGACCCGGCGCGCCGCGGTGTCCACCAGGGTCGGCCCGGGGACCGGCAGCGAGGGTCTCCACAGCAGGTCCAGCGTGAGCAGACCGAGCCGGTCCGGCACGCTCAGCACATCCCAGAAGCGGCCCGCCTCCAGCAGCGAGACCCCCTCGCCGTGGTCCCATTCCCACTTGCACGCCCGGGGGTCCGACGAGGCCGCCGCGAGCCACTCCACGCCCTGCATCCACATCGTGTTCGTCATGCACTGCTCCGGGAAATCTTCGCTCACCTGTCTCGAGTGCGGAGAACGACCGACACCGGGCACCGCGTGCGTCCGCACGCCAACCCGGCATATGCATGCTGGTAGATATTTCTAACTGGCGGAAGGGGTGGCGAACCCTGGCGTTTCAGGGCGTTTGTTCGAACATGGGACGTCAGTTCCGTTTCCGGGTCGCACGGTACAGCGCTCCTCGCAGGGGATCGCGCTCGAATCCATTGCTCCGACGATCGATTCGATCGTCATACCTTGATATGTGGCCGGTATCGGTCGTACGCTCCCGTCGATCCGCCGCCGCAGCTCCCGATCAGGGGTACTTCATGGACCGCACCCGACTGCACACCCTCCTGGCCCGGGAGAGCGCCGAGGCCGAGCGGCGCAATCCCCGCTCCCGAGCCGCATATGCGGGCGCCGACCATCTCTTCGGCCGGGTCCCCATGACATGGATGAACAAGACCGCGGGCGCGTTCCCCCGGTACCTGGCGACCGCGCGCGGCGCCCGGGTCACCGACGTCGACGGGCACACGTACATCGACTTCTGCCTCGGCGACACCGGCGCGATGGCAGGTCACTCGCCGGCCGCCGTCACCGAGGCCGTGCAGCTCCGGTTCGCCGAGCTGGGCGGGGCCACCGCGATGCTGCCGACGGAGGACGCGGAGTGGGTCGGCGCGGAGCTGACCCGCCGCTTCGGCCTCGCCCGCTGGAGCTTCTCGCTCACCGCGACCGACGCCAACCGCTGGGCCATCCGGCTCGCCCGGGCCGTCACCGGCCGCCCGAAGATCCTGGTCAACAGCTACAGCTACCACGGCAGCGTCGACGAGTCCCTCATCGTCGTCGGCCCCGACGGCAAGGGCGCGCCCCGCCCCGGGAACGTCGGCGCGCCCTGCGACGTCACCCTGACCAGCCGGGTCGCCGAGTTCAACGACCTGGAGCAGCTGGAGCGCGAACTCGCCCACGGCGATGTCGCCGCCGTCCTCATGGAACCCGCGCTCACCAACATCGGCATCGTGCTGCCCGAACCCGGCTACCTGGCCGGCGTCCGCGCCCTGACCCGGCAGTACGGCACGCTGCTCATCAACGACGAGACGCACACCTTCTCGGCCGGGCCCGGCGGCTGCACCGCCGCCTGGGAGCTGGAGCCCGACCTGCTGACCATCGGCAAGGCCATCGGCGGCGGCATCCCGGCCGGCGCCTACGGCCTCTCCGCCGACCTCGCCGAGCGCCTCCTCGCCCGAGACGACCTGGACCTGGTGGACATGGGCGGGGTCGGCGGCACCCTCGCCGGCAACGCCCTCTCGGTCGCCGCGACCCGGGCCACGCTGGAGCACGTGCTCACCGACGAGGCGTTCGCCCGCATGGCCACGCTCTCCGAACGCTTCGAGACCGGCGTCCGCGCGGCCTTCGAGGCGCACGCGCTGCCCTGGTCGGTGAGCCGGCTGGGCGCCCGCACCGAGTACCGCTTCGCCTCTCCGGCCCCGCGTACCGGCACCGAGTCCGAGGCCGCCGCCGACACCGAGCTGGAGGACTTCCTGCACCTCTACCTCGCCAACCGGGGCATCCTCCTCACCCCGTTCCACAACATGGCCCTGATGTGCCCCGACACCACCGAGCAGGACGTCGACACCCACACCGCGGTGTTCGGGGCCGCCCTGCTCGAACTGGCCGGCTGAGAGAGGGAGCCGACGTGCACATGGACGACATCGACCGGGCCATCCTGCGTGAACTCCAGACCGACGGCCGCATCGCCTACGCCGACCTCGGCCCCAGGGTCGGCCTCTCCGCCTCGGCGGCCCGGCAGCGGCTGCAGCGCCTGCTGGACTCCCGGGCCGTCCAGGTCGTCGGCGTCACCGACCCGATGGCCATGGGCGGCCAGGCCATGGCGCTGCTCGGCATCGGCGTGGACGGCGACCCCCGGGCCGTCGCCGACGCCCTCGCCGGCCACCCCGAAGTGGTCTACTCCGTCTTCACCTCGGGTGGTTTCGACCTGTTCGCGGAGGTGGTCACGCCCGGCGCCAAGGACCTGCTCGACTTCGTCAACGACGTGGTCCGGCCCATCGAGGGCGTACGCGAGGTGCAGTCGTTCCCGTACTTCGGCATCCACACCCACCGGTTCCTGTGGGACGTGGGCTGAGACGTCAATCGATGGCGGGCGTCAGCACGAGCATGGTGGCGTCGTCCCGCACCTCGAAGTTCCCGGCCAGGTCCGCCCACACCTGCTCGGTGAGCGGGGCCGTGTCCTTGGCGTGCCTGCCGGCGAGCCCGGCGAGCCGCTCCGGGAGGGGGTAGAAGCACCCTGTCCTGTCACGGGCCTCCCAGACCCCGTCCGAGGCGAGGAACAGCCGGTCGCCCTGCCCCAGCTCGACCGTGATCTCCTTCGGCGGCTCCACACCCGCCAGCGCGAGCCCCAGCGGTGCCCCCGGCGCCACCGCCAGTTCCTGCGCGCGCCCGTCCCGCAGCAGCACGGGCGCCGGATGACCGCAGGCCACCATCCGCACCGACCGCAGATCGGCGGAGAACTCCAGCAGCAGGGCCGTGGCGAACAGTTCCGCGTGCGGTACGTCGGCCGAGTCCACCCTCAGCCTGCGGTCCATCCGCGCCGCCACCGACTCCAGGTCCGGCTGGTCCAGGACCGCCTCCCGGAAGGCCCCCAGCAGCGACACCACCGTGGAGACGGCGGCCAGCCCGTGCCCCCGTACGTCCCCCATCACCGCCCGCACCCCGTACGGCCCGTCCCGCACGTCGAAGAAGTCGCCGCCGACCAGCGTCCCGTGCTGCGCGGCCCGGTACAGCCCCGTGCACCCCACCGCCCCGACCCGCTCCGGCAGCGGGGGCAGCACGGCCCGCTGCACCGCCTCGCCCACCGCGCGCTCGGTGACCAGCTGGGCGTCCCGGTGACTGCGCACATAGGACACGAACACGCTCAGTACCGCGACGAACGTGACCGTGAGCAGGTCGGTGTCACCGGGATGGTTCAGATGCGTGGCCGGCACGTTCAGCAGGAGCACCACCAGACTGCTGAGCACGGCCGTCGCCAGCGGGCCGTACGACAGGACGGCCAGCGGCGGGATGGCGCCGAGCAGGAAACCGAAGTCGTGGCCGTTGGGGCTGAGCAGCGTCGCCGCGGTCACGACCGCCAGCAGTGCGACGGGCAGCACCCGGACCCAGCGTGGCGGCGGCGCACCCTGCAGCCAGCCACGACCGTCCCGATAGCCACGCGACGACCAGCCGCGCACCGAAGTCACATCCCTAAGCTACGCCCGTGCCCGGTCGGCGGGCCCGCTCCGATCTTGAATTGCCGCTGTGGGAAAACCCGTGGACGCGTCCGGGCCGGGCCCCTACCGTATGAACCCACGCCCGAGACCGGACGGAAGGAGGCGAGTGCCGTGTTCACCACACCCATCCAGCGCTCCCTCCCCGTTGTCCGGGCGTGACAGGTCAGAGCTGACCCGGGAGCGCGTCCCGTAGCACGCATCCCGGAGGAATCCGTGACCGATCCGGTCATCATCCGTACGCTCGACGACAGCACCGCCCAGGTCTTCGACACCCTGCCCGACCCGCTGCGCATGCGGGAGAAGCACCGGCGCACCCTGTTCCGCGCCGACTGGAAGCGCGTCGCCCTGCGCGGCGGACGGGTGGTCGCCCGCGCCGCCTGGTGGGGCAGGCCCGAGGACACCGAGCCGCTCCTGATCAACTGGTTCGACGTGGCCGAGGGCGAGGAGGAAGCCGGCGCCGAGCTGCTGCGCGGCGCGCCCTGGCAGGTGGAGGATCTGGAGCTCGACCTGCCCACGGGCTGGCACGACGACCCCGGCCTGCGCACCGCCGCCGAAACCGGCTTCGCCGCCGCCCGCAAGGCCGGCTTCGAGCTGCTGGTGGAGCGCTACAACTACCGCTGGACCCCCGAGTGCGGCCTGCCCGAACGGCCCGGCCGCCTCGTCTTCACCCCCGAGCCCGACGACCGGGTGTTCTTCGACGCCCTGCGCCGCATCCACTCAGCCACCCTGGATGCCCATGCCCGCCGCGCCATCGGGCAAGGGGGGCTGGACCAGGCGGCCCAGGAGGAGATGGACTTCTTCCACTGGATGCCCTCGCCCCGCGAGTGGTGGCAGATCGCCCGCACCCCCGCCGGCGAGCCGGCCGGCATCCACATCCCCGGGCGCAACCCGGCCGGGCCCTGTGTCGGGTTCATCGGCGTACTGCCCGAGCACCGCGGGCACGGGTACGCCTACGACCTGCTCGTGGAGTGCACCCACTTCCTCGTCGAACAGGGCGCCGAGTTCATCGCCGCCGCCACCGACCAGGGCAACCTCCCGATGGCCGCGCACTTCGCCAGAGCGGGCTACCCCGTCGTCCGGGAGCGGGTGAACTTCTGGGCTGCGTCCGCTGTCAGTGCCGGGTGACATGCTGAGAGCGGTGGTGACCGGCGGCTGACGGGAGGGGTCGGCATGGGTTTCGAGGGCGGTGTCTGGCAGGTGCGCGGGGGCCGGGAGCCGGTCGGTGAGATCGTCATCGACGAGGCCGACTTCCCCTGGCTGTCGGGCGGCTTCACCGCCGGACCGGGCTTCGCCGAGGTCCGCGACCTGTTCGCCCGGGAGCTGGTCCTGGCCGAGGACGACGACTGGGAGGCCTGGGAGGAGGTCCACGGCGAGATCCGCCGCCAGGTGTCACTGATCTCGCCGGACGGCCCGGTCCCCGAGTTCCTGCTGCACATCGAGGGGGACCGGGCCTGGTTCAGATGGAGCGACGAACCGTTCGACGACGACGCGTAGCCGGCACCTAGCCGACGTCCTTGCCGAGCATGGTCTCCGCCTCCGTGAGGATCTCGGTGACCCGCAGGCCGAAGGCCGCGTCGCAGGGGTGCGCGCGGCCCGTGCGCGCGGCGGTGACGAGGGCGTCGGCGGCCCGGGTCAGGGCGGGGACCGCTCCTTCCGCGCTCCTCGGCAGGAGCGTCACCCCGGCCTCGCCCCGTAGCTCCACATCGGCCCCGGCCGCCGCCGGGGGCGCGGTGAGGCTCAGTGTCACCGTGCTCGACGCTCCGGTGGCATGGTCGAGGACGAGATGGACGGTGTCCGCCGGGCCGTGCACGGCGGCCGCCACCCGCCGTACGTCGCCCAGCACCGGCAGCAGCACGGACAGGGCGTGCGGCCCCACGTCCCACAGCGCGCCCATCTCCCGCCGCCACGGTGACGCGGCGAACGGGCTCTCGTCGGTGAACACCGCGCCCAGCCACTGCGCCCGCGCCGTGAACCACCCGGCGGTGGCGGCCTGTTCGCCGATCCACGCCTCCGGCTCCGTCTGGAACCGGGTGGTGAAGAACACCACCGAGGCCACCCGGGCCCGCTCGGCCGCCTCCACCACCGCCCGCCCCTCGGCCACGCCGATCGCCAGGGGCTTGTCAAGGAGCAGATGCCGCCCAGCCTGCGCGGCCCGTACCGCCAGCTCCGCCTGCACGGACGGCGGCAGCGCCACCGCCACCGCGTCGACATCGGCGAACAGCGCGTCCACATCGTCGTACGACGGGACGCCGTACTCCTCCGCCAGGTCCGCCGCGGCCTCCGGGCGGCGGCCCCACACCCCGGCGAAGTCCAGCGAACCATGTCCCGCCAGTGCGGGCGCGTAAGCCGCCCGCGCCCAGGGACCGGTCCCCAGCAGTCCGATGCGCATCTCCCGTTCCTTTCTCCGTGCTCTGTTCCACACCGTCGCCCCGCCCGTCAAGGCGTCGTGCTCCGCCCGCCGTTGACGTACGACCGGCACCGCGCGGTGCCGGTCGCCAGCCACTCGGCGATGGACTCGGCGATGGGCTGACCGGTGTCCATCTCGACGAACCCGAACTGGCCCGACTGGTTGCACTCCAGGAACCACCAGATGCCGTCGGCGTCCTCCGCGAAGTCGAAGGCGCCGTAGGCCAGCTCGGCGTCCTTCATATACGTGTGAACGGCCTCGGCGACTCGCGGCGGCACGTCCGCCGCGAGCCAGGGAGAGACGGACGGGGCGAACCGGACGTCCACGTCGTCGGGATGGGCGTCCGGGTGCACCGGCTTGCGGGCGGCCAGCAGTCGCTCGCCGACCACCGTCAGCCGGATGTCGGCCCGCTTGGCGACCCGGCGCTGGAGCAGTGTCGGGCCGAACGCCACCGCCGCGAAGTCGGCGTCCGGCGCGACCCGGCTGGTCGGCACCGCCCGCGGCGGTTCCTGCGGATGCGCGCCCGACACCGGCTTCACCACCAGGTCCGGGAACCGCTCCGCGAACTCCCTGGCCGCCTGCGGGAACGTGGTGATCAGCGTCGCGGGCACGGCGAGCCCGCTGCGCTGCGCCAGCCGCAGCTGCCACGGCTTGTGCCGGGCCTGGCGGGCCGCGTCCGGATGGTTCATCCAGCGCGCGTCGGTCCCGCGCAGCATGCCGTACAGCGCCTGCGAGGACTCCTCGCTCAGCCAGGCGGACGGCTGCGCCGCCCGGGCGGCCGCGACTCCCGGCCTGCGCACCCACACGGAGCGCAGGCCGTTCATGCTCACCAGGCGCCCGTTCACGGACAGATGTCCGCGGCTGACGCCCTGTACATACTCGCCCGACAGGGCCACACCACTGGTCAGATCGGCAGGATCGAGACGGACGACGGGCACGGAGGCCTCGTGGAGCCGGAGGACCACCATGTCCGCCGTCACGTCCTCGTCAGTGGTCAGGATGAGCACGGTCATCGTCGGGGTCCGCGCTCAGTCGTCGAAGTGCGTCTTGGAACCCGCGGTGGAGGTCGTCGTCCCCAGGGCTCTGAGCGTTGCGTGATCGGTGGCCGCGATCCGGCCATCGTGGAGAACGTTCAACTGCAGCCCGGAGTCATACGCGTACGGAGTGGATACGTCCAACTGCACTGCGGGCCGTGCGTAGTTGAGCGCGAACGGTTGCATGGTCTCTCCCTGTTTCGTTCTTCCATGCACTTATACGATTCGAACGCGTGGTTGGTTTCCTTACTCTGCGTAATCTCAGTCCGAATTAAGAGCTTGTTAAGGCAGCAGCGCCGAATCGCCCGCGGACGTGGCCGATTTCACATGCCCGTCCGGCATGTGACGGCGTCAAATGCCCATGATCATCCGGGATGTCGCCAGAGCCTGTTCGGCATAGCTACGCCCGAAGAGTGCGGCATGCACCAGTAGGGGATGGAGTTGGTGCATATCGATGCGCTCCGCCCAGCCGTCGGCCAGGGGAGTCGCCTCCTGGTAGCCCGCCAGGATCCGGTCCAGGCGCGGGCAGCCGAAGAGGCGGAGCATCGCGAGGTCGGTCTCGCGGTGTCCGCCGTGCGCGGCCGGGTCGATCAGCCGGACCCTGCCGTCCGCGCCCCACAGGACGTTGCCGTTCCACAGGTCGCCGTGCAGCCGGGCGGGCGGCTCGGCCGGCCCGGCGAGCTCCGGCAGCCGCTCGCAGACCCGCTCGATCACCGCGGCCTCTCCGGGACGCAGGGTCCCGCGGTCGACCGCCGTGCGCAGATACGGCAGCACCCGGTGCTCGGCGTACCAGTGCGGCCAGTCGGCGCCCGGCTCGTTGCGCATCGGGGCGAGGCCGATCCAGGCGTCCCGCGGGCCGTTCGGCGGGGCCGCCCCGAAGGCCGGGGCGCCTGCGGTGTGCAGGGCGGCCAGGGAGCGGCCGAAGCGCGCCGCCGCCCCGGCGTCCGGACGCCCGGTGGGGACCAGTTCGGTCACCATCCACCGCTCGTCGTGCCCCAGCACCTCCGGCACCGCGACCGCCCCGGCGGCGGCCAGCCAGCACAGCCCGGCCACCTCGGCCTGTACCGCGCCGGGGCCGTCGCCGCGCTTGACCATGACCGCGGTACCGCCCGCGAGCGTCACCTCCGCCAGACGGCCCGACCGCGCCCGCTCACCCGATACCCGCCGCCCGGTGAGCCGGGCTGCCGCCGCGCCCGGCCCTTCGCCGTAGTCGACCACGGCCTCCAGGGTACGGGCCGGCCGCGATCAGGAGCCCCAGGTGCCCTGGTCGACGGCGCAGTTCCACCCCGAGCCGTGCAGGGTGAACTTCACCTTGTAGGTGCTGGTGTTCAGCAGATGCGTCTGCACCTTCACGCCGAGGCTGCTCTTCTTCTTCAGGGTCGCCGTGTACACCGACACCGTCTTCGACGTCCTGTGGGTGACCTTGCCGCCCGAGGCCGTGGCGCTGCCGAAGCGGATGTTCTTGACGTCCGTCACGGTGAACGTGACCTTCTTGAAGCTCTGGCTCGCGCTCTTGTTCTTGACCGCGAAGTGCAGGCCGCCGTCGGTCACCCAGCCGCTGGAGTTCACGTAGAAGCGGCTCGGAAAGACGATGTCGATCGGGCAGCCGGCGCTCTGCGGCGCTTCGGCCCGCGCGGACGCGCCGGTGGCGAGGCCGAGTTGGGCGGCGGTGACGGCGCCGACGGTGGCCAGGATTCCGACGGATGTGCGCATACGGATCACTACGGTGATACCTCCCCCTGTGTTACTCACCGGACTGTAGCGAAGAATCCCACATTCCTCGTCTGAAAGCATGTCAATTTCCACGGGACTTCCACCCATGCCGCTACGGGTTCCGGCGGATGGGGCATCGGGCATCAACGGGAGAAATGTTCGAACTCGGCCTCGGCCCTCTGCAGAGTTGACGCCCGAACCCGTCCGATCGCGTTGCCCAGCAGTTCGGTGAACCACACCGTGCGGTGCGGGCCGGACGGCACCGTCGCGACGGTGACCCTGCCGTCCGCCGTCACCCGGCCGACCCGGCCGGACGCGTCGGTGAACCACACCCCGCCGTCCGGCCCGTTGGCGATCCCGCCGGGGTCGCCGTCCGCGCCGGGCAGCCGGAACCGGGTGACGCGGCCGGTGCGGTCGATCCGGTCGACGGAGTTCGATCCGGACGCGGTGAACCACATCCCGCCCGGCCCGGCGACGATGTCCTCGGGAAAGTCCGCGCGGCTCGGCAACGGGAACTCGGTGACACGGCCGCCGGGTTGGATCCGCCCGATCCTGCCGCCGGCCAGCTCGGTGAACCAGAGCGCTCCGTCGGCGCCGGCCGCGATGCCGTACGGGAGGCTGTTCGGTGTGGGCACCGGATACTCGGCGACCCTGCCCTCGGCCGTGATCCGGCCGATCCGGTCGGTGCCCGGCTCGGTGAACCACAGCGCGCCGTCGCGGCCCGGTGCGATGCCGTCCGGCGCGCTCGCGGCCTTCGGGCAGGGTGAACTCGGTGACGGAGCCGGAGGTTGTGATGCGCCCGGTCCGTCCGGCCGACTGCTCGGTGAACCAGAGGGCGCGGTCCGGTATCGCGGTGATGCCGAAGGGCCCGCTGTCCCGGGTCGGGGTGCGGTAGTCGGCGACCGTGCCGTCCGCCGCGATCCGCCCGATCCGGCCCGCCGCGGACTGGGCGAACCACAGGGCGCCGTCCGGCCCGGCGGTGATTCCCGCGGGGAGGCTGTCGGCAGTGGTGGTGATCGGATACTCCGTCACACTGCCCGTATCGGCACGGGCGGGGGCCGCGACGGCGGACGCACCGGTCATGGCGGCGAGCAGGAGAGCGAGCAGACGGCGGGGGAGGCGACCGGGCATGTGGGGCCCTTCTCGGACGGACTGTCGGATCGAGGCCAGGGCCTGTCGTATGGATCAGGTCGGCTGAGAGAGACTGCGGATTTCTGCCGACCCGAGCGGGGTGTGGTGCGTGCAGCTGCAGGGCGGAGGAGGCGTAGACATAAGCCGCTGCCGCGGCGGGCGACGCGGTGGGGGCACCTCCCGGCCGAAGGCTGGGGGACGTCGGCGAGTGACGACAACGCCGCTGGGGGTACCCCCTCTGGGGGAGTGCGTGCCACACCCCGCGACGCCGACATGATCCAAACGACAGGCCCTAGGCGCGGCGATGTGTCCGGACGGCCTGACCCGTCGGACGGGGGAGGTGACGCCGTTTCGGGAGTGGCCGGAGCGGGCCGATGCGGGAGTGGACCGGGGAAGGCCGGTGCGGGCGTGGACCGGCGCGGCTCGGGAGGCGTCATTGACATCACCGGTCCGTCCCATACCGTAGAACTCCGCACAGCATGTCGCACCGTTTTCGATATCTCGAACGACAGCCCGTGGGGCGAGGAACGGGACTCCTTCGCCCCACGCCCTCGACATGCGGAGGATCTCGTGACCCCCCCCTCGGCAGACGGGCCTTCCTCACCGCGGCCGCCACTGCCCTGACACTGCCGGTCGGCGCCCGCGCCCAGGCCGCACCGGACGAGCAGGTGCCGGACGAGCGCGTACGGCCCTTCCCGCTCACCGCCGTCTCGCTGCTGCCCGGCCCGTTCCAGGACAACCAGCGCCGCAACACCGCCTATCTGCGCTTCGTCGACATCGACCGACTGCTGCACACCTTCCGGCTCAACGCCGGCCTGCCCAGCACCGCCCAGCCCTGCGGCGGCTGGGAGGGCCCCACCGTCGAACTGCGCGGCCACTCCACCGGCCACCTGCTCTCCGGGCTCGCCCTCACCTACGCCAACACCGGCGACACCGCCCTGCGCGACAAGGGCGCCCGGCTGGTCGCCGCGCTCGCCGAGTGCCAGGCCGCGGCACCGGCCGCGGGTTACGGCCAGGGGTATCTCTCGGCGTTCCCGGAGAGCTTCTTCGACCGGCTGGAGGCCGGAACGGGGGTCTGGGCGCCGTACTACACCCTGCACAAGATCATGGCGGGGCTGGTCGAACAGCATCGGCTGGCCGGCAGCGGGCAGGCCCTGGACGTCGTACTGGGCCTGGGGGAGTGGGTCGACCGGCGTACCGCGAAGCTGAGCTACGAGCAGATGCAGCGGGTGCTGGAGACCGAGTTCGGCGGGATGAACGACGTGCTCGCCGATCTGCACGCCCTCACCGGCGACGCCCGCTGGCTGCAGGTCGCCGAGCGCTTCACGCACGCCCGGGTCTTCGACCCCCTCGCGGCCGGCGAGGACCGGCTCGCCGGGCTGCACGCCAACACCCAGATACCGAAGATGGTCGGCGCCATGCGGCTCTGGCAGGAGGGGCTGGCCGACCGCTACCGCACCATCGCCGAGAACTTCTGGCAGATCGTCACCGAGCACCACTCGTACGTCATCGGCGGCAACAGCAACGGCGAGGCGTTCCACGAACCGGACGTCGTCGCGGGCCAGTTGAGCAACAGCACCTGCGAGAACTGCAACAGCTACAACATGCTCAAGCTGACCCGGCTGCTGCACCTGCGGACCCCGGACCGCACCGACCTCCTCGACTACTACGAACGCACCCTGTTCAACCAGATGCTCGGCGAACAGGACCCGGACTCCGCGCACGGCTTCAACATCTACTACACCGGCCTGGCCCCGGGTTCCTTCAAGCAGCAGCCGTCGTTCATGGGCACCGACCCCGACGCCTACTCCACCGACTACGACAACTTCTCCTGCGACCACGGCACCGGCATGGAGACGCAGGCCAAGTTCGCCGACACGATCTACACCCACGACGAACAGCGGCTGCTGGTCAACCTGTTCATCCCGTCCGAGGTGAAGTGGGCGGAGAAGGGCATCACCTGGCGCCAGGAGACCGCCCTGCCCGACGCCTCCGGCACCGTGCTCACCGTCACCGCCGGATCCGCCACCCACCCACTCCTGGTCCGCATCCCCGGCTGGGCCACGGGTGCCCGCGTGAGGCTCAACGGCCGCACCCTGGCCCAACGCCCCGCCTCCGCGACCTGGTTAACCCTGGACCGGGCCTGGCGCACGGGTGACCGGGTCGAGGTCTCGCTGCCCATGACCACGAGCATCGAGGCGACCCCCGACGACCCCGACGTCAAGGCCGTCCTGCACGGCCCGGTCGTCCTGGCAGGCGCGTACGGTGACACGGCGAACCCCTGGCTGCCCCGCCTGGACACGGACTCGGTCCGGCAGACCTCGGCCACCCCGCTGACCTTCACGGCCCTGGCGGACGGCGAGCCGGTCACCCGGCTGCCGATCGCCCGCGTCCACCACCAGCACTACTCCGTCTACTGGCTCACCGGCCAACCCCCGCCCCCGCCACCGGAGTTCGCCGCCTGGCACCGCTTCGACGAGACCTCCGGCACCGTCGCGTCCGACGCCACCGGCAACGGCAGGTCGGCAACCCTGGCGGGCGGCGCGGGCTGGACCGCGGGCCACCTCGCCGGAGCCGTCGCCCTGGACGGCGCCGACGGCCATGTCGCCCTCGCCGAGGACCTGTTGGCGGGCGCGTCCGCCTACTCGGTGACCACCTGGGTCAAGCTCTTGGGCCAACCGGCAGGCTGGAGCCGGATCTTCGACTTCGGCACCGGAGTCACCGCGAACATGTTCCTCACCCCGCTCAGCGACGCCGGCACCCTCCGCTACGCCATCACCGCGGGCGGCGCCGGGGCCGAGCAGCGCATCGACGCCGACCCGCTGCCCACCGACCGCTGGGTGCACGTGGCCCTGACCTACGGCGCCGGAACGGCCGTCCTCTACGTCGACGGCCAGGAGACGGGCCGCAACACGGCGGTCACCGTCGAACCCCGCCACTTCGGCAACCACATCCGCGCCAACTACATCGGCCGCTCCCAGTACGCCGACCCGTACCTCAAGGCCTCGGTCGACGACTTCCGCGTCCACGGCAGAACCCTGACCCCGGCCGAGGTCACCGCCCTGGCCGGGGCGTGAACGCGTCAGGAACCGGCCGCCACCAGCACCCGCCCCTGTCCCACGGCAGCCTGACGGCGCCGCGCCCACCGCACCGCGGGCGGCGCCGCCAGGCCGGTGACGGCGAACAGCGCGCCCAGGATGTACCAGCCGGGCCGGCCCCAGTCGATGCACAGCCAGATCAGCAGCCCCGGCCCGAAGGCCTCGGCCAGCCCGGCGCCCAGCCCGAACACCCCCAGGTACTGCCCGGTCGCCCGCTCCGGGGCGAGCGCGAAGGACACCTCGAAGCCCGCCGCCGCATGCCACAGCTCACCGACCGTGTGCACGACGACCGCCCCCAGCAGCACGACCGCCGCCACCCACCCCGGCACCCCGGCGGCCAGCGGAATCAGCGCGCAGGAGAGGAGGAACGCCACCCCGGCGCGACGATAGGCGCGCCCGCCGGCCGCGGGCGAGTCGACGCCCCTGCTCGCCCGCACCTGGAACGCGACGACGATCACCGTGCAGGTGAGCATCGTGCCCGAGACGAGCCAGCGCGGCGCGGCCGTCGCCCCGACCAGCCACAGCGGCACGGCCACGGTCAGCACCTTGAACTGCACCGCCATGACCCCGTCCAGGGCGGTCAGCAGCAGATACGGCCGGTCCCGCAGCGCGACCCGGCGGGGGCCGCCGCCGGCGGCGGGAGCGGGTGCGACCGGCGGCAGGGCGAGAAGGACCAGCGCGGAGGCGGCGCAGGACACCGAGAGCCCGGCGACCAGGAGCCGGTACGAGGTGGCCGTGCCGATCTGGACCGCCCAGCCGGCGCCCAGCGCGCCGACGGAGACGCCGACGTTGGTCACGGCCCGCAGATAGGCGCGGAACTCCTGCGGCCGGTCGCCTCCGTAGTGCCGGATCAGCGGAGCGCGGGCCGCCGTTCCGGCCGCCTTCGCGGCGGTCGCCACGGACACCACCAGCACGAACGGCCAGAAGCCGTCCGCCCACAGGAACGCGGCCGTCGCCGGCGTCTGCACCACGAGCGTGGCCGCGTACACACCGCGCGCTCCGCGCCGGTCCGCGAGATGGCCGACGGCGACGGCCACCGCGAGCGAGAACAGCCCGGCCGCGGCGAGCCCGAGCCCCACCTGTCCGGCGGGCAGCCGTACGGCCTCGGTGAAGTACAGGACCCCCGCCGTCAGATAGAGGCCGCTGCCGACCGTGAAGACGAGGTTGGAGAGGGCGAGGACACGCTGCGGTCCGGTGTCCGGCATGAGTCGGGGCACGGCGGGACTCCACGTCGCGAGGCGGCGGTAAGGGTCGCATCAGCTTGTTGCATATTACTTGCAAGAACAAGCCCTTCGCTGAATTTCTCTCAGGAGACGGAGAGCCGACGATGAGCGAACAGCACACCCGTGGAGTGACCCGGCGTCAGGCCCTCGGCCTCGCCGCGGCAGCGGCGGCGGCACTGGAGGTCGGCCTGCCCGTGTCACGGGCGGCCGCCGCCGATGTCCGCACACCCCGCGAGCGGTCC
The DNA here is from genome assembly GCF_040652235.1 of Streptomyces sp. NPDC048277. NCBI lineage: Bacteria > Bacillati > Actinomycetota > Actinomycetes > Kitasatosporales > Streptomycetaceae > Streptomyces > Streptomyces sp. NPDC048277. The sequence continues at coordinate 99,211 of NZ_JBEZLQ010000030.1, forward strand.
TTCGACGAGGGCTGGCTCTTCCTGCGCGGCGACGCCGACGGCGCGCAGAGACCGTCGTACGACGACACCGCCTGGCGGGCGCTGGACCTCCCGCACGACTGGGGCATCGAGGACCTGCCCTACGCCACCTCCACGGACGGCGCCGCCACCAGCGATCCGTCCCTGCTGGTGGTCAAGGACCCGGGCCAGTCCCAGGCCCCGCAGGTCATCGGCCCGTTCGACACCGCGCACAGCGAGAACGGCGGCTCGACCGGCTACACCGTGGGCGGCATCGGCTGGTACCGCAAGCGCTTCGAACTCGCGGCGGAGCACGCCGAGGTGCGCTTCGACGGCGTCTACCAGAACGCCGACGTCTGGCTCAACGGCGTCCACCTCGGCTTCCACCCCTACGGCTACACGTCGTTCGCATACGACCTGACCCCGCACCTCGATCCCACGGGACCGAACGTGCTCGCCGTCCGGGTCGACAACAGCGGCCAGAACAGCCGCTGGTACTCGGGATCCGGTATCTACCGCCACACCTGGCTCACCGTGACCGGCCCGGTCCGCATCCCCCTCTGGGGCGTCCATGTCACCACCCCCGAGGTGAGCCCCGACCGCTCGGTGGCCCATGCGGAGGTGACGGTCGAAGGGGCCCCTGCGGACGTGCGTGTCACCGTGCTCGATCCGCACGGCGACCCGGTCTCGACGGGGCGTGCCGCGACCGACGCCACCGGAGTGGCCTCCCTCGACCTCCCGATCCGCCCCGCCGCCCTGTGGTCCCCGGACTCGCCGAGCCTCTACACCGCCCGCGCCGAGGTGCTGGTCCGCGGCCGGGTCGTCGACACCGTGACCACCGCCTTCGGGATCCGCTCCCTGGTCTGGAACGGCGAGGTCGGCTTCCAGCTCAACGGCGAGACCGTGAAGATCACCGGTGGCTGTGTCCACCACGACCACGGACCGATGGGCGCCGTCGCCCTGGACCGTTCCGAGGAGCGCCGGGTCGAACTGCTCAAGGCGGCCGGCTTCAACGCCGTCCGCACCGCCCACAACCCGCCGACCCCCGCGCTCCTCGACGCCTGCGACCGGCTCGGCATGCTGGTGATGGACGAGTTCTTCGACGTCTGGGACACCGGCAAGAACCCGCAGGACTACTCGCTGTACTTCGCCGAGTGGTGGGAACGCGACCTGACCGGCACCGTCCTGCGCGACCGCAACCACCCCAGTGTGGTCATCTGGTCCCTGGGCAACGAGATCACCGACAAGACCGGCGGACAGCGGGGCGCCCAACTGGCCGCCGCCCTCCGGGCCCTCGACCGGACCCGCCCCGTCACCCTCGGCGGCGGCTCCACCTTCAGCGCCGACGACCCGTCCTGGAGCTATGTCGACGTCGGTGACGTCCACTACAACGCCAACGGCAAGACGTACGGGCCGATGCACGCCGCCCACCCCGAGCGGGCGATGACCCAGAGCGAGGGCTTCCCCGCCACCCTCCACCAGGACACCGAGTTCGTGGCGGAGAACGCCTGGGCCGTCGGCAGTTGGGTGTGGGCCGCCTGGGACTACCTCGGCGAGTCCGGCATCGGCAAGACACCGATGGCCCCCGAAGGGACGGCCGCGTCCATCGGCGACCAGAGCGTCATGCCGGGCTGGTCCATCGCCCGCACCCTGCACCACTCCTGGGGCGGCTTCGGCTATCCGTACCCCTACTTCCAGGGCAACTGCGGCGACCTGGACCTGATCGGACAGCGCAAGCCGCAGAACCGCTGGCGGGCCGCGCTGACCGGGCGCAGCCCCGTGGAACTCCTCGTGGAACGCCCGACCCTGCCCGGCACCGAGCAGGTCGCCGTCTGGTGGGGGTACTTCGACGAACTCGCCGGCTGGACCTGGGACGTGGACCCCGGCCATCCGATGACCGTCCACGTCTACACGCCCGGCGACAGCGCCCGACTCGTCCTCAACGGAGAGGAGTTGGCGTCGGCCGCGCCCGAACGCGCCATAGCCACCTTCACCGTGCCCTACCGGCCGGGTGAGCTCACGGCCGTGGCCTACCGCGACGGCGAGGAGATCGGCCGTACGGCCCTGCGCACGGCCGGCACCCCGGCAGCCCTGCGGCTCGTCTCCGACGTACGGTCCCTGACCACCGGCCGCGACGACCTGGCGCATGTCCTCGTCGAGGTCGTCGACGCGCACGGCCGACTCGTCCCCGACGCGACACTGCAGGTCGGACTCGATGTCGCAGGCGCCGGAGGGCTCGCCGGGGTCGCCAACGGCAACCCGCACAACGTGGACAGCTTCCAGCAGCCGCGCCGCCACACCTGGCACGGCCGGGCCCTGGCCATCCTGCGTCCCGGCAAACAGCCAGGTCACATGACCCTCACAGCAACGGCCCCCGGGCTGCGCCCCGCGGCCCTCGTGCTCCCGGTCAGGAAAGGGAAATCCGAGTAACTCCCTTGTTACGCAAGCATTGACGCGCCCCACGTGTCCCTCTAGTTTCTGATCGGTTTTCCGAACCGCGTCCGATATATCGGACGCTCCCCCCGTCTGGAGCGCACATGAACGGCACCCCCCTGTCGCGCCGTCACTTCCTCGGCATGGCCGCGACCGTCCCCCTCGCCGCCACCGGCGCCCTCGCCCTCGGCGCCGGCAGCGCACAGGCCGCCACCAACTCGGCCTACGTGATGTGCTACTTCACCGAGTCCCCGGACATGCTGGCCGCCAACTACGGCCTGCACCTGGCCGTCAGCACCGACGGCCTCCAGTGGACGCCGCTCAACCAGAACAACCCCGTCGCCACCCCCACGGCCGGCTCCCTCGGCCTGCGCGACCCGTTCATCCTGCGCAAGCAGGACGGCACCTTCGTGGTGCTCGCCACCGACCTGAACGGCACCGACTGGACGTACGTCAGCCAGTACATCCACGTCTGGGACTCCACCGACCTGCGCACCTTCACCGGCTACCGGCGGATGAAGCTGCACGACATGGACACCCACGCCTGGGCACCCGAGTCGTTCTGGGACGCGGGCCGCGGCGAGTACGGCGTCATCTACTCCGCCGTCAACTCCAGCGGCCACAACGTCATCATGATCAACTACACCAGCGACTTCATCACCGCCGGCGACCCCCAGGTCTTCTTCGACCCCGGCTACGACGTCATCGACGGCGACCTGGCGGTCGGCGTGAACGGCGTCAACTACCTGTACTTCAAGAAGAACTCGACGCTCGTCGGCGCCCGCTCCACCTCACTGGACCCGGGCAGCTTCACGGAGTTCAGCACGGCCGTCTCGCACAACGGCACCGAGGCCCCGGAACTGGTCAAGTCCCTCACGTCCAGCTCGACCTGGTACCTCTGGGGCGACACCTGGTCCCCCAACGGCGTCTTCTACGCCTGGCAGACCTCGGACCTGTCCGCCGGCACCTGGACCGCCCTCGACCAGAAGACCTACACCCAGCCACTCAACTCCAAGCACTGCGGCATCCAGCCGATCACCTCGACCGAGTACAACAACCTCGTCGCCGCATGGGGCACCCCCACCTGGAACCGGCTGAAGTCCTACAACTACCCGGCCCGGTACGTGCGGCACAGCAACTTCATCGGCCGGATCGACGAGTACGCCTTCGACCCGTACACCGACGGACTGTGGAAGCTGGTCCCGGGGCTCGCCGACAGCAGCGGGGTGTCCTTCCAGTCGGTCAACTACCCGACCCGCTATCTGCGCCACTACAACTACCAGCTGCAGCTCGACGTGAACGACAGCACGACCGCGTTCGCCCAGGACGCCACCTTCTACCGGACGGCCGGCCTCGCCGACTCGTCGTGGTCGTCGTTCCGGTCGTACAACTACCCCACGCGCTACATCCGCCACTCCGACTACGTGCTGCGCATCGACTCCATCTCCACGAGCACGGACCAGGCCGACGCCACGTTCTACGTCGGCTACTGACGCGGCGGTGGGCCCGGCACACGGCGACCCGCCGGTGCCGGGCCCACTCGCGCCCGAATGGCGGTACGTCCTCGGACGGGATTGACCCACCCGGGGGGTGTTGGGCGTGTCGTCACCCCGGATGGGCGGCCTGGATGGTGCCGGGCGTGGGGCTGACTGACGGTGGTTCATGTCGGGGCCGGGTCGTTACAGCTGATGGAGCATCGGCGCCCGGCCACGGCGGAAGGACATCGAGATGCGTTCTGCCCGCATGATCCTCGCGACGACGGCCGCCACCGCCGCCCTCGCCCTCTCCGCTCCCGCCGCCCAGGCGTCGGGCACGGGGAACAGTGACGACGGAGGCCGTGACGACTCTTCCTACAGCAGCAGCGACAGCAGGTTCGACCCCGACAGCTACAAGGGCCAGGACGACGAGGGGCAGGGGAACCAGGGAGGCAAAGGAGACCAGAGCGGCAAGGGGGACCAGGGAGGCGGCAAGGGGAACCAGGGCAAGGGCGACTCATGGGGTGACGACCAGAGCGACAAGCCGCACGGCGGCATGCACACCGGAGGCGGCGGCCTCGCCACGCCCGGGGTCACGGCCGGCGGGCTGGCAGTCCTCGGGGTAGCGGCCACCGGAGCCTACGCGCTGCGGCGCAGGAGAGTCCCCGGGTCCGTGTCCTGATGGGCATACGCGTACGGGGGCTGCGGTGCCGCCGACGTCCGACACGCCGACGGCACCGCGACCCCCGTGCCCGCCCAACCCGCTGCCGCGACCCAGAAAGGTGACCTCCGATGGCAGCTGGCGCCTCCTGCCCCGAAGACCCGAACCCCGAGGACGCGAACGGCCCCGGGCGCGGCGGGCGGCTTCCCGTGTGGGGTGCGGCCGTCCTGCTGCTGGCCGTGGTGCTGCTCGGCGGGCACGGCAAGACCTCCGACGCCGCGGGCACCGTGCCGGCCGAGAGCGCGGACGCCGCCCCGTCGGCCGATGCGAGCCGGACCGTCGAGGCGCTGCCCCGGTCCACACCGACCCGCCTGGTCATCCCGAAGATCGCCGTCGACGCCCCCTTCACCATCCTCACCATCGGCTCCTCGGGCCAGCTCCAGCCCCCGCCGGCCGACGACACCAACCTCGTCGGCTGGTACGCGAGGGGCGCGGCACCCGGCGAGGCGGGCACCGCGATCATCGCCGGGCACGTCGACACCAAGGTCTCGGCGGCCGTCTTCGCGCGGCTGGACGAACTCGGGCGCGGCGACCGGTTCACCGTGGACCGGGCGGACGGCACGCAGGCGAACTTCGTGGTCGACGACGCCGACACCTTCGCCAAGGACAACTTCCCCAACGAACGCGTCTACGCGGACACCCGCCGCCCCGAGGTCCGTCTGATCACCTGCGCGGGCGACTACGACCACGACGTCAAGGACTACACGGACAATCTGGTGGTGTTCGGTCACCTTGTCTGATGCCGAAGGAACACCAAGGCGCCTGAGCTGTTCAGCCGCCCGTCGACTCCCGCACCACCAGGCGGAAGGGACCGGCGAACTCCTCCCGCTCCGGCCCGGGCCCGGCCCGGTCGATGCGCGCCGCCAGCAGGGCGACCGCGCGCTCGGCCATCAGGTCGTGGTCCGGGTCGACGGTGGACAGGGAGGGCACGAGATACGCGCTCTCGTCGACGTTGTCGAAGCCGATCACCCTGACCTGCTCCGGCACCCGGATCCCGGCGTCGGCCAGAGCGCGCAGCACGCCCATGGCCACCGTGTCCGTCACACAGAACACCCCGTCGAAGACCAGGCCGTCCGCCAGCCGTTCCCGGATGCGGCGGGCGGCCTCCTGCATGGTGAGCGACCCGACGGTCACCACCAGCTCCGGATCCGGCGCCGATCCGGCCTCCGCGAGCGCCTGCAGATACCCGGCGTGCCGCAGGCTCGACACATCGGTCTCGCCGCCCAGCCGCCCGCACACGATGGCGATCCGCCGGCACCCCCGCTCGACGAGATGGCGTGTCGCCGCCTGCGAGGCCGCCTCGTTCGGCATGGCGACATGGTCGACAGGGCCGCCGAAGATCCGCTCGCCGAGGATGACCACCGGATGGTCGACGTCGAGCGCCTCGACATCCGCCGGGCCCATCCCGACCGTGCTGAGGATGAGCCCGTCGTAGAGCCGGTTGCGGGACAGGGAGAGAGCCGCCAGTTCGTTCTCCCGGCGGGCGCCGGTCTGCTCGATGCTGACCCGGAGGTCGTGCCGGGCCGCCGCCGCGATGATGGCGGCGGCCAGCCTGCCGTAGTAGGGGCGGTTGATCTCGGGGACGGCCAGGCCGATGGTCCCGGTACGGCCCTTGCGCAGGTTGCGGGCGGCGACGTTGACCCGGTAGTCGAGCCGGGTCATCGCCTCCAGGACGCGGTCCCGGGTGGCGGGGCGGACGTTGGGGTGGCCGTTGATCACATTGGAGACGGTCATCGCCGAGACTCCGGCCGCCCTCGCCACGTCCTGGATCGTCGCCACGTTCACTCCCGCCTGCTGTCCTCGCCAAGACGATAGAGGGCGGCACCGTGGGCGGGCAGCTCGGCCACCAGATGCCGGCCGTCGTGGGCGGTGTCGGTGCGGGTCCACAGCTCCCGTATCCGGTCGCCGGGTTCGGCCCCGACCGACCCCAGCGGCACCTCGAACCGGCGCTCCTCGCCGGCCAGGGAGAACACGGCCGCGTACCGGCTGTACCCGTCGGTGTCCCGGGCGGTCCACAGCACCAGGTCCCGCTCCCGCAGCACCTCCCGGTTGCCGGTGCTGTGCCACAGGACGTCGAGCGCCTCGTCGTTGGTGAGCAGTTCGATGGTCCCGGGCGGGCTGGTGGGCAGGTCGCCGCCCATCATCAGCGGCGAGCGGGAGATCAGCCAGAGGGTGAGCAGGCTGACCTGCTCGGGCCGGGTGAGGCGGGACTGCCGGTCCTCGCCGCGCTCGGCGCGGATGCCGATGTGGCCCAGCGGCAGCATGTCGGCGTCCGCCCAGCCCCGTGCGGCGGAGCCGCTGGTCGGCACCGCGCCCTGCCAGGGTGCCCAGCGGGCCATGCGGGCGAACTGCGCCTCGACGTCCTCCCACCGGTCCCACAGGTCGTCGCACACCCGCCACATGGTGGCGTGCTCCCGCAGATGGTCCAGGCGGGCGACCGACATGTCCGTGCCGGGGGAGAGGCTCAGCTCGATGGGCCGCCCGCTGCGCTCGATCGCCCGGGCGTAGGCGGCGATCTCCCGTTCGTGGTAAGGGAAGAGCATGTCGTCGGCCTTGATGAAGTCGACGCCCCAGTCGGCGAACTGGGCGACCTGCGCGTCGTAGTACGCCTGGGCGCCGGGGTGGTCGTGGTCCAGGCCGTAGTTGTCGGAGTTCCAGGGACAGACGGAGTCCGTGTCGGCGACGTCGGCGGCCGTGAACTCCGTCCCGAACACGGGGAGTTTCGCCTCCACCGCCCGCCGGGGGATGCCCCGCATGATGTGCAGCCCGAACCGCAGGCCCATGCCGTGCACCCGCTCGGCCAGCGGCCCGAACCCGGCCCCGTCCACGGCGGAGGGGAACCTGTTCGGTGCCGGGAGCTGGCGGCCGTGGCCGTCGAGGACGAGCGGTGCGTCCGGGTTGTAGCCGTGGGCGCGGGCCGTCGGCTCGTACCACTGGATGTCGACGACCACCGTGTCCCAGCCGTGCGGTAGCAGGTGCTCGCGCATGAACTCCGCGTTGGCGAGGACCTCTTCCTCGGTGACGGTGGTGCCGTAGCAGTCCCAGCTGTTCCAGCCCATCGGCGGACGCAGGTGCCGTGGGGGCAGCGGGCGTGCGGATCGGGTCATGTGCGCACTCCTGGGGTCAGCGCTGGTGCAGGGGGGCCTGGACGGTGACGAACGAGTGGGGCGGGAGGGCGAGCCGCAGGCCGTCGGCGGTGACCGAGAGACCGTCGAAGGCCTGCGGAGAGACGGCCGCCGAGGCCTCCGGGGTGTTGTGGGCCTGGAGCCTGTCGGCCGTGAGGATGCGGGCGGTCGGCTCGCCGAGGGTGCCGCCGCGCAGGTCGAGGGTGATCTCGGCGGGTTCCTCGGCGTCCAGGTTGCTCACCGATATCAGGACCTTGCCGTCCTTGACGCTGGCGGAGGCGGAGAGGGTGTCGAGTTCCGCGTCCCCGACGCGGCGCCGGGCGCCCTCGCCGCGTACGTGCACCGGGAGCGAGGCGGCGTCCTGGTGGCCCTTGTTCATCTCGAAGACGTGGTAGGTCGGGGTCAGGACCAGGGCGTCGCCGTCGGTGAGGAGCATGGCCTGGAGCACGTTGACCGTCTGGGCGATGTTGGCCATGTGCAGCCGGGCGGCGTGCTTGTGGAAGATGTCGAAGTGAGTGCTCGCCACCAGCGCGTCGCGCAGGGTGTTCTGTTGGAAGAGGAAGCCGGGGTTGGTGCCGGGCTCCACGTCCCACCAGGTGCCCCACTCGTCCAGGACCAGGCCGACCGTGCGGCCCGGGTCGTAGACGTCCATGACCGTGGAGTGGCCGGTGAGGATGCGGTCGATGCGGCGGGCCGACAGCATCGTGCGGTAGTAGTCCTCGGCGTCGAACTCCGTGGCGCTGCCCTTGGCCTCCCAGGGGCCCGCGAGCGTGTAGTAGTGGACGGAGAGACCCTGGAAGAAGTTCTTCGGGGTGGCCTCGCAGCCGAAGCAGCTGATCTGCTGCATCAGGGTCTCGGTCCACTTGTAGTCGGCGTCGGAGGCGCCCGAGGCGATGCGGTAGAGCTTGTTGTCGCCGTGGTCGCGGCAGTAGGTGGCGTACTGGCGGGCCAGGTCGGCGGAGTACTCGGCGCGCATGTTGCCGCCGCAGCCCCAGGTCTCGTTGCCGATGCCCCAGTACTTCACCCGCCAGGGCTCCTCGCGGCCGTTCTCCTTGCGCAGCCGCACCATCGGGCTGTCGCCGTCCCGGGTGAGGTACTCCACCCACTCGCTCATCTCGCGGACGGTGCCGGAGCCGACGTTGCCGCTGATGTAGGGCTCGGCGCCCAGCAGTTCGCACAGGGCCATGAACTCGTGGGTGCCGAAGTGGTTGTTCTCCTCCACGTTGCCCCAGTGCGTGTTGACCATGCGGGGGCGCTGCTCGCGCGGGCCGATGCCGTCCCGCCAGTGGTACTCGTCGGCGAAACAGCCGCCGGGCCAGCGGAGGTTGGGGATGTCCAGGGCGCGCAGGGCCTGGACGACGTCGAGGCGGATGCCGCCCTCGTTCGGGACGGGGGAGTCCTCGCCGACCCAGAAGCCGCCGTAGATGCAGTGGCCGAGGTGCTCGGCGAAGTGGCCGTAGAGATGGCGGCTGATCGTCGGGCCCTCGATGTCGAGGTTGATGATCGCGGTGGCGGTGGGCACGGACGCACTCCTGTCGGGAGATCCTTTGTATCGATAAAAACGGTGCCATCGGCTTCGGGGGACGTCAAGGGTGCTGCGGCGCCGTGAAATGCCGAAGGCTCAACTCTCCTTCACGCCAAGAAGAGTTGAGCCTCCTGATCGGAGGGGATCAGACCGCCGGTGACGGGAACGTCGGGTACTCCACGCCCGAGACGTGCTGGACGACCCGGACCACCTGGCAGGAGTAGCCGAACTCGTTGTCGTACCAGAGGTAGAGGATCGCGTTGTCGCCCTCCACCTTCAGGGCCCCGGCGTCGACGATCGACGCGTGCCGCGAGCCGATGAAGTCGCTGGACACCGCGTCCGGGGCGGTGATGAAGTCGATCTGGCGCTTCAGCGGCGAGGTCAGCGACACCTCGCGGAGGTAGTCGAGGACCTCCTCGCGGGACGCCTCGCGGGCCAGCTGCAGGTTGAGGATCGCGATCGACACGTCCGGCACCGGGACCCGGATCGAGCTGCCGGTGATCCGCGCCTTCAGGTCGGGCAGCGCCTTCGCGACGGCGGACGCGGCACCCGTCTCGGTGATCACCATGTTGAGCGGCGCGGACCGGCCGCGACGCTCCGACTTGTGGTAGTTGTCGAGCAGGTTCTGGTCGTTGGTGAACGAGTGGACGGTCTCCACGTGCCCGCGCAGCACCCCGTACTCGTCGGCCATCGCCTTCAGCGGCGGCACGATCGCGTTGGTGGTGCAGGACGCGCAGGACAGGATCTGCTCGTCCGGCTTGACGGTGTCGTGGTTGACGCCGTGCACGATGTTCGGCACGTCGCCCTTGCCCGGCGCGGTCAGGACGACCTTCTCGATGCCCGGGCGCAGGTGGTTCGAGAGGCCCTCGCGGTCCCGCCACTTGCCCGTGTTGTCGATGAGGATGGCGTCCCGGATGCCGTACTCCGTGTAGTCCACGGCGGACGGGTCGTCGGCGTAGATCACCTTGATCTCGTTGCCGTTGGCGAGGATCGTGCTGTTCTCCTCGTCCACGGTGATCGTGCCCTGGAACTGGCCGTGGATCGAGTCCCGGCGCAGCAGCGAGGCGCGCTTGACGATGTCCTCGCCGCCGCCCCCGCGCACCACGATGGCCCGCAGCCGCAGGCCGTTGCCGGAGCCGGACTTCTCGATGAGCAGCCGGGCGACCAGGCGGCCGATGCGGCCGAAGCCGTACAGGACGACGTCGCGGGGCTCGCGCTGCTCGATCTTGTTGGCGCCGGTGGCCCCGGCGACCGCCTCGGCGGTGAACGCCTCGACGCTCAGGCCCCGGTCGTCGGCCTTGTAGGTGGCCGCGAGCATGCCGATGTCGATCTGGGAAGGGCCGAGGTCGAGCGTGGTGAGCGCCTGGAGGAAGGGCATCGTCTCGGTGACCGAGAGCTCGGCGCCGTCGATCTGGCGGGCGAAGCGGTGGGTCTTGAGGATGCTGACCACCGACTTGTTCACCAGGGAGCGGCTGTGGAGGAGGACCGTCACGTCCCGCTCCCGGTGCAGCTTCCCGATGATCGGGATCATCGACTCCGCGGTTTCCTCGCGATTCTTCCAGTTGGTGAACGAGTCGTCGTTGACAGTCACAGATCCATCTCTCGATCGAGCTAGGTGGCGCTCATATGCTAAACCGCCTGGTGAATGATCGATCAAGGGGGTCCCTATGTGATGCCGGTCGCGAAGGTCTGAACCGGTGCGGAAGACCGTAAGAAACCCGGATGTCGCGTTGCGACACCCTCGGCCATTGCCCAAGGTCGGAGGGTGAGCACGTCCTCCGTCCCGCGGCCGGAGTCCGCCGCGCCGTTCGGTCCCGCCCACCCCGTCGGCGTCCGCAGGCCCCCGTCCGGCCTGCTGCCCGCCCTCGCCGTGTTCACGGCCGTCCGGCTGGCCGGAGTCGCCGCCGTCGTGATGGCCAACCACGCCATGGGGCGCCCTCTGATCAAGAACCTGGCCCACGCCTGGGACGCCCGCTGGTACCTGCACATCGCCACGTACGGCTACGGCGATCTCATCGACATCACCCGCAAGGGAGCCGTGCAGAGCGACTGGGCGTTCTTCCCGCTGTACCCCGGGCTCATCCGGGCCCTGACGACGGTCCTGCCGCTCACCCCCGGCAAGGCCGCGCTGGTCGTCGCCGGGACCGCCGCCGTCGTGGCCGCCTGGGGCGTCTACCGGATCGGCGACCACCTGTACGGCCGAGCCGTCGCCACCGCACTGGTCACCCTGTGGGCCGTACTGCCCCAGTCGGTCGAACTCACCATCGCCTACACCGAGTCCCTCTTCTCCGCCCTGGCCGCCTGGTCCCTGTACTGCGTCCTCAGGGGCCGCTGGCTGTGGGCCGGTTCCCTGGCCGCGCTGGCCGGCCTGTCCCGCCCGAGCGGCTTCGCGGTCGCGGCGGCCGTCGTGGCCGCGGGCGCGTACGAGGCGGTACGGCGACGTGGGCGCGTCCCCCTCGGACTGTGGGCGGGCTGTCTGCTGGCTCCGGCCGGCTGGCTCGGCTACGTCCTGTGGGTGGGACACCGGACCGGAGACCTCCTCGGCGGCTACTTCGAGGTGCAGAGCGCCTGGAACTCCCGCTTCGACTTCGGCGTGGGATCCCTGCGCTTCCTCAAGAGCCTGCTGCTGCACGGCGGTGGCTTCGTCCTCGCGGCGGACCTGGTGATCGTCGCGGCGGGCGTCCTGCTGTTCTGCCTGCTCTGTCTGGACCGCGCCCCGCTGGTCCTGGTGGTCTTCGCGGGCGTCCTGGTCCTGGTCGTCGTGGGCGGCTCGGGCAACTTCTCCTCCAAGCCCCGCTTCCTGCTCCCCGCCTTCCCCCTCCTGATCCCCCTGGCCCGCGCGCTGGTCAGGAGCTGGCGCATCCGCCCCGCCCAGGCCGTCCTCGTCGTCGGCGCGCTCACCGCGGTCTCGCTGCTGTTCGGGGCCGACCTCCTGGCGGTCGCCCGCTCACCCCTGTGACGCCCAGGTACCCCTCAGGTCGGCGGCCACATCGAGCAGCAGGGCCCGGAAGACGTCCGCCAGCGGGGTGAGGGCGGTGTCGGACCGGGTCACGGTGTGCACGTCCCGGTGGAGCGCCGGATCGGCGAGCGGCCGGTGCGTGGTGCCCGGCACGGGGGTGAGGGCCATCCGGGAGACGAGGGCCACACCGATGCCGGTGCCGACCAGCGCCTGGGCGAGGTCGTACGACGCCGTCTGGAAGCGGATCCTGGGCGTGAAACCGGCCTCGCCCGCCGCGCGGTGGAGCTGTTCGTGGGCGGCGTGACCGGCCAGGATGGTGACCCACGACTCGTCCCGGAGCTGCTCCAGACGCAGGGGAGCGCCCTGGGGGGACCGGGTGACCAGCGGGTGGTCGTCGGGCAGGACGACGACCATGGGGTCCCGCAGCAGGGTGTGCACGGTGATGTGCGGGGGCGGTTGCGGGGGAGTGGCGCAGGAGGCGATCACCCCGACGTCAAACTCTCCTGCCTCGACCCGTTCGACACCGCGGTGTGACAGCAGGTCCTCCACCGACACATCGGCCTTCGGATACCGGTGCCGCAGTGCGGTCAGGGCGGGCGGGAGCAGGTGCAGCCCCGCGGCCAGGAAAGTGCCCACCCGCAGGCGCAGCGACAGATGGCCGAGGAGTGCGGCGAGCCGTTCCCCGGCCAGTTCCGTCTGTTCGTCGATGACCCGCCCGTGCCCGGCGAGCAGCGCCCCGGCCACCGTGAGCGAGGCACCGCGCGGCCCGCGCACCACCAGCGGCGCGTTCCAGTCCCGTTCCGCCCGGGCCACCTGCTGGGTCACCGCCGCCGGGGTCACACCGAGGGCGTGGGCGGCGCCGGTGAGCGAGCCATGACGGTCGATCATCGCGAGCAGACGCAGCTGCCCGGGATCCGAGGGCATCAGCATGCAATCATCTTAATGCTGACCGGTAGAGCTCTAACTTCTCTTCATGCACGGCCCGCGCCAGCCTGGTGACGGATCATCCCTCCGCACCAGGAAGAAGGTCGGCGACACCGTGCCCACCCATCTGCCCCTGTTCGTGATCACCACCTGGCTGCTGGCCATGCTCCCGGGCGCCGGACAGGCCCTCATGATCCGGCAGACCCTGGAACTCGGCCCCCGGCCCGCCCGGGCCACGATCGCCGGCAACGCCACCGGGCTGCTCGTCTGGTCGACCGCCGCCGCGGTGGGCCTCTCGGCCGTGCTCCTCGCCAATCCGCACGCCTATCTGCTGGTACGGCTCGCGGGCGGAGCGGTGCTGTTCCTGCTGGGGTTCAACACCCTGAGGGCGGCGGCGAAGCAGACCGCCGACGACGCCCCCGGCCCGGACGCCGCCTCGGCGGGCCCCACCGGTCCCTGGGGCGCGTACGGCGCCGGACTGGGCACGGCACTGGGCAACCCGAAGGCCGGCGTCTTCGCCGTCTCGGTGCTGCCCCAGTTCGTCACGACGGACGGTCCCGTCCTTCTGAGCAGCATCGCGCTGGGCGCCCTCTGGGCCCTCGTCAACGCCACCTGGTACGTGCTCTTCACCTGGGCCGTCGGCCGGGGACGCGCTCTGGTGTCCCGGCCGGCGGTACGGCGCGGGCTGAACATCCTCACCGGCGTGGTGCTGTGCGGGCTGGGCGTCGCGGTGGCCGGGGGAGTCTGACCGGCCGAGCGGTCCGCACCCCCGCGGACAGCGCGGTTCGTGCACACGTTCCGCCCCCTGATGCGGCCCGGGGAAGGACCGGTGGCGCCGATCAGCACAGCGTGATCGGCGCCACCGAGGGGTACTGCCGGCGGTCTAACGGGGGTTGAAGAGCACGCTGGCGAAGCGGACGCTGCCGGGCGCCGAGTGCCCCGGGGCGATCCGGCGCGCGGTGCCCTTGCACTTCTGCTTGCTGTAGACGACGAGTGCCTTCTTGGTCGCGTTCTGCGGCCCGCGTGCCTCCTGCGCCATGTCGAGGCACTTGCGGTCCGGCGGGTTCTGGATGGCGTACGCCTTGCTCTTCGGTCCCATCCAGACGAACGAGCCCTGGGCGGCGGCCGCCGGTCCCATGGTGATGACGGCGAGGGCAAGTCCGCCGAGTGTGACGGCGAGCGGACGGCAGAGGCGCATCGTGATGTCCTTCGTGAGCGGTTGAAACAGTGACAACAGTGACAACGGTGACGACAGGGACGACGGAAAGACCGGGGTCCGGCGCCATCACACACCGTCACCGCACGCGGACACCCCGGCGACACGGAAACGTCCCACGTCCGAGCGACATCCGTCGGCGTGTCGTGACGCCGCCGCCCGGCCCGGCACTCATGCGAGTGCCATGACCAGGGCGACCACGACGGTGACGGCCGAGAGGCCGACCATCGCGGTCCGCCAGCCGAGACGGGGGCGCGGCGCCGGCGGCCCCGGGTCGGGGGCGCGCTCACCCAGATGGGGGCTGTCCAGCCAGTACGCGTCGGACAGCTGGACGAAGGAGGGGGTGTCGCTGAGGCCCATGTCTGTTTCAACGTCCTTGACGCGGGCGGGAGTCGGAGCGGCCGATGTCGTCACACCTTCGGGGCAATCGGTCCTCCGAAGGCGCATTCCCCACCTCTTCCCCTCCTCCTGCCCTCCTCTTCCGCTCATGGGTGTGCAGCTCGGGAGGCAAGTGAGCGAGCGGTGACGGAAGTTGGTCACGCCTTGGCCGCCTGTGCACGGGTGACGCAGGGGGCACGCGGTCCGTCGGCGATTCATTGCGGGAATTCCCGGACGAAAGAGTAAATTCCCGACCATTGCTGAAGAGGCGTCACCGGCAGACGGGGCAAGGGATGAGCACGGACGACCACGGCACGGTGACGACCGGGATCGCACGACTGCACGCGGCGCCCGCGCTTGCCGGGCCCGGCCGGTTCGGGCTGGTCAGCAACCACACCGGCGTTCTGCCCGGCCTGCGCCCGGCCGCGCCCGCGCTGCTCGACGCCGGCGCCCGGCTGGTCGCCCTCTTCGGCCCCGAGCACGGGCTGCACGGCACCGCCCAGGCCGGGGAGGGCGAGGCCGCCGAGACGGACCCCGACACCGGACTGCCGGTCCACGACACCTATCGGTGCAGTGGCGAGCGCCTGGACAAACTCCTGATCGACAGCGGCGTCGACGCCCTGGTCCACGACCTTCAGGACATCGGGGCCCGGTTCTACACCTACGTGTGGACCATGTTCGACCTGATGGTCTCGGCGGCCCGCACCGGCGTCCGGTTCGTGGTCGCCGACCGGCCCAACCCGCTCGGCGGACTCGTCAGCGAGGGCCCGCTGCTGGATCCGGCATGGGCAAGCTTCGTCGGGCGCGCCCCGATCCCCGTCCGGCACGGTCTCACCTGCGGCGAACTCGCCCGGCACCTCAACGTCTCGGCCGTGCCCCGAGCGGCGGGCCGCGCCGCCGACTTGACGGTGATCGAGGCAACTGGCTGGCGGCGCGCCATGGCGGCGGAGGACACCGGCCTGCCGTGGATCGCGCCCTCGCCGAACATCCCGACGCCCGTCACGGCCGCCGTCTACCCCGGCACCTGCCTGTTCGAGGGCACGAACCTCTCGGAGGGCCGGGGCACCACGCAGCCCTTCGAGATCGTCGGAGCTCCGTACATCGACGCGCGCTTCGCGCCCGCACTCGCCGAACTCGCCCTGCCCGGAGTGCACTTCCGTGACCTGCGGTACGTACCGGCCTTCCACAAGCATGCCGGACGGGCGCTGCGCGGGGTCCAGCTCCACATCACCGACCGCGAGGCGTTCACCCCCGTACGCACCGCCGTCGCGATGCTCGCCACGCTACGGCGGCTCTACCCGGACGACTTCGCCTGGCGCACCGCGAACGACGTGGACGACGACGAGGGGTCCCGGCACTTCATCGACCTGCTGTGGGGGTCCGACCGGCTGCGGCGCGCCGTCGACGCGGGCGGCGACCCGCTGCCGCTGTGCGATCCACCGGCCCCGCCCGGCCGTTGGGCCGGCGACGACGTCCTGCTCTACGCCTGAGACCCGCCGTACGCCCGGAAGGACGACCCCGTCGATGACCGACCGCACGACGACATCCCGGCCGGGGATCCGCGGCTTCCGCGCGGGCGACGGCCCGCACCTGGTGGAGGCGTGGCGCAGGAGCGCACCCGCCGACCCCATCACCCCGGACCGCTTCCGCTCCCTGGTGCTGCTCGACCCCAACTTCGACCCGGAGGGGCTGCGCATCGCCGTCGACGGCGACCGCGTCGTCGGCGCCGCCTACGCGGTGCGGCGGCTGACGCCGCTGGCCGGCACCGACCTGGAGCCCGAGCAGGGCTGGATCCCGTTCTTCTTCGTCGCCCCGGCCGCCCGCGGGCGCGGCCTGGGCCGACGGCTGCTGACCGAGGCCCTCGACTGGCTGCACGGCCACGGCCGCACCCGGGTGGACTTCTCCTCGTACACCCCGAACTACGTCTTCCCCGGCCTGGACGCCGAGGCCTACCCGGAGGCCGCCGGGCTCCTCGACTCCCTCGGCTTTCGCACCCTGTACGAAGCGGCGGCCATGGACCGCGTCCTGGTCGGCCACCGCTTCCCGGACGACGTCGCCCGCCGCCTGGACGAACTGACCGCACGGGGCTACCGGTTCGCCACACCGTCCGACGACGACCTGGTCGATCTCCTCGCGCTCGCCGGGAACCACTTCGGCCCGGACTGGGCCGGCACCATCCGGGCCTGCCTGACCGCGGGCACCCCGCTCGACCGGATCGTCACCGCCAGGGACCCCGAGGGCCGCATGGTCGGCTGGGCCATGCACGGCGCCTTCGACTCGGTGGACGAGCGGTTCGGCCCGATCGGCGTGCTGGAGGAGATGCGCGGCACCGGACTCGGCGAAGTCCTCCTCCACCTGGTCCTGGAACGCATGCGGGCCCTGCGCGCCCACTCCGCGTGGTTCCTGTGGACCGGCGCCCAGTCCCCGGCCGGCCATCTCTACCGCAAGACCGGCTTCACCACCACCCGGGTGTTCCGTGTGCTGCGCCGGGAGGCCGCCCGGTGACCCTGTCGCTGAGCCGCCGCCACTTCGCCCTCGCACTGCCCTCGGCGCTCCTCGTCTCCGGCTGCGCCGCACCGCACCGGGGCACCGGGCGCCCGGGGGACCCGGCCGTGCTCACCCTGCTCTCCCACTACGCGAGCGGAGAGCTCAAAGCGGCCCTGCAGGGCCCGGTCGACGAGTGGAACGCCCTGCACGACCGGGTCAAAGTGCAGACGAAAGCGGTCGAGTTCACGGATCTGCTCACCACGTTCATGGTCCGGCAGGCCGCGGGGCAGGGCGCCGACATCCTCCATCCGTACTGCCTCTGGAACGGCCAGCTCGTCCGGGCCGGCGTCCTGCGGCCCGCCCCGCCGGAGCACGCCGAGGAGATCAGACGCGGCTACGGCACGGCCGCGGTCGGCTCCGCGACGGTCGGCGGCAAGGTCTACGGCTACCCCACCGAGATGCAGACCTACGCCCTCTACTACAACAAGCGGCTGCTGCGCGAGGCCGGTGTCGACGGCCCGCCGCGCACCTGGCGGGAGCTGGAGGACACGGCGTACCGCACCGCCAGGCGGGACGGTTACGGCAACACGCTGGTCCAGGGGTTCGGGCTGTCGACCTTCGACGACTCCACCACCGTCGGCCAGACCCTCGCGCTGCTCAACTCCGCCGGCGGGCGGTTCGTCTCCGCGGACGGCAGACGCACCGCCATCGAATCACCGGCCGGAAGGGCCGTGTTCGATCTGGAGCACCGTCTTGTCGCGAAGGGCGCGAGCGCTCCCGGCGTCAACGTCTACAAGGCGTTCGCGTCCGGGCAGGTGGCCATGGTCATCAGCGCCGGCTGGTGGACCACGAACCTGAAGGCCCTGATGGGCCGGGACTACCGCGACGTCGGGGTGGCGCCGGTGCCCCTCCCGGATACGGACGGCGAGCGCGCCACCCTCTCCACCGGCTTCATGCTCGGGGTCAACACGGCCAGCGAACGTCCCCGCGAGGCCTGGGAGTTCCTGCGCTGGCTCAACACCGAGAAGGTGAGAGGTGCCACCCGGATGAGTGCCCTGCAGGTGTCGGTCGGCTCCCTGACCGGCCGAGCCGACGACATGCGGACACTCCTCGGCGCGGGCGGCGATCCCAATCTCCACCCGTTCCTGGACGCACTGGCGTACGCGGTGCCGGAGCCGAACGTGCCCGGCGCGCAGCAGGCCAAGTCACTGCTCCGCAAGAACATCGAGGCCCTGTGGACCGGCCGGCAGTCGGTCGACGAGGCGCTGCGCACCACCCGCCGCCAGGTCGACCAGGAGGTGTCGCGGTCATGGTGAACGCCACCCTGGCACCGGAGGCGGCCGAGCGGGCGGCGCGCGGCAGGTCCGCCGTCGGCGTCCGCGGCCGCGAGCGGCACCGGCGCCGCCAGGCCGTCGTCGCCTACCTCTTCCTGGCGCCGACACTGCTGTTCTACGCCGTCTTCCTGCTCCTGCCGCTCGGGTTCGCGGTGCTGCTGTCGGTGTCCCGCTGGGCCGGGTTCGACCTCGGCGACATCGACCCGGTCGGACTCGACAACTTCGCCGGCCTGTTCGCGGCCGGGTCGACGTTCCTGACGCCGATCCTCACCAACACGCTGCTGTTCGCCCTGGGCACCGTGGTCCTCGCGCTCGCCGGCTCCGTCCTCGTCGCCACCTGCATCGACAAGCTCCGCTTCCAGGGCCTGTGGCGCACGCTCTACTTCCTGCCGATCGTCACCACCGTCGTCGCCGTCGGCAACGTCTGGAAGTACATGTACGAGCCGGGCGGCCTCGTCAACGGCGTCCTCAACACCCTCGGAATCGGCTCGGTGGCGTTCCTCCAGGACCCGGACACCGCGCTGCCCGCGGTCGTGGTCGTGCAGGCCTGGGCCTCGGTCGGCTCGGCGATCCTCGTGCTGACCGCCGGGCTGAAGTCCATCCCGGAGTCGTACTACGAGGCCGCCGCGCTCGACGGCGCCGGACCCGGCACCGTCTTCTGGAGGATCACCCTGCCGCTGCTGCGGCCGTCCCTGCTGTTCGTGTGCGTCACCCAGTTCCTCACCGGCCTCCAGTCGTTCGCGCTGATCATCGTCATGACCAAGGGCGGGCCCGGCGACGCGACCGACGTGGCCGCCCTCGAGATGTACCGGCAGGCCTTCTCGTACGGCGACTGGGGCACCGCCGGCGCCGCCGCCTTCGTGCTGTTCGTGGTGGTCCTCGCGGTCACCCTGGTCCAGTTGTGGCTCTTCCGGCGAAAGGGGGAGGACGCGTGATCCGCCGCCGTTTCCCGTGGCTGTCGTACCTGCTGGTCGTCACCGGCGCCGTGCTCACGGTGGTGCCGTTCCTCGACATGGTGATGACGTCCTTCAAGGGACCCGACGAGGCCGGCACGCTGCCGTACCGGTTCCTGCCGAAGGCGTTCGACCTGTCCAACTACCGGGCGGCGATCCACCAGCTCGATCTGCCGGTGCTCTTCCGCAACAGCGTCGTCGCCACGGCCATGATCACCGGCTCGGTGCTGCTCACGTCGTCCCTCGCGGGCTATGCGCTCGCCAAACTCCGCTTCCCCGGCCGGGACTTCGTCTTCCGTCTGGTGCTCTCGACGATGATGTTCCCGCCGTTCCTCTTCTTCATCCCGCACTTCCTGATCCTGGTGCACTGGCCGCTCGCGGGCGGCAACGACCTGCTCGGTCGCGGCGGCGCGGGCCTGACCGTGAGCATCGTGGCGCTCGCCATGCCGTTCCTCGTGAGCAGCTTCGGGATCTTTTTGACGCGCCAGTTCATGATCTCCATCCCGGACGAGGTCCTGGAGGCCGCACGTATCGACGGGGCCGGAGAGTTCGCGGTGTGGTGGCGGATCGTCGTCCCGCAGACCAAGCCGGTCCTGGTCACGCTCGGTCTGCTGACCTTCGTCGACGCCTGGAACGAGTACATCTGGGCGCTGCTCGTCTCGACCGCCGACCCGGACGTGATGACCCTGCCCGTCGGCATCCAGTTCCTGCAGGACTACGTCGACCCGTCCCGCTCGCTGCCCATCGTCATGGCCGGCCTGGTCCTGAGCATCCTGCCGATCCTGATCCTCTTCCTGCTGCTGCAGAAGCACTACATCCGGGGCGTCATGCTCAGCGGTCTCAAGTAGCGCCCGGCGACGGTCCGGTGGAACGCCGACCGTCAGGTGAGTACACGAATCGGCGTTCCGGCGCTCCATGCGGCGATGTCCTCGACCGCGTCCCGGTAGAACACCTCGTACAGGTCCCGGCTCACGTATCCGATGTGCGGGGTGAGCACGGTGTTCGGCAGAGAACGCAGAGGGTGATCGACCGGCAGCGGTTCACGGTCGAAGACGTCCAGTGCCGCGGAAGCGATCCTCTTTTCGGTCAGCGCCGCGATCAGCGCCGCCTCGTCCACCACGGGTCCACGCGAGGTGTTCACCAAAATCGCCGTCGATTTCATGAGACCCAGTTCGCGCCGGCCGACCAGGCCCCGCGTGCGCCCGCTGAGTACGACGTGAATGCTCAGCACATCGGAGCGGCCGAACAATTCGTCCTGCGCAACGTATTCCGCCCCTTTCTTCGCCGCGTCCGCAGGCGTCAGATTCTGGCTCCAGGCGATGGTCCGCATTCCGAAAGCACGCCCGATGTCCGCGACCGCCGTGCCCAGCCGGCCGAGGCCCAGCACCCCCAGAGTGGAGCCCCGCAGGCTCGTCCCCAGGCCCTGCTGCCAGCCGCCCCGGCGCACGGAGTCCACCTGCTGCGGAATCAGCCGTGCGGCGGAAAGGATGAGTCCCCAGGTGAGTTCGACCGTCGGATAAGAGAAATACCCGGTACCGCAGACGGTGACATCCGATCGGCGTGCGGCGTCCAGGTCGATCGCGGCGTTGACCGGCCCGGTGGTGACGAGCAGCTTCAGCCGCGGCAATCCGCTCAGGGTCGAGGACGGGAAACGCGTCCGCTCCCGCATGGCCACCAGAACGTCGTATTCGGCGAGGGCCGCGACGGCCTCCTCTTCGTTCTCGAAGGAATCGGTGAAGACATCCACCTCGGCCTGGAGCGAGTCCCAGTCGGCCAGGCTGAGCGCCACGCTCTGATAGTCGTCCAGGACGGCGATCCTCATACGGATTCCTCTCGCTGTCGGCCAGCAGGTGTTCCTGGTACTGGCAGTCCTATGAAGACAGGTCTACTGCCTATTCGAATATTCTGTCTGCACAGTGGTCGCATGACACCAACAGGAACATCCGGGTTTCCTGCCGTGGGCTGGATCGGGCTGGGTGACCAGGGTCTGCCCATGGCGAAGGCCGTCGCCCGGACAGGCCGCCCCCTGCACGCGTGGGCCCGCCGCCCTGTTTCCCTGGACGGCCTGAGCGGTGTGCCGCATGTGCGCCACGACGGCATCACGGATCTGGCCGCGGTGAGTGACATCGTCGCCCTGTGCGTCGGTACCGATGACGATGTCCTGCGGCTGGCCGGGCAGCTGCTGCGGGGGCTGCGTCCGGGGTCGGTCGTCGTCAATCACGGCACCGGCCTGCCCAGCACCGCTGTGCGGCTCACCGGGATGTGCGCCGCGGCCGGTGTCGAGGTCCTGGACGCCCCGGTCAGCGGTGGCCGTCCGGCCGCCGAGGAACGCCGGCTGACCACCATGGTCGGCGGACCGCGGCCGGTCGCCGAGCGGTGCGAGCCGGTGTTCGCCGCGTTCTCCCGGCACGTCCTGCATCTCGGCGACGCGGGGGCCGGGCAGCTGGCCAAGCTGTTCAACAACGCGCTGCTGATGATGAACCAGGCGGCCATCGAGGAGATCGTCGGCCTGGCCGCCCAGCTGGGGTTGGACCCGGTCCGACTGGTCGAGGTGCTGAAACTGGGCAGTGCCTCCAGCGCCGCCCTGACCCTGCTGAACACCATGGTCACGCCCGACACCGTCCGGCATCTCTCCGGTGTCGAGGCCCTGGACATGGAGCTGTTCGACCAGGCCATGAGCGAGGCGGGCATCGACGCCGCCGCCGTCACCGCACGGGGCCTCACCGGCGCCCGCGGGCTGCCCGGCCTGGTGGGCCGGCTCAATCCGTGAACAGCGGGCCGCGTCGGCCGTCCACGCGATGGACCGTACGAGACCGTCCGCCCCGCTGCCGGGGCGATCTTCCCCACTCCGCACCAACCCCACTGCCGGCCGCTTTGCCCGGCAGCCGAAAGGAACAGCAGCCATGAGCACCCTCGCACTGGTCACCGGCGCCACCTCCGGCATCGGCAGGGCATTCGCCGAGCGGTTCGCCGCCGACGGCCACGACCTGATCGTCGTCGGCCGACGGCAGGAGCGGCTCGACGAGTTCGCCGCCGCCCACCCCGAGGTCGAGGTCCGATCCGTGGCCGCCGACCTCTCCACCGACGAAGGCATCGACACCGTCGCGCGGATCTGCGCGACCGAACCGCTGGACCTGCTGGTGAACAACGCGGGCGTCGCCCACTACATGCCATTGGCCGACCTGCCCGCCGACAAGGCCCGCGAACTGGTCAACGTCAAGGTCCTCGCCCCCACCCAGCTCATGCGCGCCGCCGTCGGCGGCATGCAGCGGCGCGGCCGGGGCGCCATCGTCAACGTCGCCGGCATGATCGCCTTCAGCGGCCCGGCGCCCAGCTCGGTGATGCCCCGCCGGGCCGTCTACGCCGGCAGCCTCGCCCACCTGGTCGCCATGTCCCAGACCCTCAGCGCCGAGCTGGAGGGCACCGGCGTCCAGGTCATGGTCGTCTGCCCGGGCGTGGTGGCGACCGAGTTCCACGAGCGCCAGGGCATGGACCTGAGCGCCGTGCCGCGCATGAGCGCCGAGGACGTCGTCACCGCCGGCCTGCGCGGCCTGCAGCTCGGCGAAGTCGTCTGCGCCCCCGGCGTCGAGGACGCCGCCCTCCTCGACAGCGTCTTCGCAGCCGACCTGGCGGCCTTCGGCGGCCAGAACCCCGCACTGGCCACCCGCTACCGGGCCGGCTGACCCACCACCCCGTTCAGCCCACAGCCGCTGCCGCCGCACTGAAACAGCGGGGCGACCTCGTCGACCGGACGCCTCGGCCTTCAGGACCGTGCAGGTCGAGGGGCGCCGGCGCGTGGATGTCCGCGCGGTGTGGCCGGTTTGGCGTGTGCGACGCTCCACGGCGACGGAACCATGCGCTGCCGGGACCGTACTGACTTTATGCTCATGCCAAGCCGCGCGGCCCCAGGGGCCGGACGCGTCGGCTTCTCATGTCGTCACCGTCGGTACAGGGGACTCCTTGCGTACACGATTCGCCGTGCTCGGCCCCGTCAGGGCCTGGCGCGGCGACACGGAACTGGTGCTGGGACCGCCCAAGGAGCGCGCACTCCTCGCGCTGCTGCTGACCGGGGCGGGGCATCCGGTCGCCGTCCACGACCTAGTCGACGCGCTCTGGGGACAGGACCCGCCGGACACCGCCGTGAACGTCGTCCAGCGGCACATCGGAGCGCTGCGCCGGTTGCTCGAACCCGGTCTTCCGGCCAGGGGCGAGTCCCGCTGGCTGGTGCGCGGCTCGGGCGGCTACCGCCTCGACGTGGACGCCGACTCCCTCGACCTGCTCCGCTTCCGGGCCCTGCGGCGCCACGCGGACCAGGCGGCGCGGAACGGACAACCGGCCGCCGCCACCGAGCTGTTGATGGAGGCACTGGAGCTGTGGCGCGGGCCCGCGGCCTCCGGGATCGCGGCCGAGGTGCGGTCCCACCCGTCCTTCACCGCCCTCGACGACGAGCACCTGGCCGCCGTCAAGGAGGCCGCCGAACTGGCCCTGGAAGCAGGCGGAGGTCTCGGCGCCCGGGTCCTGGTGACCCTCCGGCAGGCCGCGGCCCAGCACCCGCTGGACGAGGGGTTGCAGGCCAGACTGATCCTGGTGCTCGCCGCCACCGGACACCAGGCGGAGGCGCTGGACGTCCACCGGACCGTACGCACCCGGCTCGCCGACGAGTTGGGCGTCCAGCCGGGCCCCGAACTCCAGGCCGCCCATCAGCGTGTCCTCGGCCGTGCCCACACCCGGTCCACGGGTACCGGGCCGGCCGAGCCCGCCGAAGGCGCGGAGGGAGCGGCCGAAGCCGTGGCGGCCCGGCCGGCCGTCGCCACCGTGCGCCCCGCCCAACTGCCCGTGGACCTCGCCGCGTTCACCGGACGGCGCAGCGAACTCGCCCGCGTCCGGGCCCTGCTGCCCACCACCGACGAACCACCGTCGACGGTGGTGATCAGCGCCATCGGCGGCATGGCCGGCGTCGGCAAGACCACCCTGGCCGTGCACTGGGCGCACAGTGTCGCCGGCCGTTTCCCCGACGGACAGCTTTACGTCAATCTCCGCGGCTTCCACCCCAGCGGCTCGATCATGAGCGCCGCGGAGGCGATACGGTCCTTCCTCGACGCGTTCGGCGTCCCCGCGCAGCGCATCCCCGCCGGTCTGGACGCGCAGGCCGCGCTCTACCGCAGCCTCCTCGCCGACCGGCGCGTCCTCATCGTCCTCGACAACGCGCGGGACACCGAGCACGTCCGCCCCCTGCTGCCCGGCGCGCCCGGCTGCATGGTCGTCGTCACCAGCCGCAACCAGCTCTACGGCCTGGTGGCCGGCGAGGGCGCGCACTTCCTGAGCCTGGACGTGCTCAGCGACGCGGACGCGCGGGAGTTCCTGTCCCGCCGGCTCGGCGCCGATCGCGTCGCCCGCGAACCCGAAGCCGTCGCGGAGATCATCGCCCTGTGCGGACGCCTCCCCCTGGCGCTGGCCATCGTCAGCGCCCGCGCGGTCGTCAACCCGACGTTCCCGCTCGCGTCCGTCGCCGAAGAACTCCGTGACAGCGAGGACAGCCTCGACGCCTTCTCCGGAGAAGCCCCCGTCGCGGACGCGCGCAGCGCGTTCTCCTGGTCGTACCGGCTGCTCACCCCCGCCGCCGCCCGCGTCTTCCGGCTGCTCGCCCTGAACCCGGGCCCCGACTGCTCCCTCGCCGCCGTAGCCAGCCTCGCCGGACAACGGGTCGGCCACGTACGGCCGCTGCTCACGGAGTTGGTCCGCGCCCATCTGCTCGCCGAGCCCGTGCCCGGCCGCTACGGCTGCCACGAACTGCTGCGCGCCTACGCCGGTGAACTGGGCCGGGTCCAGGACGGCGCGCAGGACCTGGACGCGGCCCGGCGCCGGCTGCTCGACCACTACCTGCACACCGCGCACACGGCCGACAGCGTCATAGCGCCCACCCGTGAACGCCTCCGACTGCGGCCCCACGCGGCCGGGGTGACCGTCCCACGCCTGCCCGACCAGGCCGCAGCGAACGACTGGCTGGAGACGAACCGGTCCGTGGTGCTCGCCGCCATCGAGCAGGACGCGCGGCACGGCAGCGGTGAGCACAGCTGGCAGCTGGCCGCGACCCTGGACCTGTACCTGGACCGGGCCGGCCGCTGGCAGGAACAACTCTCCGCGCAGGCAACGGCGTTGGGGGCGGCCCAGCGGCTGGGCGACATCCGGGGCCAGGCACACGGTCACAAGGCGCTCGGGTTCGCGAGCGGTCGCCTGGACCGGTGGGAGGAGGCCGAGGCGCACCTCGCGCGCGCCCTCGAACTGTTCGGCGAGACCGGCGACGCGGTCGGCCAGGGCCGGGTCCACCGCCACCTCGCCTACCTGGCCAACCGGCGTGGACGGCACGAAGAGGCCCTCGGCCACTACGCCGACGCGAGCACCCTCTACCGTACGGCCGGATGGCCGAGCGGCGAGGCGTACGTCGCCAACGAGGTGGGGTGGACGTACATCCTGATGGGCGCGTACGAAGACGCCCTCAAGGAGTGCGCCCGGGCGCTGGCGGTCCACCAGGAGTCCGGCGACCGCAACGGCGCGGCCTCCGCCTGGGACAGCCTCGGCTACGCCCATCACCACCTGCACGAACACGACCATGCGCTCGAATGCTACGAGCATGCCCTGCGGCTGTACCGGGAGAGCCGCGAGCGCTACCTGGAGGCCGACACCCTGGTGCACATCGGCGACACCCACCGCGCGGCCCGCCACGACACCCGGGCCGCGCTCGCCTGGCGCCAGGCACTCGAGATCCTCGAGGAGATCGACCACCCGGAAGCCGCGGACGTCCGCGTGCGACTGAACGGCCTCAGAGCACCCGATCCAGCGGATCGTCAGTAAACCGTCAGAGTTCCGGAAGCGGGCCCTGCCTACGCTCCCCGCTCCGCTCCAACCGGAGCGGGAGGTGCGTACGCCGATCCCGTCAGGAACTCGAAGATGACCACGACCACCCACGCGCGCCCCGCGTCGGCCGCGCGCCGCGACCAGTTGCTGCACACCATGGTGTCCGACCACGCGAAGGCGCTGCTCGCCTACGCAGAGAAGCTGCTGAACGACCGTCACACGGCCGAGGACATCGTCCAGGAGACCCTCATCCGCGCCTGGCCGCACGCGGAACGCCTCTACAGCACGGAGGGATCGGTGCGGGGCTGGCTCCTCAAGGTCACCCGCAACCTCGTCGTCGACCGGATGCGCAGCGCCGCCGCCCGTCACGAGACCATCGGCGCCGACGACCGGGACGTCCCGCTGCCCGACCACTCCGGCGCCGTGCTGGCCTCGGTCGAGGCGACGGACCTGCTGCGGCAGCTGTCCCCCGAGCACCGGGAGGTGCTGCTGCACACCTACCTGTGCGGCCGGACCGCGCAGGAGACGGCGGCCTTCCTCGGCATACCGGCCGGCACCGTCAAGTCCCGCCGGCACTACGCCCTCAACACCCTGCGGGCCAAGGCCGGTGAGGATCTCAGGCCGGAACGGTGAGCCGGACATCCAGCACCGGGATGTCGACATGGCCCTCGGTGTCGGTGCGCCAGCGCCAGTGGGCGCCGTTCGCCTCGCCGTACACCAGCCCGGTCCAGCCCGCGCCGCCCGGTCCGCACAGGGCGGCCAGCTCGGCCGCCTCCGGCCCGCCCGGTGTGCCGGCCACCACGACCAGCCCCCGCACCGGCCTGCGCGACGCACCGGCGCGCACCGTCCCCCGCCCCTCGGCAGGCGCCGCCGGGGCCGGGGCGTCGACCCGGGGAAGCTGCCGCAGACCCGCCGGCACGGCGACCGGCAGGGCGCCGTCCGCCCCGCGCAGCACGGCCACCGGAGTGTCCGGCCGGGTCCGCGCGATCTCCGCCAGCAGATTCTGTACGACATCCCGCGCCACCGCCCGGTCCCCGCTCACGCTGAGCACACCGTCCAGCCGGCTGAGGTCCACGAACACCGGCTCGCCGTCGGCGTCCGTGCCCGCCCGCACCAGACAGGCCGCGCCGATCGACGCCTGGGACGTGACACCGGCCTCCTCGCCGCGGCTCAGCCAGCCGGTGGCGGCGGCCGGGCGGCGCCACCGGGTGCCGTCGAGGTTCGTCCACGGGGCGTCGGCCGTGTCGGAGGCCGCCAGCCACACGGTCACCCCCGCGTTGTCGACGCGCAGCGCGTGCACCGGGCGCTCCGGCTGCTGCCGGGTGGCCGCGAACTCGCCGAGGGCGCCGTAGGCCTGTCGTACCGAGTCCGCGTCGGTGGCGAACCGGCGGCCCGTCGCCTGACGCTGCATCAGCCGACGCCTGCGCCGCATCGGTTCGCCGAGCGCGTGCACCGCGCGCCGGACGGCGGCGTACGCGATCCGCACCTTGCGCCTGCCGACGATTCCGGCGGTGATCAGCGCGAGCAGGATCGTGCCGAGCACCGCGACGGCCGCGGCCAGCGGAAAGGTGAACTCCGTGGACGTCTGCCGGCCGGACGCCGGGGGAGCGGAGGTGGCGCCGCCCTGGCTCCCGGTGTCCCGGGCCAGTTGGACCTCGGGTCCCGAGGCGTCCTGCGGCAGCCGCAGGATCCAGCCGGGGTGCAGCTGATCGGCGGGGCTGTCCAGGGCCCCGCCGTCCTTCTGCGCCTGACCTCGGTTGAGGTCGAAGATCTCACCGGACCGCGACGCGTCGCCCAGCGTCGAAACGGCGATCGACTGCAGCGTGGCGAGCTGCCCGCCCGTCTGCGCCGGGTCCGGGACCACGAACACCTTGATCAGATCGTCGTCGGGGGCCGCGTGCGCGGAGGCGGCCCCGCCCAGCGCCACGAGGCACGCCGCCAGCAGCGCCACCAGGGCGCGCAGGAGTGTCCGTACGGCGGGGGTTGCCGGCCCGTGCCCGGACCCGCGGTCCGTGCTGCTGCTCATCGTGTCCACCCATGCCCTCTCTGGTTCCGTTGCACCGACTACACGGAGCCGCGCGGTGAAAACGTTCGAAGCGGACTCCGGCTCCGACCACGAGTCCGATTCCCGGGCCGGCTCCGGGTCGGACTCGGTTTGAACCCTCCGTGACACCGACCTCGTGTACCTGCCGAACAGCACTCACAGGAACCGGACCGGGGGATCCCAATGGCGCGTCGGCACGCGAGTCCCGAGGACTTCCAGCTCGTCGGCATGGACTCGGACCCGACCCCCGGCGACCCCGACCTGATCCAGGGTGTGATGCGGCGGTACCGGGACATCGGGGACGCCGCGGAGAAGGCACTGAACGTCCTGAAGAAGGACGGCACCATCACGCAGGGCCGTGGTTCGGCGATGGACCAGCTGAAGGAGAAGATCGGCGACGATCTCCCCGACAAGCTGACCAAGACCATGACCTCGTACCACGACGCGGCCCAGGCCTACAGCGACTACATGCCGCAGCTGCGCGAGGCGCAGGACACCTTCGACCGGGCGGTGGACCAGGCACGGGCCGCGGCGCCGCGGGCGAACCAGGCGCCCAAGGAACTCGGTGCCAATCCGACGGACCAGGAGAAGTCCGCGGCACGCAGCACCCAGGACGCCATCGACGCCGGCAAGTCCGAGCTGAGCGCGGCCAGGAGCCTGGCCGAACAGGCCAGATCGATGCGGGAGAGCGCGCAGCGCCAGTGCGCCGACGTACTGGACCGTGCCGCGCAGGAAGCGATTCCGGAGCGGAACATCTTCCAGAAGATCGCCGACTTCTTCAAGGACTTCCCGTTCGTCCAGATCCTGCTGGCCGCGCTCGTCGCCGTCGTGGCGGTGTTCTTCCCGGTGGTGGGTGCGCTGCTGGGGGGCGCGCTGTTCGTCTTCAACCAAGTGATAGCCAGTCAGACCGGCGGTATCAAAGCCGGTGACTTCATCGTGGGCCTGCTCGGGATCGTCCCCGGCGGCTCCCTGCTCAAGTTCGGCGGCAGGGCGGTCGAGGCGATCGCTCCGGCCGCCGTGGCCGCCGTGAAGAACTCCGGCTTCATCGCCAGGAGCACCACCTCGATCACCAAGATCGGGGAGTCCGTCACCAACAGCAAGATCGTGAGTGGTGTCCTCGCCCACCCCGTCGGCAAGGTGGGCGCGGAGATCACCGGCAACTTCCTGAAGAACTCGGCCCTGGAAGCGGGCGCCAAGGCGGCCAACCACGACCAGATCACGGCCGCGGGCGTGTTCGCGGGGGCCGCGGCCGGGGCGGTGGCCGGAGCCGCCTTCAAGGGAGGCATCGGCAGGATCGGAAAGAACCGCGGGAACCCGCCGGTCGAGGAGGGCAAGGGCGGCCGGTTCGGCGACACGACGGCGCCCGCGGCCGGGGACACCGTGGGCAAGCGGGCCGCGGACCAGGTCGGAGGCTTCGTCGAGGAAGGCGCCACGCTGGGCACCAAGATCGGCGTGGGTATCGCCCAGGGCGGTGATCCCAACGAGGTCGCGGCGGGGGAGATCGCCAACTCCGCGCCGAAGCTGGGCGCCGGACCGGTCGGCAAGGCGGGCCTCGGACGCTCGCTCGACGGCCTCACCGGCAAGATCCCCATCAAGGGCAGCCCCAGGCCGTCGACCGCCCCGGCGCACACCCCGCCCGCCGCGCCGGATCCCGGGCATACGCCGGTTGGGGCGCAGCCGTCGGGGCCGGATGCTGGGCATACGCCGGTTGGGGCGCAGCCGTCGGGGCCGGATGCTGGGCATACGCCGGTTGGGGCGCAGCCGTCGGGGTCGGATGCTGGGCATACGCCGGTTGGGGCGCAGCCGTCGGGGTCGGACTCTGGGCACACACCGGCCGGGGCGCAGCCCTCCGCGCCGGACCCCGGGCACACGCCCGTCGGCGCCCACCCGGCTCCGTCGGATCCGGCGGCTCCGACGGGTTCGCGGCCGTCCAGCCCGGCTCCGGCGGATCCGGCGAGTGTGCCGGTTCCGGAGTCTCCGACCGGTGCGCGGCCGTCCGCTCCGGCTCCGGCGGATCCCCTGAGTGTGCCGCTGCCGCCCTCCCCGACGACCGCGCACCCGTCGTCACCGAACTCCGGCGACCCGACGCCGCCCTCGCCCACCACCCCGGACAGCGGCTCCTCCCCGGCGCGCCCGACGCTCCCGCCCATCGACACGTCCGGCTCGCAGTCGAACGCCGGCAGCGAGTCGCCGTCCCCGGCCCCGTCCTCGTCCTCGTCCTCGTCCGGCGACGGGTTCGTCACCGCGCCGACGAGCCCCGTGGACAGTCAGGGCACCGGCGGCGGCTGAGACCGCCGCCGGGCCGTCCGCACACCCAGTCCTCCGTCCCCGACCGGGACGGATCGCACCGACAACCAGCAAGGAGTACTCCCATGCCCAACTACGCCGTCAACTCCGACACCACCTCGTCCACTTCGCAGGCCCTGCTCAACGATTTCTCCCAGCTCCAGGACAAGCTCAACGAGGTCCGGGGCAAGATCACCAACCTGCTCGCCGACGGCTACAGCACGCCGGCCGCCCAGCAGAAGTTCCAGCCGTTCTTCGACGAGTTCGCCAAGGGCTTCGAGCAGGTCAACCAGGGTCTCCAGGGCATCGGCCAGTACGTGAAGTCCGTCGGCGAGGCCTTCGACCAGACCGACAGCCAGCTCGGCTCCAACCTCTCCTGACCCACCGGCCCGGCTCGCCGCCACGGCGGGCGGTGCCGCAGCCACCTCCACACGAGAAGGACGATGAGCAGTGCGATTGACCGTCAGCGTGCGTGACCCTGAGGTCGAGGGGGTGTCCGCCACCGTCGCCGTGGAAACCGAACCGTCCGCGCAGACGGGCAGGTTCGCGGCCGAGCTGGCACGGGCCGTCGGGTACGGCGGGGCGGCCGCGGGGGAGCCGCCCCTCTACATCGGCTCGACCCCCGTCGACCCGCACACCACCCTCCAGGGCGCCGGGGTGCGGGACGGCATGGACCTCGGACTCGGCGCTCCCCTCCCGAGGGAGCCCGAGCCCGAGGGCCGCACCGAGGTCCGGCTGGTGTCGGGCCCGGGCGCCGGAACCGTCTTCCGGCTGGTCCCCGGCGACTACGACATCGGCAGCGGCCCCCTGTGCCGTATCCGCCTCGCGGACGGCGCCCCGCCGCTCGCGGCCCGGGTCCGGGTCCGCCTCGACGGCGGTGCCGAACTCCTCATGGCGGACGGGGCGTTGGTCGACGGCAAGCCCGCACAGGGCCCCGCCCCCTGGCGGGAGGGCAGCCAGCTCGCCGTCGGCGACATCCTGCTGGAGCTGACCTCACGCCCGACCGCCCGCGCCCCGCTGACCCCGGCCCAGGACGGTCTCGGCCTGGAGTTCAACCGGCCGCCGAGGTTCCTGCCGCCCGCCGCGGGCGCCAAGTTCCGGCTGCCGGCTCCGCCGGTCAAGCCGGACAAGCGCCCCATCCCGCTGCTGCCGATCCTCCTCCTGCCCGCGGGCAGCGCGGCGATCGCCATCTTCGTCACCCACCGCTGGTCCTTCGTCTTCATCGCCCTGCTCTCCCCGATCGCCGCCCTGGTCACCCAGTTCGGCGGCCGCAAGCAGGCGATGCTCAAGTACCTGGAGAAGAAGGCGGAGTACGACAGGACGCTGGCCCGCGTCCGCGCGGACATCGACGCGGCCGTGCTGGAGGAACAGCACAACCTGCGCCTGTCCCTGCCCGACCCGGCCACGCTCCTCCAGATGGCGGCCCAGCCCTCGGAACGGCTGTGGGAACGCCGTTGGCAGGACCCCGACTTCCTCTCCGTACGGGTCGGCACCACCGACCTGCCCTCGTCCGTCGGCGTCGACGACCCGGAACAGGACGAGCACCGGCGCAGCACCGTGCCCTGGCTGAACCAGGTGCCGGTCGCCGTGGCGCTGCGCCGGGCCGGCGTCGCGGGCGTCGCGGGCCCGGGTGCCACCCGGCTCGCCGGCTGGCTGACCGCACAGGCCGCCGCCCTGCACAGCCCCGCCGACCTGCGGATCGTCGTCCTCGCCGGACCGGACGGCGAACCCGACTGGTCCTGGACCCGCTGGCTGCCCCACACCCAGGCCCAGGGCGAGGACGCCTACGCCCTGATCGGCAGCACCGCCGAGTCCCTGGCCCGGCGCATCGGCGAACTCGGCCAGCTCGTCGCCTCCCGTATGGCCGCCGGACCCGACGTCACCCGCGGCGGGGCGAACGGCTACCCCGACGTCCTGGTCGTCCTGGAACAGGCCCGCAGGGCCCGCTCGCTGCCCGGTGTGATCGCACTCCTGCGGGACGGCCCGTCCGTGGGCGTCCACACCGTCTGCATCGACCGCGAGGAGCGGCTGCTGCCCGAGGAGTGCGGCGCCGTCGTCGTCACGGAACCGGGCGCCGGCACCTCCCGGGTGCGCACCGGCTCCGGCGCCGCGCTGGAGAACGTGCGCAGCGATTCGCCGGAGCCCGACTGGTACGAGCACTTCGCCCGCGCGCTCGCCCCGCTGCGCGGTGTCGGCGACAGCGACGAGAGCGCGCTGCCCGGAGCCGTACGCCTGCTGGACCTGCTGGGCATCGAGCCGCCCACCGCGGAGGCCGTGGTGGCGGGCTGGTCGCTGGGCGGGCGCAGTACCCGGGCGCTGCTCGGCGTCGGATACGACGGTGACTTCGCCGTCGACCTGGTCCGCGACGGACCGCACGCGCTGATCGCCGGCACCACCGGCTCCGGCAAGTCCGAGCTGTTGCAGACCCTGGTCGCCACCCTCGCCGTGGTCAACCGGCCCGACGAGATGACGTTCGTGCTCGTCGACTACAAGGGCGGCAGCGCCTTCGCCGAGTGCGCCGACCTGCCGCACACCGTCGGCCTGGTCACCGACCTCGACACCCGGCTCGTGGAGCGGGCACTGGTCTCCCTCGGCGCCGAACTGCGGCGTCGCGAGACCCAGTTGGCGCAGTCCGGCGCCAAGGACATCGAGGACTACCTCGACAAGCGGGCCCGCGGCGGCGACGTGCTGCCCCCGCTGCCCCGACTGCTGCTGGTCATCGACGAGTTCGCGTCCATGGCCCGCGAACTGCCCGAGTTCATCTCCGGGTTGGTGAACATCGCTCAGCGCGGCCGCTCGCTCGGCATCCACCTGGTCCTGGCGACCCAGCGTCCCGGCGGGGCCGTCACCCCGGACATCCGCGCCAACACCAACCTGCGGATCGCGCTGCGCACCACCGACACCAGCGAGAGCCGCGACATCATCGACGCCCCCGACTCCGGGGACATCTCCCCGGCCAACCCCGGCCGCGCCTACGCCCGGCTCGGACCGTCGGCCCTGCTGCCCTTCCAGTCGGGACGGGTCGGCGGCCGTCGCCCCGGCGGCCAGGCCGCCGAGGGGACCGAGGTGGCCGTCCGCGCGGAACCGGTGACCTGGCAGAACCTCGGCGGCCCGCTGCCGGCCGCCCGCTCCCGGGGCGGCTCGGGCGGGGCGCAGACGGAGGCCGTCACCGACCTCGCGGTCCTCGCGGGTGCCGTCGCGCAGGCGGCCCGGCTCGCCGACGTACCGCGCCAGCCCAGCCCCTGGCTGCCGCCGCTGCCCGACCTGCTGCCGTGGACACCGCCGCCCGCGCCCAAGCCCGCCGCCGAACGGGAGGCGGCCCTGCCCGCCGTCGAGTACGGCATGGTCGACCTGCCCGCCCAGCAGACCCGCGTCCCCCTGGTCCTCGACCTCGACCGGGCCGGCCATCTGCACATCGTCGGCTCGCCCCGCAGCGGCCGGTCCCAGACCCTGCGCACCCTGGCCGCCGCCCTCGGCCAGGCCCACGGCGCCGACGACGTCCACCTGTACGGCATCGACTGCGGCAACGGCGCCCTCAACGCCCTGACCGCGCTGCCGCACTGCGGCGCCGTCGTCGACCGCAACCAGATCGAGCGCCTCGGACGGCTCCTGGACCGCCTCGGCGCCGAACTCACCGCCCGCCAGAGCATCCTGGGCGCCCGCGGCACGGCCGACCTGACCGAACTGCGCCGGGCCCAGCCCGCGGAGGAACGGCTCGCCCACATCGTGCTGATGGTCGACCGGTTCGAGGTCTTCGAGCGCGAGTTCACCGCGTACGACAACGGCAGCTACCTGGAACGCATGATCCGGCTGCTGCGCGACGGAGCGGGCGTCGGCATCCATGTCGTCCTCGCCGGCGACCGGGTGCTCGGCAGCAGCCGGTTCTCCGGCACCACCGAGGACAAGATCGTCCTCAGGCTCAACGACCGCCAGGACTACTCCAGCGTCGGCATCCCCACCAAGTCCGCCCCGACCGACCCCGCGCCGGGGCGCGGCATCCGCACCCAGGACCTCAGCGAGGCCCAGATCGCGGTGCTCGGCGAGGACCTCTCCGGCACCGCGCAGGCCGAGGTCCTGGTCACCCTGGGCCAGGAGCTGACCGAACGCGAGTCCGCGGTCCCCGCCGCCCGCCGCCCGATCCGCCTCGACGTCCTCCCCGACCGGATCGCCTACGCCGACGCGCTCGCCCTGCACACCCACGGCGGGCCGATGCGGCCGCTGGTCGCCGTCGGCGGGGACACCCTCACCTCGCTCGGCCCCGACCTGGCGGACGTACCGACCTTCGTGGTCGCCGGGCCGCCGCGCACCGGCCGCAGCACCGCCCTGCTCATCGCGGCGGAGTCGCTCCTTGCCGCCGGCACCGGTCTCATCGTGCTGGCGCCCCGCCGCTCACCGCTGCGGCAGCTGCGGGGACGGCCCGGCGTCGCCGTCGTCATCACCGACGCCGAGGTGCCCGCCCAGGAGTTCCGGCAGGCGCTGGGCAATGTGCCCGAGGAGAACGGTGTGATCGTCGTGGACGACGCCGAACTGTTCATGGGCGCCGAGATCGACCCCGACCTCGCGCTGCTCGCCCGCGGCGGCGCCGGCACCGGCTGGGGCGTCCTCGCGGCCGGCAACGCCGAGTCGCTGGCGCTCAGCCTGGCCGGCTGGATGGGCCAGGTGAAGAGGAACCGCACCGGCATGCTGCTCTCCCCGCAGGGGCTGAGCGACGGCGAGGTCATCGGCGTGAAGTTGAGCCGGGGCGTCGTCGGACGGGCCCCGCAGCCGGGCCGGGGCCTGCTGCACCTGGGCGACGGAACGCTGCGGGCGGTCCAGGTGCCGTTCCTCGAAGCGGAGCTCTGAAGCCCGGAGGCGCGTCCCCCCTCCCCTCAGGGGGCGCGCCTCCCTCCGCCCCGCGGGCCCGTGACGACGGCGGTCCCGCGGAGCCGCGAAGGGCGGCCGGACCGTGGGGGCCCGGCCGCCCTTCGCCATCCCGTGCGGCGCGTGGATCAGGCGGCGACGCCGTCGCCCCCGCCGCCGTTCGGGGAGACCTGGACACCGTCCTCCGTCACGAAGCGGAAGGTGCTGGTGATGGCGTCGAAGAGGTCGTACACCTCGCCCTTGAGCGGCAGGTTGGGGCTGGCGAGGGTGACCACGAGGAAGTCCTCGGTACTGCCCGGCACCGGCATCATCGTGTGCATCGTCAGCAGCTTGACGTCGATGTCCCCGGTCAGCCGGGTCACCTCGGTGCCGGTGACGCGGGCCACCGTCCCCACATGGGGCACGTTCGCCGACGCGATGACCCGGTCCCTGGGCGCCACCCCGGTCGCCGAGGAGACCCCGAGCCGGGCTGACAGCACGGGCAGGGTGAGCTCCTCGCCCTCGGGCGTGCTGACCGCGAAGACCATCCCGTAGGCCATGAACAGGCCCTCGGTGTACATCGTCGCCGTGCCCGCGGCCAGCAGCGCCCCGTACCGGCGGGCCGCCCGGGTCACCTCCCGGCCCTGCCGGAACATGTCGTTGATCCGCGCCTTCTCACGCGGGTCGTCGGTCGCGGCGAGCGCCTGGGCGCGGGTCCTGGCCAGTTCCTCGCCGCTCAGGTCCACCTGCTGCCACTGGTCCGGGATGTCCAGCAGAAATCGTTGTGCAGTGCTCATCGGTCAGCCGTCGCCTTCAGAGGAGAGGTGGGGGAGAGGTCGGGGAAGTCGGGGGATTCACCGGGGGAGTTCACCGGCCGCTGCCGTCGTCGAGGTTGGCCACCGCGTCCCGGTCGGTCTTCTCGAAGGAGTCCAGGATGGTGCCGATGGCGTCCCGGATGCCCTGTACCTGCTTCTGCAGCTGGTGCTTGCCGTCCTCCCACTTGTTCTCGAAGTTCTGTGCGGAGCCGTGGGAGAGCTCGGGCCCGAACGCGGCATCGAAGTCGAACGTGTGGTGTCCGATGTCGATGAAGTCGTGCACGAAGCCCAGCATGTCCTGGGCCTCCTTGAGTTCGCTCCCGGGGATGTTGACGTCCGACGCCACTGCGGGCCCCCGTTCCTGTGCGGTGAGGATTCGTCTCTGCGGGAAACACGACGTGGCAGGCCGAAAACGTTCACCGCCGCGGACGCGTCCACCGCTCCCGTCCGGCGGTGAACCCTTCCGGGCGCCTGTCTCGTGTTGCAGGCATGACCTCGCTCCTCACCCGGCCGCTGTTCCACGGCGGTGCCGCACGCCGTGCCGTCGTCGCATCCCTTCTCGCCCTGTGCGGTGCGGCGAGCCTGTCGGGCTGCGGCAAGACGATCTCCATCGGCGACAGCTCGCCCCCGGCCACCTCGCCGTCCCCGTCCGCCGCCTCGTCGTCCCCGTCGGCCGGCACGTCGGCCCCGGCCGCGGGCAACTCGGCGCTCCAGGTGGTCGACTCCACCGCGCAGGACGCCGGACTCAACGGCAACGGCGGCACCGTGGTCGGGGCGGCGGTGCAGGAGGCGCCGCCCAAGTGGGTGCAGTTGTCCGCGGTGACCTCCGCCCCGCTGTCCGCGGCGCACCTCATCAACATCAACCAGGCGGCGCTGTACCGCTTCGACGACGACACCGCCGCCCCGTCGCAGTCGGCCTGCACCGGCGCCTGCGCGGTGAAGTGGCCGCCCGTGACCGTCCAGGAGGGCGGCAACGTCTACCTGGCGGGCGTGAACCCGAAGCAGGTCGGAGCCATCCGCCGCCCGGACGGCCAGGTCCAGATCACCGTCGGCGGATGGCCCGTCTACCGCTTCTCGGGCGACGGCAAGCCGGGCGACCTCAACGGCCAGGGCCTGGACGGCAAGTGGTTCGCGGTCGGCCCGACCGGGGAGAAGGCGACACAGTAGCGGGCGGACCGCCCGTCCGCCGCGACGGACGGGCCGAGCGGGTGAGACGGCCCGCCGCCGCGCACGGCAGTGGCCGCTACAGCCCGCGCCAGACGTTGTCGAAGGCGGCGTCCTCGATCTCCCGGCGCTGCCGTACCGCGGCGAGCTCCGTCACGGCGTCGTTCACGGCGGCCACCACCGTCACGGTCGCGTCGGAGACGACGGCGGCGAGATCCTTGGGCGCCTCGCCCTTGATCTCCACGGCTGCCGCGAGCGCGCCGAGCACGGGTTCGCCCGATGCCCAGCGCTCGTGCGCCCGGGCCCGTTCGGGCGAGTCGGCCAGCTCCGTGCGCTCGGTCGGCAGCGGCAGCCAGCGCCGGCGCTGCCGGGCGACCGTCCCGTCCGCCTCCAGTACGGCGAGGTAGGCGGCGGACAGACCGCGCCCCCGACGCCACAGCCAGTCCTCGACGGACTCGTACGGCGCCGCACGCTTCAGCGCCGCGACCGCCTCGTCGAGGAGCCGGTCACCCGTCGTGCCCGCGGGAGTGGGCACGACGAGTTCGTCGTCGAGGGCGACGGCCCCGGCGTCCAGGAGGTCGATCAGCTCGGCTCCCGCGAGCGCCAGCGACAGGTCGCCCTGTTCGACGGGCCGGGCGGCGGCGTCGTACACGGTGACGATGAACAGGTCCCGCGGTGTGGTCATGTCGGACTCCCCAACAGAGATGACGACGGAGGCATCAGAGGCAACAGTGACGTGGACGAAGACGATGCCCGTGACGGGCGCCCCGCAGTCTCTCGTCCTTCACCCGCACTGGTCACCTCTCGTGCCCATGCCGTACCACCACCATGTGCCGCGACACGCCGTCTGTCGTGTGCGGCGCCGCGGCGGACAGGGCCTACCGGTGGTGCGGGGACGTCAGGTAGTGCTGCCGGATCAGCTCCTTGCCGTAGTCGTTGCCGTTGGGCGTGCGGATGATCGAGTGGACGTGCATCTGGGTGGGGACGCCCTCGGTGCCGCCGTACGCGCCGCGCAGCGGGCCGGGTGCCTGGCAGTCGACCTCGACCCAGACGACGGGGCTGTGCACCCGGACGTAGAACGCGTCGTCCGCACCCGTGCCACCGGCCCAGGTCACGTACGTGTCGTCGAGATGCGCCCGCACCTCGGCCATCCGCACCTTCGCCACATCGGCTTTGGCCCGGTCGACGAACGCCTCCACGATGCCGAGGAGCTTCTGCTTCTGAGCGCGGGTGAGGGCGTTGCCGCGGATGCCCTCGTACGCCTGGACCGCGTTGTCGGAGAAGGCGCCCGCCTTCATCGACTCGCTGGTCTTGGTGGCCGAGACGATCGCGACCGACTGCTGGTCCGCGGAGAGCGAGTTGACGAAGGCGAGGCTCGCGAGCACCTCCTCGTGGCAGACGGTGACCGTCTCGCCGTCGATCTCCATGGAGGTCGGTTCGGAGCCCCAGAAGCAGGGGCTCATGACGACCTGGTCACCGAGGACGAAGTAGTTGATGACGCAGTGGTGGCCGTCGAACTGGAAGCCCCAGGGCTCGGTGGCGGACGGGGTGCCCATGAGGGTCCAGTAGTAGGCGTCCTCGTTGAACGAGGTGGTGTTGCCGATCGCCTCGCCGGCCGCCTGGTTGATCTTCCGGATCTTCTCCGTGGTCTCCAGGCCGTCCGCGCTCAGCGCGGACTTGAGCAGGGCCGTGCCCAGGTCCTTCTGCGTGTCGCTGAGGTCCGCGAGCGACACGCCCTGCCGGCTGTAGGAGTCGATGTTGCTCCACAGCCGCCACTCGGTGGAGTGGACCGTGAACCGGGTCGCGGTCTTCTGGGTGTCGGTCAGACCGTCCAGGAACGCGTTCGCGGCGGTGATGACCGGCGCGGTGTCCACCCTGGTGGAGTGGATCGTGAACAGGTCGTCGATCCGCCTGCCGTCCGTCGTCAGACCGAAGAACTCCTCCGTCAGCGACTGGTTGCCCGGACCACCGGCGCCCCCGCCCGGGCCGCCGCTCGGCGCGGCGCTGGGGGAGGGGGAAGGGCTGGCCGACGCGTCGGCCGTACCCGTGCCGTCGTCGGCGAGCGCCGTCCAGGTCCCGGCGCTGCCCATCGTCACCAGGGCGGTGGCCCCGGACGCGAAGAACACCTTGCGCATGAAGTTACGGCGACTCGCCTCGGGGTGCTCCGGTCCCTGCACCGGGCCGTCACCGGTGTCGATCTCGGGCATGCGGCTCCCTTCGTCATGGGCGCGTCCCTCGTGGACGGCCACGGGACGACCAGCCTGGTGCGCCCAACTGAGGCTGCGCTGAAGGGAGTTGCTCAGGAGAGTCCTGAGAGCGTCGGTGACCTGGGGTTATGTGAGGACGCTGAGGATTCAGGAAAGCTTCAGGGGAATCTGGGCGGCGCTGTCGGCGAGCGGCAGCGTGACGGTGAACTCGGTGCCGCCGGGCGCGCTGTCCACCTCGACGCGGCCGCCGTGCGCCTGGGTGATCGCGGCCGCGATGGCAAGGCCGAGCCCCGCCCCGCCCTCGGTGCCGGGGGCGCGGGAACGGGAGGCGTCACCCCGGGTGAAGCGTTCGAAGACCGTCGGCAGGAGGTCGCCCGGTATGCCCGGGCCGTCGTCGTGCACGCGGATCGCGCAGTGGCCGTCCGCCGCTTCCACCGTGACGGTGATACGCGTCCCGGCGGGCGTGTGGACCCGCGCGTTGGCCAGCAGGTTGGCCACCACCTGGTGCAGCCGGGACGGGTCGCCGGCGACCATGGCGGGCGCGTCGAGGCGCAGCACCAGCTGCCAGTGGTGGTCGGAGCCGGCCGCCCGCGCGTCCCACACCGCGTCCCCGACCAGGGTCGCCAGGTTCACCTCGGCGGACTCCAGCGGTCTGCCCTCTTCGAGGCGGGCGAGCAGCAGCAGGTCCTCGACCAGTCCCGTCATCCGCGCCGACTGGGCGGAGACGCGCTGCCAGGCCAGCTCCGGTTCGATCTTCTGGGTGCCCACGCCCATCAGCATCAGCTCGGCGTACCCGGCGATCGAGGCGAGCGGGGTGCGCAGTTCGTGGCTGGCGTCGGCGAGGAAGCGCCGCATGTGCTCCTCGGTGCGCTGGCGTTCGGAGAGGGACCACTCCACGTGGTCGATCAGCCGGTTGAGGGCGGCACCGACCTGGCCGACCTCCGTACCGGGATCGGTGTCCGAGGCCGGGACCCGGGTGAGCCCGCTGACCTCGCCCCGGTCGAGCGGCGCCCGGGAGACCTCGACGGCGGTGGTGGCGACCCGCCGGAGCGGCCGCAGCTGACGCCGGACCGCCACGGCCGACACCGAACCCGCCAGGACCAGCCCGACCCCGGCGATGCCGGCCTCGACCGCCACCAGGGAGTCGATCATGTGCAGGACGTTGGAGACGGGCAGCCCGGCCAGCATGGCGGTGCCGTCCTCGGTGACGGCCGTCAGCCGGTAGGTTCCCAGGCCCGGGATCGTCCGG
Source organism: Streptomyces sp. NPDC048277 (assembly GCF_040652235.1). Classification (NCBI taxonomy): domain Bacteria; kingdom Bacillati; phylum Actinomycetota; class Actinomycetes; order Kitasatosporales; family Streptomycetaceae; genus Streptomyces; species Streptomyces sp. NPDC048277. Next base: position 140,197 of record NZ_JBEZLQ010000030.1, read on the forward strand.
GTGTGCAGGGTCCCGTCCGCCGGGATGCCGCCGAGGGCGGCGCGCTGAGCGGCGGTGAGGGTGCGCGGGCCGTCGTCGGTGACCACCTCGGCCGTGGCGATGGTGTCCCCGTCCATCAGGGCGGCCAGGGTGCCGGTGTGCTGGCCCCGCTCGTTGAGGAAGCCGAGGCTGGCACCGGGCGGCCCGTGCTCCCGGCCGCCCTGGCTGTGCTCGGCGGCGTCGGTCACCCGCTGGTCCAGGTCGCTCATCAGATAGACACGCTGGACGGTCACGGTGGCGAGGGCCATCGCCGCGCAGACGGCGGCCAGGGTGAGGGAGTGGACGAGGACCATCCGGGCCCGCAGCGAACGCCCGTGGAGACGGTCCAGAGCCCGCCGGAGGGCCGTCATGCCTCGTCGTCCGCCGGTCTGATCACGTATCCGGCGCCGCGCACGGTGTGGATCATCGGCCGGCGCTCCTTGTCGATCTTCGCGCGCAGGCCGTAGACGTACACCTCCACCAGGTTTCCGCCGCCGTCGAACGAGCTGTTCCACACGTGATCGAGGATCTGTGTCTTGCTGAGCACCTGCCGGGGGTGGCTCATCAGGAACCGCAGCAGGTCGAACTCCTTCGCGGTGAGCGAGATCGGGGTGCCGCCCCGGCGCACCTCGCGGGTCTTCTCGCCGAGCACCAGGTCGCCGAGCACCCGCACCCCCTCGTCCTCGACCACGTCCCCGGCTCCGGAGCGGCGCAGCAGCCCGCGCAGCCGGAGCATCACCTCTTCCAGGGAGAACGGCTTGGTGACGTAGTCGTCGGCGCCCGAGGACAGCCCGTCCAGCCGGTACTCCACCGCGTCCCGGGCGGTCAGCATGAGCACGGGCATCCGGGCGTTCTCGTACCGCAGCCGGCGCAGCACCTGGATCCCGTCCAGGTCCGGCAGCATGCCGTCCAGGACGACGGCGTGGGGGCCGCACTTGCGGGCGGTGCGCAGGGCGCCGTACCCGTCCTGCGCCACGAACGGCTGCCAGCCCGCCGCGGTGACCGCCACCGACAGCAGCTCGGTCAGCTCGGGTTCGTCGTCGACGATCAGCACACGGATCGCGCCCGCAGCCGGTGTGGGGGTGTCAGACATGCCCCGATGCTCTCCCGGCGGCCTGTCCGCGAGCTGTGGAACGACCGCCCCCGAGCCCCCTTCGAGACGCCTCCGGAGGCCCTGAAAGCGTGACGCCACCCATAGGAGCCAGATCACATCCTATCCGGCGTCGTAGGAACAGAACGCCCCGAACAGGATGTAAATCCCTATAAAGGTGCTATTTCGGGCATTGCTCCTAAGTTGGGTAGTACGTCACATCATTGCGCCCCGCGCCGTCCGCCGCTAACCATTGCTGTCGTCGCCGGGAGACAGGCGATGGACCGAACGGGATCACCCGCCAGGTCCCCCCGCTCCCGCTCGCAACGTGCGGCCCGCACCACATGGCCGCCGACCGCAGCCGACACGACGATGTCCCCCACCGGAGGTTTCCTTTCGCATGACCATGAACACTCGCACCCGCATCGCCCGCCTGCGCACCATCGGCCTCACCGGTCTCGCCACCACCGGCGCCGCGGCCGCCGCCCTCACCCTGATGCCGGCGAACGC
>NZ_JBEZLQ010000031.1:0-79984 GCF_040652235.1 Streptomyces sp. NPDC048277
GGCCCCCGCGATGCCCGCTGGCAGGCCAGCAACCGGAATCACCCGTCCAACACGATCAGTCCAGCCCAGCCGCCCGAAGCGAAACAGCGAGGCTAAGCCGTCACGGATGCACGTCTTAGCAACCCTGAGACGTGCACTGCGTCACGCACAGCAATCGAAATGCCCTGTGTAGTTACTCACAGCAAATTCATGGAACTTCCCCGGGTGCCTCACGGGCGACGCCCATCACCAGCGATGCAAGATGAATGAAAGGTTGCGGGCACATATGCAGTGGACGGCGCTCACCTTGCACAGCGGTTACCGGAAGTGGGACCATTTCCTGGTTCCCTGATGCCCCAAGGTAGGTCACCTGTGTCCCAGCACATAGCCAAGCCCCGAACCACCGCAGTGATCCTGGCCGGTGGCACCGGTCAGCGGGTGGGTCTGTCGATCCCCAAGCAGCTGCTGAAGATCGCCGGCAAGGCAGTCATCGAGCACACCCTGGCCACCTTCGAGAAGGCCGACTCGATCGACGACATCATCGTGCTGATGGCGCCCGGCTATGTCGCCGACGTCGAGAAGATCGTCACCAAGGCCGGGTTCGCCAAGGTCAAGAAGGTCATCGAGGGCGGCACCACGCGGAACGAGACCACCGAGCGCGCCATCCAGGCCCTCGGCGAGGGCCTGGCCGAGGGTGAGGACCTCAACGTCCTCTTCCACGACGCCGTACGCCCCCTGCTGTCGCGGCGCGTCATCGACGACTGCGTGGCCGCCCTGGAGCGCTACCAGGCCGTCGACGTCGCCATCCCGTCCGCCGACACCATCATCGTCACGCGGACCCACGGCGAGGACGGCGAGTTCATCACCGAGATCCCGGACCGCTCCCGGCTGCGCCGCGGCCAGACCCCGCAGGCGTTCAAGCTGTCCACGATCAAGCGGGCCTACCGGGTCGCCGACGGCGACCCCAACTTCCAGGCCACCGACGACTGCTCCGTCGTGCTCAAGTACCTGCCGGACGTGCCGATCCACGTCGTCGCGGGCGACGAGTACAACATGAAGGTCACCCAGCCCGTCGACGTCTTCATCGCCGACAAGCTCTTCCAGCTCGCCTCCACGGCGGCCCCCGAGCAGAACGGCGAGGAGGCCTACCGAGAGCTCCTCACCGGCAAGACCGTGGTGATCTTCGGCGGCTCGTACGGCATCGGCAAGGACATCGCCGAACTCGCCGAGTCCTACGGCGCCAGCGTCTACGCCCTGGGCCGCTCCACCACCGGCACCCATGTGGAGAACCCGGAGGAGGTCGACGACGCGCTCTCCAAGGCGTACGCCGAGACCGGCCGGATCGACTACGTCGTCAACACCGCGGGCGTGCTGCGCATCGGCAAGCTCGCCGAGACCGACAACGCGACCATCGAGGAAGCGCTGAAGGTCAACTACCTGGCCCCGGTGCAGATCGCCCGCTCCAGCTACAAGTACCTCGCCGAGACCCAGGGCCAGCTGCTGCTCTACACCTCCAGCAGCTACACCCGCGGCCGTGCCGAGTACAGCCTCTACTCCTCGACCAAGGCCGCCATGGTGAACCTCACCCAGGCCCTGTCCGACGAGTGGGCCGGCGACGCCATCCGCGTCAACTGCATCAACCCCGAGCGCACCGCCACCCCGATGCGCACCAAGGCGTTCGGCCAGGAGCCGACGGGCTCGCTGCTCTCCTCCGAGGCCGTCGCCCGCACCTCCCTCGACGTGCTGCTGTCCGAACTCACCGGCCATGTCATCGACGTCCGCCAGCAGGACCCGACGGCGGCCGCGGGCCAGGCCTCCGGCTTCGAGCAGGCACTGGCCAGTGTCCTGGACCGACAGGACGGCGTGGCATAATCGGCGTCCATTAGTCATCTGTTATTCAGGCCTCTGTGGTTGCGCGTTCGCTGAGCATTCACAGGGGCCTGAACCCGTAAAAAACCAGATCGACTACCACATCAGATTGTCCGCAAGGTCAAATTCAGGCCTTTTTGTCAGCAAAAGGTTCTCCGTGATATCCACCGCTATTCGCGTCGCCCGGGTGGGCAGCGCGGCCGAGCTGGCCGCGGCGGCACTCATGATGCTGGGCTTCCCGGTGCTCATGATCGCCGCGCTCGTCCCGAGCGTTTACGCCTTCGCGGCCGCGGCCGCCGTCACGTACCTGGCGGACCAGTATCTGCACCACAAGGGCAGCTACCTCATCAGCCGCCTGAGCAAGGTCCGGGCCGGTCTGTCGATCCGCTTCCTGATCCGGCAGCTGCTGCTGATCCTGCTGCTGGCCCGCATGGACCTCTCGAACGGCCTGATCTTCTACGGCGCGATCGCCTGCTTCATCGCCTTCTACGGCCTGCAGGCCCCGCACGGCGCCCTGGTCACCCTCATCCGCAACCGCCGCCGGATGCCGGTCGCCACCCGCAACGTCGACCTGAAGTCCCGCATCCGCATCCCGGACGCCCCGCCGCAGGGCCTGCTGGACCGCTCCGCCGAGAAGATCCTCCACCTCGACCTCGCGGCCGTCGTCGGCCTGTTGATCTCCGCGGTGACGGACAGCGCCGTCGCCGGATTCATCGGCATCGCCTTCAGCCTCGGCTTCGGCTGCCTGTACGTACTGGTGCTGATGCCCTACGTCCGCGGCCGCAAGACCCCGCCGGACGCGGACACCGTGCTCGCCGCCGTCGACGACTGGCTGGGCGAGTACAAGCCCGAGACCGTCCTGTACTTCTCCGGCTCCAAGGACTCCACCTACCAGGTCAACATGTGGCTGGAGACCATGGAACAGCTGGACTCCCGCCCGCTGGTCCTGCTGCGCGAGCGGGTCATCCTGCAGAACCTCGCCCCGACCACGGCCCCCGTCATCTGCGTGCCCGGCGGTGTGCACCTGATGAACATGGACCTCTCCACGGTCCGCGTCGCCCTCTACGCGGCCAACGTCGGCAAGAACATCCACCTGCTGCGCGTCCCCACGATGAAGCACGTCTTCATCGGTCACGGCGACAGCGACAAGCTGGCCAGCGTCAACCCGTTCAGCAAGGCGTACGACGAGGTGTGGACCGCCGGCCGCGCGGGCCGCGACCGCTACGCCATCGCCGACGTCGGCGTCCGCGACGACGACATCGTCGAGGTCGGCCGCCCGCAGCTGGCGCCGATCCAGGGTCGGCAGAGCGTGCACGAGGACCGTGTCCCGACCGTGCTGTACGCGCCCACCTGGGAGGGCTGGGACGGCAACCCCGGCAACACCTCCCTCGTGCTCGCCGGCGAGAACATCGTGAAGAAGCTGGTCAAGGCCGACCCGCCGGTCCGCGTCCTCTACAAGCCGCATCCCTTCACCGGCACCGTCAGCGCCGAGGCGGGCGCCGCCCACCGGCGCGTCACCGCCCTCGTCGAGAAGGCCGCCGCCGCGCGCGCCACGGACTCCCGCTTTACCGTCGACGCGGCCGCCCAGGCGGCGGCGAAGGCCGAGCTGACCCGCATCGAGACCCGGCTGACCGAGCTGACCCGCACCGGCGACGAGAAGCGCGACGAGGCCGAGGCCAGCCGGGACGACGTCGTCGACCTGAGGAAGCACGAGGAGGTCACCCGGCTGCGCGCCGAGTGGAACGAGGCCTACTGGCAGTCCCTCCCGCCGCACCAGCACGCCGTCGTCACCGGCGCCGAACCGCGCCTGTACGACTGCTTCAACATCTCCGACGCGATGGTCTCCGACATCTCCAGCGTCGTCTCCGACTTCATCGCGAGTGGCAAGCCGTACGCCGTCACCGACTCCGCCGGCCTCGGCGTGGAGGAGTTCAAGCGGGCGAACACCGCCGTGCGCGCCGCCGTGATCCTTTCCAACAGCGCCAAGGAACTGGGCGGCCTGCTCGACGCCGTACGCGACCCGTCGGCCGATCCGCTGGCCGCGGAGCGTGACGAACTCAAGCGCTACCTGCTGGGACCGGACGAGCCGACCTCCATCGAACAGTTCAACGGCGCGGTCGCCGCGCTCGCCCGCAAGGCCGAGACCCGCAACCTGGGCCAGGAGACCCGGATCGCGGCCGGTGACGTTGAGGCGGAGGGCGCCACCGCAGGCTGACGCCGACACGAACGCCGAAAAGGGCTCGGTCCCGGGGATTTCTCCCCGGGACCGAGCCCTTTTCGGCGTACCCCGGGCACGCCTTCCTCTTACCCCTGCTTAGCAATCGAGGGCGTTTTTTCTTACCCGTGCTACGCCGTTCACGATGAGCAGCTCTTACCGCCCGCCCGTACTGTCCCGTGTAACCCGCTGTACACCACCTGGCTGTCCGTTCGTCATGTGAGCTGGGCCACTGGAGGCATTCCGTGAGGCAACCGGTTGTGCCGGTCGGCCATCTAACACGTTGCGTTCAGGGCGACACAGGGGGAACGCACCATTGACTAGGGGGAAACGTGACCGTCGTTGCGCAGCCTGATGTGACCGTGATCATCGGGGCGTACGAAGCGATGCCGTACCTCGTCGAGTGCCTGGCCTCCGTCGAGCACCAGACCCTCGACCCGGCACGCATGGAGGTCATCGCGGTCGACGACGGGTCGGCCGACGGCACGGGGGAGTGTCTGGAGGAGTTCGCGGACCGCGCCGCCATACCGGTGACCGTGATCCGCCAGAAGAACTCCGGCGGCCCCAGCGGCCCCCGCAACGTCGGCCTCTCCAAGGCCACCGGCCGCTACGTGTTCTTCCTGGACGCCGACGACCGGCTCGGTCCCGAAGCCCTGGAACGCATGGTCGCCATGGCCGACAAGAACAACACGGACGTCGTCCTCGGCAAGGTCGAGGGGATCAACCGCAAACCCCCGACGTCGATGTGGGGCACGACGCTGGACCGTACCGACGTCTTCTCCTCCAACATCAAGTTCACGCTCAGCGCGCAGAAATTGTTCCGCCGCGCGCTGCTGGAACGGCACGACATGCGCTTCGACGAGTCCCTGTGGACCGGCGAGGACGCGTTGTTCACGATGGAGGCCTATCTGCGGGCCGACGGAGTCTCCGTGATCGCCGACTACCCGTGCTACTACCTGGTCGGCCGCGAGGACGGCAAACACGTCACCAAGAGCGGCAGCTACACCCTCCGTTTCGACTCCGCGCGCGCCCTGATGAACCTGATCGCCGACATGGTTCCGGCGGGACCGCGGCGCGACACGCTCATGGTCCGGCCGTTCCAGGTCACCCTGCTCCCGCAGTTCGGCCCCAAGTTCCTCAAGGACGACGACGCGGTACGACGGCACAAAATGGAGTTGGCCGAGCCGCTGATCGACGCCCACTGGAATCCGGAAGTCGCCCGCCGACTCAGGGTTCACGAACGGCTGCGACTTCACCTGGTCGCCCTGAAACGCCCCGAACTCCTTCCCGACGTCATCGAGTTCGTACGGGAGAAGAAGCAGCCCGACGCGGCCCTGGAGAAGCGCGGCACCCACGTCTACCTCGCCTACCCGCACTTCCGTTCCAAGGCGGCCGGCATCCCCGACTGGATCTACCTCGCCGAACCGCGCGAGGCCCGCGCGGTCGAGGGCTACCGCGAGGACGCGGCCAACACCTTCCTGCGACGCGCCCTGCGCAAGGTACGCAGGCAGCTGCCCGCGCGGGGCGTGAAGGCGGCGGCGGTCTGACGGCGGGTCCGGCCCCACCCGCCGACTCCGATCCCTGTCCCGCCGCCTGTCCGGAGGCTGGACGGGCCCGGCCCGCAGCCGTCCCGTTCGCGTAGATTGCTGCCACGCGCGAGGAAGTGGGGACAGGACGTGGCAAGGGCAAGGCAGGCCGTGAGCGAGGCCCGCAGGATCGTCGTCAAAGTGGGCTCCTCCTCACTGACCACCGCCACCGGCGGCCTGGACGCCGACCGCGTCGACGCGCTCGTCGACGTCCTCGCCAAGAGCCGCAGCGGCGGCGAGAAGGAGATCGTCCTCGTCTCCTCCGGCGCCATCGCCGCGGGCCTCGCCCCGCTCGGCCTGCGCCGCCGCCCCCGGGACCTGGCCCGCCAGCAGGCCGCCGCCAGCGTCGGCCAGGGCCTGCTCGTCGCCCGCTACACCGCCTCCTTCGCCCGCTACGGCATTCGTGTCGGCCAAGTCCTGCTCACCTCCGACGACATGAGCCGCCGCGCCCACCACCGCAACGCCTCCCGGACCCTCGACAAACTCCTCGCGATGGGCGCCTTCCCCGTCGTCAACGAGAACGACACCGTCGCCACCGACGAGATCCGTTTCGGCGACAACGACCGCCTCGCCGCGCTCGTCGCCCACCTTGTCCACGCCGACCTCCTGGTCCTGCTCTCCGACGTCGACGGCGTCTACGACGGCGACCCCAGCAAGCCCGGCACCTCCCGGATAGCGGAAGTGAAGGGCCCGGAGGACCTCGCGGACGTCGAGATCGGCAGCGCCGGAAAGGCCGGCGTCGGCACCGGCGGCATGGTCACCAAGGTCGAGGCCGCCCGGATCGCGGCCGCCGCGGGCATCCCCGTGGTCCTCACCAGCGCCGTGCACGCCGCCGACGCGCTCTCCGGGGGCGACACCGGCACCTACTTCCACCCTGCCGGCAAACGGTCCGCAGACCGCCTCCTGTGGCTTCAGCACGCCTCCACCCCGCAGGGCTCGCTCACCCTCGACGACGGCGCCGTCCGCGCGGTCGTGCAGGGCCGCAAGTCGCTGCTGCCGGCCGGAATCGCCGCCGTCGAGGGTGAGTTCAGTGCCGGCGATCCGGTCGAACTGCGCGACACCGAAGGCCGCGCCGTGGCCCGGGGACTCGTCAGTTTCGACGCCAAGGAGATCCCCCAGCTGATCGGGCGTTCGACCAGGGAGCTGGCGCGCGAGCTGGGCCCGGCGTACGAACGCGAGGTCGTACACAGGGACGACCTGGTGGTTCTGCATCCGTAAAACGGGGCGTAACGTCCGACCCCGGTGGGGGACGTTCCGTAAAACCGCCACACGAACCCTTGCGGCCTGCTCAACTTTGTCTCAGGAACACGTTCCGCACGAGCACAGCTGAAGGAGGCCGTCGTGAGACGAGTGCGCCCTGGGGCTGCGGCGTCCCGCGGTGCTCTGACGAGCGTCGCGGCCGGGGACACCTACGAGGAGCCGAAGGACCTGCCCCGGCTGTGGCACGTCACCCTCAGCGTCTGCGGCGCCGAGGTCCCCCTGCCCGAGCTGCGCCGCGGACTCGAACAACTGGCCCACGACCATCCGTTCCTCCTCACCAGCCGCTACGCCTGCGACCACGCCGAGATCCGCTACTGGGAAGAGGCCCGCGACCTCCACGACGCCGCCGCCGTCGCCCTGCGCCTGTGGGGCGAGCACCGCCAGACCGCCGGACTGCCCGCCTGGGAGATCGTCGGCCTGGAGGTCATCGACCGCGCCACCTACCACCAGCGCATCGCCGAGGGCTACGGCCCGCCGCCCGCCACCCCGGTCGGCATCCACCCCTTCTGACGCCGCCCCGGCGCCGCCCCGGCATCACCTCCGGCGCCAGCCGGTATTCACCCGTTTTGATCCACGTCTCGCGGTGTGGGATGCCGCATGAGCGGCCCGCCGGGGCGCACTACCCTTCCCTCATGACCACGCTCTCGCCGTACGACGCCATGTCCCCGGTCACCCAGGCCGCCTACCGTGCCAAGGCCGCCGCCGCCGACCTCGCGCCGCTGCCGCGCGCCGTGAAGGACGACGCGCTGCTCGCCATCGCGGACGCCCTGGAGGTCCGGACGAGCGAGATCGTCGAGGCCAACGCCAAGGACATCGCCAAGGCCCGCGAGAACGGCACCAGCGAGTCCGTAGTCGACCGCCTCACGCTCACCCCCGAGCGCGTCCGCGCCATCGCCTCCGACGTCCGCGACGTCGCCAAGCTGCCCGACCCGGTCGGCGAGGTCGTCCGCGGCTCCACCCTGCCCAACGGCATCGACCTGCGCCAGGTCCGCGTCCCGCTCGGCGTCGTCGGCATCATCTACGAGGCCCGCCCCAACGTCACCGTCGACGCCGCCGCCCTCTGCCTGAAGTCAGGCAACGCCGTCCTGCTGCGCGGCTCCGCCTCCGCCTTCGAGTCGAACACCGCCCTGGTACGGGTCCTGCGGGACGCCGTCGGCGGCGCCGGACTGCCCGCCGACGCGATCCAGCTGGTGCCCGGCGAGGGCCGCGAGTCCGTCCACGAGCTGATGCGCGCCCGCGGCCTCGTCGACGTCCTCATCCCGCGCGGCGGCGCCTCCCTCATCCAGACCGTCGTCATGGAGTCCAAGGTCCCCGTCATCGAGACCGGCACCGGCAACTGCCACGTCTACGTCGACGCCCACGCCGACATCGACATGGCCATCGACATCCTGATCAACTCCAAGGCGCAGCGGGTCAGCGTCTGCAACGCCGCCGAGACCCTCCTCGTCCACCAGGACATCGCCCCCGAGTTCCTGCCGCGCGCCCTGGACGCCCTCGCCGAGGCCGGCGTCACCGTCCACGCCGACGAACGCGTCCTCGCCTACGCCAAGGACTCCAAGGCGACCGTCGTCGAGGCCGTCCCGGAGGACTGGGAGACCGAGTACCTGTCGTACGACATCGCCGCAGCCGTCGTCGACTCCCTCGACCGGGCCGTCGAGCACATCCGGCTGTGGACCTCCGGGCACACCGAGGCCATCGTCACCACCTCCCAGCAGGCCGCCCGCCGCTTCACCCAGCTGGTCGACTCCACCACCGTCGCCGTGAACGCCTCCACCCGCTTCACCGACGGCGGCCAGTTCGGCTTCGGCGCCGAGATCGGCATCTCCACCCAGAAGCTGCACGCCCGCGGCCCCATGGGCCTGCCGGAGCTGACCAGCACCAAGTACATCGTCACCGGTGACGGCCACATCCGCCGCTGACCCCCGGACGGCCCAACCGCGCACGCCGTACGGCGTACGGGCGCGCGCGGCGGCGTACGAAGGGCCCGGCCGGGCGTGAGAGGCGTCTCACCGGGCCTATGAATTTCCATACCGTCTGCCCAAATTGACCCCCCAGGTCTACTCTGGATCCGTGCCGGAGGACGTGGGGGGCACGCCGTTCCCTGACGGCTGGGAGCCCGACGACGACCATGACCACGGGGTGTCGGACGAAGAGTTCGACTCCGTGGTCTTCGACGAGGCCTTCGTGAAGGCGGCCGTGATCCACGAGCCGACCGCGGTCGAACGCCTCCTTGCCGCCGCCCAGGCCAGAGCCGAGGCCTCCGAGGCCGAGGCCCGCCGCGCGCACGCCAGAGGCGAGCGCTACGACGAAGGCTACGGCCCAGAATTCGGCTCCGGCGGCGACGTCGACGAGCTGGACGACAGCGACGTACTCGAAGACCGGTACGGAGCCTCGGGGACGTACGGCAAACACGTCCGCTGGCACCGGCCCGTCGCCTGGGTGCTCGCCCTCGTCATGGGCATCGGCATGGTCGCGCTCGCCTTCGCGGCGGTCTACCGCAGCGCCTCCTCCGGCGGCAGCCGCGACCAGGTACCGCGACCCTCCTCCACCGGCCTGGAACAGGGCACCGCGGCGGCACCCTCAGTGTCCGCCGACTACTCCCAGCCCGCCAAGTCGGCGGCCTCCGCGGTCCCGCGCACGCCCTGAGCGGCGCTTGCCCGCCCCGGTGGGATTTCTGGTGAGAACCTGTCAGAACTTGTCGTGTAGCAGGGCGTTTACCTGAGGCTCCCGAGACCTACTCTGAAAGTATGGGCGGGCCAGGAGACCCACCCGAGGGGACGCCCGAGGGCGGCCCCATGGGTGGCGAGGACGAGTACCGATCCGTCGTCTTCGACGAGTCGTTCGTCCGCGCTGCCCGCCTCCAGGAGTCCTCCGCGCGCGAACGCATGACCGACCATGCGCCCGCCGTACGCCGCCGGCCGCCCCTGCGCCGGGGCCTCACCCGGCAGGCCCTGGTCCTCGTCCTGCTGATCCTCGTCGCCTTCGGCACCGCCATCTACATGGGCGTCCGCCACCCCTACGGCACCGAGGAGACCCAGCAGCCCGTCGAACCCCTGCGGATGACCGTCATCCCGCTCGCCCCACAGGGCAAGGTGCCCGGCGCCGCCGACGCAGAGACCCTCTTCGCACACAGCCCCGCCGCGCAGTACGCCGTCGGCGCCGAGGGGATACCCCTGCCGGCCGCCCGCAGCACCGCGCACTTCTCCGACAGCCAGGTCGTCACCGCCCTGACCACGGTCAAGGACTACCTCGTCCGCTCCTCGCTCTACCCCGAGGTCCTCGACAGCAGCCAGGTACGGCCCGCGCGCGTGCTGGTCGACCCCGCTCAGCTCGACCAGTTCGACCAGAGCTTCGACCACCCCACGGCGGACGGCCGGCACGCCTCCACCGGATGGCTGGTCCGCTTCGACCCCACCCGTGCCGAACTCGCCGACCCCAGGATCCGCGTCCAGGGCAACCTGCAGGCCAGCGAGACCGACGCGGCCACCCTGGAGGTCACCGCCGACCACACCTTCGTCTACGCACTGCGGCCCACCGGCGCCCCGGCCGGCTCCCAGGCCTCCCTGTTCACCGTCCGCCGCGAGCTGACCTTCCGCTTCGACCGCGACGACCTGCGCCTGCACCAGGCCCAGCTGGTCGTCTCCTACGTCCAGGCGGGCCCCCTGTCCTGCGCCGAGGACTCCGCGAACCACCTGCACCCCCTGCTGGCCGGCGAGACGGCCAAGGCGGGCGGCCCGGCCGGCACCAACCCGTTCGCGACGGACAGCGCCACCGCCCTGTGCGGGACGCTGGCGGCAGCGGCCGAGCCGAAGGTCTGAAGACCGGCCGCGACCGGGCCGAAGGTCTGGAGACCCGGCCCGCTACTCCTCGTCCTGCGGGGGAGCGTCCTGCGGGTCGCCGTCCTGCGGCGGCGCGCCCTTCGACGGCGGCGCGCTCGTGAAGCCCTCGAAGCCCCGCTTCACCCGGCCGCCCAGGCCGCCCGCTCCGCCCGCGATGTCCGTGACCAGCTTCATCAGCGGGTCCTTCGAGCCCTTCACATCGCTCGCGTAGCTCGCCGCCGACTCCTTGAACGAGTCGCTGACCGAGGTGTCCTTGTCCTCGGTGCGCCGCGCATAGTGACCGTCCATGATCCGCTGGTAGTCGCGGGACTCCGCCCACTTCTTCAGCTCGGCCGCGCGGACCGTGGTGAAGGGGTGCGAGCGCGGCAGCACGTTCAGGATCTTCAGCACCGAGTCGCGCAGGTCGCCGCCCGCCTCGTACTCCTCGGCCTGCTGCAGGAACGCGTCCACGTTCATCTCGTGAAGGTGGTTGCCGCCCGCTATCTTCATCAGCCCGCGCATCGAGGCCCGCAGATCCTGGCCCACCAGCAGCCCCGCCCGGTCCGCGGACAGCTCCGACTTGCGGAACCACTCCCGCAGCGCCGTCACGATCGCCAGGATCGCGAGATTGCCCAGCGGGATCCAGGCGACCTTCAGCGCGAGGCTGGTCAGGAACAGCAGGATCGTCCGGTACACCGAGTGCCCGGACAGCGCGTGCCCCACCTCGTGGCCGACGACCGCCCGCATCTCCTCCTCGTCGAGCAGCTCGACGAGCCCGGTGGTGACGACGATGATCGGCTCGTCCAGGCCGATGCACATCGCGTTCGGCTGCGGATCCTGCGTGACGTACATCGGCGGGACCTTCTCCAGGTCCAGGATGTAGCAGGCGTCCCGCAACATGTCGTTCAGGTGGGAGAACTGCTGGTCCGAGACCCGTACCGAGTCGGACAGGAACAGCAGCCTCAGGCTCCGCTCCGGAAGCAGCCCGCTGAGCGCCTTGAAGACCGTGTCGAAGCCGCTCAGCTTGCGCAGCGCCACCAGGGCCGAACGGTCCGCCGGATGCTCGTACGCACGCGAGGAGATCCCCTGGAACCGCCTGCGCTGCCTGCTCGGCACGCGCTCGTGCCCGTTGTGCTCGTGGCCGTCGTCGGACATGTCATCCCCCATGTGCGTGAGTGTCTGCCGTGCCCCCGGGGCAGGGCCCAGCCTAGGCGGCGATACCGTGGACGGGCAGTACAGCCGAAGGAGTCCCCATGGAGCACCACCCCCCGGCCGCCTGGCTGACCCAGGCCGCGAGCGCCGCCCAGCAACAGGGCTCGGGCGACCTGCTGCGGGTCGTCCTGATCGTCATGTTCGTGGGTTGCGGGCTGACCGCCTGGTTCCTGCTGCGCGGGTACAAACAGAAGGACGACTGAGCCGCCGGGATCGTTCCCCGCCCGGTGCGACGCGGGAGTCGGCCCAACGGAGGAGTCGGCGTGATCGCCGCCGGGCCGCCCGCATACGATGGGCCGACGTCTTTATCCCGCCCACACGCGATAGGTCCTGCCGCAGATGATGAATCTCCACAGCACCGCTGCCCAGTTGGTCACCCTCGCCGCCGAGGGCGAGGAGCACGGTGGCAACCACAACAGCCTCAACCCGCTCGTCACCGGGGGCAGCGCGTTCATCATCCTGCTGCTCCTGCTGTGGATCACCACCCGTTTCAACCGCGACCGCTGAGCCGGCCGTCGAGCCCGGCACCCGTCCTCCGGGCGGAGCCCACGGGCCGGGCCGGTAGGGTCTGCACGCATGGGAGAGCAGGACATGCCTACCGGTCCGGCGAATGACGAGGTCGACCGCGCCGACGACCCGGTGACGACCCCGCGGTACACGTCGGCGGGCCCCGCGCACACCGGCAAACGCCGCCTCGGAGTCATGGGCGGAACGTTCGACCCGATCCACCACGGGCACCTCGTGGCGGCCAGCGAGGTCGCCGCCCAGTTCCACCTCGACGAGGTGGTGTTCGTGCCCACCGGGCAGCCGTGGCAGAAGACCCACCGCGCGGTCTCACCGGCGGAGGACCGCTATCTGATGACGGTCATCGCGACCGCCGAGAACCCGCAGTTCTCGGTCAGCCGTATCGACATCGACCGCGGCGGCCCCACCTACACCGTCGACACCCTGCGCGACCTGCGCGCCCTCAACCCCGACACCGACCTTTTCTTCATCACCGGCGCCGACGCCCTCGGCCAGATCCTCACCTGGCGGGACTCGGAGGAACTCTTCTCCCTGGCCCACTTCATCGGCTGCACCCGGCCCGGACACCACCTGACCGACCACGGCCTCCCGGAGGGCGGTGTCTCGCTGGTGGAGGTTCCCGCACTCGCCATCTCCTCCACAGACTGCCGTGCGAGAGTCGCCAAGGGCGACCCCATCTGGTACATGGTGCCGGACGGAGTCGTGCGCTACATCGACAAGCGCGAGCTGTACCGCGGCGAGTGAGCCGAGAGGGGCACCGGTGAACGACCGATACGACGCGGGCTACGGAAGCGACCAGTACGAACTCGTCGGCTACGACGAGTACGGGCAGCCGGTGTACCGCCAGATCCCGGCGCAACAACAGCAGCAGCAGACGTACGACCCGTACGCCGGGCAGGGGTACGGCTACGACCCGTACGCGGGCGGCGGGCAGCAGGCCGCTCCGTCGTACGACACCGGTCAGCAGGCCGCCCCGTCCTACGACACCGGGCAGCAGGCGCCCGTCCACGACACCGGCCGGCAGCCGGCCACGCCCGCCCACGACCCGTACGCCACGGGTGGCCAGCGCGCCTACGACCCCTACGGGCAGGCGGCCGCCGGCGGCCGGCAGGCCCGCGTCGCGGAGCAGACCGCGCACATCCCGCAGCAGCCCGGACCGGTCGGCGAAGCCACCGGGCCCCGGCAGCCCGGGGGCGAACCGGACCATCACACCGAGCAGTTCGCGTTCGTCGAGGAGCCGGACGGTGACTCCGAGGACGTCATCGACTGGCTGAACTTCACCGAGAACCGCACCGAGCGCCGCGAGGAGGCCAAGCGCCGCGCCCGCAGCCGCATGGTCGCCCTGGTCGTCGTCCTCGCCCTGGTCGCCGTCGGCGGCGTCGGCTACCTCTGGTACGCCGGAAAGCTCCCCGGCGTGTCCTCCTCCGGCGCCAAGGGCGGTACGACGACGTCCGCGGCCGCCCAGAAACGCGACGTGATCGTCGTCCACCTGCACAACACCAGCGGCGGCGGCACCTCGACCGCCCTGCTCGTCGACAACACCACCACCAAGCAGGGCAGCACCGTCCTGCTGCCCAACTCCCTCGCCCTGACCGACGACGACGGCACCACCACGACCCTCGCCAAGTCCGTCGACGGCGACGGCTCCTCCGGGACCCGCGACCAGCTCGACACCGTCCTCGGCACCAACATCGAGGGCACCTGGCGTCTGGACACCCCCTACCTGCAGAACCTCGTCGAACTCGTCGGCAACATCGACATCGACACCAACGCCGACGTCCCCGACCCGGACACCAAGAAGAAGGGCGCGGAACCCCTCGTCAACAAGGGCAAGGACCAGACCCTCGGCGGCAAGGCCGCGGTCGCCTACGCCACCTACCGCGCCTCCGGCGAGGCCCAGAACGCCCAACTGGAGCGGTTCGGGCAGGTCATGCAGGGCGTACTGCGCAAGATGTCCTCCGACGCGTCGGCCGCCACGACCACCGTGCAGACCCTCGCGCAGATCCTCGACCCCTCGCTGACCGACAAAGACCTCGGCACCTTCCTCGCCAAGCTCGCCGACCTCGCCAAGGGCGGCGACTACAAGACCGCCCTGCTGCCCGTGCAGAGCGACGGCACCCTCAGTGCCGACACCAGCTCCAGCGTCGTCAAGGACATCCTCGGCGGCACCGCCAAGAGCCCCAGCGCGGGCTCCGCGGTCCGGGTCTCCGTCCAGAACGCCACCGGCGTCAAGGACGACACCGAGAAGGCCCGCGTGGTCCTCGTCAACGGCGGCTACACCTTCCTGGAAGGCGGTACGGCCTCCGGCACCCAGGCGACCTCCAAGGTGCTGTACTCCGACGCCTCCGACAAGGAGAACGCCACCGAGGTCGCCAAGACCCTCGGCCTCGGCACCGGCGCCGTGCAGAAGGGCACGGTCGGCTCGGGCGCCGACGTCTCGGTCGTCCTCGGCCAGGACTACAAGCCGTCCTCCTCCTGAGCGCCCTCCGCCGCACCCCACGTGACGCGGTAATCACGTGGGGTGCGCTCGGCGGTCCGTGAGACCCTTGGTGTCAAACGACCGCCGACGGAAAGCCATGTAGTGACCGCCACCGACCGTTCCATCGAGCTCATCACCGCCGCCGCCCAGGCGGCCGCCGACAAGCTCGCCCACGACGTCATCGCCTACGACGTCAGCGACGTCCTGTCGATCACGGACGCCTTCCTGCTGGCCTCCGCGCCCAACGACCGCCAGGTCAAGTCGATCGTCGACGAGATCGAGGAACGCCTGCAGAAGGAACTCGGCGCCAAGCCGGTGCGCCGCGAGGGCGACCGCGAATCCCGCTGGATCCTGCTCGACTACGTCGACATCGTCGTCCACGTCCAGCACAGCGAGGAGCGCGTCTTCTACGCCCTGGAACGGCTGTGGAAGGACTGCCCCGAGATCGAGCTGCCCGCCGACGCCAAGGCCACCCGCGGCAAGGCCGCGGAGCACGCCCGGCTGAAGGCTTCCGAGGACGCCGCCGAGCCGGGCGGAGAGTGGTGATGAGCGCCACAGGAGAGGTCACCGACCGCAAGGGCCGAGGACGCCGCATCATCCTCTGGCGGCACGGCCAGACCCTGTGGAACGTGGAGCGTCGCTTCCAGGGCTCCACCGACGTCGAGCTCACCGAGACCGGCATCGGCCAGGCCCGCCGCGCGGCCCGGCTGCTCGCCTCACTGGGTCCGGACGCGATCGTCTCCTCCGACCTCAAGCGGGCCGCCGACACGGCCGCCGAGCTGTCCGCCCTCACCGGCCTCGACGTGATCCGTGACGAGGCGCTGCGCGAGACCTACGCGGGCGTGTGGCAGGGCCTCACCCACGAGGAGATCATCGCCCGCCACGGCGACGAGTACGCCGCCTGGAAGCGCGGTGAGCCGGTCCGCCGGGGCGGCGGCGAACTGGAGACCGAGGTCGCCGACCGGGCCGCCCCCGTCGTGCTCGGGCACGCCGGGAAACTGCCCGAGGACGGCACCCTCGTGGTCGTCAGCCACGGCGGTACCATCCGCACCACCATCGGCCGCCTCCTCGGCCTGGACTCCCAGCACTGGGAGAGCCTCGGCGGACTCACCAACTGCTGCTGGTCCGTGCTCGGCGAAGGCGCCCGCGGCTGGCGGCTCCTCGAGCACAACGCGGGCACCCTTCCGGAGCCCGTCCTCGGCGACGACGACTGAGGATCCTCCGGCCGCCCGTCCGGGGTTCCTCCGGCCGCCCGGACCATCCCGGACCCCGGATTTCACTTTCCGGCAGGTCGCAGGCTAAAGTTCTTCTTGTTCGGCCCGCGAAGCGGAAAGACGGGAAGAACACAAGGGGCTATAGCTCAGTTGGTAGAGCGCCTGCATGGCATGCAGGAGGTCAGGAGTTCAATTCTCCTTAGCTCCACAGATCGACACTCCACACACTGTCGAGTTGTCAAAGATCGGTGATGGGAATCCCGTCCTCTTCAGAGGGCGGGATTTTCCGTGTTCCAGTCCCGGATGATCGCCGCGACCTCCTCGCCGGTCACCGGCCACAGCCGCTGCCTGCGCTCCCGCAGCAACGCGACCTTCTCCCGCGTCCGTTCGTCCTCCGGCGTGTAGACCACGATCCGGGACTCCGGCATCCCGTCGATCGACAGCGACTGCGACGTCATCCGCAACTCGCCCACCGACTCATGACGGAACGTCTTCACCCGCGGCCCCGGCTGCGCCACCGCACCGCTCGCCCACAGCCGGGCGAAGAACGGACTGGCCTCCGAAAGCGCGCGTATGAAGTCCTCCCAGGCCGGCTCGCCGACATGTCTGCCGTAGGAGGACCGCAGCGTCGCCACCATCTTCGGCAGTTCACGTTCCCGGTACACCACCGGGCAGGCCTCCTCCGACACCGTGAACAGCGTCCACAGCACGTTCGGCACGCCGATCCGCACCGTCTCCGGCACCAGGAACAGGTCCCGGTAGGCGGTGTTGGTGGCCAGCACGTCGTAGCGCGACGTGTAGACGACCGCGAGCAGGGGGTCCAGGGCGTCGATGATGCCCTGCACCTCCGCGCCGACCGACCGGGACAACCCCTCGGGCGCCGGCGCGAAGGGAACCTCCGCCAGCCGGTACAGATGCTCCCGCTCCGGCGGGTCCAGCATCAGCGTGCGCGCCACCGCGTCCAGCACCTGCGGCGACGCGTTGATCGGCCGGCCCTGCTCCAGCCATGTGTACCAGGTCACACCCACCCCCGAGAGCTGGGCGACCTCCTCCCGGCGCAGCCCCGGAGTGCGCCGCCGCAACCCCGGCGGCATACCTACGTCGGCCGGCTTCACCCGGGCCCGCCTGGTGCGCAGGAACGCGGCCAGCTCCGGCCTGCGGCGGTGTGCTGTCGTCCCCATCCTCACGTCCCCCGTCGTCACGTCCTCCATCGTGGTCGCAGCACCCGCCCCCTGCCAGGTGCTGCCAGGTGCTGCCAGTACCAGCATCGGCGGGCTCTCGGCACCCGTACCGGCCCGTCGCCACGCTCGGACACATGACGACGACATCCCGGCCGGGACCCGGCCCGGCACCCGCTCCGAGCCCTGCGAAAAGTGAAGCACCCGGCACTGACAACCGGCCCCGGCTGCTCCTCGCGGTCGTCCTCGCGGCCCTCTTCATGGCGGTGCTCGACGTCTTCATCGTGAACGTCGCGGCGCCCACCATCGGTTCCGAACTCCACGCCACCGGCGCCGACTTGCAACTGGTCGTCGCCGGCTACGCCATCACCTACTCCGTGCTGCTGATCACCGGCGCCCGCCTGGGCGACCGGCTCGGCCACGGCCGCGTCCACCTCGCGGGACTCGCCCTGTTCACGACGGCCTCACTGGCCTGCGGCCTGGCCCACGGTGTCACCGAGCTGATCGTGTTCCGGCTGGTGCAGGGCGCCGGTTCCGCGGTGATGATCCCGCAGGTCCTCAGCATCATCCAGCGCACCTTCACCGGCGAGGCCCGCATCCGGGCGCTCGGCGCCTACTCGGCGGTCCTCGCGGTCGGCGCCGCCGCCGGCCAGGTCGTCGGCGGCGTCCTGGTCAGCGCCGACCTCTTCGGCACCGGCTGGCGGCCGGTGTTCCTCGTCAACGTGCCGGTCGGCGCCGTACTCCTCCTCCTCGGCAGGCGCGTCCTGCCGTCCGGCGCCGGATCCGGGCCGGAGCGGGCGCGGGGCATGGACCTGCCCGGGCTGGTCCTGCTGGCGGCAGCCGTGTCGCTGCTGACGGTCCCCCTGGTGCTCGGCCAGGAGGAGGACTGGCCGCTGTGGTCCTGGCTGTCCCTGGCCGCCGCGGTGCTCCTGTTCGCGCTGTTCTGCGGTTACGAGTCCCGGCTGGCCCGGCGCGGCGGCGCCCCGATCGTCGCACCCCGGGTGCTGCGCCACCCCGGCATGGGGGTGGCCGTCTTCCGCGTCCTCGCCGTCATGGCCGTCAACGCCGGATTCCTCTTCACGATCACCCTGCACGTCCAGAGCGGCCTCGGCTACAGCGCGCTGCGCGCCGGCCTCACTTTCGCGCCGACCGCCGTCGTCTTCGGCGCGGTCGCCCTGACCTGGCGCCGCTGGCCCGCCTCCTGGCAGCGGACGCTGGTCCCGGTCGGCTTCGCACTGACCGCGCTGGGCGTGGCCGGCGTCGGGCTGGCCTTCCACGGGGGCGGCGACGGGGGCGCGTGGCTCTATGTGGCGTACGCCGGCGTGGGCGTGGGGCTCGCGCTCGCCTTCAGCCCGACGCTCACCGGCGCGCTCGCAACCGTGCGCCCCGAGGACGCGGCGGACGCCAGCGGCCTCCTGGCGACCGTCACCCAACTCGGCCAGCTCATCGGCGTCGCCGCATTCGGCACACTGTTCTTGAACCGCCTTGAGTCACTTGGGGTCCCACGGGCGTATACCTCTGCGGAGGCGCTGTCAGCCTGCGCATGGGCGCTCGCCGCGACGGCGGCCGCGGGTGCCGTGTCCGGACTGGTACTGAGGCGTCGCTGACCGTATTGGTCCGGCCGTGGCAGAATCAAACGGCCGGAAGGGGGCGCGGCCCGACGGGAGGAGTAGCGATGCCTGCGAGCATCCTTGGGGAGGGCGGCCACCTCCTCGGTGCGGCGTTGATACGGGACACGATCACCCGGCTGCTCTGCCCTTCCTGCGGTTCCGCGCATGTGGCCCAAGTACTGGGCGACAACGGCGGGATCTCCTACGTGTGCACGGCCTGCGGCCACAGCTGGAGCTGATCGATGGGTGCACACAGGCGGAAGTGCGACTGGTGCGGGAGCGGTACCCCGATCGTCCGCGACATGGAGCCGATCAACCCCGACTACCAGTACTGGTGCGAGGAATGCGCGCGGGCGCTGATCATAAAAGGCGACCCGATCGAGACCTACCGTGAGCTGGAGGGCGAGCCGATCTACGGCCGTCTCCTCGAGGAGCACTGCACGCTCAAGAGGTTCTATTCGTTCGTCACGGCCTGAGCGGGGCCCGGCTTCGGCAACGATGTCCGGGCGAGCGCCAGGAACAGCACACCGGTGACCGGGTAGAGCGCCGACAGCGACAAGCCGACGGCGTTCTGGTGCAGTTCGGGCCGCCCGTGCCCGTGTGGCACCCACCACAGCGCGTACGAGCAGAAGACCGTCAGCGTGCCCACGGCGGCCGCCCGGTGCCCGCGCGTCCACAGCAGCAGCACCACCGGCACGCACCACACCCAGTGGTGCGACCAGGACACCGGGCTGATCAGCAACGCGGTCACCGCGCACACGGCCACCGCCCAGGCCCGCCGGCCGCGCAGCTCCGCCGCGACCGCCACCGCGAGCCCCACAACGGCCGTCAGAGCCGCCGCGGCGGCCCAGAGGGCTCCCGGCTCGGGAGTGTGCAGCAACCGCGCCAGAACGCCGCGCAGGGCCTGATTCGCGGTCTCCTCGGCCCGCCCCACCCGGCTCGTCCGGAACACCATCCCGGTCCAGAACCGCCATGAGTCGTACGGCAGGACGGCCGCCGCCAGCAGGGTCGCCCCCGCGAAGGCCGCCGCCGCCCCGCGCGCGTGCCGCAGCCACGGGCCCCCGTCCCGGCCCCCGACCCGCGCCACCAGGCCCGTGGCGAGCAGGAACACCACGAACAGGGCCGGCGTCAGCTTGACCGCGGCCGCGAGCCCGACGCCCACCCCCGCCCAGCGGCCCGGGCGTTCGGCGGGACGGCGTGACAGATCCCACAGGACCAGCACGGCCAGCAGCAGATTGACCTGCCCGTAGCGCACGGTCGTCCACACCGGCTCGCACCACACCGCCGCGGCGGCGACCCACAGCACGCCCTCCACGCGCGCGTGCCCCACAAGACGCATCGACAGCCCGACGAACACCACCAGAAGGACGAGATTCCCGGCCGTCGCCAGCGTGCGCATGCCCGTGACGTCCAGCAGCGTCAGCGGAGTGAACAACAGGGCCGCGAACGGCGGGTAGGTGGACGGCAGATGAGCCGCCGTCGTACGCAGTGCGTAGAGGTCGCCGCCCGCGCGGACGGTCGTCCCCTCCGCCCGGTAGACCATCAGGTCGATCATCGACACGTGCGCGGCCCGCTGCGCCAACCAGAACGCCGTGAACGACAAGAGGCACGCCCCCAGGGCCACCGACACCCGGCGCCGGGTCTCCGAGAACGCGATCACGGTCACGAAGTCCGACACTAGCGCCCGTATCCACGCAGAACGGAAACGATTTGGTGGTGCACCCTGCCGACCGTGTAATGTTGGCGTCGCCGCCGGGGAAACCGGGCGGACCAAAACAAGGGGCTATAGCTCAGTTGGTAGAGCGCCTGCATGGCATGCAGGAGGTCAGGAGTTCAATTCTCCTTAGCTCCACAGAAATCGAAGGCGGATCGTCCGGTTGGACGGTCCGCCTTCGGCGTTGTTCGGGAACATCGGAAACGGTTGTTCAACAACACCGGAATACATGTGCCACGTGGTGAGGGGGGCCACCCGGTCGGGTGGCCCCCCTCACCACGTCGTGCCTGCCGTGGTCCTGATGCGGTTCGGCGCCGTCAGCGGCCCAGGGCCCGGCGGCCGCGGCCCTGCGAGAGAACCGGCAGGTTCTTGGCCGGCGCCTGGGAACGGGTGTCCTCCTCGATACGCAGGGCGAGCGCCGGGCAGCGCCGCACTGCGCGGATCGCCTTGGCCTCCGCGAACCGCGGCACCTTCGCCTGCGCCACGGTGGGGAAGCCGTCGGCGCCCAGCTCGAAGACCTCCGGGAGGATGTCCGCGCACAGACCGTGGCCGCGGCACAGCGTCCAGTCGACGTAGATCTTCTGACGGCTGCCGCCACCGTTGTCCTCGGGCTCTCCGCCGCCCGGGATGCCGGTGGGCATCTTGCCGTCCTCGAAGAGCGGCAGAACGCCCTCCACGGGCCGTCCGCAGCCGTTTCCGAGGACGTGCGCCGCCAGGTCGTCGGTGAACGCCTTGATCGTCGACTCCAGGAACATCGCGGAGCCGTCCGGGTGCGAGCACGCGCCGCGCCGCTTCACGTTCTTCGCGACCTGCTTGAGCGCCTCCAGAGCGGCGGGCCCGCCGCCGTTGAGGATGTCCTCCATACCGCGCGCGGCCGCCGGCAGACCGAGGTAACAGGGACCGCACTGTCCCGCGCTCTCCTCCGCCAGCCACTGCGCGACCCGCAGCGACTCGCCCAGCGGACACGTCTCCTGCGTGATCGGCAGGATCGCCCCGGCGCCCAGCGCACCACCCACCGCGTCGAGCGAGTTGCGAGAGACGATCGCCTCGTTGACCGTCGCCGCGTCGATCCACCTGCCGTGGTAGCCGCCCGTCAGCACACCCTGCGGCACCGGCGGGGCGCCGGCCAGCTGCAGGACGTAGCGCAGCGGCACACCCGTGGGGACCTCGATCACCATGGGGCGGGCGACCGCACCGGAGACCGTCAGCATCACGGTGCCCGGCTCGTCGTACAGCCCGGTGTTGCCGTAACGCTCCGGGCCGATACGGGCGGCGATCGCCAGCTGTGCGAACGTCTCCGCGTTCGACAGCAGCGTGGGCGCCCCGCCGACGCCGTTCTGCGAGGCGCTGGTCTTGCGGCCGGGCGGGATCGCCGGGCCGCCGTCGATCGAGCGGATCAGTGACGCGGCGGCACCGGTGACCATGCGGACCGGGTTGCGCTGGACGAACGCCTTCAGCGCCGAACGGCGGCCCGTGCTCAGACCCCGTTCGGCGAGCGCCTGCTCCATGGAACGCTGCGTGGACTCCCGGGTGACCCCCACCACGAGCGTGCGGGCACCCAGCGCCTCGGCGCACAGCAGCGCGCCGTCCAGGATCAGATGCGGAGCACGGTTGATCAGCACCGTGTCCTTGCGGCAGGCCGGCTCGTCCTCGCTGCCGTTGACGACGACCACCGGCCGAATGCCACGCTTGATCGCCGCTTCGGCGACCGAGCGCAGCTTTTTGTGGAAGGGGAAGCCCGCGCCGCCGCGGCCCTTCAGGTTGATGCGTTCGGAGAGCTGCGCGAGCTGCTCCCCGCCCAGGGGTTCAAGCGGCCCGTGCACCTTGAGGTGCATGGGCAGATCGAGTCTTTCGACAAGGTCGAAGCCCGACGTGAGCTGCGGAAGGCCGACCACGCGGACTTCTGGGACGTCGGGCAGGGCCTCGTTCACCTATAGCCTCCGGAAGGCGTGTTCCAAGGTTCGCCCGAACCCGGTGCGTCGAAGGACGCGCCGGGCGCTGGTTCGTTGGCGGGACCGCTGTTGTACGTGTCGTTCGAGTTGTACGTCCCATAGCGGGCGTTCGTCTCACCGGTGTCATACACATCACGTCCCGCCGTTCCACCGGCGCCCGAATTGCCGTAGACCGGAATGTTGTATCCGGTGTCCTGCATCGGGTCGTACGCCGACGGAGGTGCCTCGCCGACCGGCGGCGGAGACGGGATCGGCCAGCTGCCCGAGGTGCTGCCGGGGCCGTCCATGCGCGGCATGGCCTGGGTGCCCTGCATGTCCAGCCGCTCCATCCGCGCGGTCTGACCGGCGGCGAAGGGCGACTGCGGCTGGCCGGGCGTGGGCGTCGTGGCCCGGTAGGCGGCCGCGAAACCGGAGGCCGGCTCGGGGGTGGGTGCGGCGGTCGGGAACAGCGGGTTCGACTGAGAGGTCGCCGTGTCGGCACGCGACGGCCTCGGCTCACGCTCACGCCCGCCCTCGTAGCCCGACAGCCCGGACTCGCCCACCCGGGCGCGGCTGGCGTCCAGGTCGTTCAGGCTCGACCGCTCCGAGTCGCCCAGGAGCGTGACCAGCCGGTCGGCGAACTTGCGCTTGAACGGGCGCGGCGCCGCGCGCAGAGCGAGGGCCGCGATGATTCCGGCCAGGCACAGCTCGTACGAGATCATGAAGAACGGCTTCGCCGCTCGTCCCGCGAACAGGCCGTGGATGATCGCGAAGCACAGGGCCGGGTAGGCCATCATGTGCATCGCGCGCCAGCGGGCCGCGACCGGCGCGGGGGTGGCGAACTGGTTGCGCAGTGCTCCGGTGATGCCCACGAAGATCATGAGGTAGGCGGCCATGGAGCCCATGCCGATGAGGGTGGCACTGCCGGGGTTCGCTTCACCGCTGCCTGTGACGAGCCAGCCGAAGGGGATCAGGGCCGCGATCCAGTCGGCGTGGTCCAGCGCGATCTTGACTCCGATGTGCACGAACACGAACGCGATCGACGCGACGGCGGTGACCCGGTGGATGGCCTGTGCCACGATCCGCTGGCGGATGTTGAGGAGGATCCGGTCCTGGGCGACCAGGCCCCAGATGCATGAGCAGGTGAGACAGACGAGCGACAGGACGCCCGCACCGAAGTTCAGGAACTGCTGCAGCCAGTCACCTCCAAGTAGGACCACAACGGGTATGAGCAGCAGAACGACAGCGGACGCCACCCCGTAGGCCGAGCGGCCTGGCTTGGGGAGCGAGCTGTTACTACGACGAGGGTTCATGGGGGCAACTCCGAGCAGTTCGGGAAAGCGGTCCCGGTGCCGCAGCCTAAGTGGCGCCATACCGATCAGTACGAGGTTTGAGTTATTGCGTTGTTATCAAAGAGCGGTGCGGCTCTTGTGATGTCCCTTAGCGGGCGTTACGCGAAGTAATTTTTGAACGTAGTTCAACTCTCGTCCCGATGGTCGCCTTAGACGCACGTGTCAACCATTGATACGTAAGTGCGTCGCAGCTTGCTCAAGGGCTGCGGTACCCTGACGCCATGCGTGCCGTACGCCTTCTGCTTAGCGGGCCGCGCTGATCAGTCCCGACCGCCGGACCAAACGGCTGGTCGGCATCGGCGCGGCGTCCCCTCCTGTGCGAGGGGATTTTTCGTTTCTAGAAAGTTCGCAGCCGCAGGCAGAGACGATCGATGGAGCTTTGAGGATCATGAGCGAGACGAACCCCGCTGCCGCCGCCACGTCGGCGGAGGCAGCGCCGCACCGCTACACGGCCGCTCTGGCGGCCGAGATCGAGGCACGCTGGCAGGACTTCTGGGACGCCGACGGCACCTACGCGGCGCCGAACCCCAAGGGCGACCTGGCGGGCGATCCCGCGCTGGTCGCCAAGCCCAAGAAGTTCATCATGGACATGTTCCCCTACCCGTCCGGTGCGGGCCTGCACGTCGGCCACCCCCTGGGCTACATCGCCACCGACGTCTTCGCCCGCTTCCAGCGGATGAACGGCCACAACGTCCTGCACACCCTGGGCTTCGACGCCTTCGGCCTGCCGGCCGAGCAGTACGCCGTGCAGACCGGCACGCACCCGCGTGTGTCCACCGAGTCCAACATCGAGAACATGAAGGCCCAGCTGCGCCGGCTGGGCCTGGGCCACGACAAGCGCCGGTCGTTCGCCACGATCGACCCGGACTACTACAAGTGGACCCAGTGGATCTTCCTGCAGATCTTCAACTCCTGGTACGACGACGAGGCGGACAAGGCCCGCCCGATCTCCGAGCTGATCGCCCAGTTCGAGTCGGGTGAGCGCTCCGTACCGGGCCACACGCGCGCGTGGAACGAGCTGACGGCCACCGAGCGCGGCGACGTCCTGGGCGAGTTCCGGCTGGCCTACGCCTCCGACGCGCCGGTCAACTGGTGCCCCGGGCTGGGCACCGTGCTGGCCAACGAGGAGGTCACCGCCGACGGCCGCTCCGAGCGCGGCAACTTCCCGGTCTTCAAGGCCAAGCTGCGCCAGTGGAACATGCGCATCACCGCCTACGCCGACCGGCTGCTGGACGACCTGGAGGCGCTGGACTGGCCCGAGGCCATCAAGCTGCAGCAGCGCAACTGGATCGGCCGCAGCGAGGGTGCCCGCGTCGACTTCCCGATCGACGGCGAGAAGATCACGGTCTTCACCACGCGCCCGGACACCCTGTTCGGCGCGACCTACATGGTGCTGGCCCCCGAGCACCCGCTGGTCGACAGGTTCGTCCCGGCCGCCTGGCCCGAGGGCACCCACGACGTGTGGACCGGCGGTCACGCCAACCCGGCCGAGGCCGTCGCCGCGTACCGCGCGCAGGCCGGCGCCAAGTCCGACGTGGAGCGGCAGGCCGAGGCCAAGGACAAGACCGGCGTCTTCACGGGCGCGTACGCGACCAACCCGGTCAACGGCGACAAGATCCCGGTCTTCATCGCCGACTACGTGCTGATGGGCTACGGCACCGGCGCGATCATGGCCGTCCCGGCCGGCGACCAGCGCGACTTCGAGTTCGCGCACGCCTTCGAGCTGCCGATCGTGTGCATCGTCGAGCCGACCGACGGCCGCGGCACCGACACCGCAGCGTGGGAGGACGCCTTCGGGTCGTACGACGCGAAGATCATCAAC
Organism: Streptomyces sp. NPDC048277; assembly: GCF_040652235.1. Classification (NCBI taxonomy): domain Bacteria; kingdom Bacillati; phylum Actinomycetota; class Actinomycetes; order Kitasatosporales; family Streptomycetaceae; genus Streptomyces; species Streptomyces sp. NPDC048277. Next base: position 25,765 of record NZ_JBEZLQ010000031.1, read on the forward strand.
TCCTCCAACGACGACATCAAGCTGGACGGCCTGCCGGTCGTCGAGGCCAAGGCTCGTATCACCGAGTGGCTGGCCCGCAAGGGCATCGGCGAGGGCACCGTCAACTTCCGGCTGCGCGACTGGCTGTTCAGCCGGCAGCGCTACTGGGGCGAGCCCTTCCCGATCGTCTACGACGAGGACGGTGTCGCCCACGCGCTGCCCGAGTCGATGCTGCCGCTGGAGCTGCCGGAGGTCGAGGACTACTCGCCGCGCACCTTCGACCCCGAGGACGCCGACACCCAGCCCGAGACGCCGCTGTCGCGCAACGAGGACTGGGTCAACGTCACCCTGGACCTGGGCGACGGGCCGAAGAAGTACCGCCGCGAGACCAACACCATGCCCAACTGGGCCGGTTCCTGCTGGTACGAGCTGCGCTACCTGGACCCGCACAACAGCGAGCAGCTGGTCGACCCGGAGATCGAGCAGTACTGGATGGGCCCGCGCGAGGGCATGCCGCACGGCGGTGTCGACCTGTACGTCGGCGGCGCCGAGCACGCGGTGCTGCACCTGCTGTACGCCCGTTTCTGGTCGAAGGTCCTGTACGACCTGGGGCATGTCTCGTCCGCCGAGCCGTTCCACAAGCTGTTCAACCAGGGCATGATCCAGGCCTACGTCTATCGCGACGCCCGCGGCTTCCCGGTCCCCGCCGCCGAGGTCGAGGAACTGGGCGGCGAGTACTACTACCAGGGCGAGAAGGTCACCCGCCTGCTGGGCAAGATGGGCAAGTCCCTGAAGAACGCGGTGACTCCGGACGAGATCTGCGCCGAGTACGGCGCCGACACCTTGCGCCTGTACGAGATGGCGATGGGCCCGCTGGACGTCTCCCGGCCGTGGGACACCCGTGCGGTGGTCGGCCAGTTCCGGCTGCTGCAGCGGCTGTGGCGCAACACTATCGACGAGGCGACCGGTGAGATCACCGTCACCGAGGCCGAGGCCGACGAGGAGACGCTGCGTGCCCTGCACAAGGCGATCGACGGCGTCCGTCAGGACCTGGAGGGCCTGCGCTTCAACACCGCCATCGCCAAGGTCACCGAGCTGAACAACCACCTGACCAAGGCCGGTGTCGCGGTGCCGCGTACGGTCGCCGAGCCGCTGGTGCTGATGATCGCGCCGCTGGCCCCGCACATCGCCGAGGAACTGTGGCGCAGGCTGGGCCACACCGATTCGGTCGTGCACCGGGACTTCCCGGTTGCCGACCCGAATTTCGTCGTCGACGAGACCGTGACCTGCGTCGTGCAGATCAAGGGCAAGGTCAAGGCCCGCCTGGAGGTGCCGCCAGCGATCTCCGAGGAGGAACTGGAGAAGGCGGCGCTGGCCGACGAGAAGGTCGTCGCGGCGCTGGGCGGTGCCGACATCCGCAAGGTGATCGTGCGCGCGCCGAAGCTGGTGAACATCGTCACGGCGTGACGCCACAGGCCGCCTCCGGGTGGTCCCCTACGGGCAGGTTCGGGGTTTTTCTGGAACTCCGGGCCTGCCCTTTGCGTTTACCGTTGAAGAGCGCGGCCACCCACGCCGTGCTCGAAAGCGGTCGGGTGGTCGGGAGCGGAGGAGCGCCGTGGAAGCAGTGATCGCCGTATTTGCCCTGCTCTTTCTGCTCTTCGTCGCCGGCGGGGCGTACGTCACGTTCAAGGCGGTCGGCGCCGCCAAGCGCGGTGTGGACCGTACGATCACGCAGGCCCGGCGTACGGTCGAGGACCACACGCTGCGCGCCAAGTCCATGGTCCAGATCGGTCCGGCGGCCGAGATCGCCCAGCTCCGGCTCAGCCTGCGCACCTCGATGCGGGCCACCCAGGACGCGTTGCACGCGGGCGTCGCCGAGGACGAGTCGCTGAAGGAGTCCCTCGGTCTCTTCCAGCGGCTCAGTACGCACGGGCAGGAACTGGACGGCGAGCTCAGGCGTCTGGAGTCCGAGCCGGACCGCGCCACGCTCGCCGCGCGGCTGCCGGAGCTGCGCCGGCGCACCGAGCGCATCACCGAGTCCGCGGACGCGTTGCGCTGGGCGGCCCGCGACCGGGCCCGCCGGTTCGCCGACGACGATCTGGACACTCTGAGCACGCAGATCGGCGTCGAGGCGGACGCCTTGCGGCACTGGACCCGACCGGCCCCCGCGTCCGAGACCCCGCCGTGGCCCGATGCCGCCGCCGGCCCCGGCGACCGCCAGACCTGGCCGGAGGCACCGCATTCGGCCGCCCCGGAGGAGCCCGCGAAGCCCGCGATCACCCCGCCCGGCCGACGTCAGGCCTACCCCTGGCAGAAGAAGCCCCGGCCGGAGAGCACCACTTGATCCGGCCGGTCCCGGTCCGGGTGAGTGGGGGCGGGCTGCCGCACCCGGGCTACGGCAGGTAACCTCCAGCTCATGTCCCGCCATGTCGCGATCGTCACCGATTCAACGGCCTACCTGCCGCCGCGGACGATGGAGCGCCACGGCATCACCGCGGTACCCCTGACCGTCGTCCTGGGCGACCGGGCCCTCGAAGAGGGCACCGAGATCTCGACCCGTTCCCTGGCGCAGGCTTTGCAGAAGCGGCGCTCCGTCACCACCTCCCGGCCCGGCCCGGAGGTGTTCGCCGAAACCTACCGCAGGGTCTCCGAGTCCGGGGCCGCCGGAATCGTCTCGCTGCACCTGTCCGCCGAACTCTCCGGCACCTACGACGCGGCGGTCGTCGCGGCCCGCGAAGCACCCGTCCCGGTGCGGGTGGTGGACACCGGGATGGTCGCGATGGCGCTCGGCTTCTGCGCGCTCGCGGCGGCCGAGTCCGCCGAGGCGGGCGGCACCGTCGACGAGGCCGTCACAGCGGCGGAGAAGCGCGCCGCGGGCACCTCCTCCTACTTCTACGTCGACACCCTCGACTATCTGCGCCGCGGCGGCCGTATCGGTGCCGCCCAGGCTCTGCTGGGTTCCGCTCTCGCCGTGAAACCCCTTCTCCAGCTGGACGGCGGCCGCATCGAACTCCTGGAGAAGGTACGGACGGCGTCCCGGGCCATCGCCCGCCTCGAGGAGCTCACCGTCGAGCGTGCGGGCAGCGCCGAGGTGGACATCGCCGTCCACCATCTCGCCGCCCCCGACCGTGCCTCGGCCCTCGCCGACCGGTTGCGGGCGCGGGTGCCCGGGCTGGCCGACCTGCATGTGAGCGAGGTCGGCGCGGTCATCGGCGCCCACACCGGACCCGGGCTGCTCGGGGCGGTCGTCTCCCCGCGGTGACCTGTGGATCCGGGGCGGCAGCTGCCCCGTCTTCACTCGTCCGGGTGGTGAAGTTGTCCACAACCCGCCCGTGATCCACGGAAATCGACCAAGATCATCGTGAATGGGCGGGAAGCCCCATCCTCGTCGCATGGCACTTCGATCACGCTCACACACGACACATGCGACCAGTGGCCCGGGCCGGGGCCCCACCTCCGACGGCCGCACCCGGCACCGCCGGTCCCCGGTCCGGGTCCGCACCCGCCACCGTCCGGCCCCGGCGGACGAACTGCGCCGCCGTGCGGAACTCCTCTTCGGTGAACGGGGAGTCACCAGGCCGGAGCCGGGACAAGGACCGCCGCACGCGGGAACGGTGACCGGTACCGGTTCGGCGACCGGACTGACGGCGGCCACTGCCACCGCCGGGATGCGCGCCGCCGCATCCGGAGTGCGCACCGCCGCGGCCGCACTGTCCACAGCGGCGGCCGTGATGTCCTCGGCCCGCGCGCTGGCCGGCGAGACCACACCCCGCCGCCGGCCGGCGCTCCCCACAGTGCGGGCCAGGCTCGGGATCGCCGTCCGGGAGCGGATGCCGGTCTGGCTGCAGACCCGCTGCGGGCTGGAACGCCGGGGCGCGGTCGCCCTCGGAGCGGTCCTCGTCGTGGCCGCGGCCCTGGCCGTGCAGCACTTCTGGACAGGCCGGACCGAGTCCGTGAGCGCACCGGAGGTCGTGCGCGCGGAGGCACCGTACGAGAAGAGCGCTGAGGCACCCTACGAGAAGAGTGCGGAGAAGGCCCCGACCGGGGGCGCCCGTCCCGCCACCACGCCCGGTGGGTCCGGTGGTGAGATCGTCGTGGACGTCACCGGGAAGGTCCGTGAGCCGGGGGTCCACAGCCTGCCGGCCGGGTCCCGGGTGACCGACGCGCTCCGGGCGGCGGGCGGGGTGCGGCCCGGTACGGACACCGGCGGTCTCAACCGGGCCCGTTTCCTGGTGGACGGCGAACAGATCGTTGTCGGGGGACCCGCCCCGCCGGCCGCGCCGGGCCAGGTCGCGGGTGCCGCGGCGGGAGCGGGCCCGGCCGCCCCGCTCTCCCTGAACACGGCGACTGTGGAGCAGCTCGACGCCCTGCCCGGAGTCGGCCCGGTCCTGGCCCAGCACATCGTCGACTACCGCACCCAGCACGTCGGATTCCGTTCCGTCGACGAACTCCGCCAGGTCAAGGGCATCGGTGACCGTCGCTTCTCCGACCTGCGGGATCTGGTACGGCCATGAGTGCCGTGACCGACGGCGCGCCGCCGGGACCCGGGAGCGTATCCCGCCGGGCCGTGCACGCCGGCTCGGGCAGGCGGCTCGGGACCGCGCACCCCCGGCAGGACGGAGCTGCCGACCTGCGGCTGGTGCCGCCCGCGCTGGCCGCCTGGGCGACTGCGGCACTGATGCTGGACGTGCCACCGGGATGGACGGCCGGGATCGCCGTCGCCTGCCTGGTCGTGGGGGCGGCCCTGCTGTGGCGGAGCCGGGTGACCCCTCGACCGGGAACGGGGACCGTCAACACGTCACCCTCCCAGGTGACTTGGCGGCACGCCTCCGTAGGCGCCCTGCTCCTCTGTGTCGCCGGGGCGGCCGCGTCCGCCGGGCTGCACGGGGCGGATGTGCGCCGTGGGCCCGTGCCCGGGCTGGCCCGCGGGTACACGACCGTCACCGCCGAGGTGGAGCTCACGGGCGATCCCTGGGTCAGCAGGCCGCGGGTGCAGGGGGACCACGCCGCTCCGGTCGCCGTGCTGGTGCGCGGGGATGTGCGGCGGGTGGAGACGGGCGACGGGACGGCGGTGACGATGCGTTCGCCGGTGCTGATGACCATCGATCCGGGGGTGCGGGCGCCCGGTGGCGGCGGCCGGGCGCAGTGGCTCGGGCTGCTGCCCTCCACCCGGCTGAGAGTGAGCGGGCGGCTGGCGCCGGCGACGTCCGGCGGGGACGTAGCGGCGATGCTGCGGGTGCGGGACTCGCCCCCGCCGACGGTGACGGGGGAGCCGAGCGGGCCGCAGCGGCTGGCCGGGCGGTTGCGGGCCGGGCTGCGGGAGGCGACCGACGGGCTGCCCGAGGACGCGCGGGCACTGCTGCCCGGGCTGGTCGTCGGGGACACCTCGCGGATCACCCCCGAGCTGGACGAGGCATTCGAGGAGACCGACCTCGCGCACATCCTCGCGGTGTCGGGCAGCAACCTCACCATCCTGCTCGCCCTGCTCATCGGACCGCCGGGACTGGCCCAGCAGGTCGAGCGGCGCGGCATCGCCCCGCGTCTCGGGCTGTCGCTGCGGGCGACCGCGCTGCTCGCGGCGGCGCTCACGCTCGGGTTCGTCGTCGTGTGCCGGCCGGACCCCAGTGTGCTGCGGGCCGCGGCCTGCGGAGCCGTCGCCCTGCTCGCCCTGGCGACCGGCCGCCGCAGGTCCCTGATGCCGGCGCTGGCGACGGCGATTCTGCTGCTGGTGCTGTACGACCCGTGGCTGGCCCGCAGTTACGGCTTCCTGCTGTCCGTACTGGCCACCGGGGCACTGCTGGTACTGGCACCCGGGTGGAGCGAGGCACTGCGGCGACGCGGGGTGCCGGAACGCCTCGCCGAGGGGCTGGGGGCCGCCGCGGCCGCCCAGGCGGCGTGCGCGCCGGTGGTCGCGGTGCTGTCGGCGCGGGTGAGTCTGGTGGCGGTGCCCTGCAATCTGCTGGCCGAGATCGCGGTCGCCCCGGCCACGGTGCTGGGGTTCGCGGCGCTCGCGGTGGCTCCGGTGGCGATGCCGGTGGCCAAGGTGCTGGCGTGGTGCGCGAGTTGGCCGGCCGGATGGATCGCGGGGATCGCCAGGGCCGGGGCCGGGCTGCCGGGTGCGGCAGTGGACTGGCCCGGGAGCTGGGCGGGGGCGCTGCTGCTGGCGGGGGTCACCGTGGTCGTCGTACTGCTGGGACGGCGGTTGCTGCGGCATCCGTGGTGGTGCGGGGCGCTCGGGGTGCTGCTCGTCCTGCTGGTCGTGCGGCCGGTGCCGCTGGCCCGGGTGATCACGGGCTGGCCGCCGCCCGGCTGGCGGCTGGCGATGTGCGACGTCGGTCAGGGCGACGCGACCGTACTCGCGGCGGGCGCCGGAACGGGCGTGGTGGTCGACGCCGGACCCGACCCGGCACTGGTCGACCACTGCCTGCGGGAACTCGGCATCACCCGTGTCCCGCTCCTCGTCCTCACCCACTTCCACGCCGACCATGTCGCGGGGCTGCCCGGGGTGTTGCGCGGGCGGACGGTGGCGCAGATCGAGACGACCGGGTTCGAGGAGCCCACGGACCAGGCCGAGTTCGTACGGAGGGAGGCGGCCGAGCACCACGTGCCCATCACGCGGGCGGTCGCCGGGGAGCGGCGCAGGGCCGGGCCGCTGGACTGGCAGGTGCTGTGGCCGCCGCCGGATCCGGCACCGGTGCCGGACGGCCCGAACGACGCGAGTGTGACGCTGCTGGTCCGTTCGGCGGGACTGCGGATGCTGCTGCTCGGGGATCTCGAACCCCCGGCCCAGCAGGAGCTGTTGAGGTCGCCGGCGGCCGCGGAGCTGGGCCGGGTGGACGTTCTGAAAGTGGCCCATCACGGTTCCGCTTATCAGGATCCGCAACTGATGCGGCTGGTTGCGCCCAGGGTCGCACTCATCTCGTGCGGGGCGGACAACCCGTACGGCCACCCGGCGCCGGGCACGGTGGCCGAGCTCAAGGGTCTGGGGGCGGTGGTGCTGCGGACCGACCGGGACGGGGCGCTCGCCGTGACCGGCGGCCGTACGGGGCGGGAGGCGGGGGAGTTGGCAGTGGCGCGAGACTGAGGGCATGAACTCGGTGAACTCCGCTCGGATCGATGCCTACCTCCGCCGTCTCGGGGCCGCCCGCCCGGCCCGGCCCACCGCCGGGGCTCTGCGTGAGTTGCATCTGCTGCATCTGCGGACCGTGCCCTTCGAGAACCTGTCGGTCCACCTCGGCGAGGAGATCGTGCTGGAGGAGAAGCGGCTGCTGGACAAGGTGGTGGACGCGGGCCGGGGCGGGTTCTGCTACGAACTCAACGGCGTTTTCGCGGTGTTGCTGACCGCGCTCGGTTTCGAGGTGACGCCGCTGGCGGGGCGGGTGTACGGGGACGAGGGGCGGCTCGGGATCCCGTACGACCATCTCGCGCTGCGGGTGCGCACGGTGGACGGGGACGAGTGGCTCGCCGATGTCGGGTTCGGGGCGCACAGCCACTACCCGCTGGCGTTCGGGGAGCGGGGTGAGCAGGCCGATCCCGGCGGGACGTTCCGGATCACCGGGGCCGGGCCGGACGCGGCGGGGGTACGGGGAGAGGACGGCGCGCTGGCCGGGGACCTGGACGTGCTGCGGGACGGGAAGCCCGAGTACCGGTTGGAGGTCCGGCCGCGGGTGCTCGGGGACTTCACGGCCGGGGCGTGGTGGCACAGCACCTCGCCGTCGTCCCACTTCACGCAGTCGCTGGTCTGTTCCCGGATCACCGAGGACGGCGGGCGGATCACGCTCAGTGGGCGGACGCTGACGGTGACGGCGGCCGACGGGACGCGTGAGGTACGGGAGTTGGAGCGCGACGAGGATGTGCTCGGGGTCTACCGGGAGCGGTTCGGGATCGGGCTGAACTGTGTGCCGACTGTGCGAAATCCGCGAAACGCCAACCGGAATGGTTAATTCGGGCTTCGCGGGAGAACCAGTTACTACTGGCGCGTAGCACGCTACTCGTGCGTAGTTCCGGCGCATGCGCTTGATTACCGTGATGTGGGCTCGTGTTGCCTCGAAAGCCGCATCAGTGATCGAATGTATCTTCGGCAACGGATGGTGGCGAGGCGTACAGGGGTGGCGTGGATGTTCGGCCGCTTGATGGGAAACCGGACGAACCGGATGCAACGAACGAGTCCCCTCGCGGCGGTGCAGACTCCGCCCGACGCCGGGGTGCTCAGCTGCCGGGTGCTCGACCCGGTCAACGAACCGGTGGTGAACGCGGAGTTCGCGGTCAGCGACACCATGGGACGCACGGTGGTCAGCGGCGGTGCGAACCCCTACGGGTCGTTCGTGACGACCGTGCCGGCCGGGGAGTACCGGCTGGCGGTGTCCGCCGAGGGGTTCACGCCGTACCGGGCGACCGCGCTGGTCGGCGAGAACTGCCTCGCCTCGCTCGGTGACGTGACCCTCCAGGTCGCCCAGCCCCCGGACCTGCCGGCACCGGGGGACTGGGAGATCGAGCCGACGCATTCCTCGATCGGCTTCACCGCGCGGCACATCGGACTGGCCCGGATCCACGGGCGGTTCAACTCGTTCGCGGGCGTCGTGCGGATCGCCGACCCCGTCGAGCAGTCCGCGATGCACATCGTGATCGACGCCGCGACCATCGACACGGGCGTCCGGATGCGGGACGACCATCTGCGGTCGGCGGACTTCCTGGACGTGCGGCGGTTTCCGACGCTGGAGTTCTACGGCGACCGGTTCGTCCACAAGGGCGGCACCAGGTGGGCCGTCACCGGGGCGCTGTCGCTGCACGGTGTGACGCGGACGGTCACGCTCGACACGGAGTACCTCGGGCTCGGCAACGGCATGGAGGGCGAGGTGCGGGCGGCCTGCCGGGCCACGACCGAACTGCACCGGGACGACTTCACCGTGAGCTGGCAGACGATGCTCGCGCGCGGGATCGCGGTCGTCGGGCCGAGCATCCGGGTCGACCTCGACGTGCAGATCGTGCCGAAGGGCTGAGCGGGCCGCGCCCGCTCGCGCCCACGGCCCGTGCCGGCCGGTTCCGGCTCTTTGCGGTGGCCGGCGGTGCCCGAGAATGGGGCCGTGAGCGATGTGAGACATGTACTGGTGCTGCCGGACCGGGATGCGGCGGAGGAAGCCGCCGAGGCGCTCGGGGAGCGCTTCGGGAGCGTGGAGGAGCCCCGGCTGGTGCGGGACGCGCTGGCGGGGGAGGACGACGCCGAGGACGCGCAGTGGCTGGTGCTGCTGAGGGACGAGGCGGGGCGGCTGGATCCGGCGGAGCTGGACGAGTTCGCCGGGCAGTGGGAGGGTTGGCGGGAGGAGCCGTGACCTTCCGGTACTGGCAGCCGTGCCGCTGAGGGGCGAACGGCTGCGCGGACTCGTTGTCAGTGGGCCGTGGGATGCTTGGCGCGATGGCCAAGAAGACTGCTGATGACGATCCGCTCGCCCCGGTGACGCTTGCCGTGGGGCAGGAGGACCTGCTGCTCGACCGTGCCGTGCAGCAGGTGGTGGCCGCTGCCCGGGCCGCCGACGCCGACACGGACGTACGGGACCTGAGCCCGGACCAGTTGCAGCCCGGCACCCTTGCGGAGCTGACCAGCCCGTCGCTGTTCGCGGAGCGCAAGGTCGTGGTCGTACGCAACGCACAGGATCTGTCCGCCGACACGATCAAGGACGTGAAGGCGTATCTCGGGGCGCCCGCCGAGGAGATCACGCTCGTGCTGCTGCACGCGGGCGGGGTCAAGGGCAAGGGGCTGCTGGACGCGGCGCGCAAGACGGGGGCGCGGGAAGTCGCCTGTCCGAAGATGACCAAGCCGGCGGACCGGCTCGCGTTCGTCAGAAGCGAGTTCCGGGCGCTCGGGCGGTCCGCCACGCCGGAGGCCTGCCAGGCACTCGTCGACTCCATCGGCAGCGATCTGCGGGAGCTGGCGTCGGCCGCGACCCAGCTCACCGCGGACATCGAGGGGACCATCGACGAGGCCGTCGTCGGCCGGTACTACACCGGGCGGGCCGAGGCGTCGAGCTTCACCGTCGCCGACCGGGCCGTGGAAGGGCGTACGGCCGAGGCGCTGGAGGCCTTGCGGTGGTCGCTGGCGACCGGGGTCGCGCCGGTGATGATCACGAGTGCGCTTGCCCAGGGGGTGCGGGCCATCGGGAAGCTGTCGGGGGCGCGGGGCGGGCGGCCGGCGGATCTGGCGCGGGAGCTGGGCATGCCGCCCTGGAAGATCGACCGGGTGCGGCAGCAGATGCGCGGGTGGACGCCGGACGGGGTCGCGGTGGCGCTGCGGGCTGTCGCCGAGGCGGACGCGGGGGTGAAGGGCGGCGGGGACGACCCCGAGTACGCCCTGGAGAAGGCAGTAGTGACCATCGCGCGGGCGGCGCGGTCGCGGGGGCGCGGGTAGGGCGTCGCGGGGCCTCCACCAACGGGCCGGAGCGGGGCGGACCGGCTTTCGTCCGCCGGTAAGTGCCGGACAGTGCCGGACAGTGCCGAAGGCCCCGGCATCCGCCCTGGGGAAGGGCGAAGTGCCGGGGCCTTCGGTTCACGCTGTGAGGAGCCACGCCCGCGTGGCGAACGCAGGCCGCGCGTGGCTCCGGGGTGCCGATCGGGGGCGGATGAGAGAGGGCCCGCCCGGGTCCTTTCGGCGGTCAGATCAAAGAAGAGGTTCAGCCCTGGAGGGACGCGACCTTGGAAGCGAGCGCCGACTTCTTGTTGGCGGCCTGGTTCTTGTGGATGACGCCCTTCGAGACGGCCTTGTCGAGCTGACGCGCGGCAGCGCGCTGCAACTCGGTGGCCTTCTGGACGTCACCCGCGGCAGCGGCCTCGCGGGCCTTGCGGATCGCGGTCTTCAGGGAGGACTTGACGGCCTTGTTGCGCAGCCGAGCCTTCTCGTTGGTCTTGATCCGCTTGATCTGGGACTTGATGTTCGCCACGAATGAGCCTTTTCAGGTTCAGGTACGGGGCCGTGCAGGTCCCGCACCGATGATTTCTTGAAGATGTGCCTCGCGCTGAGAGGGCATGAGACACAGCTGCCCACGTTACCAGCGAGCCGGAGAATGGCCCAAACCGGTCCCCGGTCCCTCGCCATGGGACCATGGAGACTACGTATAGATCCGACCCGAGGCATAAGGCGCCTCAAGAGACAGGACCCTGCGTGCCCGCGACCCCTAACAATGTGCCCGAGCCGAGCCGTACCGCCCCGGCTCTGATCCGCAATTTCTGCATCATCGCGCACATCGACCACGGCAAGTCCACGCTCGCCGACCGGATGCTCCAGCTGACCGGTGTGGTCGAGCAGCGGCAGATGCGTGCTCAGTACCTCGACCGGATGGACATCGAGCGCGAGCGTGGCATCACGATCAAGTCCCAGGCGGTACGTCTGCCCTGGGCCCCCACCGAGGGCCCAGGCCAGGGCAGCACGCACATCCTCAACATGATCGACACCCCGGGGCACGTCGACTTCACCTACGAGGTGTCGCGGTCGCTGGCGGCCTGCGAGGGGACCATCCTCCTCGTCGACGCCGCCCAGGGCATCGAGGCGCAGACCCTCGCCAACCTGTACCTGGCGATGGAGAACGACCTCACGATCATCCCCGTGCTCAACAAGATCGACCTGCCGGCCGCACAGCCGGAGAAGTTCGCCGAGGAACTGGCGAACCTGGTCGGCTGCCGGCCGGACGACGTGCTGCGGGTCTCCGCCAAGACCGGTATCGGCGTCGACGCGCTGCTCAACAAGGTCGTCGAGGAGATCCCGGCACCGGTCGGCGTCGCCGACGCGCCCGCCCGCGCCATGATCTTCGACTCCGTCTACGACTCCTACCGCGGTGTCGTGACGTACGTCCGTGTCATCGACGGCCAGCTCAGCAAGCGCGAGCGGATCCGGATGATGTCCACCGGCGCCACGCACGAGCTGCTGGAGATCGGCACCAACTCTCCGGAGATGCTCGGCGCCGACGGGCTCGGGGTCGGCGAGGTGGGCTATCTCATCACCGGCGTGAAGGACGTCCGCCAGTCCAAGGTCGGTGACACGATCACCACCCTGCACAAGGGCGCGACCGAGGCGCTCGGCGGGTACAAGGACCCCAAGCCCATGGTCTTCTCGGGCCTGTATCCGCTGGACGGGTCCGACTACCCCGAGCTGCGCGACGCCCTCGACAAGCTCCAGCTCAACGACGCCGCGCTCGTCTACGAGCCGGAGACCTCGGCGGCGCTGGGCTTCGGCTTCCGCGTCGGCTTCCTCGGCCTGCTGCACCTGGACGTGATCCGCGAGCGGCTGGAGCGCGAGTTCGGGCTCGATCTCATCGCCACCGCGCCGAACGTGGTCTACCGCGTGGTCATGGAGGACGGGACCGAGTACACGGTCACCAACCCGAGCGAATTCCCCGAGGGGAAGATCAACGAGGTGTACGAGCCCGTCGTACGGGCCACGATCCTCGCGCCGACCGAGTTCATCGGCTCGATCATGGAGCTGTGCCAGACCCGGCGCGGCACCTTGCTCGGGATGGACTACCTGTCGGAGGACCGCGTCGAGATCCGGTACACGCTGCCGCTCGCGGAAATTGTTTTTGACTTCTTCGACCAGTTGAAGTCGAAGACGCGCGGTTACGCGTCGCTGGACTACGAGCCCACCGGCGAGCAGACCTCCAGCCTGGTCAAGGTCGACATCCTGCTGCACGGCGACAAGGTCGACGCCTTCTCGGCGATCACGCACAAGGACGCGGCGTACGCGTACGGCGTGCGGCTGGTCGCCAAGCTGCGCGAGCTGATCCCGCGGCAGGCCTTCGAGGTGCCCATCCAGGCCGCCATCGGTTCCCGGGTCATCGCCCGCGAGACCATCCGCGCCATCCGCAAGGACGTCCTCGCCAAGTGCTACGGCGGTGACATCTCCCGGAAGCGCAAGCTGCTGGAGAAGCAGAAGGAAGGCAAGAAGCGGATGAAGATGGTGGGTTCCGTGGAGGTTCCGCAGGAAGCCTTCATCGCCGTGCTGAGCAGTGATGACAGCGTGGGATCGGCCAAGAGCAAGAAGTAATCGCGGGTAACAATCGGTCACGGCCGCAAATCGGATGCAACAGGGGTCCGTCGTACGAAAGTGTGGCGGGCCCCTACGCGTGCGTAGGGTCGCTCTGCGTGGAACATGCGGGGAAACAGACAGGCCGATGCCCCTTACGTACGGGCCGGTCGCGGCTTACTCTGATCCCTGCTCGATAGTTACTCGCGAGTTAAACAACCAGTACTGACCCCACCGTGAGTAAACCCCAGCCGCACTGAGCCAGCCGCACCGTCGCGGGCCCCGGAGGATGTCGTGAGCGACACACAGACACTGATCGAGAACCGACCGCCGTCCGTGGCGGCCCTCTTCCTGGATCGCGTTGCGGCCACACCGGACGCCGAGGCCTACCGCTACCCGGTGCCCGCGGCCTCCGGTCAGGGCCCGGACGACTGGAAGTCGCTCAGCTGGGCGCAGGCCGCCGAGCGGGTCTACGCGATCGCGGCCGGTCTCATCGAACTCGGCGTCCAGCCCGAGCAGCGTGTCGCCCTCGCCTCCTCCACCCGCGTCGAGTGGATCCTCGCCGACCTCGGCATCCTGTGCGCGGGCGCGGCCACCACGACCGTCTATCCGCAGACCAACGCCGAGGAGTCGGCGTTCATCCTCTCCGACTCCGGCAGCCGGGTGCTGATCGCGGAGGACGCGGCACAGGTCGCCAAGGCCGTCGAGAAGCGCGCCGAACTGCCCGAGCTCATCCAGGTCGTCGTCATCGACCCGGCCGGCGTCGAGACCGGCGACTGGGTCGTCACGCTCGCCGAACTGGAGCAGCGCGGTGCCAAGTACCTGGAGAAGCACCCCGAGCTGATCAAGGAGCGGGTCGGCGCGATCACCAAGGACCAGCTCGCCACCCTCATCTACACCTCCGGTACCACCGGCCGCCCCAAGGGCGTACGGCTGCCGCAGGACAACTGGTCGTACATGGCGAAGGCGATCGCCGCGACCGGGCTGATCAGCAGCGAGGACGTGCAGTACCTGTGGCTGCCGCTCGCCCATGTCTTCGGCAAGGTGCTCACCTCCGGGCAGATCGAGGTCGGCCACGTCACCGCCGTCGACGGCCGCGTCGACAAGATCATCGAGAATCTGCCGGTCGTGCAGCCGACGTACATGGCCGCCGTGCCCCGCATCTTCGAGAAGGTCTACAACGGTGTCGCGGCGAAGGCCCGCGCGGGCGGCGGCGCCAAGTACAAGATCTTCCAGTGGGCGGCCGAGGTCGCCCGCGAATACGCCAAGGCCACCCAGGACAACTTCCGCCGCACCGGACAGGCGACCGCGCCCTTCGCGCTCGCCGCCAAGCACAAGGTCGCCGACGGGCTCGTCTACAGCAAGCTGCGGGAGGCCTTCGGCGGGCGGCTGCGCGCCTGTGTCTGCGGGTCGGCCGCGCTGGCGCCCGAGATCGGCTACTTCTTCGCCGGCGCCGGCGTGCACATCCTGGAGGGCTACGGCCTCACGGAGTCCTCGGCCGCGTCCTTCGTGAACCCCGGCGAGGCCTACCGCACCGGTACGGTCGGCAAGCCGCTGCCCGGCTGCGAGGTGCGGATCGCCGACGACGGCGAGATCCTGCTGCGCGGCCCCGGCATCATGCAGGGCTACCACGGGCTGCCCGAGAAGACCGCGGAGGTCCTGGAGGCCGACGGCTGGTTCCACACCGGTGACATCGGCGAACTGTCCCCCGACGGTTATCTGCGGATCACCGACCGGAAGAAGGACCTCATCAAAACGTCCGGCGGCAAGTACATCGCGCCCGCCGAGGTCGAGGGACAGTTCAAGGCGGTCTGCCCGTACGTCTCCAACATCCTCGTCCACGGCGCCGACCGGAACTTCTGCACCGCCCTGATCGCCCTCGACGAGGTCGCGATCCTGGAGTGGGCCAAGGAGAACGGCCTGGGCGGCAAGTCCTACGCCGAGGTCGTGGCCGCGCCGGCGGCCGTCGAGATGGTCGACGGCTACGTCAAGGAACTCAACGCGGGGCTGCAGAAGTGGCAGACCATCAAGAAGTTCCGGCTGCTGCCCCGGGATCTCGATGTGGAGCACGGGGAGATCACACCGAGCCTGAAACTCAAGAGGCCGGTCGTGGAGCGGGAGTACAAGCACCTCATCGATGAGATGTACGCGGGGACGCGAGAGGCCTAGGGGGCGTTGTCGGGTGCGGGCGCGTGGGGGCTGGTCGCACAGTTCCCCGCGCCCCTTCATGTCAGTGCGGCCTGCCTTGGCCAAGCAGTCGCCGCAGCTTTCTGGCTTCTTCTCTTAGCGTTGCTACGTCGAGAGGTTCTTCGGTCAGCCGGTCTTCCAGCACCGTCAGCCGCTTGCTCAGTTCGCTGAAATCCGCCTGTTCCCGCGCCAGCAGCGCCTGCAGTTGCTGGTTCTTGCGGTGCAGTTCCAGGAACACGTTGACCTTCGCCCGCAGCACCCACGGGTCGAACGGCTTCGTCAGATAGTCGGCGGCGCCCGTCGCGTAGCCGCGGAACGCGTATCCCGCGTTCTCCTCCGCTCCCGTCAGGAAGATGATCGGGACGTCTTTCGTCTGGTCGAGGCGTTTGATGTTCGCGGCTGTTTCGAAGCCGTCCATGCCCGGCATACGGATGTCGAGGAGGACCACGGCGAAGCGGCGGCGCAGCAGGGCCTTCATCGCCTCCTCGCCGGAACGCGCCCGAACTATAGGCTCGTTCAGCGAGCCCAGGACGGCCTCCAGCGCTATCAGGTTGTCCTCCATGTCGTCGACCACGAGGATGCCCGCACGCTCGTCAGCGATCATTGCTCCGTCCGTTCCTCGTCGGCGCCGCGCGCGATGGACTTCTCCCGGTCGCCCGGCATCATGACGGGACAGCCGGGTGAGATCGCCGTCGGCCACCGTGTCCGGCACGCGCGTGGCGTTCGCCGGCGGGGCCACCAGGGCGTCGAGGACCTGGTCGACGTCGTCGACGCGGGACGTCCAGGCGCCCTGGCCGGGGCTCGCCGACAGCCGTTCGTCAGGGCGGCCGTGCCGGACCGGTTCCCGCTTCACGCGTTGCGCATCGGTGTTGAAGTGCACGCTGCGATCCATGATCTGGTGGAAGACCGCGGTGAGTTCGGCGACGATCCCCTCCCCGGTCTCCGGCACCTCGGTGAAGTCGCCGTCGCGGGCGGCGGTCGTCGCGGCGAGCAGAGTGCGCGGTGCGGATGCTCGGAGTTGTTCCGGTTTCTGTCCGTCTTCGAGCACGCGCGTAGCACGGTTCTCACTCATGGCGGCCCACTTCGGTAACTCGGTGCTTATGGGCGCAGTCAGTCTGTCACTCTGTCCGCATCCATCGGGATGCATTCGTCCGAACTGCTCGGGGAGCTGGACATGGGGGCCATACCCACGCAACGGGAGACCGTCTCCCGGGTCCGTGAGGCGCCTGCGCACGGGGAGGCGCCCGCGTACCAGGGCACGGGCCCGCGCGCTCAGGGGCGCGCGACCCTGCCCGGAAGCCCCCTCGCGCCGGGTTCCGCCCGCGCCCTGGTGCGCGCCTCCCTCGACGAGTGGGCCGACTGCGGCCTGCTGGGCCAGGAGCAGACGCGGATCGCCGAGGACGTCATGATCGTCGTCAGCGAACTCGTCACCAACGCCGTCGTGCACGCCGGCACCGAGGTCGAGGTCGACTGGTGGCTGGAGGAGCCGGAGGAGACGGCGTTCGTCGTCGAGGTCACCGACCACCATCCCTCCCGCGCCCCGCGCGACCACCCGGGCGAGACGCCGTACGAGACCCCGGAGTACGGGCGCGGGCTGCGCCTGGTCGCCTCGCTCGCCGAGTCCTGGGGCGTGACGTACCGGACCGGCGCCAAGACGGTGTGGGCGCGGCTCACCGGCCGGGGCGGCACGCTCCCCGACGAGCAGGAGCTGAAGGTCGCCGAGATCCTCGCACCCGAGCCGCAGCGCACCGAACGGGACCGGGACTGGCTCAACCGGGGCGCCCTGACCTTCCTCGCCGAGGCCTCCGACCTGCTCGCCGGGCAGCTCGACGAGAACCTGGTCGCCGCGCTCACCGGCCAGCTGATCGTGCCCAGGCTCGCCGACTGGTGCGCGGTGTGGCTGGAGGACGAGGCGACCGTGCGCGGGGGCGGCTGGAGCGATCCCGCGGGCGCCGGCGGTCCGCGGCTGGCCCGGGTCTGGCACGGCAGCGAGAACCGCATGGAGGAACTGCGCCGCGTCCTGGAGAAGGAGCCGCCCGGCGCGCGGGACGGCTTACGGTCCGGGCCCGAGCCCTATCCGTGGCCCGGTGAGGCGCTCGGCCCGCAGGGTTCCGTCGGCTCGGCGCTCGCCTACCGGCTGATCGCGGGTGGCCGCCCGCTCGGCACGCTCGTCATCGGACGCTCCGGTTCCGACGGCTTCCCCGACGAGATCACCGGACTCGTCGAGGACTTCGGGCGCCGGGTGGCCCTCGCCATCGGCGCGGCCCGCCAGTACGCCCGCCAGGCCACCATCAGCGCCGTACTGCAGCGCGGGCTGCTGCCGGGCGCGGTCGCCGAGATCCCGGGTGTGCGCAGCGCGCTCGTCTACGAGCCCTGCGACAAGGGCGGACCCAGCGGCGACTTCTACGACCTCTTCCCGGCCGGCGACGGCCGCTGGTGCTTCGCCGTCGGCGACGTCCAGGGCAAGGGCCCCGAGGCGGCGGTCGTCATCGGGCTCGCCCGGCCCTGGCTGCGTCTCCTCGCCCGCGAGGGGTACCGGGTCGCGGACGTCCTCGACCGGCTCAACCAGCTCCTCCTCGACGACGCCACCGAGGCCGCCGACGCCGCCGCCCGCGCCCTGGTCGCCGCCGGCGGCCGCCCCACGCCGCCCGGCGACGGCCCGCAGACGCGTTTCCTCTCCCTCCTCTACGGCGAACTCACCCTCCTGGAGGAGGGCGGCGTCCGCTGCACCCTCGCCTCCGCGGGACATCCCCTGCCGCTGATCCTCGGCCCGGACGGGGAGGTCCGTACCGCCGCGTGCCCGCAGACCCTCCTCGGGGTCGTCGAGGACGAGACGTACATCAGCGAGACCATCGAGCTCGCGCCCGGCGACAGCCTGCTGTGCGTGACCGACGGGGTCACCGAGCGCCGCTCCGGCTCCCGACAGTTCGACGACGGCGACGGGCTCGCGCGGGCGCTCGCCGGCTGTGCGGGGCTGAGCGCCGAGCTGATCGCCGAGCGGATCAGACGGCTCGTCCACGAGTTCGGCGGCGGGCAGCCCGAGGACGACCTGGCGCTGCTGGTGCTCCAGGCGGAGTGAACCGCCCGGCCGAGCGAGCGGCGACGTGCGGGACAATGGGGGACATGCCTTCCGCACTTCCCGACGGCGAGCCGGTCCCCGACGACGGCGCGCTCCCCGCGTCCGCGCTCGCCGGCGCCGCCGCCCGCCCCCTCGGGTTCTACCTGCACGTCCCCTACTGCGCGACCCGCTGCGGCTACTGCGACTTCAACACCTACACGGCGACCGAGCTGCGCGGCACCGGCGGTGTCCTCGCCTCCCGCGACAACTACGCGGACACGCTGATCGACGAGATCAGGCTGGCGCGGAAGGTCCTCGGCGACGACCCGCGCGAGGTGCGGACCGTGTTCGTGGGCGGCGGTACGCCGACGCTGCTGGCCGCCGGTGACCTGGTACGGATGCTGGGCGCGATCCGCGACGAGTTCGGGCTCGCGGCCGACGCGGAGGTCACGACGGAGGCGAACCCGGAGTCCGTCGACCCGGCGTACCTGACGGCCCTGCGCGAGGGCGGCTTCAACCGGATCTCCTTCGGCATGCAGAGCGCGCGGCAGCACGTCCTGCGGGTGCTCGACCGGACGCACACACCCGGCCGCCCCGAGGCGTGCGTCGCCGAAGCCCGCGCGGCCGGGTTCGGGCACGTCAACCTCGACCTGATCTACGGCACCCCGGGCGAGTCCGACGACGACTGGCGGGCCTCGCTGGACGCCGCGATCGGCGCCGGGCCCGACCATGTGTCGGCGTACGCGCTGATCGTCGAGGAGGGCACGCAGCTCGCCCGCCGGATCCGCCGGGGCGAGGTCCCGATGACCGACGACGACGTCCACGCGGACCGGTATCTCATCGCCGAGTCGGTGCTCTCCGGAGCGGGCTTCGACTGGTACGAGGTGTCCAACTGGGCCACCTCGGAGGCGGCCCGCTGCCTGCACAACGAGCTGTACTGGCGGGGCGCGGACTGGTGGGGCGCGGGACCGGGGGCGCACTCGCACGTGGGCGGGGTGCGCTGGTGGAACGTCAAGCACCCGGGGGCGTACGCGGCGGCGCTGGCGTCCGGGCGTACGCCGGGGGCGGGCCGGGAGGTCCTGTCGGACGAGGACCGGCGGGTGGAGCGGATCCTGCTGGAGCTGCGGCTGCGGGAGGGGGTGCCGCTGGGGCTTTTGAAGGAGGAGGGGCTGAAGGCGTCACGCCGGGCGCTGTCGGACGGGCTCCTCGCGCAGGGGGCGTACGACGAGGGGCGGGCCGTACTGACGCTGCGGGGGCGGTTGCTGGCGGATGCGGTGGTACGGGATCTGGTGGACTGATCACTCGGGGGAGTGAATCGGTGCGGAACGCCGGTTCGGTCCGTAATCTGCTTCGTAGGCTGCCGCCGTAGTTGACGGCGGCAGAAACCGGAGGGCCACGGAGATGGCCGCTGTGGACGAGCGCGGGATGACCAAGTTCTTCGAGGGCTTCGAGCCTCCCGAGGGCATCAAGGTCGAGCTCCTCCGGGGGGAAATCGTGATGACGGCCGCTCCCGATCTGGTGCACAACCGGATCGTGACGGACGTGCAGGACCAGATCCCGCGCAAGCGCTGGGAACGTCTCCAGACGACGGATCTGGACATCATTGATGAGGCCAGTGAGCCCATTCCGGACCTGGTGGTGTCGGAACGGGGGGTAGCTCCGTCCTCAGGCAATCTGGTGCCGTCCCAATGGGTCACCTTGGTGGTCGAGGTGGTCTCGAAGACGAGCGTCGACCGGGACTACGGGATCAAGCGGTCCATCTATGCGGCAGGCGAAATCCCTGCTTACCTGATCATCGATCCGATCATGGCGCACTTCGTCCTGCTGTCCGACCCCGTGGGCGAAGGAGACCAAGCCGACTACCGAGGTCAGTGGATCACGAAGTTCGGCGATCCGGTGCTGCTCGAATTGCTCGGCGTCGAGCTGGACACGAGCGAATTCGGGACTCTCACCGGGGTCAGGCGTCACCGGCTCCCGTGACAAAGTCGATCAGTTCCTCCACCCTTCCCAGCAGTTCCGGCTCCAGGTCCTTGTACGAGGTCACCTTCGCCAGGATCGCCTGCCACACCGCGCCCGTGTTGTCCGAGGGCCAGCCCAGTGCCCGGCACACCCCCGTCTTCCAGTCCTGGCCGTGCGGGACGCGCGGCCAGCCCTCGATGCCCAGGGACGACGGCTTCACCGCCTCCCAGATGTCGATGTACGGGTGGCCGACGACCAGCGCGTGCCCGCTCGTCACCGACTGCG
The DNA here is from genome assembly GCF_040652235.1 of Streptomyces sp. NPDC048277. Classification (NCBI taxonomy): domain Bacteria; kingdom Bacillati; phylum Actinomycetota; class Actinomycetes; order Kitasatosporales; family Streptomycetaceae; genus Streptomyces; species Streptomyces sp. NPDC048277. Next base: position 46,239 of record NZ_JBEZLQ010000031.1, read on the forward strand.
CGATGCGCCACTCCTTCGTGCCCGGCACCAGGTGGTCCACCAGGACGCCCAGGCGGGCGTCGGGGCCGGGTGCGAATTCGGCCACGATCGCGGGCAGGTCGTCGACGCCCTCCAGGTACTCCACCACCACGCCCTCGATGCGCAGGTCGTCGCCCCAGACCTTCTCGACCAGTTCCGCGTCGTGGCGGCCCTCCACGTAGATGCGGCCCGCGCGGGCGACACGCGCGCGTGCGCCGGGGACGGCGACCGAGCCGGAGGCGGTGCGGGCGGGGCGCACCGGAGCCGAGGACGCCGGCCGTACGAGGGTCACCACCGTCCCCTCCAGGAGGAAGCCGCGCGGCTCCAGCGGGAAGACCCGGTGCTTGCCGAAGCGGTCCTCCAGGGTCACCGTGCCCGCCTCGCAGCGGATCACCGCGCCGCAGAAACCCGTGCCGGGCTCCTCCACCACCAGTCCGGGCTCGGCGGCCACCTCGGGCACCGGCTTCGGCTTCTTCCACGGCGGGGTCAGGTCGGGGGAGTACTGGCGCATTCGGATGACGATAGGAGAAGCCGATCCGGTGTGCCTACGACACGCCGAAGCGGGCCGCCAGGGCGTCGCGTTGGGCCCGTACGAACGCCGCGTCCACCACCGCTCCATGACCGGGTACGTACAGGGCGCGCTCGCCGCCGAGCGACAGGAGGCGGTCCAGGGTGGCGGGCCATCGGGACGGTACGGCGTCGGGGCCGGCCTGGGGATCGCCGGACTCCTCCACCAGGTCGCCGCAGAAGACCACCCCCGGGTCTCCGGGGACGAGGACCGCGAGGTCGTGGCGGGTGTGGCCGGGGCCCACATCGGCCAGCAGGGCCCGGCGGCCGTCGCCGAGGCCGAGGCTCCACTCGCCGGAGACCGGACGGCCGGGAGCGGGAGGGCGGCCGCCGCTTCCCCGGCCTCCTCGGCCGGGAGGCCGTTGCGGACCGCGTCCAGGCGGAGTTCCTCGCGGTCGTGGGCGAAGACGTCCTCCGCGCCCGCCGCCGCGTACAGTTCCACGTCCGTGAACGCGTCCGTGAACGCGGCCGCGCCGAAGACATGGTCGAAGTGCGGATGGGTGAGCGCGAGATGGGTCACACGGCGGCCGGCGAGCGCCTGCGCCTGGGTACGCAACCGCGCGCCCTCCGCCAGGCTCGACCCGGCGTCCACCATCAGGGCCGCGTCCGTACCGAGGACCAGCCCCGCAGTGCAGTCCCAGCCCGGCAGCCGGCACCGGCCGACGCCTTCGGCCACCCGCTCCCAGCCCAGCTCTTCCCAAGTCACCGTCATGCCGCGACGCTATCCACAGAACGTCACGGGTCCTGACCGACCTTGCCCAGTCAGTACCCGACGGCCGTACACTGGGCCGGGGATGCTGGCACTCGGGCTCGCAGAGTGCCAGACGAAAGACCCGAAGGACCCGAAAGGCCGCGGGGACGACTTTCTGGAGGTGTGGCGCGAGATGCTGAGTGAACGCAGGCTTCAGGTATTGCGCGCCATCGTCCAGGACTACGTCGGCACCGAGGAACCGGTCGGGTCGAAGGCGCTGACCGAGCGGCACAACCTCGGGGTCTCCCCGGCGACCGTGCGCAACGACATGGCCGCCCTGGAGGACGAGGGGTTCATCGCCCAGCCGCACACCAGCGCCGGGCGGATTCCGACCGACAAGGGCTATCGGCTGTTCGTCGACAAGCTGGCCGGCGTGAAGCCGATGAGCGCGCCCGAGCGGCGGGCCATCCAGAACTTCCTCGACGGCGCCGTCGATCTCGACGACGTCGTGGCGCGCACGGTGCGGCTGCTGGCGCAGCTGACACGGCAGGTCGCGGTCGTGCAGTACCCCTCGCTGACGCGGTCCACCGTGCGGCACGTGGAGCTGCTCTCGCTCGCGCCGGCCCGGCTGATGCTGGTGCTGATCACCGACACCGGGCGCGTCGAGCAGCGGCTGGTGGACTGCCCGGCACCCTTCGGGGAGACGTCTCTGGCGGATCTGCGGGCCCGGCTGAACAGCCGGGTCGCGGGGCGCCGGTTCTCGGACGTCCCCCGGCTGGTGGAGGACCTGCCGGACGCCTTCGAGGCCGAGGACCGCGGTACGGTCACGGCGGTGCTCTCCACGCTGCTGGAGACGCTCGTCGAGGAGAACGAGGAGCGGCTGGTGATCGGCGGCACCGCCAATCTCACCCGCTTCGGACATGACTTTCCCCTCATCATCCGGCCCGTCCTGGAGGCCCTGGAGGAACATGTCGTTCTTCTCAAACTCCTGGGCGAGGCGGGGGATTCGGGCATGACCGTACGCATCGGTCACGAGAACGCCTATGAGGGACTCAACTCCACGTCCGTGGTGTCGGTCGGTTACGGTTCGGGCGGCGAGGCACTCGCCAAACTCGGCGTGGTCGGACCGACCCGCATGGATTACCCGGGAACGATGGGAGCGGTACGAGCGGTGGCACGGTACGTCGGACAGATCCTGGCGGAGTCGTAAGTGGCCACGGACTACTACGCCGTTCTCGGCGTGCGCCGCGACGCGTCGCAGGAAGAGATCAAGAAGGCCTTCCGTCGGCTCGCACGCGAGCTGCACCCGGACGTCAACCCGGATCCGAAGACCCAGGAGCGGTTCAAGGAGATCAACGCCGCCTACGAGGTGCTCTCCGACCCGCAGAAGAAGCAGGTCTACGACCTCGGCGGCGACCCGCTCTCGCAGGCGGGCGGCGGTGGCGCGGGCGGCTTCGGGGCCGGTGGCTTCGGGAACTTCTCCGACATCATGGACGCGTTCTTCGGAACGGCGTCCCAGCGCGGTCCGCGCTCGCGTACGCGGCGCGGCCAGGACGCGATGATCCGGATCGAGGTCGAGCTCGACGAGGCGGCCTTCGGTACGACCAAGGACATCCAGGTCGACACGGCGATCGTCTGCAACACCTGCAACGGTGAGGGCGCGGCGCCGGGCACCTCGGCCCAGACGTGTGACATGTGCCGGGGCCGTGGTGAGGTCTCGCAGGTGACGCGGTCCTTCCTGGGCCAGGTCATGACCTCGCGGCCCTGCCCGCAGTGCCAGGGCTTCGGGACCGTCGTCCCGACGCCGTGCCCGGAGTGCGCGGGCGACGGGCGGGTGCGGTCGCGGCGGACGCTGACCGTGAAGATCCCGGCCGGTGTCGACAACGGCACGCGGATCCAGCTGGCCGGTGAGGGCGAGGTCGGGCCCGGCGGCGGGCCCGCCGGTGACCTGTACGTCGAGATCCACGAGCTGCCGCACTCCACGTTCCAGCGGCGCGGGGACGATCTGCACTGCACGGTGACGATCCCGATGACGGCGGCGTCGCTCGGCACGAAGGTGCCGCTGGAGACGCTGGACGGCATGGAGGAGGTCGACATCCGGCCGGGCACCCAGTCCGGGCAGTCGATCCCGCTGCACGGGCGTGGGGTCACGCATCTGCGGGGCGGTGGGCGGGGTGACCTGATCGTGCACGTCGAGGTCATGACGCCGACGAAGTTGGATCCCGAGCAGGAGCGGCTGCTGCGCGAGCTGGCGAAGCTGCGCGGCGAGGAGCGGCCGACGGGCCAGTTCCAGCCGGGTCAGCAGGGCTTGTTCTCGCGGCTGAAGGACGCCTTCAACGGGCGCTGACGGGTGCCCGCCCCCGGCGGGGTCGGAATGCGGTTGTCCGGATTCCGAGGCCGAAATTTCTGGCATGTGCCAAGGGGGCGGCCCGATTCGGACTTGTTCGGAGGACGTGACAACATGCCGTCATGTCCTCCGCGCTGACCGATCTCTTCCCCCTTCCGATCGTGCAGGCCCCCATGGCGGGCGGGGTCTCCGTCCCGCAGCTCGCCGCCGCCGTGTCCGAGGCGGGCGGGCTGGGGTTCCTTGCCGCCGGGTACAAGACCGCCGACGGGATGTACCAGGAGATCAAGCAGCTCCGGGGGCTGACCGGCCGTCCTTTCGGTGTGAACGTCTTCATGCCGCAGCCCGAGCATGCCGAGTCCGGGGCCGTGGAGGTCTACGCGCATCAGCTGGCCGGTGAGGCCGCCTGGTACGAGACCGAGCTCGGCGACCCCGACAGCGGCCGGGACGACGGGTACGAGGCCAAGCTGGCCGTGCTGCTCGACAACCCGGTGGCCGTGGCCTCGTTCCACTTCGGCGTCCCGAGCCGGGACGTCCTCGACTCCCTGCGCCGCGCAGGAACCTTCACCCTCGTCACCGCGACCACCGCCGAGGAGGCCCTCGCCGTCGAGCGGGCCGGGGCGGACGCGGTGATCGCACAGGGCGTGGAGGCCGGCGGTCACCAGGGCACCCACCGGGACGTGCAGGAGAACGACGGCTCCGGGATCGGGCTGCTGTCGCTGGTCGCCCAGATCCGGGAGACGGTGGGCATTCCCGTCGTCGCCGCCGGCGGCATCATGCGCGGCAGCCAGATCGCCGCCGTGCTGGCCGCGGGCGCGAGCGCCGCCCAGCTGGGTACGGCCTTCCTCGCCACCCCCGAGTCCGGCGCCGCCGACCTCCACAAGCAGGCGCTGACCAACCCGCTGTTCACCCGGACCGCACTGACCCGGGCGTTCTCCGGGCGGCCCGCCCGCGGACTGGTCAACCGCTTCATGCGCGAGCACGGACCGTACGCGCCCGCCGCCTACCCGGAGGTCCACCACCTCACCTCCCCGCTGCGCAAGGCCGCCGCCAAGGCCGGGGACGCCCAGGGCATGGCCCTGTGGGCCGGGCAGGGGCACCGGATGGCCCGGGAACTGCCCGCCGGACAGCTGGTGGAGACCCTCGCCGAGGAACTCGCCGCCGCGTCGACAGCGTTGTCGACCACGGGAGCGACCAAGGCGGACACCGAGAGGGGGGACGGGCGATGACCGCCCCCGTCTTCGTCGTCGAGCACTTCCCCGCGGACGGCACCGGACAGTACGTCCTGGACGGGCCCGAGGGGCGGCACGCGGTCTCCGTGAAGCGGCTCCAGCCCGGCGAGGAGGTCGTCCTCACCGACGGCGCCGGACGCTACGCGGTGTGCGACGTGGTCGCCGTCGAGGGCAAGGACCGGCTGGTCGTGCACCTGACGACGGTGTCCGAAGAACCCGCGCCGCGGCCCCGGATCACCGTCGTCCAGGCCCTCCCCAAGGGCGACCGCGGGGAGGTCGCCGTCGAGACCATGACCGAGGTCGGCGTCGACCGCATCGTGCCCTGGCAGGCCGCCCGCTGCATCACCCAGTGGAAGGGCGAGCGGGGCCTGAAGTCGCTGGCGAAGTGGCGGGCCACCGCCCGCGAGGCCGGCAAGCAGTCCCGCCGGGTGCGGTTCCCGGAGGTCGCGGACGCGGCGACGACCAAGCAGGTCGCCGCACTTCTCGCCGAAGCCGACCTCGCCGCCGTACTCCACTCCGACTTCGAGCACGACAGCGAGCCGCTGGCCGCGGCCGAACTGCCCGCCGGCGGCGAGATCGTGCTGGTCGTCGGGCCCGAAGGGGGCGTCGCCCGCGACGAGTTGGCGCTCTTCGAGGAGGCGGGTGCCAGGGCCTGCACCCTGGGGCCCACCGTGATGCGCACATCGACCGCCGGCACGGCGGCGGCGGCCCTGCTGCTGGGCCGCACCGGCCGCTGGTCCTGAACCGCGACACGACCGCGAACACACCCCGGGGGGAACACGCCGTGGAACTTGCCCAGGTCCGGCTTCTGGTCACCGACTTCGCCGCCTGCTACCGCTTCTATTCCGAGGTGCTCGGGCTGAAGCCGCAGTCGGGGGCGAGCGAGGGACCGTACGAGAAGTTCAGCCCGCACGCCGGGTCCGCGGGGATCGCCCTGCAGGACCGGGCGATGATGGCCGAGGTGCTGGAGGAACTGGGAGAGCCGGCTACCGGGCACCGGTCGCTGGTGGTGCTGCGCGTCGACGACCTCGACGCCTACTGCGAGCAGATCACCGCACAGGGCGCCGTCCTCGTGCACGGCCCGGCGCCGATGACGGAACGCATGCGCGTCGCCCACCTCAAGGACCCGGAGGGGAACCTGGTGGAACTGCAGGAGTGGCTGCTGCTGCGCCCCTGACGGCGGCCGCCGGGAGCGGCTCCCGGTCCCCCAGGGGGACATGACCGAACACCTGAGTGGCCGTATGCCCCCTACCGTCACGGGCCCGGCGGTGGCAGGCTGCCCTCCATGGGGGCATTGAGGCGGATTTGGCGTCGGCCGCGCGCGACCAGGGTGGCGGCCGTGGCGGGCCTTGTCGTGCTCGGCGCGGGCGGTGCCGTGGCGTGCCAGCCGAGCGACCTGAACACCGCGACCGTCGCGTACACCACCGACCAGACCGCCACCGCCGAGCTGAAACGGCAGCACGTCGACGTCAGTTGGCTCACCTGCACCGGCAACTACGGCTCGGCGTCGAAGGCCACCGGGACGCCGTCCCCCTCCGAGACCACCGTCGTCTCCGTCGACTGCAGGGGGAAGACGAAGGACGGCCGGAACATCACCGTCACCGGGAAGGTCACGAAGGCGGTCAACGGGGCCTGCGTGCGCGGGGACCTCGTCGCCGAGGTCGGCGGCAAGGAGTGGTTCCATGTGAAGGGCCTGGGCAACTGCACCGCCACGCCCGGCCCGTCGTACAGCTACCGGCCGCCCACGTACGGGCAGCAGCCCGGTCCCACGGTCACCGTCACCAGGACCATCTGGTGCCAGGGTGACCCCAAGTGCTGGCCCGTGCAGGGAAAGTGATCGAAATCGACCGCCGGAAATGCGCCGCGGTGCATAGGCTGAGCGGGTGACTCAGGGTGCAGCGACAGGACCGCGGTCCTACCTCCGATTTCCCCATGTCCACGGCGATCTGATCGCCTTCACCGCCGAGGACGACGTGTGGCTCGCGCCCCTCGACGGCGGCCGGGCCTGGCGGGTCAGCGCCGACAACGTCCCGGTGACCCTGCCCCGCATCTCGCCCGACGGGACCACGGTCGCCTGGACCTCCACCCGCGACGGCGCCCCCGAGATCCATGTGGCCCCCGTCGACGGCGGTTCCTCGACCCGGCTGACGCACTGGGGGAGCATGCGCACCCAGGTGCGCGGCTGGACCGACGACGGGCAGGTCCTCGCGATCAGCACGTACGGCCAGGCCAGCCTGAGGCGCAGCTGGGCCCGTACCGTCCCGCTCGACGGCGGCCCCTCCACCGTCCTGCCGTACGGCCCGGTCGGGCATGTCGCCTTCGGGCCGAGCGCCGTGCTGCTGTCCTCGCCGATGGGACGGGACGCGGCCTGGTGGAAGCGGTACCGGGGCGGCACGGCCGGCAAGCTGTGGATCGACCGCGAGGGGGACGGGGAGTTCGTACGGCTGCACGAGGAGCTGGACGGCCAGCTGGAGTACCCGGCGTGGGTCGGCGACCGGCTCGCGTTCCTCTCCGACCACGAGGGCACCGGGGCGCTCTACTCCTCCCTCGCCGACGGCTCCGACCTGCGCCGGCACACCCCCCTCGACGGTTTCTACGCCCGGCACGCGGCGAGCGACGGCACCCGGGTCGTCTACGCCTCGGCCGGTGAACTCTGGCTCCTGGACGACCTGGAGGGCGCCGAACCGCGCCCGCTGGACATCCGGCTCGGCGGGCCCCGCGTCGACCGGCAGCCGTACCCGGTCAACGCGGCCCGCTGGTTCGGCTCCGCCTCGCCCGACCACACCGCGCGCGGCAGCGCCGTCCTGGTACGCGGCGGCGTGCACTGGGTGACCCACCGCTCCGGCCCGGCGCGGGCCCTCGCCGCCCAGCCCGGGGTGCGGGCCCGGCGGCCCGTCACCTTCCGCGCGGACACCGAGGAGTGGGTGGTGTGGGTGACGGACGCCGAGGGCGAGGACGCCCTGGAGTTCGCCCCCGCCACCGGCGTCGTGCCCGGCTCCACCCCGCGCCGGCTCGCCGCCGGGCAGCTCGGCCGGGTCCTGGAACTCGCCGTCGCCCCCGACGGCGGCCGGGTCGCCGTCGCCGCGCACGACGGACGCCTGCTGCTCGTCGAACGCGAGACGGGCGAGGTGCGCGAGGTCGACCGCAGCGAGGACGGCGATGTCTCCGGGCTGGCCTTCTCACCGGACTCGGGCTGGCTCGCCTGGTCGCACCCCGGTGCCGGCGGGCTCGCCCAGCTCCGCATCGCCCACACCACCGACCTCACCGTCACCGAGGCGACCCCGCTGCGCTTCCAGGACTACGCCCCCGCCTTCACCCGCGACGGCAAACACCTGGCGTTCCTCTCCACCCGCTCCTTCGACCCGGTCTACGACGAGCACGTCTTCGACCTGGCCTTCGTGGTCGGCGACCGCCCCCACCTGATCACCCTCGCGGCCACCACCCCCTCGCCGTTCGGACCGCAGCGGCACGGCCGCCCCTTCGAGACCCCGGACAAGGACGAGACCCCGGACGCCGAGGGCACCCCCGCCACCCGCATCGACCTGGAGGGCCTCGCCGACCGGATCGTGCCGTTCCCCGTCGAGGCCGGCCGCTACTCCGGACTGCGCGCCGCCAAGGACGGCGTCCTGTGGCTGCGCCACCCGGTGCGCGGCGTGCTCGGCGCCTCCCGCGCCCACCCCGAGGACCCCGACCCCAAGACCGAGCTGGAGCGCTACGACCTCGCCCAGCAGCGCATCGAGTACCTCGCCTCCGACGCCGACCACTTCGAGGTCAGCGGCGACGGCAAACGCGTCCTGCTGTGGGCCGACAGCAAGCTCAAGGTCGTACCCAGCGACCGCCGCGCCTCGGGCGACGACGACAGCGACACCAACATCACCGTCGACCTGACCCGGGTACGGCAGACCGTCGACCCGGCCGCCGAGTGGCGGCAGATGTTCGACGAGACCGGCCGCATCATGCGCGACCAGTTCTGGCGCCCGGACCTCGGCGGCGTCGACTGGGACGGCGTCCTCGCCCGCTACCGGCCGCTCGTCGAGCGTGTCGCCACCCACGACGACCTCGTCGACCTGCTCTGGGAGGTCCAGGGCGAACTCGGCACCTCGCACGCCTACGTCACCCCGCGCGGCGGCCACGGCGGCGGCGCCCGCCAGGGTCTGCTCGGCGCCGACATCTCCCGGCACGCGGACGGCAGCTGGCGCATCGACCGCATCCTGCCCGCCGAGACCTCCGACCCCGGCGCCCGCTCCCCTCTCGCGGCACCCGGCGTCGCGGTCCGCCCCGGCGACGCGATCGTGGCCGTCGCCGGCCGCCCCGTCGACCCGGTGACCGGCCCCGGCCCGCTGCTCGTCGGCACGGCGGGCAAGGCGGTCGAACTGACCGTGTCCCCGGCGGGCGGCGGCGAGCTGCGCCACCCGGTCGTCGTGCCGGTCGCCGACGAGGAGCCGCTGCGGTACCACGCGTGGGTCGCCGACCGCCGTGCCCACGTCCACGAACTGTCCGGCGGCCGGCTCGGCTACCTCCACGTCCCCGACATGCAGGCGCCCGGCTGGGCCCAGATCCACCGCGACCTGAACGTGGAGATGGCCCGCGAGGGCATCGTCGTCGACGTCCGGGAGAACCGGGGCGGGCACACCTCCCAGCTCGTCGTGGAGAAACTGGCCCGGCGGATCGTCGGCTGGGACCTGCCGCGCGGCATGCGGCCGCAGAGCTACCCGAGGGACGCGCCCCGGGGGCCGGTGGTCGTGGTCGCGAACGAGTTCTCCGGCTCGGACGGCGACATCGTCAACGCGGCGATCAAGGCGCTCGGCATCGGCCCGGTGGTCGGCACCCGCACCTGGGGCGGCGTGATCGGCATCGACAGCCGCTACCGCCTGGTCGACGGCACGCTGGTCACCCAGCCGAAGTACGCGTTCTGGCTGGAGGGCTACGGCTGGGGCGTCGAGAACCACGGCGTCGACCCGGACGTGGAGGTCCTGCAGACCCCGCAGGACTGGGGGGCGGGGAGAGATCCCCAGCTGGACGAGGCGGTACGGATGGCGCTGGAGGCCTTGGAGACGACGCCGGCGAAGACTCCGCCGACGTTGCCGATGTAGGGAGGGGTGCCGGGTCCGGCCAAGGGGCGCGGGGCCGAGTCGATATGCGGCTCCGCCGCGTGGGCGCGACCAGCCCCCACCGGACCCGCACCCAACGGCGATACGATGCCCCGGAAGATCGATCACGGCGCCCAGGAAGGAAGCCGCATGGCTGGGGAACCCCAGGACGACTGCCTCTTCTGCAAGATCGTCGAAGGCCACGTCCCCGCGACGATCGTCCGTGAGACGGACACCACCGTCGCCTTCCGGGACATCAACCCCCAGGCACCCACCCACGTCCTGGTGATCCCCAAGGTCCACTACAGGGACGCCGCCGAGCTCGCCGAGGCCGAGCCCGCCGTCGCCGCCGACATACTGCGCGAGGCGCGGGCCGTCGCCGACGAGGACAAGCTGGAGAGCTACCGCATCGTCTTCAACACCGGCAGCGGCGCCGGCCAGACCGTCTGGCACACCCACGCGCACGTCCTCGGCGGCCGTGGTCTGCAGTGGCCGCCCGGGTAACTCACCATGTCCGTACGTGAGTTGGTCGTCCTCGGCACGGCCAGCCAGGTCCCCACCCGGCACCGCAACCACAACGGCTACCTGCTCCGCTGGGACGGCGAGGGCATCCTCTTCGACCCCGGCGAGGGCACCCAGCGGCAGATGCTGCGCGCCGGGGTCGCCGCGCACGACCTCAACCGGATCTGCGTCACCCACTTCCACGGCGACCACTCCCTCGGCCTCGCCGGGGTCATCCAGCGGATCAACCTCGACAAGGTCCCGCACCCGGTCACCGCGCACTACCCCAAGTCCGGGCAGCGCTTCTTCGACCGCCTCCGCTACGCCACCGCCTACCGGGAGACCGTCGGCATCACCGAGGCCCCGGTCGACGCGGACGGCGACCTCGCCCGCACCCCGTCGTACACGCTCCACGCCCGGAAGCTGTCGCACCCCGTCGAGTCGTACGGCTACCGGCTCGTCGAACCCGACGGCCGCCGCATACTGCCCGAACGGCTCGCCGCGCACGGCATCACCGGCCCCGACGTCGGCCGGCTCCAGCGCACGGGCGTCCTCGGGGACATCACCCTCGACCAGGTCAGCGAGGTGCGCCGCGGCCAGCGGTTCGCGTTCGTCATGGACACCCGGCTGTGCGACGGCGTGCACGAGCTCGCCGAGGGTTGCGACCTGCTCGTCATCGAGTCGACCTTCCTCGACGAGGACGCCGGACTCGCCGAGGACCACGGCCACCTGACCGCCGGGCAGGCCGCCGCCGTCGCACGGGACGCGGGGGTACGGCACCTCGTGCTGACCCACTTCAGCCAGCGCTACTCCGAACCCGAGAACCCCGAGAGCTTCGAGCGGCAGGCGCGGGCCGCCGGATACGAGGGGGAGTTGACCGTCGCGCGGGATCTGCTCCGTGTGCCGGTTCCGAAGCGCAGGTGACACAGCCGTACCATGCTTTGATGCCCCTCCCCAAAGCAGAACTGCACCTCCACATCGAAGGCACCCTGGAGCCCGAGCTGGCGTTCCGGCTCGCCGGGCGCAACGGCGTCGAGCTGCCGTACCCGGACACGGACGCGCTGCGCAAGGCGTACCAGTTCGACGACCTGCAGTCCTTCCTGAACCTGTACTACGAGCTCATGGCCGTCCTGCGCACCGAGCAGGACTTCGAGGACCTCGCCAACGCCTACCTCGCCCGCGCCGCCGCCCAGGGCGTCCGGCACGCGGAGATCTTCTTCGACCCGCAGGCGCACATCGCGCGCGGGGTGCCGATGGGCACGGTCGTGGAAGGGCTGTGGCGGGCGCTCGGCAGCAGCGCCGGGAACCACGGCGTCTCCACCCGCCTCATCATGTGCTTCCTGCGCGACGAGTCCGCCGGGTCGGCGATGGAGACGCTCGAGGCCGCGCGACCGTACCTGGACCGGATCACGGGGGTCGGGCTGGACTCGGCCGAGGTCGGGCATCCGCCGGTCAAGTTCCGCGAGGTGTACGAGGCCGCCGCCGCGCTCGGGCTGCGGCGCGTGGCCCATGCGGGCGAGGAGGGGCCGCCGGAGTACATCACCGAGGCGCTGGACGTGCTCGGGGTGGAGCGCGTCGACCACGGGCTACGCTGCATGGAGGACGCGGAACTGGTCGCGCGTCTGGTGCGGGAGCGGATCCCGCTGACGCTGTGCCCGCTGTCGAACGTCCGCCTCCGCGCCGTCGACGTGCTGGCCGAGCACCCACTTCCGGCCATGATCGAGGCCGGGCTGCTGTGCACGGTCAACTCCGACGACCCGGCCTACTTCGGCGGTTACGTCGCCGACAACTACCACGCCGTACGCGACTCCCTGGGGCTGTCCAGGGAGCAGATGCGCGGACTGGCCCGCAACTCCTTCCTCGCGTCCTTCCTGGAGGACGACGAGGAACTGCGGGCGCGGTATCTCGCCGAGGTGGAGGCGTACGAGTTCGGCGGGCCCGGCCGGCCCCACGCCCAGGCGATCGGTTAGGCGATCGGCTAGGCGGCGACGTCCAGCCGCACCGTCTCGTCGGTGAGCGCCGGGCGGGTCGTGACGGTGGTGGTCCTGCGCCGCAGCGCCACCGCCGTCAGCGGTACGGCGACCGCCAGCAGGCCCACCGCCAGGACCGTCCCCATCGCGGGGAACCCGGCCCGCGCCGACAGCAGGCTGCCGGTCATCGGCCCGACGGCCGTCCCCAGCGACGACGCCGACCCGACCAGCACCGCCCAGCGGCCGCGCGGGTCCAGGGAGGCGGCCAGGCCGATGACGTACGACAGGACGACCGGGTAGAGCAGGTTCCAGGCGATCTCGCCGGACGCGAACGTCGTCAGGTCGGTGGCGGACGCGCTGAGCACGATGCAGCCCGCGATGAGGACCGTGCCCAGGCCGATCGGCAGCGCCTGCCCGAGCCGCGGGCCCAGGGCGCCGGCCCCGACCACGCCCAGCAGACCGGCGCCGAGCGCGACCGCGAACACCCCGCCGACGGTCACCTCGCTGAGATGAGCCTGCGTCAGGCCGATCCGGCCGCTCACGCCCCACAGCGAGTTCTGCGCGGCCGACCAGCACGGCATGGCGGCGGCCAGCAGCAGGCCCGAGCGGAGGTGCGGCAGGCGCGGGCCGGCGGTGAGGGCGACGGTCCGGGCCGTACGCGGGGACAGCCGGGCGGTGAGCGGCCAGACGGCGAGGGCGGTGAGCGCGATCGCGGCGAGGGGCTGCGCATGGCCCGGACCGAGGCGCGGGACCGTCAGATAGACGGCACCGGCGAGGGCGGAGACGCCGAGCAGGCCGAGGGTGGTGACGCGGTGGGGGTTGCGCTGCGCGGCGATGCCGGTGGCGGCCACGGCGGTGATCGTGCCGGAGCCGAAGCCTCCGGCGACCGCGCCGGCTATGACCGCCGGGACGTGGGTGGTGAGGGCGGCGCCGCCGTAGCCGAGGACGGCGAGCAGCAGGCCGGCCCGGGCGAGGGTGCGGGGGCCGATGCGGTCCACCCGGGAGGCGAGCAGGAAGCCGGCCGCCGCGGAGCTCAGCAGCAGCGCGCTGCCGACGGCGCCCGCCTGGGTCGCGGAGAGGGGGAGCCCTGATTCCAGTCTGCCGACGGTGGTCGGGAGGAGGTACGGGGCGAGATACCCGGCCGTGAAAAGGGCGACGAGGGGCCAGGGGGTGGTGCGGGGGGCGGACACGGGCGTTCCCAGGGCATGCGAAAGGAGCGGCTCAAGAAGGGGGTTGGGCGCAGGCCGTCGACGGACAGGAACGCGCGGGCAATTTGTATCAAGCGGGGGGAGGCTGAAGAGAGGGTGGGGGGTGTGATCTGGGTCATGTTCGGTTTTGGGTGAGGGGAGGGGGGTAGGAGCGCCGCGCGCCGTAGGGGAGCAGTGCGGTGGCGGGTGCGGGTGCGTCGTGGCTGATCGCACAGTTCCCCGTGCCCCTTGGGCGGTGGCGTTCAGCGCCAGGTGACCGTGCCGCCCGTTGTCGCCGACTCGATTCTCGCGCGGATCTCCCTCATCACCGCCACGATCTCGCCCTCGTGCTCCGGTGTCAGGCGTGCCACCGGTACCGAGCAGCTGATCGCGTCCTGGGCCGGGGTGTCGTAGCGCAGGGCGAAGCCGAAGCCGGTGATGCCGAGGACGCCCTCCTCGCGGTCGATCGAGTAGCCGCGGGTGCGCACCTCGGCGAGGTCCGCCGCGAGGGAGTCCCTGGTGGTGTGGGTCTTCGGGGTCAGTGCCCGGTACGGGCCCCCGGGCAGGCCGGTGTCCGGGCGTTCGGCCAGCAGCGCCTTGCCCAGTGCCCCGGCGTGGGCGGGCAGCCGCCGGCCCACCCTGTTGATCGTGCGCAGGTATTCGTGGGACTCCCGGGTCGCCAGGTAGGCCACGTCGCGGCCGTCCAGGCGGCCCAGGTGGATCGTCTCGCCCAGGGCCTCCGACGCCTCGTCCAGGTACGGGCGGACCAGGCGGACGCGCGGGTCGGAGTCCAGGTAGGTCGTGCCGGTCAGCAGGGTGCGGATGCCGATGCCGTAGAGGGAACCGGTCGTGTCGGTGCGCACCCAGCCGCGGGTGATCAGCGTCTGCAGCAGGGCGTACATCGAGCTGCGCGGGACGCCGAGTTCGTCCGCCAGTTCCTGGAGGCGGGCCGGGCGGTCGCCGCGGGCCGCGAGGAGCTCCAGCAGCTCCACCGTGCGCGCCGCGGACTTCACCTCGCGGACGCCTGCTGTCTCGGACATGTGCCGATCGTAAGGGGGGTGGGGCGGTGGGTGCCGGGGGTTGAGGAACATCGGAACGAAAACTGGCGCTAAGCCCTCGTCGGTCCTGGTGGGCGGCTGACGGAGTGTCGGCGGCCGGACCCGTCTGAAGTCGTTCCGCAGATAACACCCTATTATCCGTGGCATCGCTGATCACGACCTGCGGCAACGTCCGCGGGGCCGTGCGCGAAGCGACCCTGTTATCTGTGGCAAGGGGAAAACGAGTGCCCGCCGTCGTACGACTGCCCGCCGGGAAGGCGCTGACCGTCCGCACGGCGGCCGACGTCTTCCTCGACTCGCTCGGCAACGCCAACACCCTCCGCTCGTACGCCACCGGGGTCGGCAAGACCGCCGAACGCCTCGGCGAGGCCCGTCCGCTCGCCACCGTGGCGGACGACGAGATCGGCGGCGCCCTGGAACAGCTGTGGGGCGAGGCCGCGGTCAACACCTGGAACGCCCGCCGGGCTTCGGTGCTGTCCTGGCTGGGCTGGTGTGCCGAGCGCGGGTACGACGGCCCGGCGGTGCCGGCCTGGGTGAAGCGGATGCCGCCGCCGGACTCGGAGACCCCGGCCCGCTCGAAGATGGCGGTCGACCGGCTGATCGGCCGCCGCGACGTCCACCTACGGGAGAAGACGCTGTGGCGGATGTTGTACGAGACGGTCGCTCGGTCGGAGGAGATCCTCGGCGTCAACATCGAGGAGTTGGACCTGGCCGGGCGCCGGGCCCCGGTGAAGGCGAAGGGTGCCCAGCCGCGTACGCGCCACCGGGGCGCCCCGCGCGAGGAGTTCGTACTGGAGACCGTGTACTGGGACGCGGGTACCGCGCGCCTGCTGCCCCGGCTGATCAAGGGCCGTACGCGCGGCCCGGTGTTCGTCACCCATCGCCGTCCGGGGCCGGGGAAGGTCGTCAGCCCGCGCGACGTCTGCCCGGACACGGGTCTGGAGGAGGCCAATGCCCGACTCAAGGCAGCCGAGGCCGAGCGGCAGGAGCTGACCGACTTCTACGCGCACGTCATCAACGAGCTTTCCACAGAGCTGGACCGCGTGACCGCCGAACGCAACGAACTCCTTGGCAACGTCCGCCATATCGGCTCAGCCGTCAGCCGACGAGACCCTGGGTGACGTGCACCATCACACCAGAGCTTGATGATGCGACATCATCTCAGTATGATGAATGCATCATCTTCGAGTCGGAGGTCCTGCTGTGATCCTCGTTCATCTCGCTTCATCATGGCCCGATGTGCTCGCCGGGAAAAGGGGCCCGGAAGACGTGACACTCCGCGCTTGGGCGCAGATCAAGGACGAGGCCCTGGACTCCTACGGCGACGGAGTCCTCGGCATCTACCAGAACACCGTGGTCACCGCCTTCGACGTTCTTGACTGGGAGCGTCAAGCTGACGGCCGAGTGGTCTTCAACGGCGTTCCCTCCGCGAAGTTCGGGCACCTGATCGGGACTCCGAACCCCGGCAAGCCCTGGGTTCAGGGACAAGCCAGGCCTGTCCAGTACTTGGACACTGCTGTGCTCACAGGGGGAACCGCGACCGTCGAGGACACCGGCGAAGGACGCCGGGCAGTCATCGACGACTTCATCCTGACCGTGGGCGACGACGGCTCTGCCACGCTCGCAGTGCCCGCAGGACAGCGAGTCACCGTGCTAACCAGCTCGGACTGACAAACCACCGCAGACAAGTGGTGAGGGCCAACTCCACTGATCCTCACCACTCGCACGCGTCGTGCACCAACTCCAGGACGCTCGATCAGCAACACTCCGGAACCGGCGAGAGAACCGTACGGGTTGATGTTCGACCAGAAGAGCGCGGTCAGCCCGCGCCGGTCCTCGTCCGAGAGCTTCTTCGCCCACGCGGGTTCGGTCAGAACGCGCTGAAGCAGCAGGGTGTTGATGTGGACCAGGCTGGACTGGAGCAGGTGCAGCGCGAGCATCGAGGTCTCGGCGTGCTCCTTGTCCGGGCCGGTCAGCGCGCCGTCCTTGCCGTAGTGCAGCACGGTGTTCGCGCTGTTCCAGTTCTCCACGACCTGAAGGCCGCCGTGGATCTCGCGGCGCAAGTCCGGGCTGGCGAGGTAGTCGCACGCGAAGATCGTGCGCACGGCGCGGCCGAGTTCTTCGAGGGCCTGGTACGTGGGGTGCTTGGGGCCGCCGCGGGTGAAGCGCCGCAGCACCTGTTCGGCCTCCGCCGTCCCCAGGCGCAGCGCGGTGGCGTACTTGACCATCTGGTCGTACTGCTGGGCGATCAGGTCCCACTTGATGGCCCGGGTCGACAGCGAGCCGCCGAGCGCTGGCCAGCCGGGCGGGGTGTCGTCCGGGCGGTACAGGCGGCTGCTGCCGATGTTCTTCAGCCTCGGCGGCAGCCGGAAGTTCAGCAGCTCGGTGAAGGCGAACCCGACGACGGACGCGCCGTCTCGCACCACGAGCACCTCGCCGGCGGCCTACTTCACACCGGCTGTGGTCGGCCGACGGGTCCTGGGGACACCTGTTCCAACAGGTCCAGGACACGGCCGACGCCGCCGGAAACATCAACTGGGACCACGGCTGGTGGCAGGGCCTCGCACTCGTCAGTCGTCGATCCCCGGTCGTGGGGTCTGCCTCGGTCCGGCGCTGAGCGTGCCACCAGCCGAGCCCCTCGCGTGCGGTGGGCGGGTTCGCGGTTTGACGGTGTCGGCGTCCGTCTCGGTGTCTCGCTGTCTGCTGAACCAGTCACCCCTTGTCCGCGTTGTGATTCCTGATGCCGACGATCACTGTTCTTACGCCTGTGCACGAGGGCGGGCACGTCTATATACGCGAACTGTACGAGTGCCTGCGGGGGCAGAAGCTGCCCGATGGCTGGCGGCTTGAGTGGGTGGTGCAGGAGGACGGGCGGACGGGTAGGCCGCTGGAAGCCGTCCCGGACGCACCGTGGATCTCCAAGGGTGCCGGCCGCTGGGGTGGCGCCGCCCAGGCCCGCACGCTGGGGCTGGCGCGTGCCACCGGAACGCTGCTGCGCTGCGTCGACTGTGACGATCTGCTGCCCGATCAGATGTCCCTAGCCCGCGACGTCGAGATTCTGGAGGCCAATCCGGCCCTCGGCTGGACGGTTGCCCCGTGCCTGGATCTCCACGCTGACGGCCATCTGGAGCGGGGGCCGTACGACCCAAGTTCGGGACTGCTGCCGGAGCGGGCGCTCCTGGACGGTGCCAGGCGCGGTGAACTGCCGGTGATGGGCACCACGCTGACCGCACATGCCGACCTTGTGCGTCTCGTGGGCGGCTGGCCCGCGATCCCGGCCTTCGAGGATGCCGCCCTCCTCCTGTTCTGCGAGGCGGTCAGCCGGGGGTGGATGCAGCCCGAGCCGGGCGAGCTCTACCGCAAGCACCCCGGGCAGCACACCGTCACTGCGGCTTACCACGACGAGGAGGAGAAGAGACTGCGCCAGGAGATCGTCCTCGATCGTGCGGAGACGCTGCATGCCTCCGGCTGGCGCTGGCACCCGACGGCCTCACCCGACACTTCCAGGAGCGGCAGGTGACGAGCAGCCTCGAATCCGTGATGTGGCTGGGCGGCCCGCCTGGGGTGGGCAAGACCACTGTCGCTCGGTTGCTCGCCCGGCGCCACGGACTGCGCTGGTACAACGCCGACACTCACACCTGGCAGCACCGCGACCGGGCGATTGCCGCAGGGCATCCAGCCGCGATCCGGTATGAGGAGATGCCGGTCCCGGACCGCTGGTCAGCGCCCATGGAGGACCGGCTCGCGATGTCCTTGCACCACGTGCGTGGCCCCATGGTCCAAAACGACCTCCGGGCATTACCGGCTGCACCGTTGACGATTGCCGAGGGCACACCGATCACGCCGGAGGTGGTCGGCAGCGGCCCGGCCCTATGGCTCTTACCGACCCCGGAGTTGCAGCGTGACCGGCTCAACGAGCGTGACCTGCACCCCGGCATACGGGAGTTCTACCAGCACCTAGGCAAGGTGATCGTGACAGAGGTGAGGCAATTCGGGGGGCGGGTCGTGGTGATCGACGGTTCGTGCGGTCTGGAGCACGTCGTCACGGAGGTCGAAGGACACTTCGCCGACGTGCTCGCTCATGGGCCGGTGGCAACAAACCAGTCGGAACGGCGGCAGCTTCTCCGCTACGCCAACCGTGCCTTCGTCGTTCAGTACCAGACCTTTTTCACCCGGTCGTGGGCGCGGGCGCTCGGGGACACGTCGGATGTCGTACTGCCCTTCTCCTGCGAGTGCGCGCGGGAAGGCTGCGAAGAGCAGGTCGACCTTGCCGTGGCCGACTTCCCCGCGCCCCCTGACGACACCTCGCCTCCCCTTCTGGCCTTGGGCCACGACATCTACGAGAGGTAGGCGCCTTGACCGTGGGCCCTGGAACGGGCGACCCAGCATGCTCGGTAGGGTCCGACTCGTCTGCGGAGGACACCGGCGGTGAAGGCCAAGGAGTCCGGCGTGCCGCCAGGCCGCCCACCGGGAGCGCAAGCGGTCACGCGCGCGGTCACTGTTACGGATCCCGGTACCGACTCTGCTCCGGTGACCAGCCCAAACGCCCCAGGTCAGTCCTCAGCCCCGTCTTCGCCGTCGTCGAGCCCGGTGGCGGTGCCCGCAGGACAGCGAGTCACCGTGCTAACCAGCTCGGACTGACAAACCACCGCAGACAAGTGGTGAGGGCCAACTCCACTGATCCTCACCACTCGCACGCGTCGTGCACCAACTCCAGGACGCTCGATCAGCAACACTCCGGAACCGGCGAGAGAACCGAGCATGTTGATGTGGTGACGGACGAACGGAGAGAGGCGGGCGACGTCCTCGTCGCGGACGTCGAAGCCGTCCGCACGCAGCTGGTTCACCGCCGCGTCCATGTAGCGGGTGGTGAAGAGGACCAGGGCGTTGAGGACCAGGCCCAGGGCGCCGATCTGGTCCTCCATGCCGTCCTGGTAGCGCTGGTAGAGCTGCCCCTGCTTGCCGTGAAAGATCTTCCGGGCGAGCGCGTGGCGGCCCTCCTGGAGGTTGGCCTGCACCTTGATCTGGCGGCGGTAGCCGGGCTCGTCGGCCAGGCGCAGGATGTGCAGGGTCTTGGAGATCCGCCCGTAGTGGGCGATCGCGTCGCCGAGCGGGGTCGGGCGCCCGTCCCTCGACAGCATGCGGATGACGTCGTACGCGCGCACCGCGCCGGTGCGGATGGAGCCGATGATCCGCAGGATGTCCTCCCAGTGCCGTTCGATCCTGGCGAGGTCGACCCGGCCGCGGGCGGCGTCCTGGAAGGCGCCGTAGTCGGCTGTGCGGTCGATGCGCCACATCTTCTGGTCCGGCAGGTCAGCGAGCTGAGGCGCGTACGCGAACCCCCCAAGGTGAGCAGGCCGAAGACGATGTCGCTGTACGAGGCGGTGTCGGTGACGATCATCTTGGGGCGGATGCCGCCGTCGCGGTCGTAGAGGACGTCCAGCACATACAAGGAGTCGCGCGGGGTGCCGGCCACGACCTTCCCGCCGAGCCCCGCCGCCTGGTCATTGATCATGTTCAGCCAGGTGGCGCCGCCCCGGCGCCCGAAGTACTTCGGGTTCGGCCGTGCGTACACCGACGGCACAGGGACGACGAACCGCATGCCGTCCACGGAGGCGACCAGCCCGCCGCCCCACGCCTGAGCGAGCGGGATCGACGCCTGGTGGTCGATCAGGGCCGCGTTCGCGGCCCGGTACGTCGCCAGCCGCAGATACGTCTGGTCGACGTGGGACAGCCGCCCGTACTTCAGCGCGTCCGCGGCCCCGATGACCGGGGTGTAGCCGACGTTGCAGCTGTGCGCGACCAGCAGCGCGGCGACCGTCACGTGCAGGTCCTTCAGCCTCGCCTCGCCGCCGGTGACCGAGGTGAACGCCTGGTCGGCGCCGGTCCAGGAGAACACCTCCAGCAGTGCCTCCGGCAGGTCGACGCGGGGCAGCATCGCCTCCACCGCCTCCCGCAGGTTCCGCAGGGAGGCCGGTTCGGGCTCCGGCTCCAGTGCGGCGAAGTGCAGCCGCCCGTCGTCATCGAACACGATCTGCGAGTTCGCCGGCACCCTTCCTGCGACCTCGCGGTAGGTGCCGTCCAGCAGCGCGGCCCGCGCCGCCAGGTGCTCGCCCGCCTCGGCGGGCAGTCCCAGGGAGGCCAGCACGGCGGGCCTGGCCTGCTCCCACGCCTCCCCGTCCAACAGCTTGGCCCGGGGATCGCCCCACTTGGAGGAGTTCTTCGCGAACACTTGCTTGCTCCGCAGCATCCGGTGGAACTGCTCCAGCACGCAGAACGCGTACGCCTTCCAGTCCACCGTGCCCGGCTCCAGGTGCGGCGCGGACAGCACCAGCCGCCGCCACGAGCCGATCAGCAAGCCGGTGTCGATTTCCTCGGGGCCGACCTTCTTGCGGCCCATCAGCTCCGGCAGCGTCCGCAGGGCCTTCAGCACGGGCAGGCCCTCGGGGCTGGCGCCGAAGTCGACGACCTGCACCAGGAGCTTGAGGAACGGCCGTACGGCGCCGAACCGGTTGACCAGCATGGCCCGCCATGCCTCGTCGGCGTCGGAGTCGAGCGGCGGGGTCAGCTCGAACAACGCGGCGATCGCCGCCGCCAGCTCCTCGCGCGGCACCACCTGCTCGATCTCCGTCCACATCGCCTCCAGCGTCTCCACCTTCGGCGGGGCGATCTCCCCGGTGTCGGTGTCGACCTGCTCGGAGGTGGTGTCGAACACGACCCGGAACGCGGCGGCCAGCTTCGCGCCGGCCCGCTCGACCCGCGGCAGGGTCTTCAGCTTCTCCTTCGCCGTCTCCCGCTCCGCACGCGCCAGCAGTTTCGTCGCGATCAGCACCTCCAGCAGGTCCAGCGCGTCATCCACCGCCCGGGTCGTCAGGTAGACCGCGGTCGCCAACAGCGTGGCCAGACGCCGGGAGTCGCCGTGCCGCCTGAGCAGGGACGCCTTGCCGTCCACGCCGTAGCGGGACAGCTCCGCCAGCCGCCGCGGCGGTATCCCCGTCACCTCGACCTCGCCCATCCCGAGGTCCGTGATCTCCTTCGCCCGCTCCAGGGCCCACTTCATCTGCGGCCCGGAGATGCGTACGGGACCGCGGCGCAGCCGGTCCAGCTCCGACACCCGCGCGCCGGTCGGCACGGTCAACAGGGAGTCGAGCACCGCCCGCTGACCGGTGCTCAGCAGCCCGTAGAGGGTGTCCCACAGCCGCTGGTTCGCCGCCTCCCGCACCGAGGCGACCAGTCTCGCCAGCGTCGTCACCCCGGGCAGCAGCACCCGCCGCTCGCGCAGCCACCCCACCGCCGCGTCGAACAGCGCCTTCGGCCCCTCCCCGGTCATCCACGCACGCGCATCCACCCACGCCCGCAACTCCGCTTCCACCTCGGCGAACTCCGAGTACTCCAGGAACTTGCGCAGCTCCCACACATGCTCGAACCGGGTCTTCTCCCGCTCGCCGTACACCTTCAGCACCGAGGCGTCCGCGATGCCGAGCTGCTCGGCGAGGTAGTCGGCGACCTCCGCCGGGATGTCCGACGGGTCGTCCAGGAACACCCCGAGATAGCGCACGGTCGTCAGCTGGGCCGCGAAGCCCAGCCGGTTATGGGACCGCCGCTTGGACTCGATCAGCGCCCGGTCCGCGTCGTCCAGGAAGAAGAACCGCTCCAGCTCGGCGCGCGCCGGCGCCCCGTCGTACGCCGCGTACTTCGCGGCCTGCTCATCCGTCAGAAACTCGACCGGCACTCCGGACCTCCAGACAGTCAGTGATCAACATGACTGCCGAAGGCTCCGCCCCCACCGAAGCCCAGGTCAAAGCGCTCCCAGGCGCGCGACAGGCTTAGCGCCAGTTTTCGTTCCGATGTTCCTCAACCCCCGTGCCGTTGACGGGGGTGCGTTCGCATATCTAGTCTCTGTCTTCATACGTAGATGGCGTCTATGTGGGGAGATGGATTCGGTGGACGGAGAGCCGGGGAGCGTGGTGCGCAGGCTGCGGGACGGGATGGCGGGCGGGGTGCTGTCCTTTCCGCTGACGTCCTTTCACGCGGACGGGTCCCTCGATGCCGACGGGTTCCGGGAGTACGTCGGCGCGCAGCTGGCCGCCGGGCCGGGCGCGCTCTTCCCGGCCTGTGGCACGGGTGAGTTCTTCTCGCTCGACGAGGACGAGTACCGGCAGGTGGTGAGCGTGGCAGTGGCGGAGGCCGGCGGGCGGCTGCCCGTGGTCGCCGGGGTGGGGTACGGCTGGGCGCAGGCCGCCCGTTTCGCGCGCATCGCCGAGGAGGCGGGCGCGGACGCCCTGCTCGTGCTGCCGCACTATCTCGTCGCCGCCCCGCAGGACGGGCTGGTCGCGCAGCTGGAGCGGCTCGCGGCCCGGACACGGCTTCCGCTCATCGCCTACCAGCGCGGTCAGGTCGCCTATACGGCCGACTCGTTGAGGCGTATCGCCCGCATCCCCGGCGTCATCGGGCTCAAGGACGGGCACAGCGACCTCGACCGGCTCCAGCGGCTCACCCTCGCCGCCCCGGAGGGCTTCCTCTTCTTCAACGGCGCCGCCACCGCCGAGATCCAGGCCCGCGCCTACGCCACCGTCGGCGTCCCCGCCTACTCCTCCGCCGTGCACGCCTTCGCCCCCGAGATCGCCGACGCCTTCTTCGCCGCCCTGCAGGGCGGCGACCACGGCACGGTCGACAAACTGCTGCGCGACTTCTACGTGCCGCTCGTCGAACTCCGCGACCGCGTCCCCGGATACGCCGTGTCCCTGGTGAAGGCGGCGGCCCGGCTGCGCGGCCGGCCGGTGGGCCCGGTGCGCGCCCCGCTCACCGACCCCTCGGCCGCCGACCTGGCCGACCTCAAGGCCCTGCTCACCGCCGGACTCGACCTCGTAGGAGCGTCCCTGTGAACCTCACGATCACCGACGTCCGCCTCACCCCGATCCTGGTCGCCGACCCGCCGCTGCTGAACACGCAGGGCGTGCACCAGCCGTACACCCCCCGGCTGATCGTGGAGGTGGAGACCGCCGACGGGGTGGTCGGGGTCGGTGAGACCTATGGCGACACCAAGTACCTGGAGCTGGCCCGGCCGTTCGCCGAGAAGCTGCGCGGGCGGCAGGTCAGTGACCTGAACGGGCTGTTCACCGTCGCCGACGAGGTCGCCGTGGACGCGGCCCGGGTCTCCGGCCAGGTCGACGTGGGCGGGCTGCGCGGGGTGCAGACCGCCGACAAGCTGCGGCTGTCGGTCGTCTCCGGCTTCGAGGTCGCCTGCCTCGACGCCCTCGGCAAGGCGCTCGGGCTGCCCGTGCACGCGCTGCTCGGCGGCAAGGTGCGCGACTCGGTCGAGTACAGCGCGTACCTGTTCTACAAGTGGGCCGCGCACCCGGAGGGGGTTCCGGCGGAGACCGACGACTGGGGGGCCGCGCTCGACCCGGCCGGCGTCGTCGAGCAGGCCCGCCGCTTCACGGAGCGGTACGGCTTCACCTCCTTCAAGCTCAAGGGCGGGGTCTTCCCGCCGGAGGAGGAGATCGCGGCCGTACGGGCGCTGGCGGAGGCGTTCCCCGGGCACCCGCTGCGCCTCGACCCCAACGGCGCCTGGTCCGTGGAGACCTCGCTGAAGGTCGCGAAGGAACTCGGGGACGTCCTCGAGTACCTGGAGGACCCGGCGCTCGGCACCCCGGCGATGGCCGAGGTGGCGGCCGACACGGACGTCCCGCTCGCCACCAACATGTGCGTCACGACCTTCGGCGAGATCCAGGAGGCGTTCACCCGGGGCGCCGTCCAGGTCGTCCTCTCCGACCACCACTACTGGGGCGGACTGCGCAACACCCGGGAACTGGCCGCCGTCTGCCGCACCTTCGGCGTCGGCGTCTCCATGCACTCCAACACCCACCTCGGCATCAGCCTCGCCGCGATGACCCACGTGGCCGCGACCGTCCCCGACCTCCACCACGCCTGCGACTCCCACTACCCCTGGCAGTCCGAGGACGTCCTCACCGAACGGCTCGCCTTCGACGGCGGCCGGGTCACCGTCTCCGACGCGCCCGGCCTCGGTGTGGAGCTGGACCGGGAGAAGGTACGACGGCTGCATCAGCGGTGGCTGGACGACGACGGGACCCTGCACGACCGCGACGACGCGGCCGCGATGCGGGTGGCCGAGCCGGGGTGGACGACACCGGCCGTCCCGCGCTGGTAGACGCGCTCGTTCGGGCGGTCGTACGGCGAGAGCCGCCGCCCGTCGTACGACATGGTGCACACTGGCCCGATCGGCACCACGTCAGGGAGCGCACCGTGACCGCGTCCAACGCGTTCGCCGGAGAGGAACCGGAGTACCTCGACGACGACAGGGGAGCAACGGCACCGCACTGTGCCGCGCAGGTCGACCCGCTGGCCGGCCTGCGCGCACCGGACGATCCGCCCTGGGACGTCTACCTCACCGGCACCGTCTTCCTGGACATCATCTTCACCGGCCTCGGCTCGGCGCCGGTGCGCGGCACCGAGTCCTGGGCCCGGGGCATGGGCTCCAGCCCCGGCGGCATCGCCAACATGGCCACCGCCCTCGCCCGCCTCGGCCTGCGGACCTCCCTCGCGGCCGCGTTCGGCGACGACCACTACGGCGAGTACTGCTGGGACGCGCTCGAACAGGGCGAGGGCATCGACCTCTCCCCGTCGCGCACCGTGCGCGGCTGGCACTCGCCGGTCACCGTCTCCATGGCGTACGAGGGCGAGCGGACCATGGTCTCGCACGGCCACGAGCCCCCCGCCGACACACTGTTCCGCCAGCAGAACGCGCCGGGGCACCCCGCCCGTGCGCGCGCCGCGGTCGCCTCCCTCACGCCCGGCAAACGCAACCCGTGGATCGCCCGCGCCGCCGCCGAGGGCACCCGGATCTTCGGCGACATCGGCTGGGACGACACGGGGGAGTGGGACCTCGCCGCGCTCGCCGATCTCGAACACTGCGAGGCGTTCCTGCCGAACGCGGAGGAGGCGATGCGGTACACCGGCGCCGACTGCCCGCGCGCCGCGGCGCACGCCCTCACCGAGTACGTGCCCCTCGCGGTCGTCACCCTCGGGTCGGACGGGGCGTACGCCGTCGACGGGCGCACCGGCGAGTCCGCCGAGGTCCCGGCGATCGCCGTGGAGGCCCTCGACCCGACCGGCGCGGGCGATGTGTTCGTCGCCGGGTTCGTCACCGGCACGCTGGCGGACTGGCCCCTCGCGGACCGCCTCGCCTTCGCGGGCCTGACGGCGGCGCTCTCGGTGCAGGAGTTCGGCGGCTCGCTGTCCGCTCCGGGATGGGCGGAGATCGGGGCGTGGTGGCGGAAGGTCCAGTCGGTGGCGGGGCAGGATCCCGCGGCGCTGCGGAGGTACGCGTTCCTGGAGGGGCTGGTGCCGGGCGAGGACCAGATCCGGCCGTGGCCGTTGCGGAGAGCGGTGCCGACGATCGGGTTCGGCCGGGCGGGGTGACGGTGAGTGGGGGCTGGGGCGGGGGTTTCGCTTGCCGGCGCCGGCAGGGTGCCGCTGCGCCCACCCGTGCCGCCTGGGGGCACCTCCCAGGCCCTTAAGGCACTGGGGGAGGCACGCCTGCCCGCAGCTGGGACGCCCCCGGCGTACGACCGAATCGCGCCGCCTAGAACTCCAGCACCCTCGCGACCTGCCCCCGCACCAACCCCCGTACAACCTCCGAAACCCCCGACAACTCCCCGCGGAACAACTCCCCCACCGCCTCGACCATCCCCGCCCCGCCCTCCACACTCCCGCTGCTCACCGCGTACCGCTCCCGCACCGCGACCCGCAGCACGCCCTCCGTGTCCACCGCGGCCGCCACGATGCTCGGCACCTCCCCGCCCGCCGGGTCCGGCACCTTCGTGTACGACCCCTTCACCGGCTCCCGCCAGCGCAGCGCCAGCAGCACCGGGGACTTCGCCTCCAGCTCCGCGAGGTCCACCTCGTCCACCCCGTCCGCCGTGAGCACGTCGGCCCGCGCGTCCAGCACGATCGCCGCCGGCAGCAGGTCCCGCAGACTCGACCCGGCGATGTTCCCGCCCACCGTCGCCGTCCGGCGCACCGCCCCCGTGCCGACCCCCTTCGCCGCCAGCCGCAGCACCTCCGGAACCCGGTCGTCCACCTGGTGCAGCAGCACCGCGCCGCCGAGCACCCCGTCCCCGATCACCGTGGCCTCCGGCACCCCCCGCAGGGACACCGCCTGTTCCGGGAAGCCGTCCCGCTGCCAGGCGGCCCACACGAGGGTCGCTCCGCCGACGGGTATCGCCCCCTCGGCCAGGTACTCCCGGGCCTCGGACACCGACGTGGGCAGACGCAGCAGCACGGCTACCTGCTTTCTGAAGGGCTCTGTAAGGACATACGGACGTAGCTCGGATTCTGCCCCGGCGTGCAGGAGCGCATGCAGGGCTCACGGTTTCACCGGGGGCGCCTTCCACATCGAAAAGGCCTACGGCGTTGTCAGTCCGGCGTCGTACGCTTGATTCTGCGAGGCCGCCCTCAGCTACGCGGCCGTGAAGAGGAGGAACCGCAGGCCTTAAGCGCCGGCCCATGACTCAGACACCCACAGCTCACACCCCCGCGCAGCAGCAGGCCCGAGCTCAGTTCGAGGTTCCCGCCCAGCACCCGATGGTCACCGTGCTGGGATCCGGCGACTCCCTGCTGCGCGTGATCGAGAAGGCCTTCCCGGCGGCCGACATACATGTCCGGGGCAATGAGATCAGCGCGGTCGGCGACGCGCACGAAGTCGCCCTCGTCCAGCGCCTGTTCGACGAGATGATGCTGGTGCTCCGCACCGGGCAGCCGATGACGGAGGACGCAGTGGAACGCTCGATCGCCATGCTGCGGGCGAGTGAGAACGGGGAGGGCCCGGAGGAGACCCCGGCCCAGGTTCTGACCCAGAACATCCTGTCCTCGCGCGGCCGCACCATCCGCCCCAAGACCCTCAACCAGAAGCGGTACGTCGACGCGATCGACAAGCACACGATCGTCTTCGGCATCGGCCCCGCCGGTACCGGAAAGACGTATCTGGCCATGGCCAAGGCGGTGCAGGCCCTGCAGTCCAAGCAGGTCAACCGCATCATCCTGACCCGGCCGGCCGTGGAGGCGGGGGAGCGGCTGGGCTTCCTGCCCGGCACGCTCTACGAGAAGATCGACCCGTACCTGCGCCCGCTGTACGACGCGCTGCACGACATGCTCGACCCGGACTCGATCCCGCGGCTGATGGCGGCCGGGACGATCGAGGTGGCGCCGCTGGCCTACATGCGAGGCCGCACGCTCAACGACGCCTTCATCATTCTCGACGAGGCCCAGAACACCTCGCCCGAGCAGATGAAGATGTTCCTCACCCGCCTCGGCTTCGAGTCGAAGATCGTGATCACCGGTGACGTGACGCAGGTCGACCTGCCGAACGGCACCAAGAGCGGTCTGCGGCAGGTGCAGGACATCCTCGAAGGCGTGGAGGACGTGCACTTCTCCCGGCTGACGTCCCACGATGTCGTACGGCACAAGCTGGTGGGCCGTATCGTCGACGCGTACGAGAAGTTCGACAGCCAGCACGGCACGGAGAACGGCGCCCACAACGGCGGCCGTCCGAAGTCCGGGCACAAGGGGAAGTAGACAAGCACAGCGCCATGTCGATCGACGTCAACAACGAGTCCGGAACCGAGGTCGACGAGCAGGCGATCCTCGACATCGCCCGCTACGCGCTCGCACGGATGCGCATCCACCCGCTCTCCGAGCTCTCGGTGATCGTCGTGGACGCCGACGCCATGGAGCAGCTGCACATCCAGTGGATGGACCTGCCCGGGCCGACCGATGTCATGTCGTTCCCGATGGACGAGCTGCGGCCGCCGTCGAAGGACGACGACGAGCCCCCGCAGGGGCTGCTCGGCGACATCGTGCTGTGCCCGGAGGTCGCCGCCAAGCAGGGGGCCGAGGCCGAGACACAGCACTCCATGGACGAGGAGCTCCAGCTGCTCACCGTCCACGGAGTGCTGCATCTGCTCGGCTACGACCACGAGGAGCCCGACGAGAAGGCCGAGATGTTCGGTCTGCAGGCGGCCATCGTGGACGGCTGGCGGTCGGAGCAGGGCCTGACCGGCCCGTCCCCGGCGCCGACGGTCTCCTGACCGGGCCGGGTCGTATCCGTATGAGTCCGCAGATCGTCCTCGGCGCGATCGCCCTGGTCGTCGTCGCCTGGCTGGCCGCCTGCGCCGAGGCCGGTATCGCCCGCGTCTCCAGCTTCCGCGCCGAGGAGGCCGTGAAGTCCGGGCGGCGCGGCAGCGCCAAGCTCGCCCAGGTCGCCGCCGACCCGACCCGCTACCTCAACGTGGCGCTGCTGGTCCGCGTCGCCTGCGAGATGGCCGCCGCCGCCCTGGTCACCTACGCCTGCCTCCAGGAGATCCCCAGCACCTGGCAGGCGCTGCTCGCCGCGATCGGCGTGATGGTGCTCGTGTCGTACGTCGCCGTCGGCGTCTCCCCGCGCACCATCGGCCGCCAGCACCCGCTGAACACGGCGACGGCCGCCGCGTACGTGCTGCTGCCGCTCGCCAGGATCATGGGCCCGATCCCGTATCTCCTCATCCTCCTCGGCAACGCCCTCACCCCCGGAAAGGGCTTCAGGCGCGGCCCGTTCGCCTCCGAGGCCGAACTGCGCGCCCTGGTCGACCTCGCCGAGAAGGAGTCCCTGATCGAGGACGAGGAGCGCCGTATGGTGCACTCGGTCTTCGAACTGAGCGACACGCTGGTGCGCGAGGTCATGGTCCCGAGGACCGACCTCGTCGCCATCGAGCGGTACAAGACCATCCGCCAGGCCCTCACCCTCGCGCTCAGGTCCGGCTTCTCGCGGATACCCGTGACCGGGGAGAGCGAGGACGACATCGTCGGGATCGTGTATCTGAAGGACCTGGTCCGCAAGACGCACATCAGCCGGGACGCCGAGTCCGACCTGGTCTCCACCGCCATGCGGCCCGCGTTCTTCGTGCCCGACACCAAGAACGCCGGCGACCTGCTGCGCGAGATGCAGAAGGAGCGCAACCACGTCGCCGTCGTCATCGACGAGTACGGCGGCACGGCCGGGATCGTCACCATCGAGGACATCCTGGAGGAGATCGTCGGCGAGATCACCGACGAGTACGACCGCGAACTCCCGCCCGTCACCGCCCTCGGCGACGACCGCTACCGGGTCACCGCCCGCCTCGACATCACCGACCTCGGGGAGCTGTACGGCCTGGAGGAGTACGACGACGAGGACGTGGAGACCGTCGGCGGACTGCTCGCCAAGGCGCTCGGCCGGGTGCCCATCGCCGGCGCCTCCGCCCAGGTCGAACTCCCCGACGGCCGCAGGCTGGCCCTCACCGCCGAGGCCTCCAGCGGACGCCGGAACAAGATCGTGACGGTGCTGGTGGAGCCGGTGCCCGCGGCCGTGGACCCGGAGGAGGCCCGACCCGAGTGACCCCGGACCGGCTCCGCGCCTTCTGCCTCTCCTTCAACGCGGCCGAGGAGGACTTCCCCTTCAACCCGGACATCTCGGTCTTCAAGGTGCTGGGGAAGATGTTCGCGCTGAGCTGGATGGACGGGAAGCCCCTCAAGGTCAACCTCAAGTGCGACCCCGAGGACGCGATCCGGCTCCGCGCCGACCACGAGGGCCTGATCGCCCCCGGCTACCACATGAACAAGCGCCACTGGAACACCGTCACCGTGGACGGCGGCCTCCCCGACCGGCTCGTCGAGGAGCTGATCGAGGATTCCTACGACCTTGTCGTCGCGGGTCTGCCGAGGGCCGAGCGGCTGCGGCTGGACCGGTCCTAGGAGCCCTGGACCGGGTTGCCGGGCCGGGCGCGGCGCAGGCCCAGGGCGACCAGGGCGGCGGCCGTCAGGACGATCACCGCGTCCAGGGCGACCACCGTGTGGACGCCGGTGAGGAGGGACGGCGAGGTGGTGGCCAGCACGCCGAGCAGCGGGATGCCGATCGTGATGCCGACCTGCTGGGTCGAGGTCACCAGGCCCGTGGCCAGGCCCTGCTCCTCGTCCGGCACGCCCGAGGTGACCGTCAGGCCGTACGAGATGATCGCGCCCAGGTGGCACATGCTGGCCAGGGACACGGCGGCCGTGGCGAGCCACACCGACCAGCTGTGGGTGTCCAGGAGAAGCAGGGCGGCGGTCAGGGTGCCCTGGCCGGCCAGTGAGCCGACCAGGACGCGGCGGGCGCCGTGGCGGCCGATGACCTTCGGGGCGAAGGTGCCCGCGACCGCCGACAGCACCCCCTGCGCACCGAAGACCAGACCCGTCTCGAACGCCGACAGGTGCAGCACCTCCTGGAGGTAGAGGGTCAGCGTGAAGACGACCGTCGACATCATCGAGAAGGTGACCAGACCGCCCGCGTTGCCCCAGGCCACGGTGGAGCGGCGCAGCATCGGCAGGGAGACGAGCGGGGTGGCGGTACGGGACTCGACCGCGACGAACGCGGTCAGCAGGACCACGCCCGCGACGAGGGTGGTGACCACGTCCGTACGGGCGAAGCCGTGGTCGGCGGCCGTGGACAGGGCGTAGATCAGGGCGAGCAGGCCGCTGGTGACGGTGATCGCGCCAGGGACGTCCAGGCGCGGGCGGTCGGGGGTCCGGGACTCCGGCAGCAGACCGGGGGCCAGGGGCAGCACGATCAGGGCGAACGCCGTCAGCAGGGCCATGGTCGAGCGCCAGCCGAGGGCGTCGGTGAGGAGGCCGCCGGCCACCATGCCGACGGTGAAGCCCAGCGACAGCAGCGTCCCCGAGATGCCGAGGGCGCGGTCGCGGGCCGGGCCCTCCGGGAAGGTGGTGGTCAGCAGGGACATGCCCGTCGGTACGATCGCCGCCGCGCCGAGGCCCTGGAGCGCACGGCCGGTCAGGAAGGACGCCGGGTCCCAGGCCAGGGTCGCCAGCAGCGAGGCCGCGCCGAAGAGGGCGAGACCGGTCAGGAACAGCTTCCGGCGGCCGTACAGGTCGCCGATCCGGCCGAAGAGCAGCAGGAAGCCGCCGGACGGCAGCGCGAACGCGGTCACCGCCCACTGGAGCGCGGAGCGGCTCATGCCGAGGTCGGTGCCGAGGGCGGGCAGCGCCACGTTCAGGACGGAGAAGTCCAGGGCGACCATGAACTGGGCCGCGCAGAGAACGAAGAGGCCGAGTCGGTCGCGGGCCGAGAGCCGCGGGGCGGGGGACGGGGGCGTGCGTCCGGTGGTGGTTGCGGTGGTGGGGTTCGTGTCGTCGGTGGTCGTGTCGGTCGCCATGGGGAGAGCTTCCGGCGGGCGGAATAGCCGTGGGGAGTCGGAACTTATGGTGGTGGTGGCACCACCAGACACGGCAACGAGGGGGATCGGTACGTGGCTGCTGCGGATGCGCTGAAGACCCATCGCCGGCGCGAACTCCGGGAGTTCCTGATGACCCGGCGGGCCCGGGTCTCACCCGCCGAGGCGGGGCTGCCGGACGGCGGGGCGCGGCGGCGCACGCCCGGACTGCGCCGCGAGGAGGTCGCCGTGCTCGCCGGGGTGGGCGCCTCCTGGTACCAGTGGCTGGAGCAGGGGCGGGACATCTCCGTGTCGGCGCAGGTGCTGGACGCGGTGGCGCGGGTGCTGCGGATGGGCGACGCGGAGCGGCGGCACCTGTATCTGCTGGCCGGGCTGAACCCGCCGGCGCCCCGGCCGGCGGCGGGGAAACCGGACATGGGTGAGGGGCTGCGGCGGCTGATCGACACATGGATGCCGTATCCGGCGCACATCATGGACATCTACTACAACTGCGTGATGTACAACGACTCGGCGGCGATCGTGCTCGGCATGCGGCCGGACATCACGCAGAACTGTCTCGTCGACTTCTTCACCGATCCGCTGTACCGGTCCCGTTCGGCGAGCTGGGAGCGCAACGCGCGGACGGTGGTGGCGCAGTTCCGGGCCGCGAGTTCGGCGCGGCCGGACGACGAGGGGTTCCAGGCGTTGCTGGCGCAACTGACGGAGTCCAGTGCGGAGTTCGCGGCGCTGTGGGCGGAGCGGGACATCGAGGACGCCGGGCAGATCCGCAAGGAGCTGGAGCATCCGCTGGCCGGGCTGCTGTGCCTGGAGTCCACGGCGATGCGGGTGCCGGCCCGGCCGGACCTCACGGTCGTGCTGCACACGCCGTTGGAGGAGGCGGGGACCGCGGCGAAGCTGGAGTGGCTGGCCTCGCCGGAGGGGCGGCGCGGGGCGATGTACCCGGTGGCGGGGTGATGACGGGGGACCCCGCGGCTTGTTCGTATGCTCGGGGCATGACCGACAGCAACGCGCTTGATCCCGAGGACCGCAAGATCGTCACCCTGGCCCGCTCGGCCCGGGCCCGCAACGGGGTGCCCGAGGGGGCGGCCGTACGGGACTCGACGGGGCGTACGTATGTGGCGGGGACCGTGGAGTTGCCCTCGCTGCGGCTGAGCGCGCTGCGGACGGCGGTGGCGATGGCGGTGGCGTCGGGGGCGGAGTCGTTGGAGGCGGCGGCGGTGGTGTCGGGGGCGGGTGAGGTCGACGCCGGGGACCTGGCCGCGGTGCGGGATCTTGGGGGGCCGGGGACGCCGGTGCTGCTGGCGGGGCCGGACGGGGAGGTTCGGCTCACTGTCCCTGCGTGATTCTTTCCCACCGCCCACCCGACTCGGTCGCCTGAGAAGCGAAGGGTCGATTGACTCCGTGGGCGGAGAGGCGGGGCTTGGTTGACTCCGTGGGCTGGGGGGCGGGGGTTGGTTGACTCGGGTGGGCGGGGCGAGTGGGCGGGTGCGCCGCCGCCGTGGTTGCTCGCGCAGTTCCCCGCGCCCCTTTGGGGCGCGGCTGCCGTCCGCGCGTGTTGAGCGGGTGCCCTCTGCAAGCGCCCCAGCCGGTCCCACCTGTCAGGGGCGCGGGCAACTGCGCGACCAGCCCCACGCACCCGCACCCGCGTCACTTCCGCAACCACTCCTTCGGCGCAGTGCCACAGCCGGCGGCGCGGGGAACTGCGCGAGCATCCCCCTACGCACCCGCACCTGCGTCACTTCCGCAACCACTCCTTCGGCGCAGTGCCACAGCCGGCGGCGCGGGGAACTGCGCGAGCATCCCCCTACGCACCCGCACCTGCGTCAC
>NZ_JBEZLQ010000031.1:80084-137460 GCF_040652235.1 Streptomyces sp. NPDC048277
TTCCGCAACCACTCCTTCGGCGCAGTGCCACAGCCGGCGGCGCGGGGAACTGCGCGAGCATCCCCCTACGCACCCGCACCCGTGTCACTTCCGCAACCGCCCCTTCGGCGCAGTGCCACAGCCGGCGGCGCGGGGAACTGCGCGAGCACCCCCCCACGCACCCCCACCCGCGTCCCTCCCGCAACCACCCCTCGGCGTCGCACCCACCCCCACGCCCACGCGTCGCAGACAGGTCGGCCGGAATTCAACCTTGTCTGGCTGTGTCTCTCACGCATCAATGGGACCGTGCAATCCGACGGACCGTCAGATTCTGATGGTTCGTCGGCTACGGCGCCCCGCGGTGTGCCCGCATCCACCCGGACCGGGGTCGCCATCCCCACATGGCATTCCCAGACAACGGGAAGGGAGCCCCATCCCCATGAAGCGAATCACCACCGGTGCGGCACTCGCGGCGGGAGCCCTCGCCGCCACGGCGCTGGCCTTCGCGCCCTCGGCCGCCGCCGTCACCCCGACCACCGCGACCGTCACCGCCAGCTGCGGCATCTTCGGCGGCGGCGCGGCCACCCTCACCGCGACCCAGACCGGTACCAGCGCCACCCTCACCCTCACCTCCAGTGCGATCACCGCCCCGGTCGCCCTCTCGGCGAACTCCATCGCCTCCACGCTCACCATGGCCAACTCGACCGGCTCGTCCCGCGTCTTCAGCGGGACCGTGAACCCGGCCATGGCCATCGGTGACGACATCACCGTCGGCCCCCTCCCCGGCACCGTCGCCTCCGGTGACAGCCTGGACTTCTACAAGGGCTCGCTGAAGATGGTCATCTTCGGCGTCACCGTCACCTGTACGTCCAGCGCCGCCCAGTCGCCCGGACCCTTCGTCATGAGCTGAGCACCCTGACGGGTCCGTTCCGGATGCCGCAGAAGCTGATGAACCGTCAGGTTTCTGCGGCATCTCCATTGACTTCTCACGCGGCCTCCACATCAATGGCCCCCTGTCGGCGCAGAGGAGCCGCTGCGCCCGCAACCCTCAGGAGGGGGCATCCATGGGTTCACCCCCAAGATCACGAAGACCCCGACGGTGGCGCTGGATCTCACTGTTCGGGGCGACCGCGCTCGCGGTCACGGCGGGCGGCGCGCTGGCCTGCCCGGCCGGTGCCGCCGGCACGAACGTCGACTTCGCCACGCACTGCGTCCCGCCCGCCATCGCGGGTCTGCCGGACATCGACGGCACCACCACCGCGAACATCTCGGTGGACAACACCAGCCCCAAGGTCGGCGACACGGTCACCGTGACCTACACCGTGGTCACGCCCGCCGCCAACAACCCCACCGCCCTCGCCCTGCCGGCCGACATCATGACGCCGACGGGGAAGGTGACCCTGGGCGGTGCGCAGACGGGCGACGTCACGGTGGCCGGGCCGAAGAAGAACGACCCGGTGCCCGGGTACGGGACCTTCCCGTCGTTCTCCATGACCGGGACGTTCACCGTCACCTCGCCGGGGCAGATCACGCTCTCGCCCGGTGACTACAACATCCACACCAGCTACATCCTGGAGCTGGACACCCCGTGCACGGTCACCAACCCGCCCGCCCCGGTGTCGGAGACCGTCACGGCGACCGCCACCACCCCGGTCAACAACCGTGCCATCAGCCTGAGTTCGGCCTCCGGGAACCCTGGTGACAGCGTGACCGTCAGCGGCCAGAACTTCACGCCCGGCGCGACCGTGACCCTCGCCGGGCGGTCCGGGGACACCCAGACCGCGGACACGGCGACCGCCACCGCGGGCTCCGACGGTTCCTTCAGCGCCCCGATCACCGTCAACGACAAGACGACGACAGGGATCGTGGCGTACGAGGGCAGCGCGTGGAGCGCCGACCTGGGGGCCGGGCCCGCCGCCTACGTCGTCAACGACACGACCCCCGTGCCGGCCGGCAGCCAGAAGCTGACGACCACCGTCAAGGCGGGGACCCTGTCCATGTCCCAGGCCGGGGACTCCGTCGCGCTGTCGGCGGTCGACTTCGGCCAGGGCGGGGCGTCCACGGGCAACCTGCAGACCGTCACCGTCAAGGACTTCCGCGGCGGTCCGGCCGGCTGGTCGCTCACCGGCAAGGTCACCGACTTCACCGGTCCCGGCGCCAAGATCGATGCCGGGAAACTGAGCTGGACCCCGAGCTGCGCGACCAAGTCGGGCAGCCCGAGCACCTGCGCGGCCGGCTCCGCGGGCACCGTCGGCAGTTCCGGAGCGACCCTCGCGTCGACCCCGGACGGCACGCTCACCGGCGGTGAGTTCACGGTCGACGCCGGACTCTCCCTGGACGTACCGGCGTTCACGCCTCCGGGGTCGTACTCCGGAGTCCTGACCCTGACGCTCACCTGAGCCGACTCCACCGTGGTGGCCGGACGTTCACACGACCGGCCACCACCCGACCGTTTCCGACCGGGGGTCCGCACCCATGCGTCGTCGCGCCAAGCCGTATGCCCTCCTCCTGAGCCTGCTCCTCGGCGTCCTCGGTGCCGCCGTCACGGCGGGTCCCGCGCGCGCCGCCGACAACGGCAGCTGGTCCGTCTACCCGGTCGCCTCGAAAATCGCTGCGCGGCCGTACTTCTATCTCTCCCTCGACCCCGGCGAGACGATCACCGACAAGGTGGCCGTCGCCAACAAGACCGGTACGCCGCTGACCTTCCGGCTGTACGCGGCCGACGCCTACAACACCGCACGGGACGGTGGCTTCGCCGTCCGGACGGTGAAGGAGAGGATGCGGGGGGTGGGGGCCTGGGCGAGGGTCGCGAAGACGCGGGTCACCGTGCCCCCGCACCAGACGGTCACGGTTCCGTTCACGCTGCGTGTGCCGCAGGGGGCCGAGCCCGGCGACCACCCGGGGGCCATCGTGGCGCTCGACGAGAAGGTCGACCCCGGGGCCGGTTCCCTGGCGCTCGGCGTCCAGCGGGCCGTCGGCGCCCGGGTCTATCTGCGAGTGAGCGGGCCGACACTGCCGGCCATCGCCGTCGAGCACGTGCACATCAGCCACCACCAGCCCTGGGTGCCCGGCCTCGGCAACAGCACC
The DNA here is from genome assembly GCF_040652235.1 of Streptomyces sp. NPDC048277. Classification (NCBI taxonomy): domain Bacteria; kingdom Bacillati; phylum Actinomycetota; class Actinomycetes; order Kitasatosporales; family Streptomycetaceae; genus Streptomyces; species Streptomyces sp. NPDC048277. Next base: position 83,151 of record NZ_JBEZLQ010000031.1, read on the forward strand.
GCCACCGTCTCCTACACCCTGCACAACACCGGGAACGTGACCCTCGACCCGAAGGTGCGACTGCGCGCGGAAGGCCTGTTCGGGCGCACGCTGCTCAGCCGCGACCTCACCGGCATCCCCTCCGAGCTGCTGCCGGGAGAGAGCGTCCGGCTCACCGCCCGCTGGCGGGGCGCACCCCAACTCGACTGGGGGGACGTGACGTTGACGGCCAGCGCGACCGGCACCAGGGAGTCGGCGAGCGCGTCGTTCCTCGCGCTGCCGTGGCTGGTGGTGGCGCTGGCCTTCGTCGCCGGGGCGGCGGGCGGCGCGCTGTTCGCCAGATCGCGCCGGGGCCGGGGGCTGCCGTCGCCCGGCGGAGTCCTGAGGGCCCTCAGAGCGCGTCGGGGCCGCGTTCGCCCGTCCGCACCCGTACGACCGTCTCCACCGGCAGCGCCCACACCTTCCCGTCCCCGATCTTCCCCGTCTGCGCGGCCTTGACGATCGTGTCGATCACGGCCTCGGAGTCGGCGTCCTCGACGACGACCTCGATCCGGACCTTGGGCACCAGGTCGACCTGGTACTCGGCACCGCGGTACACCTCGGTGTGGCCGCGCTGCCGGCCGTAGCCGCTGGCCTCGGTCACGGTCAGGCCGTGCACCCCGATCTCCTGCAGGGCGGTCTTCACCGCGTCGAGGCGGTAGGGCTTGACGATCGCGGTGATCAGCTTCATGGCTGGGTCTTGACCTTCTGGGCGGTGGGGAGGACGGAGTGGCCGACCGGGGCGCCGTGGCCCAGGACCCCGTGATCGTAAGCCGTCTCGGCGTGCACCGTAAGGTCCAGGCCGGTGTGCTCCTGGTCCTCGTCGGCGCGGAAGCCCATGGCCTTGTCGATCAGCTTGCCGATGCCGTACGTCACGGTGAAGGCGTACACCGCGACGACCACGACGGCCACCGCCTGCCTGCCGAGCTGGGCGAGCCCGCCGCCGTAGAAGAGGCCCTCGGCGGAGCCGGTCATGGCCTTCTCGGCGAACAGGCCGATGAGCAGGGTGCCGATGACACCGCCGACCAGGTGGACGCCGACGACGTCGAGCGAGTCGTCGTAGTTCAGCCGGAACTTCCAGCTCACGGCGTACGAGCAGACCACGCCCGCGGCGAGACCGACGACCAGCGCGCCGAGCAGCGAGACCGAGCCGCAGGACGGGGTGATGGCGACGAGGCCGGCGACGGCGCCGGAGGCCGCGCCCAGCGTCGTGGGATGTCCGTCGCGCTTCTGCTCGACGAAGAGCCAGCCGAGCAGGCCGGTGCAGCCGGCGGCGAGGGTGTTCAGGAAGACGGCGGCGGCCAGGCCGTTGGCGCCCATCGCGGAGCCGGCGTTGAAGCCGAACCAGCCGAACCAGAGCAGACCTGCGCCCAGGACGACCATGGGGAGGTTGTGCGGACGCATGGCGTCCTTCTTGAAGCCGAGCCGCGGGCCGAGGGCCAGGCACAGGGCGAGTCCGGAGGCGCCCGAGGTGATCTCGACGGGCAGCCCGCCGGCGAAGTCCAGGGCGCCGAGGTGGTGCAGGATCCAGCCACCCGGGCCCCATACCCAGTGCGCGACGGGAACGTATACGAGGAGCGCCCACACCGGCACGAAGACCAGCCAGGCCCCGAATTTCGCCCGGTCCGCGATCGCGCCGCTGATCAGCGCGGCGGTGATGATCGCGAAGGTGAGCTGGAAGGTGGCGAAGAGCAGGGTGGGGACGGTGCCCTGGACGCTGTCCGGCCCGAGGCCGTGCATACCGGCGTGTTCGAGGCCGCCGATCAGCCCGGCCCCCGTGTCCTCCCCGAAGGCCAGGGCGTACCCGCCCGCCAGCCAGACCACCGTGACCAGCGCGATCGACACGAAGCTCATCATCAGCATGTTGAGGACGCTCTTCGTACGGACCATGCCGCCGTAGAACAGGGCCAGCCCCGGGGTCATCAGCAGGACCAGGGCGGTGGCGGCGAGCAGCCAGGCGGTGTCACCGGTGTCGGCGTGCGCGGCGGCGAGGTACACGGGCGTCTCCAACGTGGGTCGGGGCTCGTCAGAGGGTCACCGGTCCCCGTTTCCGGTTGCGTACGGCTGTGTTTCCGTGACGTTTCGTTGCGCCGGGGTTACCGAAATCTCACGGTGCGGCGGGGCGTCGTGGATCAGGGAGAATGGGGGCCATGAGCGTTCGCAGCCAGTCAACCGAGCCGTCGGAGTCGTCGGAGACCGTCCACCGGGCGGGCTTCGCCTGCTTCGTCGGGCGCCCCAACGCGGGCAAGTCCACCCTCACGAACGCTCTGGTCGGGCAGAAGGTGGCGATCACCGCGAACCAGCCGCAGACCACGCGGCACACGGTACGGGGCATCGTGCACCGGGAGGACGCCCAGCTGATCCTGGTCGACACCCCCGGCCTGCACAAGCCGCGCACGCTGCTCGGCGAGCGGCTGAACGACGTCGTCCGCACCACCTGGGCCGAGGTCGACGTCATCGGCTTCTGCCTGCCGGCGAACGAGAAGATCGGCCCCGGTGACCGCTTCATCGCGAAGGAACTCGCGGGGATCCGGAAGACCCCCAAGGTCGCCGTCGTCACCAAGACCGACCTCGTCGACTCCAAGACCCTCGCCGAGCAGCTGATCGCGATCGACCAGCTCGGCAAGGAGCTCGGCTTCGAGTGGGCCCAGATCGTGCCGGTGTCGGCGGTCGCCGACAAGCAGGTGGGTCTGCTGGCCGACCTGCTCGTGCCGCTCCTCCCCGAGGGCCCGGCGCTCTATCCCGAGGGCGACCTGACCGACGAGCCGGAACAGGTCATGATCGCCGAGCTGATCCGCGAGGCGGCCCTGGAGGGCGTCCGCGACGAGCTCCCGCACTCCATCGCCGTCGTCGTCGAGGAGATGCTCCCGCGCGAGGACCGCCCCGCCGACAAGCCCCTCCTGGACATCCACGCCAACCTGTTCATCGAGCGCCCCAGCCAGAAGGGCATCATCATCGGCCCCAAGGGCAAGCGCCTGAAGGAGGTCGGCATCAAGAGCCGCAAGCAGATCGAGGCACTGCTCGGCACACCGGTGTTCCTCGACCTGCACGTGAAGGTCGCCAAGGACTGGCAGCGGGATCCGAAGCAGCTGCGGCGGCTGGGGTTCTGAGTCGGGGTGGGCGGGGCGTGGTGGTCGGCGCCTGATGGAGGTCGGCATCACGTTCCGCAAGCAGGGCGGGGCACTGCTGGGCACACCGGCCGCGCGGCGGTAGCCGCATATCGATACAGCCTGGACCTCCATGTGAAGGTGGCCAAGGACTGGCAGCGGGATCCGAAGCAGCTGCGGCGGCTGGGGTTCTGAGGCCGGTCAGTGTGGTGTCGGGCTCAGGTCCTGCAGGCCCACCACCCGTAGCAGCTGCAGGCGTTCGTAGGACTCCGTGCCCGGGCGGGCCGTGTGGACGACGAGTTGCTGGTGGGTGTCGGCGTTGAGCAGGACCTCGCAGTCCAGTTCCAGGAGGCCGACGGACGGGTGCAGAAAGCGTTTCGTCGACGCGCGCCGTACCGCCACCTCGTGCTCCGCCCAGAGACCGGCGAACTCCGCGCTGCCCGCGAGCAGTTCGGCGACCAGGGCGGCGGGGGCCGGGTCGCCGGGGCGGGCCGCGGCCACCGCCCGCAGGTTGGCCACGTGCTCGCGGGCCCGCGCCGGCCGGTCCTCGGGCGGGAACATGTCGGGGGTCGCCGGGTCCAGGAAGTAGCGGCGGAGCAGGTTGCGGTCCCGGGGCGGGCGGGCCAGGACGTCACCGCTGAGTGCCCGCGACAGCGCGTTCTGGGCGAGGACCTCACCGAAGTCCGTGGTCACCAGCGCCGGGGTGTCGTGCAGCCGGTCCAGCACCAGGAGGAGGCCCGGGCGGACATGGGTGCTCGTCGCCTCCCGGCGCGGGGGTTCCTCACCGGCCAGGTGGAACAGGTGGTCCCGTTCGTCCTCCGTCAGGCGCAGCGCGCGGGCCAGCGCCGTCAGCATCTGGCGTGACGGGCGCGGGCCCCGGGACTGTTCGAGGCGGGTGTAGTAGTCCGCCGACATACCGGCCAGCGACGCCACCTCCTCGCGCCGCAGGCCGGGGGTGCGCCGCCGGGCGCCGGGCGCGAGGCCCACGTCGGAGGGGTCCAGGCGGCCGCGGGCGTGGCGCAGGAAGTCGGCGAGCTCGGTGCGGTTCACCCCTCCAGGGTGGCCGGGGGCGTCCGGCTTATCCAGGGACTGCCGGTCCCCTGATCGGGAGGTCTCTCCCGGCCGTCCCGGACGGGACGGAGGGTGGTGGCACCAGAACAAAGGTGACACCAGGACCAAGGAGATGGCCATGATCACTCTCGTCACCGGTACGACCGGACAGGTCGGGCGGCGGTTCGTACCCCGGCTGCTGGGGCAGCTGCAGGCCGGGGAGCGGGTACGGGTGCTCGTGCGGGACGCGGCCCGTGGCGAGCCGTTCGCCCGGCTGGGCGCCGAGGCCGTCGTCGGGGACCTGCGGGACGAGGAGGCGCTCGGTAAGGCCGTCGCCGGGGTGGACGCCGTCGTGAACGTCGCCGCGTCCTTCCGCGGGGTCCCCGACGAGGAGGCCTGGGCGGTCAACCGGGACGCGGCCGTGGCGCTCGGGCGGGCCGCGGTGTCCGCCGGGGTACGGCGGTTCGTGCAGGTCAGCACCAACAACGTGTACGGCACCGGGCGCGGCCGCCCGCTCACCGAGGACGACGAGAGCCGGCCCGGCGGACGGATGTGGGGCGCCTACCCGGAGTCCAAGATCGCGGCCGAGCGGGAACTGCTCGCGCTCGGCGGCGCCATGGAGGTACGCGTCGGGCGGCTGCCCTTCGTCTACGGCGAAGGAGACCCGCACCTCGTCAACGCCATGGCCTGGGCCGCGCACTGGGCCCCCGCCCAGCGCCTCCACATGGCCCACCACGCGGACGTCGCCCAGGGCCTGCTGCGCCTCCTGTACGCCCCGGCGGTGAACGGCCCGGTCTACAACATCGGCGACGACGCCCCCGTCACGACGGTCGAGCTGCACCAGCTCAACGGCGTCGAGGTGCCCGAGGACATGTACACCCGCACGGACCCCGACCCCTGGTTCGGGATCGTGTCCACCCGGAAGATCCGCCGGGATCTCGGTTTCCGGCCCCTCTACCCCAGCGTCTGGACCGCGCGGGACGCCGGCGCCCTGTAGGAACCGGGCTAGTCGACGCCCCGTATCCGCTTCACCAGCCCCGCCCCCGCCAGCCCGATCACCGCCGCCACCAGGTAGAGCACCCGGTAGCCGCCCAGGTACGTGACGATCGGCGCGGCGAGGGCGGGTGCCGCGACCTGCGGCAGGGCGTTGGCCACGTTGATCACGCCGAGGTCCTTGCCGCGGTCCACGGCCTTCGGCAGGACGTCGGTCATCAGCGCGAAGTCGACCGAGGTGAACACGCCGAAGCCGATCCCGAGCACCGCCGCCGCGACGATCGCCCCCGGCCAGGTCTGCCACGCCGACAGCAGCGCCGTCGCCACCGCCATCAGCGTCCCGGACCAGATGACGAACGGCTTGCGCCGGCCCACCCGGTCCGACCAGACCCCGCCGACCACGACCGTCGCCATCAGCGTCAGCCCGTTCACCGCCGTCAGGATCAGCACCCCCTGGTCGGGGTCGTGGTAGTGGAGGCGGTCGCGCAGGTAGTAGAGGAGGTACAGCAGCACCAGCGAGTTGCTGAGGTTGATCAGGAACCGGGTCAGCCAGGCCCAGCCCAGGTCCGGATAGCGGCGCGGACTCAGCCAGAAGCCCGCCAGGAAGCCGCGCCAGGACCAGGGCGGCCGGTCCTCCGCCGCCAGCCGCAGATCCGGGTGGCGGAGCACGTACGGCAGCACGCCCACCACCGTGAACACCGCGCACGCCACATAGCCCGCGCCGATGCCCCCGGCGGCCGTCGCGAGCCCCGTGCCGCCGACCACGCCGAGGATCTGCGCCGCCCCCAGCCAGCCGCCCACCCGGCCCCGCTGGAGCCTCGGTACCCGGTCCGGCACCGCCGCCGTCACCGCCGCGAACGCCGCGTTCAGCGCCAGCTGGACCAGGCACCAGCCCAGCGTCATCGTCCACAGACCGCCGGCGCCCGCGAGCAGCAGCAGCGACAGCGCCCCGCCCGCCGTGCCCACCACGATCCACGGCGTACGGCGGCCCCAGCGGGACGTCGTACGGTCCGACAGCGCGCCGAAGACCGGGTTCGCCAGCAGGGAGACCACGGCACCGATGCCGGTCACCCACGCCAGCATCGTCTCCTTCGACATCCCGGAGCCGGGCGCGAAGTCCTTGGCCTGGGAGGCGAGCAGGATCTGCAGCGGGCCGAACCACCCCACCCAGATCGCCCCGTTGGCGAAGGACAGGGCGGCCGTCCAGCCCCGGCCGACCTCCTCGACCGGCTCCGCGAGCGCGGGCACCGCCCTGGACGGGGCCGTCATCTCTGCGCCCGCAGCACGTCCCGGAACCAGCCGTACGACGACTTCGGCGTCCGCGCCAGGGTGTCGTAGTCCACGTGGACCAGACCGAACCGGCGCGCGTACCCCTCCGCCCACTCGAAGTTGTCGAGCAGCGACCAGACGAAGTAGCCGCGCACGTCCACCCCGGCCTCCACCGCCCGGTGCAGCGCGCGTATGTGGCCGTCCAGGTAGGCGATACGGTCCTGGTCGTCCAGGCCCTCGTACGAGCAGCCGTTCTCGGTGATGACGACGGGCGGGAGCCGGTCGCCGTAGCGGTCGCGGAAGCCCGTCAGCAGCTCGGTGAGGCCCTCCGGGACCACCGGCCAGCCGAAGTCCGTCACCGGGACGCCCTCGATGTCCTGGACGGAGAAGGGGAGTTCGGCGGGGAGCGTGAGACCGCCGAACTCGATCTCGGTGCCCTGCGGGGCGCCCACCTTCGTCGGGGCGTAGTAGTTGACGCCGTACCAGTCGAGCGGCTCGGCGATCACCTTGAGGTCGGCGGCGACGTCGCCCGGCATCAGGTCGCCCATCCCGTCCGGGTACTCGCCCAGCAGGACCGGCTCGGCGAACAGGCGGTTGAGGAGGAGGTCGTAGAACGCGGCCGCCTCCAGGTCCGCCGGCTCCTGCGAGGCCGGCCAGGTCGGGCCGTGGGAGTTGGCGATGCCGATGTCGGCGGCACCGGCCGCGCGCAGCGCCTGGACGGCGAGGCCGTGGGCGAGGAGCTGGTGGTGGGCGACCGGGAGCGCGTCGAACATCAGCTGCTTGCCGGGGGCGTGGGCGCCCAGGGCGTAACCGAACAGGGTCTGCTCGGCGGGCTCGTTGAGGGTGATCCACTTCCGCACCCGGTCGCCGAGCCGGTCCGCGACCTTCGAGACGTGGTCGGCGAAGCGGGCCGCCGTGTCCCGGACCAGCCAGCCGCCCTCCTCCTGCAGAGCCGCCGGCAGATCCCAGTGGAAGAGGGTGGGGACCGGGCGTACGCCCGCCGCGCACAGCTCGTCCACGAGACGGTCGTAGAAGTCCAGGCCGCCCGTCGAGCGCACCCTCGGCCAGGAGATCGAGAAGCGGTACGCGCCGACGCCCAGCTCCTTCAGCAGGGCCACGTCCTCGGTGTGGCGGTGGAAGTGGTCGCAGGCCACCGCCGCCGTGGAGCCGTCCTTGATCCGGCCCGGTTCCGCCTCGAACACGTCCCACACGGACGGTTCGCGCCGGTCGGCCGCGCCCTCGATCTGGTGGGCCGAGGTCGACACACCCCAGAGGAAACCGTCGGGGAAACGGGGGAGAGGGGGCATCGGACGGCCCGCTTCAGTCGCCATGGGCGGGATCATCCTTACCCCTGGTAATAGAAGTCAACGCCCGGGCGTGAACTACCCATTGCGCGCGAGGGTCACGCGCCTTCCTTCAGCACCTTCGAGATCAGTTCGCGTTGCTCGTGGGTCAGCCGGGGATCGGCCGCGTACACCGTCCGCCCGTCCACCGTGATCTCGTACGCGAAGCCGTCCGGCACCCCGGGCGGCGGCGCGCCCCGGCCGGCCGCGAGCGTGTGCTCGGCCAGGGTCTGCCACTCCTCGGCGTCGGGCCGTCCCGAGGTGTCCACCTCGGCCCGGCGCTCGATGCCCGCGAACCCGCCCGTACGCCTCACCTGAATACGCATGGGTTCCTGTGTAGTACGGACTCAGCCGGTGTGCACCCCCACCTGGGTCCAGGCCTTGAGCACCGCCTCGGTCTCCTCGCCCTCCTTGTAGCGGGCCTTGGCCGCGGCCACCGTGAGCTTCGCGAAGTCCGCGAAGTTCGCGCTCGGCCGCAGCGCGCCGCCGGTGAGCACGTCGTACCAGATCTGCCCGGCCCGCTCCCAGGCGTTGCCGCCGAGGGCCGAGGCGAGCAGGTAGAAGGCGTGGTTGGGGATGCCGGAGTTGATGTGCACGCCGCCGTTGTCCTGGTGGGTCTTCACGTAGTCCGCCATGGTCGCGGGCTGCGGGTCCTTGCCGAGGCGGGTGTCGTCGTAGGCCGTGCCCGGGGCCTTCATCGAGCGCAGCGCCACGCCGTGCACGCCGGGGGCGAGCAGGCCCTCGCCGATCAGCCAGTCGGCCTGGTCGGCGGTCTGGCCGAGGGAGTACTGCTTGATGAGCGAGCCGAAGACATCCGAGACCGACTCGTTGAGGGCGCCGGACTGGCCGTAGTACTCCAGGTTGGCGGTGTACTGGGTGACGCCGTGGGTGAGTTCGTGGCCGATGACGTCGACGGAGCTGGTGAAGTCGGTGAAGATCACGCCGTCGCCGTCGCCGAACACCATCTGCTCGCCGTTCCAGAAGGCGTTGTCGTAGTCGCGGTCGTAGTGGACGCTCGCGTTCAGCGGCAGTCCCTCGCCGTCGATGGAGTCGCGCTCGTACGCCTTCAGGTACAGCTCGAAGGTGGCGCCGAGGCCGGCGTAGGCACGGTTGACGGTGGCGTCCTGGCCGGGCTCGGAGCCCTCCGCGCGGACCTCGGTGCCGGGCAGGTCGGTGCCGTGCCCGGCGTCGTAGATGGTGCGGTGCGGAGTGCTGTCGGGGGCCGCCGGGGCCGTAACGGCCGCTGCCGCCGTGCGGACCGCGGTGATACGGCGGCGGATGCGGGCCGCGGAGTCGTGCTGCAGGGTGCGCAGCGCCGAGTCGGAGAGCGCCTGGTCCTCGTGCCGGGCCAGGTGGTCGAGGATGTGCGGCGGCACGATCCCGCAGAAGACGGGTGTGCGGCGGATGACGGGCTCAAAGCCCCCGTTGGTCGTCATGCACCGCACCATCGCACTGAGTCACGCCAGTGTCACTACCCGCAACCATGATTGGTGAAATACCGCGACAATTGACCACCCTCCGTGAGGGGGAGTGGTATGGCGCACGTTTTGTACTATTTTTCTCGGTATTTCCCTCGGCGGTCCCGCATACTGATACGACGCCCCGCGTCCGAAGGGCCTCGGCTAGCATGCTTCGCATCATGCATTTCGGGCTGCTTCTTCTTAGCTGCCGCGGCGAGGGCCTGTAGTCCAGGTCGACTCCCTCCCCGCGGAGCTTCGCGTTGCGTCGTCGGCCGTCCTTCCGGACACCCACTAGGAGCCCCGCAATCATGGCGAACCGCCAGCAGCCCAGCAGCATGCCGATCCACAAGTACGGCCGCTACGAGCAGGTCGACATCCCGGACCGCACCTGGCCGGACAACCGGATCACCGTCGCCCCCCGCTGGCTCTCCACGGACCTGCGCGACGGCAACCAGGCCCTGATCGACCCGATGTCGCCCGAGCGCAAGCGCCGGATGTTCGACCAGCTGGTGAAGATGGGCTACAAGGAGATCGAGGTCGGCTTCCCCGCCTCCGGCCAGACCGACTTCGACTTCGTGCGCTCGATCATCGAGGAAGAGGGCGCGATCCCCGACGACGTCACGATCTCCGTGCTGACCCAGGCCCGTGAGGACCTGATCGAGCGGACCGTGGAGTCGCTGAAGGGCGCCAGGCGGGCCACCGTCCACCTGTACAACGCCACCGCCCCGGTCTTCCGCCGGGTCGTCTTCCGCGGCTCCAAGGACGACATCAAGCAGATCGCCGTCGACGGCACCCGCCTGGTGATGGAGTACGCCGAGAAACTGCTGGGCCCGGAGACCGAGTTCGGCTACCAGTACTCGCCGGAGATCTTCACCGACACCGAGCTGGACTTCGCGCTGGAGGTCTGCGAGGCGGTGATGGACGTCTACCAGCCGGGTCCGGGCCGCGAGATCATCCTCAACCTGCCCGCCACGGTGGAGCGTTCGACCCCGTCGACGCACGCGGACCGCTTCGAGTGGATGAGCCGCAACATCTCCCGCCGCGAGCACGTCGTCATCTCCGTCCACCCGCACAACGACCGCGGTACGGCCGTGGCCGCCGCCGAGCTGGCGCTGATGGCCGGCGCCGACCGCGTCGAGGGCTGCCTGTTCGGGCAGGGCGAGCGGACCGGCAACGTCGACCTGGTCACCCTGGGCATGAACCTGTTCTCGCAGGGCGTCGACCCGCAGATCGACTTCTCCGACATCGACGAGATCCGTCGTACGTGGGAGTACTGCAACCAGATGGAGGTCCACCCGCGCCACCCGTACGTGGGCGACCTGGTCTACACGTCCTTCTCCGGCTCCCACCAGGACGCCATCAAGAAGGGCTTCGACGCCATGGAGGCCGACGCGGCCGCGAAGGGCGTCACCGTCGACGACATCGAGTGGGCGGTCCCGTACCTGCCGATCGACCCGAAGGACGTCGGCCGCTCCTACGAGGCGGTCATCCGGGTCAACTCGCAGTCCGGCAAGGGCGGTATCGCCTACGTCCTGAAGAACGACCACAAGCTGGACCTGCCGCGCCGGATGCAGATCGAGTTCTCGAAGCTGATCCAGGCCAAGACGGACGCCGAGGGCGGCGAGGTCACCGGCGCCGACATCTGGGCGGTCTTCCAGGACGAGTACCTGCCGAACCCGGAGAACCCCTGGGGCCGTATCCAGGTCCGCACCGGCCAGTCGACCACCGACACCGACGGCACCGACACCCTCACCGTCGAGGCCACCGTCGACGGCGAGGACACCGTCCTGACCGGCTCCGGCAACGGCCCGATCTCCGCGTTCTTCGACGCGCTGCAGGGCCTGGGCATCGACGTACGGCTCCTGGACTACCAGGAGCACACGATGAGCGAGGGCGCCTCCGCGCAGGCCGCCTCGTACATCGAATGCGCGATCGACGGCAAGATCCTGTGGGGTATCGGCATCGACGCGAACACGACGCGTGCGTCGCTGAAGGCGGTCGTCTCCGCCGTCAACCGCGCGGCGCGATAACCGCTCTGACCGGCGCTTTAGGGGTCCTGATCACCGCATACGGTGATCGGGGCCCCGCTGTGTATCGGCCATCCGCCCATGAAGATCACGGAAAGGTCTCGTACGCGGTACTGACTATGCCTCCTCCATGTGGCTAACATCACGCCAGCGGTGGCGATGTTGCCACGGCGTTACGGAGGTGCGACGTGCTGCCAGTACGGGGACGAGACAGCCGGAACGTCAGGCCTGCCCGCATTCTGGGCACCCGTACCGCGTGGACACCCGTCGGCGACGGCGAGTTCTTCTGCCCCGGCTGCGGAGGCGACCGCAACTACCAGCGGCTCACCGGCCGCCGCCGCTTCACCCTGCTCGGCGTGCCCGTCCTGCCGCGCGGCACCACCGGGCCGGTCGTGGAGTGCGCCGCCTGCCGTCACCACTACGGCACCGACGTCCTCGACCACCCCACCACCTCCCGCTTCTCGGCGATGCTCCGCGACGCCGTGCACACCGTCGCCCTCGCCGTCCTCGCGGCCGGCGGCACCTGCGCGCGTACGTCCCTGGAGGCGGCGGCCGCCGCGGTCCGCGCGGCCGGGTTCGAGGACGCCACCGAGGACCGGTTGAGCGCGCTGGTCGACGCGCTCGCCGCCGACACCGGCCGGGTGTTCGAGCAGCCGGGCGGCGCGAGCCTCGCGATAGAGCTGCACGAGGCCCTCGACCCGCTGGCCCCGCACCTCGCCCCCGGCGGCCGTGAGTCCCTGCTCCTCCAGGCCGCCCGGATCGCGCTCGCCGACGGCCCCTACACCCACGCCGAACGCGAGGTCCTCGGCACGGTCGGCGCGGCCCTGACCATCTGCGCCGACGATGTGACCCGGCTGCTGGCGGCGGCCCGCACACCGTCCTGACGCCCCCGGGGAAACTGACGGTCTGCCAAACCGGGCCACCCGTTCGGGTGTTGTGGGAGTGCGGGGGCGGTGGCCGGGAGCACCATGGAAGAGTGAGCCATGTGTCTCCTGTGACCCGACTGAGCCGGATCTCCCTGACCGCCGCCCTGATCCTCGGAGCGTTCACGGTCGAGCCCAGGGCCTGGGCGACCGGCTGCGAGTCCTCCGTGCCGTACGTCTCCGGCGAGGGCGGCTACGCCCAGTACCGCATCCCGGCCGTCGTCCGCACCGCGCACGGCACGCTGCTCGCCTTCGCCGAGGGCCGGCACAGCACCGCCGGGGACAGCGGTGCCATCGACGTCGTGCTGAGACGTTCCACCGACGGCGGCTGCAGCTGGGGCCCGCTCCGGGTGGTGGCCGACGGCAGGGGGAACACCCGGGGCAACCCGGCGCCGGTGGTGGACCCGAGGAGCGGCCAGATCGTCCTGGTGACCTCCTACAACGACGGCTCGGTGAGCGAGGCGCAGATCATGCGCGGCCAGGTCGGCAAGGGGCAGGGCCGCCGGGTGTTCGTGCAGCGCAGCCGGGACGACGGCCGCCACTTCACCAACCCGCACGAGATCACCGCCCAGGTGAAACCTTCCCGCTGGCGCTGGTACGCCACCGGGCCCGGCCACGCCGTGGCGCTCACCCAGGGACCGCACCGCGGCCGCCTGGTCGTGGCCGCCGACCACTCCGCCGCCCCGCCCGCCGGCTCCTCCGACACCGGCAGCGAGGCCAAGTACTACGGCGGCCACGCGATCTACAGCGACGACGGCGGCCGCGCCTGGCACCTCGGCTTCGTCGACGACTCCTACACCGGCCACGACAACGCCAACGAGACGACCGCCGCCCAACTCCCCGACGGCCGCATCTACTTCAACGCCCGCGACCAGAACGGCTCGGTCCCGGGCAACCGTCTGGACGCCTGGTCGAGTGACGGCGCCGAGACCCTGGACGAGGCCTTCACCCCCCAGCCGACGCTGCACCAGGTCCCCGTGGTCGAGGGCTCCACCCTCCAACTCCGCGGCTCCGAAGCCCCGTTGCTCTTCTCGGCCCCGTCCGTCCCGACGGCCCGCAAGGCCATGGCCCTGTGGACCAGCGCGGACGAGGGCATCACCTTCGACAAGCTCCTCACCCTCTCCGACCGCAAGGCGGCCTACTCGGACCTGGTCCAGGTGGACAAGGCCACGGTGGGGGTGCTGTACGAGACGGGGACGAGAACGGCGTACGACACGATCGAGTTCCGGCGCATCGCGAGTCCTGCATAGCCCCATGCAGCCCCATGCAGCCCCACGCACCCCCAAGCAGTCCTACGTGGGCCGGGTGGGCCGGGTGGCGGCTCAGGCCGTCGGCTCCGCCGCGGTCGCGGGGGAGGAGTCGCGGTCCCAGCGCAGGGCGAGGACCGTGGCCGGGACCGCCACCAGCGTGGTGAGCACCGCGGTCATCACCACCGCCGTCCACGCGTCCCAGACCGATCCCGCGAAGATCCCCGCGGCGATCGGCAGCGCGACCACGAAGAGGGTCTTCAGCAGGCCGAACCGGACCCGGGGCACGAAGGGCCGGCCCACGGCTGCACGGCGGGCCCGGCGCACGGTGCCGAACGCGGCGACGAAGGCGAGCACCGCCGGCCAGACGGCGGCCAGCGCGGTCCCGGCGACCGGCGCGGCCCGCTCGTCCGGCAGCCCGCCCAGCCGCTCGGTCGCCCCGTCGTGACCGACGGCGACCTGGACGTCCCGCCACGCGGTGACCGTCACCGCGTCACCCGGCTCCAGATCGGACATCGCGACCGAGTCGAGATCGAGCGCCCGGTCGGCGGGGGCCTCCACCGGAGGGCGCAGCCGCACCCGGAACACCGTCGTCCGCCCGCTCCTGACCGGCCCGGCGGACAGCACGGTGCCCCGGATCGTACGCAGACAGTCCCCGGAGCCCGCGCGTTCCCCCGCGCCGCACGGGCGGGCCGAGAGGAACGCCCGTTCCTGCGCGACCCGTCCAGGGAGCAGCCCGGCGACGGCGGCGGCCACCCCCAGCAGTCCCAGCCCCAGCAGTACGAGGGCCACCGCCGACGCCCACGCCCGCCGTACCGACCCTGCCGTCCCACCCGTCCTGCCCGTCATCCCCGTCTCCCCCTCCGCTTCGGCACCGCCCGCTCACTCCGCCCGCGCGGCAGAACCCCCGGACAGCGCCCGCCCCAGTGCCAGCACGCTCAGCCCGAACATCACCACCCCCAGGGGAACATGGACCGACGGCACCCGCAGTATCCCCAGCACCACCTGCACCGAGGCGAGCACGAGGAAGCCGGACGCGAACAGGATCGGACGCGGACTCGCGCCGCCCGGCCGCCAGGCCAGCACCGCCGCGAGCACGTACAGCATCGACGCCCCGTACATCACCCGCGCCCCGACGCCGTGCAGCAGCTCGCCGTGGTGGGACAGCAGCACCCCCGCGGTGACCGCCTGGAAGAAGATCGCCAGAGTCTGGAGGGCGATCGCGACCCGCACGAACGTGGAACTGTCCGGCTTCGTGGCCGGCCGTGCGGTGGTCGTGGCCCGGTCTGTGGTGGTCATGGCACGGTCTCCCTTCGCCGCCTCGCGGCGGTGATCGGTACTGTCTCGGTAGTCCGACGACACAGCCCCGCGAAATGTGAGGCGACCCGGCGGACCGGACGCGGACGGTCACGGGGGGCCGAAGTGACGAGGACGGAAGCAGACGGGGGTGCCGGGGCCGGGGCGGCCCACGGACCGGTGGCCGGGGAACGGCGCCGGCTGACCGGCCTCGCCTACCGGCTGCTCGGTTCCCTGACCGAGGCCGAGGACGCCGTGCAGGAGGCCTACGCCCGCTGGTACGCGCTGTCACCAGGGCGGCGGGCGGACATCGGGTCGCCCGGTGCCTGGCTGACCACCGTGACCGGCCGGATCTGCCTGGACCTGCTCGGCTCGGCGCGAGTGCGGCGCGAACGCTACGTCGGGGAGTGGCTCCCGGAGCCGCTCCCCGACCGCACGGAGTGGCCCGGTACCGGCACCGGGCCGGCCGACCCGGCCGACCGGATCACCCTCGACGAGTCGGTGGGTATGGCCTTCCTGGTCGTCCTGGAGACCATGACACCGGCCGAGCGCGTGGCCTTCGTCCTGCACGACGTCTTCCGGTACCCCTTCGCCGAGATCGCCGCGATCGTCGGCCGGACCCCCGCGGCCTGCCGGCAGCTGGCGGCCTCGGCCCGCCGGCGGGTGCGGGCGGCCGGAGCCCCCGCCGGGCCCGCCGCCGGACAGGCCGCGCTGGTGCGGCGGTTCCGCGAGGCGTGGGAGGCCGGGGACATCGAGGCGCTCGTCGGCCTGCTCGCCCCCGACGCCACCATGACCGCCGACGGCGGCGGTCTGGCGAGCAGTGTCCTGCGCCCGGTCGAGGGCGGCGAGCGCATCGCCCGCTACCTGGCCCGCATGGCCGGGCGGACCCCGGCCCCCACCCTCCTCGAACGGACCGTCAACGGCCGCCCCGGCCTCGTCGCCCGGCACGCCGGTGTCACCGTGACCGTCGCGGCGTTCGACCTCGCCGACGGCCGGGTCACCCGCATCTGGGCGGTCCGCAACCCCGACAAGCTCCGCCCCTGGAACACACCCGGACCCGGCTGACCGGCGCCAACTCATGTCGTTTCGCAGCGTCATTGGTCCCACCTCTGGCGGTTTACGCCATTCGCGTGCGTCGCCTTGACCGCCCCGGAACCCCCTCTTATGGTCGCGCTACCGGCCGGACTCAGGACGTCCCCTTTTCCAGACCCCACGCTGGAGGCTCCGTGCGCGACGAGGCGACCCACGGCCGCAGGACGTTCCTGACACACACAGGCGCGCTCGGCGCGGCAGCGGCCCTGTCGTCACTCACCGCTTGCGGCCCCAGGTCCACGATCGACCTCGGCGGCAACGGCTCCGACCGCACCCTGACGGCCGTCATCGGCTACGGCAACGACGGCAGCTGGGACCCGACCCAGACCGCGTCCGCGTTCGCGATGGCCGCCAACAACCACATCTACGAGGGCCTGGCCGACACGGACCCGATCACCCGCGCCCCCTACCCGGCGCTGGCCACCCGGCTGCCCGCCGACCCGAACGCCACCACCTGGCGGTTCACCCTGCGCCAAGGGGCCACCTTCCACGACGGGAAGCCCGTCACCGCGGACGACGTCGTCTTCGTCTTCGACCGGATCCTCGACCCGGGCACCCAGACCCTCGCCCAGGGATTCTTCGCGAGCTGGCTGAAGGAGGCCCGCAAGGCCGGCCCCCGGACCGTCGACCTGGTCCTCAGGTTCCCCTTCCCGGACGGGATCGCCCGCCTCACCCTCGCCAAGGTCATGCCGCGGCACGTGTTCTCCCGGCCCGGCGCCTGGGACGACGCGATCAGGGGGCTGGCGGTCGGCTCGGGACCGTACCGGCAGACCGCCCACCACCCGAAGTCGAACACCACCTTCGCCGCGTACGACCGCTACAACGGCCCCCGCAGACCCGCCATCCGGCGCATGAACTGGCTGACGATCGTCGACGCCGCCTCCCGCGTGGCCCGGATCTCCGGGGCCGACGCGGGCGCGCAGATCTCCGACAACATCCCGTACGCCAACATCCCCCGCCTCGAACAGGGCGGCCTCTCGGTCGGCGGCGGCGCCGGGATGAACAACGCGTTCCTCATGTTCAACACCCGGCACCGGCCCTTCGACGACGTCCGGGTCCGGCAGGCGCTGCACTACGCCATCGACAAGCGGAAGATCGTGGAGGTCGCCCTCAAGGGCCACGGAAAACCCGCGAGTTCGTTCCTGAACGAGGCCAACCCCGCCTACCGGAGGGCGAAGACGGTCTACGACTACGACCCGGCGAAGGCGCGAGCCCTGCTGACGGCGGCCGGAGTCAGCGGTCTGCACGTGAACATCCTCGCGGTCAACGTCAGTTGGCTCGTCGACTGCCTGCCCACCATCAAGTCGTCCTGGGACGCGATCGGCGTCGCCACGACCCTGTCCCCGCAGGAGACCACGGCCGTGTTCACCAAGATGGACCAGAAACAGGACTACCAGGTCGTCGCCGCCGTCTCGAACCCCAACCAGTTCGGCCTCGACGCCGACCTGATCATGCACTACAACTACGGCCCCGAGAACCTCTGGACGGGCTACGCCCGCTGGGCCGACAACGCTGTCGCGAAGCGGCTCTTCACGGACATGGACGCGGCCACCCGCGAACCGGACCCGGACAAGAAGAAGACGATGATCCAGGACTACATCGACATCGTCGCCGAACAGGCCGTCCTCTACCCGGTCGTCCACAACGAGCTGATCACCGCCTGGAACCCGCGCGAACTCACCGGCATAAGGGCCCAGCCCTACCCCGGCATCAACGTCCTGACGGCCAAGTGGGCCTGACGGCATGGCCGCCGTCCTCCGTATCCTGCTGCGCCGCGTCGCCCTGCTGGTGCCGCTGCTCCTCGGCATCGCCCTGTTCGTGTTCCTGGTGATGCGCTTCTCCGACGTCGACCCGGCGTCCGCGTTCTTCCAGGGCGCCAACCCCACCCCGCGGCAACTCCACGACTTCCGGGAGCGCAACGGCCTCCTCGACCCCCTGCCCGTCCGCTACGTCCACTTCGTCGGCGACCTGCTCCACGGCGACCTCGGCACCAGCGCCCTCACCCGCACCCCGGTCCTCGACCAGGTCGTCACCGCCCTCCCGCTCACCCTCCAGCTGACCTTCCTGGGCCTCGGCATCGCCGTCGCCCTGGCGCTGCCGGGAGGCGTCGTCGCGGCCATCCACCGCGACCGCTGGCCGGACCAGGCCATCCGCGTCCTGTCCCTCGTCGGCGTCGCCGCCCCCGCCTTCTGGCTGGCGCTGCTGATGATCCAGTACCTCGCGGTCGACCGCGGCTGGTTCCCGTCCGGCGGCTACATCAACCCCGAGGACTCCGTCACCGGCTGGCTGAGGACCATGGCCCTGCCCGCCCTCGCGCTCTCCCTCCCGGTGGCCGCCCAGCTCACCCGGATCGTCCGCACCTCGGTGGTGGAGGAACTCGACAAGGACTACGTCCGCACGGCGATCGGCAGCGGCCTGCCACCCCACGTGGTCGTCGGCCGCAACGTCCTGCGCAACGCGCTCGTGAACCCCCTGACCGTGCTCGGCCTGCGCGTCGGCTACCTGCTCGGCGGCGCGGTCGTCATCGAGACCGTCTTCGCCCTGCCCGGCATGGGCAAGCTGATGATCGACGCCGTCCAGAACGGCGACCCGGCCGTCATCCAGGGCGTGGTCCTCACCACCGCGACCGGCTTCGTCGTCGTCAACCTCGTCATCGACATCCTCTACCTGCTGGTCAACCCGCGTCTGAGGGAGGCGGCATGACGACGTTCACCCGCACGGGCCTCACCGCCGCGCTGGCCCGTCCGGGCGTACGACTGCGCAGACTCTCGCCGCTGTCGAGGCCGGCCCTGGGATTCCTGGCCGCGGTCGTCCTGGTGGCCGTCTTCGCGCCCCTCCTCGCCCCCGACGACCCCCTCGCCCAGCAGGCCCCCGTCGACGGCACCGGGCACCCCTCCGCCGGCCACTGGATGGGCCAGGACAGCCTCGGCCGGGACATCCTCAGCCGGCTGATGTACGGCGCCCGCTGGTCCCTCGCCATCGGCCTCGGCGCGACCGGCCTCGCCCTGGTCGCCGGCGCGCTCCTCGGGGCGCTCGCGGCCACCTCCCGCAAGGGCGTCGACGAGACGCTGATGCGCTGCCTGGACGTGGTGATGGCATTCCCCGGCATCGCCCTGGCCGCCGTCCTGGTGTCCGTCTTCGGCGGCGGCATCACGGTCCTGATCTGCGCGATCGCCTTCCTCTTCACCCCGCCGGTGGCCAGGGTCGTACGGGCGAACGTCCTGGACCAGTACGGCGAGGACTACGTCACGGCGGAACGGGTGGTCGGCGCCCGCACCCCCCACATCGTGCTCCGCCACGTGGCCGTCAACTGCGCCGCCCCCGTCCTGGTCTTCTGCACGGTCCAGGTCGCCGAGGCCGTCGTCTTCGAGGCGTCCCTGTCCTTCATCGGCGCGGGCGTACGGCCACCGGACCCGTCCTGGGGCAGCGTCATCGCGGACGGCAAGAACATGGTGCTGACGGGCGGCTGGTGGGCGACGGTCTTCCCCGGCCTGCTGATCCTCCTCACGGTCCTCTCCCTGAACGTCCTCGCCGAGGGCGTCTCGGACGCGTGGGCGGCACCGCCGCCGAGGGAGGTGGAGGCGGCCCCGGACCCGGTCGAGGCACCCGAACCGGGGGAGGCCATGGCCCTGGAACTGCCCGGCCTGACGGAGGCGGGGGAGCGGCTCCGCGCCCGGGCCCGCCCCCTGCCCTCCCGGGACGGCCCCCCGGTCCTGTCCGTGGAGAACCTCACGATCGCCTTCCCGGACCGCCACCGGGGCGTGAACATCGTGGACGGCATCGCTTTCGACATCCACCCCGGCGAAGTCCTGGGCCTGGTGGGGGAGTCGGGCTGCGGAAAGTCCCTGACGGCTCTGTCGATCATGGGCCTGCAGCCGAAGACGGCACGAGTCAACGGGCAGATCTGGTTCGCCCCCGAAGGGGCGCGGGGAACTGCGCGACCAGCCCCCACCCACCCGCAGCCGCCCGTGGACCTCACCACCCCCCACCGCCGCCTCCTCGGCCACGAACTCGCGATGGTCTACCAGGACGCCCTCTCCTCCCTCAACCCCTCCATGACCATCAACGCCCAGCTCAAACAACTGGTCCGTCGCGGAGCGCACCGCACCCCCGCCGAACTCCTCGCCCTCGTCGGCCTCGACCCCGCCCGAACCCTCCGGAGCCACCCCCACGAACTCTCCGGCGGCCAGCGCCAGCGCGTCCTGATCGCGATGGCCCTCTCCCGCGACCCCCGCCTGATCATCGCCGACGAACCGACCACCGCCCTCGACGTCACCGTCCAGGCCCAGGTGATGGAACTCCTCCTCCGCCTCCGCGAGGAACTCCGCTTCGCGCTGGTCCTCGTCTCGCACGACCTCGCACTCGTCGCCGACGTCACCGACCGGGTGGCGGTGATGTACGGCGGCCGGATCGTCGAGACCGGCGTCACCGCCGAACTGGTCGCCGCCCCCGCCCACCACTACACGCGAGGCCTCCTCGGCAGCGTGCTGTCCCTGGAGTCCGGGGCCGAACGGCTCACCCAGATCAGGGGCGTGGTGCCCTCCCCGGCCGACTTCCCGGCAGGGTGCCGCTTCAGCGACCGCTGCCCGGCGGCGAGCGAGATCTGCCGTACGACACCACCGGCCCTGCTCGGCACCCCCACCCACACCGCGGCCTGCCACCACCCGGCCGTCGACCTCGCGAGCACGCAGGCGGTGACATGAGCACGGTGGAGCTGTCCGGCGTCCACGTGGTCCACAGGGCCCGCGGGGGAGGCCTGTTCACCCGGGACCGGGTGTACGCGCTGACCGGCGCCGACCTGACCGTCGCGCCCGGCGAGACGGTCGGGGTGGTCGGCGAGTCGGGGTGCGGGAAGTCGACGCTGGCGAAGGTGCTGGTGGGCATCCAGCGGCCGACGGCCGGCACGGTCGCCTTCCACGGCCGCGACCTGTGGTCGATGCCGGCCGCCGAACGCCGTGCCACGGTCGGCGCGAGCACCGGCCTGGTCTTCCAGGATCCCTCGACGGCCCTGAACCGCCGGCTGCCCGTACGCCGGATCCTGCGCGACCCGCTGGACGTCCACGAGCGCGGCACCCGGGCCGAACGGGAGGACCGTGTACGGGAGTTGATGGCCCTGGTCGGCCTGCCCCGCGCCCTCGCGGAGGCCCTGCCCGGTCAGCTCTCCGGCGGCCAGCGCCAGCGTGTGGCGATCGCCCGGGCGCTGGCCCTGGACCCCGACCTGGTGGTGGCGGACGAACCGACCAGCGCGCTGGACGTCTCGGTCCGCGCCCAGATCCTGAACCTCCTGCTGGACCTGCGGGAACGCCTCGGCCTGGCGCTGGTGTTCGTCTCCCACGACATCCAGACGGTACGGCGGATGAGCGACCGGGTGATCACCATGTACCTGGGCCGGATCGTCGAGGAGACCCCGGCCGCCGAGGCCACCGGCCATGCCCGGCACCCGTACACCCGGGCCCTGTTCTCGGCGACCCCCGGCCTGCTGAACCCCGTCGACCCCATCCCGCTCACCGGTCCGGTCCCCTCGGCCACCCGCCCGCCGTCCGGGTGCCCGTTCCGCACCCGCTGCTGGCGGGCGGACGACGAGTGTGCCGTCCGCATGCCTGACTTCACGGCCGCGTCATGCCCCGGCCACCGCTACCGCTGTCACCATCCGTTGGAGGAGGACCAGCCGAGCCACAGCCTGCCCAGGGAGACCTGATGACCCTGCCCACCCCGCTCACCGGTGTCGTACCGCCCGTCTGCACGCCCCTGACCCCGGACCGCGAGGTGGACGTCCCCTCCCTGCGCAGGCTCGTCGACCATCTGGTGGCGGCCGGGGTGGACGGCCTGTTCGTGCTCGGCTCGACGTCGGAGGCCGCGTACCTGACCGACCGGCAGCGCCGGCTGGTCACGGAGACGGTGGTGTCCCAGGCGGCCGGCCGGCTGCCGGTCCTGGCCGGCGTGATCGACATGACGACCCCCCGGGTCCTGGACCACGTCGCGTCCGTCACGTCCGCCGGCGCGGACGCGGTCGTCGTCACCGCCCCCTTCTACACCCGCACCCACCCCGCCGAGACCGCCCGCCACTTCCGCCTGGTCGCCGAGCGGTCGTCCGTCCCGGTGATCGCCTACGACATCCCGGCCGCCGTCCACACCAAGCTCCCCGCCGACCTGGTCCTCGAACTGGCCGCCGACGGGGTGCTGGCCGGGCTCAAGGACTCCAGCGGCGACCTGGCGGGCTTCCGCGAGGTCGTCACGGGCTCGCGCGGCCTGCCCGGCTTCAGCGCGCTGACGGGTTCGGAGCTGACCGTCGACTCGGCCCTCGCACTGGGCGCGGACGGGGCGGTACCGGGTCTCGCCAACGTCGACCCGGACGGGTACGTCCGCCTGCACCGCCTGTGCCGGTCCGGCGACTGGGACCGGGCCCAGGCGGAACAGGAGCGGCTGTGCGCCCTCTTCCGGATGACCGGCGTCGGCAACCCGGCCCGGATGGGCGGCAGTTCGGCGGCGCTCGGGGCGTTCAAGGCCGCGCTGTACCTGCGGGGCGTCATCGAGTGCCCGGCCACGGCCGAGCCCCAGGTGGCGCTGTCGGAGGCGGAGACCGAGTGCGTCGGGAAGTTCCTCGCGGGCGCGGGGCTGATGTAGGGCGTTGCCCGGCCCGCCGGGCCGACCATGCCTCCGGCAAGGACGTCCGGCACAGACTCCGGCCGAGTCTAGGCACGCAGCGCCACACCGGTGATGCGAAGCGTGAAATTCCCAGTGACGGGGGAGCCAGGTGAGGTGAACGCGAAGAGCCTCCCCATCGGGTCCTGCGCCGTCGACACCCGCACCGGACGACTGGGCATCGTCATGGGGCACGAGGGCCCGTATGTGCAGCTGCGGCCGTACGGGGGAGGACGCGAGTGGGACGCCCACCCGGACACCGTGCGCGTCGCGACCCAGGCCGAACGGCTCAGCGCGGCCACCGCCCACGCCAACGCCCGAAGCCGCGGCGAGGTCCCTTGAAGGTTCCGCGGCGGACCGCTCCCCTGCCCCGGCAGGGCAGAATGGGGCCATGAGCCTGTTCCGCGACGACGGCATCGTGCTGCGCACCCAGAAGCTGGGTGAGGCGGACCGGATCATGCTGCAGCCACGCGGGGGCCGACCCCCGCACCCCCAGCCAAGGGTCGGTGCGCCATGAGTCTCTTCCGGGACGACGGCATTGTCCTGCGCACCCAGAAGCTCGGCGAGGCGGACCGGATCATCACGTTGCTCACCCGGGGCCACGGGCGGGTGCGGGCCGTGGCGCGGGGGGTCCGGCGGACCAAGTCGAAGTTCGGGGCCAGGTTGGAGCCCTTCTCCCACGTCGACGTGCAGTTCTTCGCCCGCGGCAGCGAGCTGGTCGGGCGCGGGCTGCCGCTGTGCACCCAGAGCGAGACCATCGCGCCGTACGGCGGCGGGATCGTCACCGACTACGCGCGCTACACCGCCGGCACCGCCATGCTGGAGACCGCCGAGCGGTTCACGGACCACGAGGGCGAGCCGGCCGTGCAGCAGTACCTGCTGCTGGTGGGGGCGCTCAGGACCCTCGCCCGGGGCGAGCACGCCCCCCATCTCGTCCTCGACGCCTTCCTGCTGCGCTCCCTCGCCGTCAACGGCTACGCGCCCAGCTTCGACGCCTGCGCCAAGTGCGGGATGCCCGGTCCGAACCGCTTCTTCTCGGTCGGCTCGGGCGGCACCGTCTGCGTCGACTGCCGGGTGCCCGGCAGCGTCGTACCCTCGCCGCAGACCCTGGTGCTGCTCGGCGCGCTGCTTACGGGAGACTGGGAGACGGCGGACGCGGCCGAGGCACGGCACGTCCGGGAGGGCAGTGGCCTGGTGTCCGCCTATCTGCACTGGCACCTGGAGCGGGGGCTGCGCTCGCTCAGGTATGTAGAGAAGAGCTAGAGGGAGTCGAGAAGCACATGGTCGTACGCGGGATCCTGGGTGGCCGGCGCCGTGATCACAGGACGCCGGAGCCGCACCCGTCCGGTGCCCGCCCGCCGAAGCTCCCGGGCGAGCTGGTCCCGAACCATGTGGCCATCGTCATGGACGGGAACGGCCGCTGGGCGAAGGAGCGCGGGCTGCCGCGCACCGAGGGACACAAGGTCGGCGCCGAGCGGGTCGTCGACGTGCTGCAGGGCGCGATCGAGATCGGCGTCCGCAACATCTCGCTCTACGCCTTCTCCACCGAGAACTGGAAGCGCTCGCCCGAAGAGGTCCGCTTCCTGATGAACTTCAACCGCGACTTCATCCGCAAGTCCCGCGACACCCTCGACGAACTCGGCGTCCGGGTGCGCTGGGCGGGCCGGATGCCCCGGCTGTGGAAGTCGGTCGCCAAGGAACTCCAGGTCGCCCAGGAGCAGACCAAGGGCAACGACCTGCTCACCCTCTACTTCTGCATGAACTACGGCGGCCGCGCCGAGATCGTCGACGCGGTGCAGGCGATCGCGGAGGAGGTGAAGGCGGGCCGGCTCGACCCGGCGAAGGTCACCGAGAAGACCCTCCAGAAGCACCTGTACTACGCGGACATGCCGGACGTGGACATGTTCCTGCGGCCCAGCGGCGAGCAGCGCACCTCCAACTACCTGATCTGGCAGAGCGCCTACGCCGAGATGGTCTTCCAGGACGTGCTCTGGCCCGACTTCGACCGCCGCGACCTGTGGCGGGCGTGCGTCGAATACGCCTCCCGCGACCGGCGGTTCGGCGGCGCCATCCCCAACGAGGAGCTGCTGGCGATGGAGGGCCGCACGGAGGAGGACCCGTCCGGCATCTGACGGCCATCCGCCGTTCATGAGGGCCGTCGAGGATGCGGAAGATCCATCCTGGCCATCCGCCGGTCTCCCGTCCCTGGAGCGGTCCTCATGAAGCGCGTCATCCCCGTTCTCTCCCTCGGCGCGCTGCTCCTCACCGCGCTGCCCGCGCACGCCACGGACACCGGGTCCGTCCACCGGGACAGCTACGGCACCAAGGCCGTCTACGCCCCCGGGCAGAACCCGCGGACCTACCAGCAGCCGCCCGCCGGCTACACCGCCGTCTTCACCGAGAACGTCTCCCGCCACGGGTCCCGCTCCGCCACCGACGGCGAGGACGGCGACACGATCCTCGCGCTCTGGAACCAGGCCGAGGCCGACGGCCAACTCACCCCGCTCGGCGAGAAGTTCGGCCCGGACGTGCAGGCCCTCGAAGCGGCCATGAGCGCGGTCGGCTACGGCAACCTCAGCGGCCGGGGCAAGGACGAACTCCGCGCCACCGCGGTCCGCCTGGAGAAGCGCCTGCCGTCCCTGTTCTCCTCGATCGCCGCGAACGGCGAGAAGATCGACGTCGTCAGCTCCGGCCAGGGCCGCGCGGTCGACAGCGGTACGGTCTTCTCCACCGCCCTCACCGACGCCGACCCGGCGCTGAAGGCTTCGCTGGGCACGGCCCGCGTCGACAAGAACCTCCTCTACTTCCACAAGTCGTCCGGCGGCGCCGACTACCAGAAGTGGCTGGCGAGCGACGAGCGCCTGGCCGCCACCCTGAAGTCGGTCACCGACCAGCCGGCCTCGCACCGGGCGGCCGCCCGGGTCCTGGGCAAGCTCTTCAAGCCGGCGTTCGTGCAGCGCGTGGTGAACGGCGAATTCGCCTCCACCGCCGACGACATCACCGCCGCCACCGCCGTCTACAACCTCTACGCCATCGCCCCCGCCATGAGCGAGGAGAGCCCGGACGGCAGGGGCTGGGACTTCGACCGCTACCTCGCCCCGCGCGACGCGGCCTGGTTCGGCTACCACAGCGACGCCGAGGACTTCTACGAGAAGGGCCCGAGCTTCTCGGACAGCGACATCACCTACAAGATGGCGGGCGTCCTGCTCGACGACTTCTTCAAGCAGGCCGAGGCCAAGCGGGACGGCACCAGCACGCTGGGCGCGGAACTCCGCTTCACCCACGCCGAGGAGATCATCCCGCTGGCCGCGCTGATGCGGCTGCCCGGCAGCGAGAAGGCGGCCACCCCCGGCACGGACTACACCTACGCCAACAACCCCTGGCGCGGCGCCGAGGCCGCCTCCCTCGCCTCCAACATCCAGTGGGACGTCTTCAAGAAGGGCGACGACTACCTGGTGCGCATGCTCTACAACGAGAAGGAGATCGCCTTCAAGCAGGGCTGCAAGCCGGTCGCGAAGGGCAGCAAGTTCTACGACCTGAACGAACTGGAGCACTGCTTCGGACGGGACTGAAGCGCCCCTGTAAGGGGCGCGGGGAACTGCGCGCCCAGCCCCCACCGGCCTGCAGTCGAACTACGGCTCAACCCGCGGCGCAGTCCGCGCACGTGCCGAAGATTTCCACGGTGTGGGCCACATTGACATACCCGTGCTCCGCCGCGATCGCCTCCGCCCACTTCTCGACCGCCGGTCCCTCCACCTCCACCGCCTTGCCGCACACCCGGCAGACCAGGTGGTGATGGTGCTCCCCCGTGGAGCACCGGCGGTACACCGACTCGCCGTCGGACGTGCGCAGGACGTCCACCTCGCCGGCGTCGGCCAGCGACTGCAGCGTGCGGTACACCGTGGTGAGGCCCACCGAGTCGCCCTTGTGCTTGAGCATGTCGTGCAGTTCCTGCGCGCTGCGGAACTCCTCGACCTCGTCCAGGGCCGCCGCCACGGCTGCCCGCTGGCGGGTCGAGCGGCCCTTCACGGGCGGTCCAGCGGTCGTCACCGGTTGCCTCCTCACATCACTGCTTCTGCCGGGCCATTGTGCCAGCCCGCGCCGAGGGCGGTCAGACGCCGACCTCGTCGGCGGCCTCCCGGCCGGCCGGAATCGCGCACTCCGCCGGGTCCCCGGCAGGCCGCCCCGCGGCGGCCGCGCGGGCGCGTCGGCGGGCCAGCGGCGCGGCCAGCACGCTCAGCACGATGAACGCGGCGATGGTCAGCAGCACGATCGTCGCGCCCGGCGGGACGTACTGGTAGTACGACGTGATCGTGCCCCCGATCGTCACCGTCACACCGATCGCGACGGCGATCGCGAACGTGGCCGCGAAGCTGCGGCTCAGCTGCTGGGCCGCGGCGACGGGGACGACCATGAGCGCGGAGACCAGCAGCAGGCCCACCACGCGCATCGCGACCGTCACGGTCACCGCCGCGGTGATCGCGGTCAGCAGGTTCAGCGCCCGTACCGGCAGGCCCGTCACCCGGGCGAACTCCTCGTCCTGGCTGACCGCGAACAGCTGCCGGCGCAGACCGAGGGTGACCAGCAGCACGAAGGCCGCCAGCAGGCAGATCGCGGTCACGTCCGACTGCGACACCGTCGACAGCGAGCCGAAGAGGTACGACATCAGGTTGGCGTTGGAGCCGCCGGGCGCGAGGTTGATCAGCATCACGCCGCCGGCCATACCGCCGTAGAAGAGCATCGCGAGGGCGATGTCGCCGCGGGTGCGGCCGTACCAGCGGATCAGTTCCATCGCTACGGCGCCGAGGACGGAGACCGCCGTCGCCATCCAGACGGGGGAGGCGGAGAGGAGGAAGCCGAGGCCGACGCCGGTCATCGCCACGTGGCCGATGCCGTCGCCCATCAGGGCCTGGCGGCGCTGGACCAGGTAGATGCCGACGGCGGGCGCGGTGATGCCGACCAGGACGGCGGCGAGCAGCGCCCGCTGCATGAAGGCGTAGTTCAGGAAGTCCATCAGCTCAGCAGTCCCGTGCGCAGTGGAGTGTGCTCGTCGTGGGGG
Organism: Streptomyces sp. NPDC048277; assembly: GCF_040652235.1. Taxonomy (NCBI): domain Bacteria; kingdom Bacillati; phylum Actinomycetota; class Actinomycetes; order Kitasatosporales; family Streptomycetaceae; genus Streptomyces; species Streptomyces sp. NPDC048277. Next base: position 110,677 of record NZ_JBEZLQ010000031.1, read on the forward strand.
TGGACGTGGTCGTGGCCGGGCAGGGCGTGCTGGCCGACCGCGCGCGGCGGCGGGCCGTCGTGCAGGACGCAGCCGTCGCGGAGCACGACCGCGCGGTCGATCAGCGGCTCCAGCGGGCCCAGTTCGTGCAGGACGAGGAGGACCGTGGTGCCCTGGGCGACCTGTTCGCGCAGGGTCGCCGCGAGGATCTCCTGGCTGGCCAGGTCGACGCCCGCCATCGGCTCGTCCATGATCAGCAGTTCGGGTTCGGCGACCAGGGCGCGGGCGATCAGCACCCGCTGGTGCTGGCCGCCGGAGAGCGCCTCGACGTTGTCCTTGGCCCGGTCCGCCATGCCGACCAGGCCGAGTGCGTGCCGTACGGCCTGGTGGTCGGCCTTGCGGAAGAGGCCGAAGCGGGTGCGGGAGAGCCGGCCGGAGGAGACGACCTCGGTGACGGTGGCGGGGACGCCCCCCGCGGCGGTGGTGCGCTGCGGGACGTAGCCGATCCGGGACCAGTCGCGGAAGGCGCGGCGCGGGGTGCCGAAGAGCGTGATCTCGCCGCCGCTGGCCGGCACCTGGCCGACGATCGTGCGGATCGCCGTCGACTTGCCGGAGCCGTTCGCGCCGAGCAGCGCGACGACCTCACCGCGGTGCACGGTGAGGTCGATGCCGCGCAGGACGGGGCGCGAGCCCAGTTCGGCGGTCACCCGGCGCAGGGATATGACAGGCTCGCCGGTCATCTCGTCTCCCGTCATTCGGCACCCAGCGCCTGCTGGAGTGCCTTGAGGTTGGCTTCCTGGACCGCGAAGTAGTCCTTGCCGCGGGACTTGGCGGTGATGCCCTCGATCGGGTCGAGGACGTCCGTCTTCAGCCCGGCGTCGGCGGCGATGGTCTTGGCGGTCTTGTCGCTGACGAGCGTCTCGTAGAACACGGTGGTGACGCCGTCGGCCTTGGCCATGGTCTCAAGGTCCCGGACGCGGGCCGCGCTCGGCTCCGACTCGGGGTCCAGGCCGTTGATGGCCTCCTCGGTCAGGCCGTAGCGCTCGGCGAGGTAGCCGAAGGCGGCGTGAGTGGTGATGAAGACCTTGGACTTCGTGTGCGCGAGCCCGTTCTTGAACTGGGTGTCGAGCGCGTCCAGCTTCTTCACCAGGGCCGCGGTGTTCTTCCGGTAGTCGGCCGCGTGGTCCGGGTCGGCCTTCTCGAAGGCCTTGCCGACGCCCTCGGCGACCTGGGCGTAGCGCACCGGGTCCAGCCAGATGTGGGGGTCGAGGCCGGACAGCTCCTTGTTCTCGGAGGTGTCGTGGGAGGCCGCGTGCCCGCCGACCTCGTTGCCGTGCTTCTCCAGCGTGGTCAGGGAGGCCGCGTCGATCTTCGTGCCCACGGACGACTGGGCGACCGCGTCGTCCACGGAGGGCTGGAGGTTCTTGAGGTAGAGGACCGCGTCGGACTTCTCGATCCCGATGATCTGCTTCGGGCTGATCTCCAGGTCGTGCGGCTCCTGGCCGGGCGAGGTGAGGCTGGTGACGTGGACGTGGCTGCCGCCGATCCGGTCGGCGAGGAAGGCCATCGGGTAGAACGACGCGACGACGTCGAACTTGCCGGTCTGGGCCGCCGTGGCGTCGCCGCCGCAGGCCGTGAGGGTCGCTATGCCGAGTGCGGTGACGGTGGTCGCGGCGGCCGCGGGTATGAGGCGTCGTCGTACGTTCATGAGAGTCATTTTCAACAAACATGGAAACCGTTGTCAACAAGCCTGGGTGAGAGGCTGGTAAGCGGCACCGATTTGGTCGAGGGGGAGCCCACGCCGGTAACCTGAGGCATTCGCTCTGAAGCTCGCTCCGAACGCACCGTCGAGGAGCCGCTTCGTCGCCCGTCGTCGTAATGAAGAGAGCACCGTGGCCGCCGACAAGATCGACACCATCGTCAGCCTGAGCAAGCGCCGTGGCTTCGTATTCCCGTGCAGTGAGATCTACGGCGGCCAGCGCGCCGCCTGGGACTACGGGCCGCTGGGTGTCGAGCTCAAGGAGAACCTGAAGCGCCAGTGGTGGCGCTACATGGTGACGTCGCGCGAGGACGTGGTCGGTATCGACTCGTCCGTCATTCTGGCCCCGGAGGTCTGGGTGGCCTCCGGTCACGTCGCCACCTTCACGGACCCGCTGACCGAGTGCACCGCCTGCCACAAGCGGTTCCGCGCCGACCACCTGGAGGAGGCCTACGAGGCCAAGCACGGCCGCCTCCCGGAGAACGGCCTGGCGGACGTGAACTGCCCCAACTGCGGCAACAAGGGCCAGTTCACCGAGCCCAAGCAGTTCTCGGGTCTGCTCTCCACCCACCTCGGCCCGACCCAGGACTCCGGCTCGGTCGCCTACCTGCGCCCGGAGACCGCCCAGGGCATCTTCACCAACTTCGCCCAGGTGCAGACCACCTCGCGCCGCAAGCCGCCGTTCGGCATCGCGCAGATGGGCAAGTCCTTCCGCAACGAGATCACGCCCGGCAACTTCATCTTCCGCACCCGTGAGTTCGAGCAGATGGAGATGGAGTTCTTCGTCAAGCCGGGCGAGGACGAGAAGTGGCAGGAGTACTGGATGGAGCAGCGCTGGAACTGGTACACCGGCCTGGGCCTGCGCGAGGAGAACATGCGGTGGTACGAGCACCCGAAGGAGAAGCTCTCCCACTACTCCAAGCGCACCGCTGACATCGAGTACCGCTTCCAGTTCGGCGGCAACGAGTGGGGCGAGCTGGAGGGCGTGGCCAACCGCACCGACTACGACCTCGGCGCCCACTCCAAGGCCTCCGGCCAGGACCTCTCCTACTTCGACCAGGAGGCCGGCGAGCGCTGGACGCCGTACGTCATCGAGCCGGCGGCCGGTGTCGGGCGCGCGATGCTGGCGTTCCTGCTCGACGCCTATGTCGAGGACGAGGCGCCGAACGCCAAGGGCAAGCTGGAGAAGCGCACGGTGCTCCGCCTGGACCACCGCCTGGCCCCGGTGAAGGTCGCGGTCCTGCCGCTGTCCCGCAACCCCGAGCTGTCCCCGAAGGCCAAGGGCCTCGCCCAGGCGCTCCGTCAGAACTGGAACATCGAGTTCGACGACGCGGGCGCGATCGGCCGCCGCTACCGCCGTCAGGACGAGATCGGTACGCCGTACTGCGTGACCGTCGACTTCGACACGCTCGAGGACAACGCCGTGACGGTGCGCGAGCGTGACTCGATGAAGCAGGAGCGCGTGTCCCTCGACCAGATCGAGGGCTACCTCGCCGGGCGCCTGCTGGGCTGCTGACCTCCACCTCCTTCGCCCACCCGCCACCCGACCAGATCGGGCGGCGGGTGGGCGTCGTGTTTCCCGCGGCCGAAGTGCCGCGGCTCCGTTCCGCCCCGACCTGCATGACAGCTGACAAATATTGAAATCTGTCAGCTGTCATGCCAAGGTGGAGCCATGACGATGCACACCCGCACCCTCGGCTCCACCGGTCCCCAGGTCTCCGCCCTCGGCCTCGGCTGCATGGGCATGTCCGCGCTGTACGGCGAGGCCGACCGCGCCGAGTCGATCGCCACGGTCCATGCGGCCCTCGAAGCCGGCGTGACCCTGCTCGACACCGGCGACTTCTACGCCATGGGCCACAACGAGATGCTGATCGGCGAGGCCCTGCGCACCGCCCCCGCGGCCCGCCGCGAACAGGCACTGGTCAGCGTGAAGTTCGGCGCGCTGCGCGGCCCCGAGGGCAGCTGGCTCGGCTACGACGGCCGCCCGGCCGCGGTGAAGAACTTCGCCGCCTACTCCCTCCAGCGCCTCGGCGTCGACCACATCGACGTCTACCGGATCGCCCGCGTCGACCCGGACGTCCCGATCGAGGAGACGGTCGGCGCGATCAAGGAACTGGTAGAGCAGGGCTACGTCCGGCACATCGGCCTCAGCGAGGCGAGCGCGGACAACATCCGGCGGGCCGCCGCCACCGCGCCCATCTCCGACCTGCAGGTCGAGTACGCGATCATCACCCGGGACATCGAGCGGGAGATCCTGCCCACCACCCGTGAACTGGGCATCGCCATCACGGCGTACGGAGTGCTCTCCCGGGGCCTGATCTCCGGCCACTTCACCCGCGACCGGCAGCTCGGCGCGGGCGACTACCGGGCCCACTCGCCCCGCTTCCAGGGCGAGAACCTCCAGCACAACCTCGACCTCGTCGAGGCGCTGCGCAAGATCGCCGACGAGAAGGGCGTCTCGGTCGCCCAGATCGCCATCGCCTGGGTCCTGTCCCGGGGCGCGCAGCACGGCAACGACATCGTGCCGCTCATCGGCGCCCGCACCCGAGAGCGGCTGGCCGAGTCGCTGGGCGCGCTGGACGTCACCCTCGACGCGGCCGAGCTGGCGGCGATCGAGGAGGCCGTACCGGCGGACGCGGCGGCGGGCACCCGCTATCCGGCCGTCCAGATGGCCACGCTCGGCACCGAGCAGTGATCATGGCGCGGCAGGCCGGCCCAGGTACCGTCTAGGCCATGGCAGCGACCTCCCCGCCCCCGACCCTGACCGCCGAGCGCATCCTCGAGGCGACCGAGGAGGTGCTGCGCCGGCACGGCCCCGCCAAGGCCACCGTGGTGGACGTGGCCCGCGCGCTCGGTGTCAGCCACGGCAGTGTCTACCGGCACTTCCGGACCAAGGCGGCGCTGCGGGAGGCGGTGACCAAGCGCTGGCTGGACCGCACCTCGGCCGCGCTGTCCGGGATCGTGGCCGAGGACCGGGAGCCGGAGGCCCGGCTGCGGGCCTGGCTGCGGGCCCTGTTCGACGCGAAGCGGCGCAAGGCGGGCGCCGACCCGGAGCTGTTCGCCACCTACATGGTGCTGGCCGACGAGAACGGCCCGGCGGTCACCGGGCACATCGCCGACCTGACCGGCCAGCTGACCGAGATCATCCGGGACGGGGTCGGGACCGGCGTCTTCGCCGTGCCCGACCCCGCCGTCGCGGCCCGTACCGTCTTCCAGGCCACCGGCCGCTTCCACGACCCGGGTCATGCCCGCGAGTGGGAGCGGCCGGAGGCCGAGGAGGACTTCGCGGCTCTGGTCGAGCTGCTGGTGCGGGGGCTCAGGTGACGTCGACCGTCACGGTCGGGGAGTAGACCTTCTTGCCGACGGCCGCGACCCGCACGTGCTCGGTCCCCTTCGTCCTGAACGAGGTGGTCAGGGCGTAGGAACTGCCGTTCTTGACCTTCGCGTTCGCCTTGAGCGGGACCCACTTGCCCCTCACCTCGTGCTGGAGCACGAGGGGCGAGCCCACCTTCAGCCCCGAGGTACGACCGGTGAAGGTCACCGGCTCACCGGTCATGACCGAGGCCTTGCTGGCCCTGGCCGTGATCGAGCCCATACCGGACATGGGCGGGGTCGGCTTCGGGCTGGCGTGGCCCGGCTTCGGGCTCGTCATGCCGGGCTTCGGGCTGGCGTTGCCCGGCTTCGGGCTGGCCATACCCGGCTTCGGGCTGGTCATGGTCGGCGTCGGGCTCGGCTTGGGAGGCGCGGCGAAGGCGCCGGCGGTCCCGGCCGACAGCACGGCCAGGGAGAGGGCGCCGGCGGCGAGAGCACGGGACACCGTGTGGTGCTGGGTGCGGTGCATGGCAGAGCTCCTGTCGAAGGGGACGGGGAACTCCTCCAGGCTTGGCCGGGCCGCGCCGGGCGGCGACCCGGGGGGCGGTCCGAGCGGTTTCGGAACGGGTGGGGGACGCGCATGGGTTCGGTAAAGTCCGCAGGTGGCGATATGTGTGTTGACCTCGCGATTCCCACCGCCGAAAGTCACTCGAACGGCCTAACGGCCGGCCTGCGCCGTGACCCGCCAGAAGTCCCGCATCAGCGGCGTCGGCGTCGGGCCCGTCATGGCCGCCTGGGTCAGCAGGACCGTGACCGTGCCGGTGGCCGGGACGATGTGCGCGGTGGTGCCGGTGCCGCCGACCCAGCCGTAGCGGCCCGGGACGTTCCAGGGGTCGGCCGGGGTGACGTCGACCTGGCCGCCGTACCCCCAGCCCTGGCCCTCCAGGAAGAGGGCGGCGTTCTCGCGCTGGGCCGCCGTCAGGTGGTTGGTGGTCATGCGGCTGACCGAGGTGGGGGAGAGGAGCCGGCGGCCGTCCGGGCCGGTGCCCGCGTTCAGCAGCAGCCGGCCGAAGGCCAGCCAGTCGTCGGCCGTGGAGACCAGACCGCCGCCGCCCGAGTGGAAGCGCGGCAGGCTGCTCCACCCGCCGTCCGGGGCGTCCACGAGGCGCAGGGTGCCGTCCTCGGCGGGGGCGTAGGCGGAGGTGAAGCGGTGCCGTTTCGACGCCGGCACCTCGAACGCCGTGTCCCGCATGCCCAGCGGCTCGAAGATCCGCTCCGCCAGGAAGTCGGGGAACGTACCGCCCGACACGCGCGCGACCAGAATGCCCTGCAGATCGGACGAGGTGCCGTACAGCCAGGCCGCACCCGGCTGGTGGAGCATCGGTACCTGGGCGAGGCGGCCCAGCCAGGTGTCCGGGTCCGGCCAGTCCTGGAGGAAGCGGCCGTCGCGCTGCACGGTGAACAGGGACTGCACGGCGGGCAGCGAGAAGTCCGCGGGAAAGCCCCAGCCGGTGCGGAAGCTGAGCAGGTCCTCGACGGTGACCGGGCGGTCCGCCGGGACGACGTCGTCGACGGGGCTCGCCGGCGTGCGGACCACCATCGGCCGCGCGAGCTCCGGCAGCCACTTCGCCACCGGGTCGGCGAGCCCGATCCGGCCCTCCTCCACCAGCAGCAGCACGGCCGCCGCGGTGACCGGCTTGGTGATCGACGCGATCCGGAAGATCGAGTCCCGGGCCATCGGGGCGGAGCCCCCGGTGTCCACGGCGCCGACGGTGACGACCTCGACGTCGTCACCCCGGGCGAGCAGCCCGACGGCTCCGGGGACCGTTCCGTCGTCGACACGGCGGCGCAGGGCGGTGTACAGCGGGGTCACGGTCATCGGGCGTCCTTCCGGTGGGTGCGGTCGTGTGTACGACTCCCACGCGGGCGGAAAGTCATCGGGAGGGCTGTGCCCCCGCCGGGTCCACCGTGGCCTGGTGGGCCTCGGCCAGATGCTCCTCGGCCTTCAGCCAGGGCAGGAACTGCGCGCCCTGCCGCCAGCCGCAGGTGTCGCACCTGATCGTGCGCTGGATGCCGGTGCGCTGCACACGGACCGTGTGTTCCCGGCCGTGCTGGTCCCAGCGGCTGACCTTGCTCGAGTCGATCTGCGGCATAACGCCTCCGGAGTCAGTGCCCGATCTGCCGTTCGGCACGTGTCGACGGGAGGAGTGTGCAGCAAGACGAACATCAACGGGGATTTCTTCACGCCGAGTTGGCCAAGCCGTGTCCGGGGCGCCCGTTTCGGCCGATCGGCGGGCTGTTCCGGCTGCGCGAACCAACCGTCGGACCGTGAACCGGACTTGGTGTACCGGCGGAAACCCTGGACAGGGAATTGACCCTGGCTCAAGATGAGAGCGACCTTGCTGACTTCCTGATGCGGCCACCGGCACGGAGAGGCGAATGCTGCCGGATCCTCAACGCTTCCTGGCCGTCTCCGGCCGCCGGATCGCACGCGCCGAGGGCGCGGCCCAGGTCGTCAGGGAACTGTGCCTGTCGACCGTGCCGGAGCTGGCGGACGGGGCGTTCGTCTACCTCGCGGACCACGGACCGGACCGGTCCGGGCAGTTGACGCTGCTGCTGGACGGGGTGCCGGCCGAACTCGGCGCGGTCATGGGCGGTACTCCCCCGGCCGAGGCCGTGGTGCCGTCCGACGGCGTGCTGGCCGGGTTCCTGAGATGCGGCAGAACGCGGGGCAGAGGCCAGGACGACGTCGAGGAGGCCCTCGCCGAACTCCTCGGGACGGCTCCCCGGCTCCCGCAGGGCAACCGTGTCCTGCTCGCCCCGCTGCGTGCGCCCGACGCCGTCGTGGGCGTGGCGGTGTTCCTGCGGCGACCGGACCGGGAGGACTTCGTGGCGGACGACATCGCCCTGGCGGACACGCTGTCGGCGCAGGCCGCGCTGGGCGTGAGCGAGGACACCGCGACCCCGCGGGTCCGGCCCGCCGACGCGCCCAAGGCCCCGGACGAGGACCGCCTGCGCTACGTCGGCGCCGCCACCCGGCGGATCGCGCGCGGCTTCGACACCGACGAGATCGTGCTCGGCCTGTGCCGGGCCGCCGTACCGACGTACTCCGACGCGGCCCTCGTCTACCTGCGCGACCCGCTCCCGGTCGGCGACGAACGCCCCACCGGCCCCGACACACTGCGACTGCGCCGCACCGACCGGATGAAGGGCCCCGCCGCCGAGGGCCTGGTCTGGCCGGTGGAGACGGTGGACGACGAACAGGACGACCTCGACGCGGCCGACTGGAGCGAGGTGGTGCCCGGCGGCGCCCTCGCCGAGGTGCTGCGCGGGGTCCGGCCGGTGTTCGCCGACGACCGGGCGACCCGCGCCGCGCTCAGCGAACTCGTCGGCGAGGACAGCGGGCTGAACGGGTGGGCCGGGTCGCACGCGATCCTCGCCCCGCTGCGCGGCCGGCGCCGGGTCACCGGCGCGGTGGTCTTCCTGCGCCGCCCGGAGCGTCCGGCGTTCGAGCCCGCCGACCTCCTGGTCGCCGCCCAGCTGGCCACCCACACCGCGCTCGGCGTCGACAAGGCCGTGCTGTACAGCCGCGAGGCCTTCATCGCGGACCGGCTCCAGCGTGCGATGCTGCCGCAGACCCTGCCCAAGCCGACCGGCGTCCGGCTGGCGTTCCGCTACCTCCCCGCCGCCGAGACCGCACGCGTCGGCGGCGACTGGTACGACGCCATCCCGCTGCCCGGCAGCCGGGTCGCCCTCGTCGTCGGCGACGTCATGGGGCACTCCATGACCTCCGCCGCCGTCATGGGCCAGCTGCGCACCACCGCGGTGACCCTGGCCGGTCTCGACCTGCCCCCGCAGGAGGTCCTGCACCACCTCGACGAGCAGGCCCAGCGCCTGGGCACCGACCGCATGGCCACCTGCCTGTACGTCGTCTACGACCCCGTCTCGCACCGCATCACCGTCGCCAACGCCGGTCACCCGCCGCCCATCCTGCTGCACCCGGGCGGCAAGACCGAGGTCCTCCAGGTGCCGCCGGGCGCCCCGATCGGCGTCGGCGGCATCGACTTCGAGGCGGTCGAACTGGACGCGCCCGCCGGGGCGACCCTGCTCCTCTACACCGACGGCCTGGTCGAGTCCCGGCTGCGCGACGTGTGGACCGGCATCGAGCAACTGCGCGAGAAGCTCGCCGCCACCGCCCAGCTGACCGGCCCCGACCGGCCGCCGCCGCTCGAAGCCCTCTGCGACGAGGTGCTGGACATGCTCGGCCCCGGCGACCGGGACGACGACATCGCGCTGCTCGCCGCCCGCTTCGACGGCATCGCGCCGAGCGATGTGGCGTACTGGACCCTGCAACCGGAGGCGAGCGCCCCCGGCCGGGCCCGCCGGCTCACCCGGCAGGCCCTGGCCGGCTGGGGCCTGGAGGAACTCACCGACACCGCCGAGCTGTTGGTCAGCGAGATCGTCACCAACGCCGTACGGCACGCCTCCCGTCCGATCAGCCTGCGGCTGCTCCGTACGGACGTGCTGCGCTGCGAGGTCGGCGACGACGTGCCCCAACTGCCCCGGCTGCGCCGGGCGTCACCCGACGAGGAGCACGGGCGCGGCCTGTACCTGGTGAACAGACTGGCCCGGCGCTGGGGCACGACCCGGCTGGGCATCGGCAAGATCGTCTGGTTCGAGCTGGGCGGCCCCGCGAACTGAGGGCCCCCGGCCCGCCAAAGCCGACAGCCACTCGGCCCACCGCCCGCGGCGGCGGGCTGCCGGGGCGGCGGCTCGGTTGGCCCGCTGTCCGGGGTGGCGGGAGGCTGGGGCGGTCGGAGGCTGAGGCGGCGGCTCGGCCCCGGCTCGCCGCTGTGCGTGAGCGGGAGGCTGAGGGCCGCTCGGCCCACCGCCCGGGCGGCGGGCCGAGGTGACCGCCCGCTCAGTTCACCGTGCGCGGCAGCCGCAGGCTGAGCAGTCCCGTCAGTACCACCAGGCCCAGCTGCACCAGCAGGGTCGTGACCAGGGCGTCGCGCATGCCCTGGTGCGGGACCAGGGAGAGGAACAGGGTGCCCAGGGTCGCCACGCCGAGGGCGAGGGCGGACTGCTGGGTGGTGACCATCACGCCGCTGCCCACCCCGGCCCGCGCGGGCGGCACCTCCGACATCACCAGCCGGAGCACGTTGGGGAGTTGGAGGGCCTGACCGGCGGCGGCGACCGCGCCCCCGGGGAGCAGTGCCACGAAGCCCAGGTGCGGCCAGTCCCGCCAGGCGGCCAGCGCGATCAGGGCCACGCCGATCCCCTGGATCACGGACCCGGCGGTCACCACCCGGCTGCCGTACCGGGAGATCAGCCGCGGCCCGGCGAGCGAGACGAACAGGAAGGCGACGGCCATCGGCGCGAGCGCCATCCCCGCCGGGACCGGGTCCAGGTGTTCCCCGCTCTGCAGGGCCACGGCGATCACGAACATGAACCCGCTGAAGCCGATCGAGAACGGCAGCATCAGCGCCAGCCCCCGGCGCAGCGAGACGAGCGCGAACAGGCTGGGCGGGACCAGCGGGGTACGGCCCGCCCGGTCGGCGCGGCGCTCCACGGCGTAGAAGGCGACGGCCACGCCCGGGAACGCGGCCAGCGACAGCCAGGTCCACAGCGGCCAGCCCGCCGCCCGGCCCTCGGTGAGCGGGACGAGCAGCGTGAGCAGGGAGAGGGCCAGCAGCACGGTCCCCGGCCCGTCGACCGGCTCGGGCCGCTGCGACCGCGTCTCCGGCACGAACCGTGCGCCGAGCACCAGCCCGAGGACCACGACCGGCACGTTGACGAGGAACACCGAGCGCCAGCCGGTGCCCGCGATGTCCGCGGCGACCAGCACCCCGCCGAGGATCTGCCCGGCGACCATGGAGAGGCCGGCGGTGGCGCCGTACAGGCTCATGGCCCTCGCGCGGCGGCCGCCGGTGGTGGTGGCCTGGATGGTGGCCAGGACCTGCGGGAGCATCGCGGCGGACGCGGCGCCCTGGGCGACCCGGGCGGCCACCAGCGACCAGGCGCCGGGCGCCAGTCCGCAGGCCAGCGAGGTCAGCCCGAACGCGGCCATGCCGCCGAGGAAGAGCCGGCGGCGCCCGAACAGGTCGCCGAGCCGGCCGCCGAGCACCAGCAGCACGGCGTAGGCGACGCCGTACCCGGCGACGACGAGTTCCAGGACGGCCTCGCTCGCGTGCAGGTCGGTCCCGATGGTGGGCAGGGCGACGTTGACGATGAAGAAGTCGATGAGGGGAAGGGCCGCGGCCAGCAGGACGGTGAACAGTCCCGGCCCGCCGAGCGCCGGCGGCGCGGAGGGGGACCGTACGGCCGGAGTGGTGACGGTTTCGGTCATGGCATCGAGAATGCTGGCTCGCTCAGACTGGTACCAGAGTCTCCTTATCCTGGTAGAACGAGTACCTGGAAACAGGATCGGCCGCACGGCACGCTGGAGGCATGACCACCATGGCGCGTGATGCGGCGGCTCGTGCGACGAAGGCTCCGGCGGTACGGAGTTCCTGCATCCGGCGGCACGAACTGGCCGCGTTCCTGCGCAGCCGCCGTGAGCGGATCACCCCGGAGCAGGTGGGCCTGCCGCAGGGCACCCGCCGCCGCACACCGGGCCTGCGCCGCGAGGAGGTCGCACAGCTCTCCGCGGTCGGCGTCACCTGGTACACCTGGCTGGAGCAGGCCCGGGACATCCAGGTCTCCGTCCAGGTCCTGGACGCCCTCGCCCGCACCCTCATGCTCGACGGCAGCGAGCGCGCCCACCTCTTCCAGCTGGCCGAGGCCGTCGACCCGACCCCGGCGGCCAGTTGCACGGGTGTCACCCCGGCCCTGGAGGAGATGCTCCGAGCCCTGGAGCCGATCCCGGCCTGCATCCAGAACAGCCGCTACGACATCCTCGCCTACAACCGCACCTACGCCCGTCTGACGGGCGACCTCGACGCGGTGCCGCCCGAGGACCGCAACCTGCTGATCCTGGTCTACACCCACCCCGACTGGCGCCGCGCGATCGTGCACCTGGAGGAGACCCGCCGGCTGATCGCCGCGAAGTTCCGCGTCGCCATGGCCGGCCACCTCGGCGAGCCGGCCTGGAAGATGCTGGTCAAGCGTATGACGGCGGAGTCCCCCGAGTTCCGCGAGTACTGGGAGCGGTACGAGGTGACGGGCCTGCGCAACACCAGGACCAAGCAGTTCCTCAACCCGTACGTCGGACTCCTCAGCCTGGACCACACGGACCTGTGGCTGAACCCCGAGTCCGGGGCGCGGATGGTCACCTATGTGCCGGTGGACGAGGAGTCCCGGCAACGGGTGGCAGAACTGCACGAGTTGGCGGTCCCCGCCGAGCGGGACTGAGTACCCGTACTCAGGACAGGGCCCGGCCGCCGTCCGAGGATGCAGGGAGGGAGCGAACACGGCTACTTCAGGGGGCGTCCGATGGAATCAGGCACAGTCCGCACGCTCGTACGGCTGACGGTCGCCAACCGTCTCTCGGCGGCCTATCTCGCCCTGGTCGCCCTCGTCGTCGTCAAGGCCGCGATCGACTCCGGCCAGGACCCGGACCCCGGCTACGCCTGGGCCTGGCCGCCGCTGGTCACCTTCCCCGCGTTCCTGCTCGTCGGCGCGCTGTGCAGGACGGCATGGGACCCGGCCCGGACGCCGGACTGGTTCTTCGTGTCCACGATCGTCGTGTCGGCCCTGCTCCAGGCCCTGGCCCTGGGCGCCCTCGGCCGTGCGGTACGGACCCGCCACCAGCGCATGATGCGCTCCTGCTGAGGGCCGCCGGCGACGGATCAGACCCGCTCCCCGGCCCCCACCACCTGCCGGATCTCCGCCGACTCCAGGCGCTCGGCCGCGCGCTCGGCCGTGGTGCGGGCCCAGCGGCCGTTCGTGAGGGCGCCCAGGGTCAGCACCGCCGCACCGCAGACCGCGAGGATCCACCAGCCGGGGCGGGCGGCCGCCACGAAGGTCTGGCGGTACGAGGACGAGCCGATCCCCGAGGCCAGGACCGCGCCGATGACCGCGACGCCCAGGGTCTGGCCCAGCTGCCTGCTGGTCGAGGCGACCGCGGCCGCGACCCCGGCCTGGGACCTCGGCATGCCGGAGACCGCCGTGTTGGTGATCGGGGCGTTCACGAAGCCGAAGCCGATGCCGAACAGGACGTAGCCGAGGAAGAGGGTGGTGTTGGAGGTCTCCGCCTCGAAGGCCGCGAACAGCACCGCGCTGGCCGTCATCGCGACCCCGGCCACCACCAGCGGCAGGCGCGGGCCCCGGGCGGCGACCAGGCGGCCGGCGAGCGGCGCGCACAGGAACATCGGGACCGCCATCGGCAGCATCCACAGACCCGCGTGCAGGGCGTCGAGGCCGCGCACGTTCTGCAGGTAGAGCGTGGACAGGAACAGGAAGCCGCCCAGGGAGGCGAACGCGCTGATCGCGATCACCGTCGCCCCGCTGAACGGTGCCGAGCGGAAGAAGCGCAGGTCGATCAGGGGTTCGTCGCGCCGGGGCTCGTACCAGAGCAGTCCGAGGAGGGCGGCGAGGGCCACCGCGGCGAAGGGCAGCACCGTGCCCGCCCCGGCCGTCGGCGCCTCGATGATCGCGTAGGTCAGGGAGCCGAAGAGAGCGATGACCAGCACCTGCCCGACCGGGTCGGGGCGGCGGGCCTTGGGCGCCCGGGACTCCGGCACGAAGCGCAGCGTCAGCAGCACCGCCGCCACGCCCACCGGGAGGTTGACCCAGAAGATCGCGCGCCAGCCGACCGACTCCACCAGCAGGCCGCCGACCAGCGGTCCCGCGGCCATGGATATGCCGACCACCGCACCCCACACCCCGATCGCCCGGGCCCGCTCGCGCGGGTCGGTGAAGGTGTTGGTGATGATCGACATCGCCACCGGGTTGAGCATCGAGCCGCCCACCGCCTGGACCATGCGGAACGCGATCAGCGACTCCAGGTTCGGCGCGAGCGAGCACAGCAGCGAGCCGATCGAGAAGACCACCAGGCCGGTCATGAAGACCTTCTTGCGGCCGACCCGGTCGCCCGTCGACCCCGCGAGCATCAGCAGCGAGGCCAGGACGAGCGTGTACGCGTCGATGGTCCACTGCAGGCCCGCCGTGGAGGCGTGCAGCTCGCGCTGCATGGACGGCAGGCCGACGTTGAGGGCGGTCGTGTCGAGGCTCACGATCAGCAGGCTCATACAGCAGATCGCGAGCACGAGCATGCGGCGGCGGGGGGTCAGCTCGGGCATGCGTCCCATCGTACGCCCGCTTCGATAGTGTGTCTAACTAATAGTGCCGCTAACTAATGACCGATACATGATCATTGTCCGCCCCCGGCCGGCGTCCCCCGCGCATGCGCGACAATGGGGCAATGCCCACGCCCGAGTCCCCCCTCCAGATCGGCCCGCACACCGTCCTGCCGCCGGTCGTCCTCGCCCCCATGGCGGGGATCACCAACGCGCCCTTCCGGACCCTGTGCAGGGAGTTCTCGGGCGGCAAGGGTCTGTTCGTCAGCGAGATGATCACGACCCGGGCGCTGGTCGAGCGCAACGAGAAGACCATGCAGCTGATCCACTTCGACGCGACCGAGAAGCCGCGCTCGATCCAGCTGTACGGCGTCGACCCGGCCACCGTCGGCAAGGCCGTCCGCATGATCGCGGAGGAGGACCTGGCCGACCACATCGACCTGAACTTCGGCTGCCCGGTCCCCAAGGTGACCAGGAAGGGCGGCGGCTCGGCCCTCCCGTACAAGCGGAACCTGCTCCGCGCGATCCTCCGCGAGGCCGTCTCCGGCGCCGGAGACCTCCCGGTCACCATGAAGATGCGCAAGGGCATCGACGACGACCACATCACCTACCTCGACGCCGGCCGCATCGCCGTCGAGGAGGGCGTCACCGCGATCGCCCTGCACGGCCGCACCGCCGCCCAGCACTACGGCGGCACCGCCGACTGGGAGGCCATCGCCCGCCTCAAGGAGCACGTCCCGGAGATCCCGGTCCTCGGCAACGGCGACATCTGGTCGGCCGAGGACGCGCTCCGGATGGTCCGCGAGACGGGCTGCGACGGAGTCGTGGTCGGCCGCGGCTGCCTGGGCCGGCCGTGGCTCTTCGCGGACCTGGTCGCGGCCTTCGAGGGCCGGGAGCAGGAGATCCTCAAGCCGTCCCTCCGCGAGGTCGCCGACATCATGGTCCGGCATGCCACGCTGCTCGGCGAGTGGATCGGCGACGAGTCCAAGGGTGTCGTCGACTTCCGCAAGCACGTGGCCTGGTACCTGAAGGGCTTCGCGGTCGGCAGCGAGATGCGCAAGCGCCTCGCCATCACGTCCTCGCTCGCCGAACTCCGCGCGGGCCTCGACGAACTGGACCTCGACCAGCCCTGGCCCACGGGCGCCGACGGCCCCCGCGGCCGCACCTCCGGCAACAACCGGGTGGTCCTGCCGGACGGCTGGCTGAAGGACCCGTACGACTGCGCGGGGATCGGCGAGGAAGCAGAACTGGACACGTCCGGCGGCTGAGCGCCCCGTAGGGGCTCGGGGAACTGCGCGACCAGCCCCCACCGGCCCGCACCGGACGAGCCGCGCAGCCGACGCGCTCAGTTCGTCTTCGGGTGCGGAGTCGACCCGTACGCCGTCAGGAACTTGTCGCGGAACGAGCTCATCTTCCACACCGGGGCGTTGTGCGCCGGGCGCAGACCGTCGGTCCAGTTCCAGGAGTCGATCGCGTCAAGGACCTTCGGGTCTTTAGCAACTATCGAGATCGGCACGTCACGGCTGGCGTGGTTGCCGCTGACCCGGGCGATCGGCTGGTGGTCGCCGAGGAAGACGAGCACCGTGTTGTCGTTGCCGTAGCGCTGCAGCCACTGGGTGAGCGCGGTCACCGAGTACTGCACCGACTTGCCGTACTCCTGGCGGGACTTGGTGGTGTCGGCGATGACGTCCGCCGCCTTGTTGCCGGCCTTCTCGATCGCGTTGAAGACCGAGCCGTCGCCCAGCTGGTCCCACGGCACCATCTTCGGGATCGGCGCCCACGGCTGGTGGCTGGAGGTCAGGATCAGGAACGACATCCGGGACTTGCCGTCGGCCGTCTTCTTGCTGTGCACCCGGTCCTGGAACTGCTGCAGCGCGTACTGGTCGGGCATCGTCGACCAGCTGAACTTCGGTCCCTTGTAACCCAGCTGGAAGGCGTTGTAGACCTTGTCGAGGCCGTAGAAGCTCTGCTCCGGCCAGCCCTTCTGGATACCCGGCATCACACCGACCGTGTCGAAGTCACCGGTCTTCTTGAACGCCTTGGTCAGGCTCAGGTGGTCGCTGGCCATGACCGTCTGGTACCGCTGCTGGTTGCTGACCCACAGCCCGGACATGGTCGTGGAGTGCCCCAGCCAGCTGCTGCCGCCGTACGTCGCCGACGTCAGCCAGCCGCTCTTCGCGGCGTAACCGGCCTTCTTCAGCATCGCCGTCTGCGCGTCCAGCGTCTTGTCGACCCCGGGCGCCTCGATCGGGTCCTCGATGGCGCTGCGGCCGTAGCTCTCGATGAACGTGAAGATCATGTCCTTGCCGCGCAGGGCCGGCACCAGCTGGGAGCCCGGGGTGTTCCCGAAGGCGTCGACCTTGGCGACCTTCCGGAACTCCGACTCGTCCTTCAGCGTCACCTCGACGGTCCGCACCTGCGACTTCAGCACGGCGGTCGCCTTCTGCGCGGCGATCGGCGACCCGGCGATCGACAGCCCGAGCGCGTTGCAGGTGATCCACACCGTGCCGACGATCAGCGTGCCCCGGGTGGCCTTCGCCCGGACCCGGGTGAGCTGGTTGGAGACCCGCACGGTGGCCAGCGCGACCAGCCCGATCACCAGGAAGATCAGCAGGACGGCACCGACGGTGATCGCGAGCTCGACGGTCCCGCCGAGGGTGTCCGCGAGATAGCCGCGGGCGTCGGGGAGCAGCGACCAGTCCAGGATGATGTTGAAGGGCCGCCCCAGATAGTCGACGAACCCCATGTTGAACAGGTCGACGACGGCCAGCGCGCCCACGACCGCCCCGGCCAGCGCCGACAGGATCAGCCGCGCCCGGCGCGGCAGACTCAGCAGCACGACCGCGCCCATGATCCCCTCGGCCGGAATCCGCACGAACGTCACGAGCTTCAGCCCGCTGAGCGTGTTCGGCATCAGCAGGCACGTGTAGACGAGGAGGGCGGACAGGACGGTCAGGGCGATGGAGAGGACACGGGCGGCGCCGGGGTGCTCCTTCCGCCAGCGCTGCCATATCCGGGGGCGCCGGGCGGGAGTGACCTCGTCGGGAGCCGCCTCGGGCACGGCTCCGGCGCCGGACCCCTCGTCGGAGACGGCCGCTTCTTCGGGTACGGCGTCGGGGGCGACCGTTTCTTCGGGTGCGGCTTCGGGGGCCGGGGCCTCATCAGCTGCGGCGGCTTCTTCGGGCACGGCCGTCTTCTCGGCCACCGCTGCCTCTTCTGTCTCTTCGGCCCCGGCCTCGGCCTCGGACCTGGCGTCGGCTTTCTCCTCGACGCTCTCTTCGGCGACGACCGCCTCGACCTCAGCCTCGGTCTCCCCGGCCGTACTGGATGACTGGCGTGAACTCGTGTGCTGAGGCAACCCGGAGGTCCTTCCGTGCGAGACCCGTGAAACGGAATGGGCGGACCAACGCTTGGGGAGGCTTGGGCCCGCCGACTTTCCGTACGATCCACACAAGACCCCTGTTCAGGCCTTCCGGCAAACACCGGGCAAATACAGCGCCCCCAACCCTACGCACCCCCGACCGCAGTCAACAGCGCCAGAGGAGCCGCCGCGGACCGGGACTCCCGAACACAGGCGTGCGGATAGGGAACAGGCTCCGGGTGCGTGTCCCGACCGTACCCGGCCAACACCTCCGGCAGCCGGTGCCCCCCGGCCGTCGCCGCGTCCACCAGCCCGTGCGCCACGGCCCGGGCCTCGTCATGCAGCCCGTACCGCGCCAGCCCCAACGCGATCAGCGCGTTGTCGTGCGGCCACACCGACCCCCGGTGGTACGACAACGGGTGGTACGCCGCCTGCCCCGCGGCCAGCGTCCGTACCCCCCACCCCGAGAAGAAGTCCGGCTCCAGCAGCCGCCGCCCGACCACCTCGCCGTACTCCTTGTCCAGCAGCCCGGACCACAGCAGGTGCCCCGCGTCGGAGGCGAGCGCGTCGACCGGCCGGCCCTCCCCGTCCAGGGCCAGCGCGGGGAACGACGACTCCCGCATCCAGAAGTCCTGCTGGAAGCGGTCCCGCAGATCACCGGCGGCCTGTTCGAGGAGCGCGGCGTACGTCTCGTCGTTCCACACGGTCCGCGCCACCCACGCCGTCCGCCGCAGCGCGTCGTACGCGTACCCCTGCGCCCCCGCCGCCATCACGGTCCCGACCGGCCGGCTGCCGTCGGCGGAGCAGATCGCGCCGGGGGAGTCCTTCCAGTTCTGGTTGGCGAGCCCGCCCTTGTCCGCGCGGTAGACGAGATAGCCGCGCGAGGTCAGCCCGCCGTGGTCGAGCATCCACCCCACCGCCGCACGGGCGTTGCGTTCGAGCCGCCGGGCCATCTCCGTGTCCCCGGTCTGCTCCACGTACGCGCCGAGCAGGATCAGGAACAACGGCGTCGCGTCCACGGATCCGTAGTAACGCCCGTACGGCACCTGCCCGAAGTGGGCGAGTTCCCCGTGCCGCACCTCGTGGACGATCTTCCCGGGCTGGGCGACGGAGTTCGCGCCGGCCTCGTTCGCCTGGGTGGCGGCGAGTGCCGGGAGGGTGGCGGCGGCCATCCGGGGGCGGTAGGGGAGGGCGAAGAGCGAGGTGAGAAGGGCGTCGCGGCCGAGCAGGGTGAGGAACCAGGGGGCGCCCGCGGCGGGGACCTTGAGCTCCTCGCCGTCCGGTCCGGTGGCCGGCACCTGGAGCGCGGCGAGGTCGGCGAGGCCGCGGGCGCAGGCCGCCGCCAGCTCCGGCCAGCCGGTCGGGAAGGCGACGCCCTCCACGAACTCGCCTTCTATGGCAAGGAGTTGCTCGTTGAGTGCGGCCGGGTCGCGCGGCACGCGCAGCGCCCGCCGGTCGCCGTGCGGGCGCCCGATCACCCGGAGGATCAACTCGGCCGTACCGTGCGGTTCCAGCTCCAGCGTCCACACCAGCCGCCGCGCGCCGGTCCCGGTCTCCTCCACGCCGTCCGGCGCGGGCTCCGCGGTGATCGTCGTACAGGACCTCCACTCGCCCCGGCGGTAGCCGAACTCCAGCCCGTCGTCGAGGACCTGCCGGGAGCGTACGGCCCCGGACTTCACGTAGGTGCGGTGGTCGGCGCGGAGTTCGAACTGGTCGGTGAAGTCCGCGTCGGCGGTGATCGCGAGGCGGATCGTGGTGGGCACCGGGCGGTTGCTGGTGACCCGCAGGGACTCCACGAACGAGCCGTCGCCGACGGCCTGTTCCCGGAAGAGCGTGTGCGCGGGCGGTTCCTGGCGGCCGCCGCGCGGGACCAGGACACAGCGTGTGCCGTCCCCGTCGGTGACCGGGGTGAGCACCTCGGGCAGCGCCCCGTCCACCGTCAGCTGCCAGCGGCTGAGGTGCCGGGCGTCCCGTACGAATAACCCGTCCGGGGAACCGCCGCCCCGGACGCCGCTGATGTCGCCGCGGTCGTCCACGGCGGCGAACGTCGCGCCGTGCACGAGCAGATGATGCCGGTCCGTCATCCCCGGTCCCCTCCTTTGTCTTCAGTTCGAACGTGCCGGTGCCCCTGGGGACACTTCGTTTTGTCAGCTCTTGTCCAGGTTTTGACGTGCGCTGTGTGGTTCACCGTGCGGCTCGCCGTGCGGTGCGGGCCGCTGGTGGTGCAGATCGAGCGCGAGCGCCGCCGTCCAGCTGAACCCGGTCGCGCCGCACGCCTCGCCCGTGTACGGGTCGACGTACTCGGCGAACCCGCTCGCGTCGGCCGTCCGTACGACCGCCTCGCGCAGCGCGTCCGCCCGCTCCCGCTCACCGTGCTCGCGCAGCCCCCGCTCCAGCAGCCAGCCGGTGTTGAACCAGGCGGGCCCGCGCCAGTAGCGGTGCGGGTCGAAGGCCTCGCCGAGCAGGTCGTAACTGGGGACCAGCCGCGTACCGGTGCCGAAGTGCGGGCCGCTCAGCGTGCGTACGAGCGCGGTCGCGACCTCGCGCGGCAGCTCGGGCAGCAGCAGCGGGACCAGCCCGGAGACGCTGCGCTCGGGGAGCAGACCGCCGCCCCGCAGATCCCGGCACAGGAAGATCTCCTTCTCCGGGTCCCACAGCCGGTCCACCAGCGCCGCCGTCAGCCGCTGTGCCCGCGCGTGCCGGGCCGTGCCGGTCGCCCCCAACTCCCGTGCGATCCGGGCGAGAGCGTGCTCGGAGGCGATGAGCAGCGCGTTGAAGGCGGGGTCCTCGACGGCGAACTCGCTGGTGCGGTCCGCGTATTCGGCGTCCCGGTAGTCCGTGGCCAGCCGCACGTACCGCCCGTAGTCCAGGTCCGTCGGCCGGTCCTCGGCGGCGCCGTGGTCGAGGTCCGCGCGCCGGAAGGAGCGTGCCGGGGCCGGGGCGACCCGGGCGAGCGGGGCGTCCCAGCAGGGGCTGTTGTCCATCCCCTGCTCCCAGGGGTGTACGACGGAGGCCAGACCGCCGCCGCCCAGGTCGCGCCGGTGCAGCAGATAGCGGTGCCAGGCGGCCAGGCGTGGGTAGACGGCAGCCAGGAAGCCGCGCGCCCGCGAGAGCCCCGGGTCGGCGAGGTGCACCAGCCAGGCCGCCAGCGCGTGCACCGGTGGCTGCACGATCCCGGAGGTCTGTACGGTGCGCGGGGCGCCCGCAGCGCGCCCCGCGGTCGAGGAGCGCCAGAAGTCGGGGCTCGGGAAGTACGCGTCGAGGGGTACGGAGGGGTTGAACACGATGTGCGGGATCCGCCCGTCGGCCCACTGGGCGGCCAGCAGCGTCTCCAGCTCCGTCTGCGCGCGCAGCGGCGAGAGGTGCCGCAGCCCGATCGCGATGAACGCCGAGTCCCAGGACCACTGGTGCGGATACAGGCTCCGGGAGGGCACGGTCGAGGTGCCGGTCCAGTTGTCGGTGAGCACCCGGGCGGCCCTGACGTGCAGGGACCCCGGCCCGGTCGTGGACAGGGGCGGCGGATCGTATGCAATCTCGCGATCGAGCGCAGGGGTGGTGAGCTGGGCAGTGCGATCCACTCGGGACTCCCCGAAGACGTTCGGCCGGCCGGGTTTGGCAGTGGCTACCGTAGGGTTACGTCTATTTAACACGCAAAACTCAATATGTAATGCAAGCTTGAGAAACACAAGGGGGTGCGCATGACCGGACGTCCGGGAAGCACCGGCAGGACGGGTACCACCGGCAGGGTCGGCAGGGGCGGCGGTCAGGCGAGCGCCGGTGAACTGCTCGAACTCGTGCGCAGCGGACGGGCCGTGACGCGCGGTGCGCTCCAGCAGGTCACCGGACTCTCCCGCGCGACCGTCGGCCAGCGCCTGGACCGCCTGTTCCGCGCGGGCTGGCTGCGCGAGGGCGCCGGCGGCCCGGTCGACTCCCCGCTCGGCGGACGCCCCTCCATCACCCTCGAGTTCGACGACTCCCACGCGGTGGTCCTCGCCGCCGACCTGGAGACCCGGCACGCCCGGGCCGCCGTACTGTCCCTGACCGGCGAGATCCTCGCGGAGCACTCCGGCACCCTGGTCATCCAGGACGGCCCGGGCGCCGTGCTCGGCGAACTCGGCCGCTGGTTCGCCGAGCTGCTGGAGAAGGCCGGACACCGGGCGGCCGAGGTGTGCGGGGTGGGCCTCGCGGTGCCGGGCCCCGTGGACACCGACACCGGCCGGGTCGTCCAGCCCCCGATCATGCCGGGCTGGGACGGCTACGACATAAGAGGCCGTATGGCCGGGGCGTTCACGGAACACACGGGCGCCCCGCCGGTCCCGGTCCTGGTGGACAACGACGCGAACCTGATGGCGTACGGGGAGCAGCGCACCGGGTACTCCGGCTGCTCGGCGTTCGTCCTCGTCAAGGTCTCGACCGGTATCGGGGCCGGGGTCGTGGTCGACGGCTCGATCTACCGGGGCATCGACGGCGGCGCCGGGGACATCGGCCATATCCGGGTGGGCGCGGAGGCGCAGTGCCGCTGCGGTTCGTACGGCTGCCTCGCCGCCGTCGCGAGCGGGGGTGCCGTGGCCCGAAGGCTGGCGGAGGCCGGGGTTCCGGCGGCGTCCGGCTCAGATGTGCGCGATCTGCTCGCCTCGGGCCACCCGGAGGCGGCGGCGCTGGCGCGGGAGGCCGGCCGCATGGTCGGAGACGTCCTCGCCACCGTCGTGACCCTGCTGAACCCGGGCGTGCTGATGATCGCCGGGGATCTGGCGGGCACCTCGTTCCTCACCGGCGTACGGGAGCTGCTCTACCAGCGGGCGCTGCCCCGCTCCACCGCCCACCTGGACGTCGTCACCTCGCGGCTGGGGGAGCGGGCGGGGCTGATCGGGGCCGGGGCGCTGGTCGTGGAGCATCTGTACGCACCGGAGCGGGTGGAGGAACGGCTGCTGGCGCTCGGTATGTGACCCCTGCGTTGCGGTTCCGTTTTCCGTTCCGTTCCGGTGTCCGCATGGTGAACCCGGGCGGTCTGTGGCAGCGTGATTCTCGCCACCCTTGATAAGGGTTGCGCTCAGATGAGCGGATCATGGGCGACTGCACTTCCTCAAGGGGTGGCACTGGGTGCCACCCCTTGATCGTTCATCGATCGAAATCAGACGTGCAGTCTCTCTGCTCATCTGAGCGAAATAGTGCAGCAGTGAGCGGTCTTGCGTTCAGGAAGTGAAAACACAACCCGGTCTTC
Organism: Streptomyces sp. NPDC048277; assembly: GCF_040652235.1. NCBI lineage: Bacteria > Bacillati > Actinomycetota > Actinomycetes > Kitasatosporales > Streptomycetaceae > Streptomyces > Streptomyces sp. NPDC048277. Next base: position 133,548 of record NZ_JBEZLQ010000031.1, read on the forward strand.
GCTTGCCAAGCTTTGACTTTCGATCCACTGGCGGACGACGGGTTACGGGCGCATGACACGCAAGTAGACGTACCCAGGCGCCTTCGATCTGGGTATGTTCCTCGACGTCAGGGCAGCCACCGCGTCCTCGAGGGAGTCGAGACCCGTGTCGGAAAACAAAGAACCCCACGTAGCGAAGTTCGTTTACGACTTCACCGAGGGAAACAAGGACCTCAAGGACCTCCTTGGTGGCAAGGGTGCGAACCTCGCCGAGATGACCAACCTGGGACTCCCCGTTCCCCCCGGCTTCACGATCACGACGGAAGCCTGCAAGGTCTACCTCGACAGTGGCGAGGAGCCGGTGGCACTGCGTGACGAGGTGAGTGCGCACCTCGACGCGCTGGAGCAGCGGATGGGCAAGAAGCTCGGCCAGTCCGACAACCCCCTGCTGGTCTCGGTCCGCTCCGGCGCCAAGTTCTCGATGCCCGGCATGATGGACACCGTCCTGAACATCGGCCTCTCCGACAAATCCGTGCAGGGCCTGGCCAAGCAGGCCGGCGACGACCGCTTCGCGTGGGACTCCTACCGCCGCCTCATCCAGATGTTCGGCAAGACGGTCCTCGGCGTCGGCGGCGAACTCTTCGAGGAGGCCCTGGACGCGGCGAAGGAGGCCAAGAAGGTCACCGTCGACACCGACCTGGAGGCGGCCGACCTCAAGAAGCTCGTCACCAGGTTCAAGAAGATCGTCAAGACCGAGGCCGGCCGGGACTTCCCGCAGGACCCGCGCGAGCAGATGGACCTCGCCATCAAGGCGGTCTTCGAGTCCTGGAACACCGACCGCGCCAAGCTCTACCGCCGCCAGGAGCGCATCCCCGGCGACCTCGGCACGGCCGTCAACGTCTGCTCGATGGTCTTCGGCAACCTGGGCCCCGACTCCGGCACGGGCGTGGCCTTCACCCGTGACCCCGCCTCCGGCCACCAGGGCGTCTACGGCGACTACCTGCAGAACGCCCAGGGCGAGGACGTCGTCGCGGGCATCCGCAACACGGTCCCCCTCGCGGAGCTGGAGCAGATCGACAAGAAGTCGTACGACCAGCTGATGCAGATCATGGAGACGCTGGAGAACCACTACAAGGACCTCTGCGACATCGAGTTCACGATCGAGCGCGGCCAGCTGTGGATGCTCCAGACCCGCGTCGGCAAGCGCACCGCAGGGGCGGCCTTCCGGATCGCGACCCAGCTGGTGGACCAGGGCCTGATCGACGAGACCGAGGCGCTCCAGCGCGTGACCGGCGCCCAGCTCGCCCAGCTGATGTTCCCCCGCTTCGACGAGCAGGCCAAGACGCAGCAGGTCGGCCGGGGCATCGCGGCCTCGCCGGGTGCGGCGGTCGGCAAGGCGGTCTTCGACTCGTACACGGCGGTGAAGTGGTCCCGCTCGGGCGAGAAGGTCATCCTGGTCCGCCGGGAGACCAACCCCGACGACCTCGACGGCATGATCGCGGCGGAGGGCATCCTCACCTCCCGCGGCGGCAAGACGTCCCACGCGGCCGTGGTCGCCCGCGGCATGGGCAAGACCTGTGTGTGCGGTGCGGAGGAGCTGGAGGTCGACACGAAGCGCCGCCGGATGACGGTCCCCGGCGGCCACGTGGTCGAGGAGGGCGACGTCATCTCCATCGACGGCTCGTCGGGCAAGGTCTACCTGGGCGAGGTCCCGGTCGTGCCCTCCCCGGTCGTCGAGTACTTCGAGGGCCGGATGCACGCGGGCGCCCAGGACGCCGACGAACTCGTCGAGGCCGTCCACCGCATCATGGCGTTCGCGGACCGCAAGCGCCGGCTGCGCGTGCGCGCCAACGCCGACAACGCGGAAGACGCCCTGCGCGCCCGCCGCTTCGGCGCCCAGGGCATCGGCCTGTGCCGCACCGAGCACATGTTCCTCGGCGACCGCCGCGAGCTGGTGGAACGCCTGATCCTGGCGGACACGCAGGAGGAGCGCGAGGAGTCCCTGAGCGCCCTGCTCCCCCTCCAGAAGAAGGACTTCGTCGAGCTCTTCTCGGCGATGGACGGCCTCCCGGTGACGGTCCGCCTCCTCGACCCGCCGCTGCACGAGTTCCTCCCGGACATCACGGAACTCTCCGTGCGCGTCGCCCTGGCCGAGTCCCGCCAGGAGTCCCACGAGAACGACCTCCGTCTCCTCCAGGCGGTGCACCGCCTGCACGAGCAGAACCCGATGCTGGGCCTGCGCGGCGTCCGCCTGGGCCTGGTCATCCCCGGCCTCTTCACGATGCAGGTCCGCGCCATCGCCGAGGCCGCGGCGGAACGCAAGAACGCCAAGGGCGACCCGCGCGCCGAGATCATGATCCCGCTCGTCGGCACGGTCCAGGAGCTGGAGATCGTCCGCGAGGAGGCCGACCAGGTCATCGCGGAGGTGGAGGCGGCGACGGGCACGAACCTGAAGCTGTCGATCGGCACGATGATCGAACTCCCGCGGGCGGCCCTGACGGCGGCCCAGATCGCGGAGGCGGCGGAGTTCTTCTCGTTCGGCACGAACGACCTGACCCAGACGGTCTGGGGCTTCAGCCGCGACGACGTGGAGGCCTCCTTCTTCACCGCGTACCTGGAGAAGGGCATCTTCGGCGTGTCGCCCTTCGAGACGATCGACAAGGACGGCGTGGGCTCCCTGGTCGAGCTGGCGGCGAAGGCGGGCCGGGCGACCCGCCCGGACCTGAAGCTGGGCGTCTGCGGCGAGCACGGCGGCGACCCGGAGTCCGTCCACTTCTTCCACGAGGTGGGCCTGGACTACGTCTCCTGCTCCCCGTTCCGCATCCCGGTGGCGCGGCTGGAGGCGGGCCGGGCGGCGACGCAGTCGGCGGGCAGCGACCACCGCTGAGACCGACTCAGGTCTCCTGTGAACCCCGGGTCCGCCGTCCGTCCCCGACCCTCAAGACCGATGGACGGTGGCCCCGGCACGCAAGAGAGGGGCGGCAACCCTGTGCGGGGGTGCCGCCCCTCGGTGTGTTCCGTGGTGTCTGAAAACGCCTTTCAGAGCAGGCCCAGGTCGCCGAGTTCCTTGTACAGGTCGGCGCGCGGGGTGTCGGGGAGTGCCTTCGGGGCGCCGCCGGCCGTCGTTCGGCCGGTGCCGCCGCCCCCGGCGGCGGTCCGCGCGCGGCGGTCCCGGAAGAGCCATGCCCCGACCAGGCCGCCGAGCAGCCCGCCGAGGTGTCCGAGCCAGCTCACTCCCGGTGTGCCGGGCACGGCGACCGTGAGCAGGTAGGCGAAGGAGGCGCCCATGACGACTCCGACCAGCGTGTCGATCAGGTGCCGGTCGAAGAGTCCCCGTACGACGACGTAGCCGAAGTACCCGAAGATCAGGCCGCTGGCGCCGACCGTCGCCACATCGCCGCGCTCGAAGAACCAGACGACCGCACCGCTGCTCAGCGCGATCAGCAGGGTCAGCCCGAGGAACCGCACCACGCCCCGGTAGGCGGCGAGGAAACCGAAGACGAACAGGGGACCGGAGTTGCTCTCGATGTGCGCCCAGCTCCAGTGCAGCAGCGGCGCGACGAGGATGTCGGGCAGCGTGCCGACGTCGCCGGACACCACCGCGTAGTTCCGGGAGAGGCCGTAGTGGTCGGCGAAGTTGGCGAGTTGCACGAGCCAGACGACCGCGAGCAGCGCGAACATCACGAAGAACGCCTTCCGCGCCTCCGCGATCATCTGCTCGGCACCGACCGGTCCCACGTCGGCCCGGTCCTTGTCCGGCGTACCCATGGCAGGCTCCCCCCGGTACGGCTTCCGCGTTCCCACCGTGGCGCACTCTACGGCAGCTTGGTCGGCCGGCATCTGGCCGGAAAATCACAGGAAACGCGGGCGCGCTGATGCCTGTTCCGTGCTCAGGGTGTTGGTGGCGGACGTGGGGACGGGTGTCCGGTCAGGC
>NZ_JBEZLQ010000032.1:0-135254 GCF_040652235.1 Streptomyces sp. NPDC048277
AACCCACTCCTATTTAAACCACACTCCCCCCCCACGCCCACCTTCTTATTTTAAACCCCCCCCCCCCCCACCCCCCCCCCCCGGGGGGGGGGGGGGGGCCCCCCCCCCCCCGCTCCCCCTTCTCCCGCTCTCCTGTAATCGCAACTACACGATCCTGTGGACCGGCCAGCTCCTGTCGCAGTTGACGGCGGAGATCCTGGCCATCGCCCTGCCGTTGCTGATCCTTGCCGGTTCCGGCTCCCCGCTGCAGATGGGGCTGGCCTCCTCCGTCCTGTCCCTGGCCCAGATGGCGGCCGTGGTACCGGCGGGCGTGCTTGCCGACCGCTGGAACAGACGCACGATCCTGTTGGTCAGCGCGGGCGCGCGAACCCTCGGCATGGCCGCCCTAGCGACCTCGCTCGCCCTGGGCCACTACACGTTTCCGCTCGTCCTCGCGGCGGTGGCCGTCGAGGGCGTCTTCGGCGCGGCCTTCGACCCCGCCGAGCACGCCGCCCTGACCCAGGTGGTGCCCGAGGAGCAACTGTCCGCAGCCGTCGCCCGCAACACAGCCCGGCCCTATGTCGCTGCGGTGCTCGGACCTCCGGCGGCGGGCTTCCTGTTCGCGGTGCACCCCGTGCACCCGTTCCTCGCCAACGCGGTGATGCTGGCGCTGTGCTGCGGTGCGTTGGCACTGCTGCGGCTGCCCGGGCGCCCGGCCCCGCCCGCCGATGCCCCGGCGCCCCGCACCACCCGAGGGGACGTGCTGGACGGCTTCAGCTGGGTGCTCGGACGGCGCGTCATCCGCACGACCCTGGCGTGGGTGATGCTGACCAACTTCGTCTTCGGCGCACTGATGGTGGTCGTCCTCGCTCTGGCCGGGGAGGACGACGTGGGCGCGGGGGAGACGGGCCTGATGATGGGCTGCTTCGGCGTGGGCGGCGTGCTTGGCGCCCTGGCCGCGCCCCGGCTGTACGCCCGGCTGCCGGCTGCGTTGATCGTCCTGGGCTTCTCCTGGCTGGCGGCAACAGGCACTGCGGCCATGGCCTTCGTGCCGCCGGGAATAGAGCTGGGGCTGCTGCTCGGACTGCTCGCGTTGCTCGCACCGACCGCCAACACCGCCGTGCTCACCTACCAGTTGATGGCGACCCCGGATGCACTGCGCGGACGGCTGAGCGGAGTGGCCGGCTTCTGCAGCGGCGGGGCAGGGGCCCTCGGCCCCGCGGCGGGCGGCTCGCTGATGGCGGCCACGGGTGGCGGCGCCCCGGCGGTCCTGGGATGCGCGGCGGCGTTCGCCGTGATCGCCCTGCTCGTCACGGCGAGCCCGACGATGCGCCGCTTCCCGTCCACGAACACCGATGCAGGTGCGGGAAGTTGAGGGTGTTTCGTCAGCGGCCGAAGCATGTGGCGAGACCTCTGGGGCGACTGAGAGGCTTCATACAGCACGGTCCGGACGGTCGGGTGGAGCAGCCCGTAACCATCTTCCCCGGCAACTCGCTCTGCGCCGGGTCGGCCGACTGTGCTCGCTCGCACCCGCGACGGCTCCTGAACCTCGCGTCGTGTGAGCCGGAACCGACACCCCACCAGCGGAGGTCGTACACCCCTTGATCACCCACGTGCTGGACAAAGAGGAAATAACGGCATTAGAAGCGCTGACAGTTGAGATATCCCGACACCACCAATCGGTGGAGTCCGCCTCCTTCCAGAAGGAGAGCCGCCTGTACGCAGCCGAGCTGCCTCGCCGACTGCGCAGCACCGTACTGGACTACCGGTCCTCGGAGCGGTCGGCCACCCTCGTCGTTTCCGGCCTCCCGTTGGACGACGCGGTGCTCGGCCCTACCCCTCTCGATCGCGCGGGCTCCCCGAGCGGGACCGCCTCGCTTCGGCAGGACATCGCGTTCTTCCTGATCGCCGCGCTGCTCGGGGACCCCGTCGGCTGGGCCACTCAGCAGGACGGGCGCCTCATGCACGACATCTACCCGGTCAAGGAGCACGAGCACGGCCAGATCGGCTGGGGCAGCGTCGAGACCCTGACCTGGCACACGGAGGACGCCTTCCACCCGCTGCGCGCCGATTACCTCGGGCTGATGTGCCTGCGCAATCCGGACGGTGTGGAGACGACCGTCGCCGACCTCGCCGACATCCGCATCGGCGACGACCTGCGCGCCCTGCTCTGGCAGGAGCGCTTCGTCATCCGACCGGACGACGCCCACCGGCTGACCGGTGAGTCCCTCGCCGCCACCGGCCGCAGTGCCGAACTGCTCATGCGCAGCCGGGAGCGCGTGGAGCGGGCCCTGGCCGATCCCACGCCCGTCGCTGTGCTGTTCGGCGACACCGAGGACCCGTACCTGTGCGTCGACCCCCACTACATGGCCGGCAGCCAGGGCGAGGAGGAGCAACGCGCGCTCGACACCCTGTGCGACGCCGTCGACGCCGCCCTCACTGACGTGGTGCTCAGGCCCGGCGACATCTGCTTCCTCGACAACTTCCGGGCCGTCCACGGACGCAAGCCCTTCCGCGCCCGCTTCGACGGCACGGATCGCTGGCTGCGCCGGCTGAACATCGCCCGGGATCTGCGTCCCTCCCGCGGGGCACGGCTCGACGCGGAATCCCGCGTCATCCACTGAACGGCACCGCCGTCGAGACCCGACGCACGCCCACCTTCCCCCACTTCACGCGAGGTTGTTGTGACTGCTGCACCCGAGATAGGCAACCGGCCGATCATGCACGGCCGGGGCGAGGAAAACCTCACCCAGCTGGAGTTCATGGCCATCAACAGTGAACTCAACCTGGCCGACGGCCATGCCCGACAGGGGCTGACTCCGACCCAGGAGAAGATCATCAACGAGCTGCCCGCCCTCTTCGAGGAGAGCGCGGAGCGACCCGTGGAGGAACTGGAGAACGAAGCCCACGAAGCCTTCTTCCACTCACTCGGCCAGCACAGGTATCTGTCGGGCAGCGGTCGCGTGCTGAGCTGCTACGCGTCGTCCGTGGCCATGGAGATCCTCGCCCGTACCCTGGCGACCTCCATCGACGCCATCGCGCTGGTCCACCCGACCTTCGACAACATCCCGGACATCCTGCGCGGCTGCGGCCTGCGACTGGTCCGCCTGGACGAGGAACCGCTGCACTCCGGCGATCTGGACCCCGAGTTTCTCACGTCGGTGGGCGCGGTCTTCGTCACCACCCCGAACAACCCCACCGGCCTCGTGCTCTCCCAAGAGAACCTGGCCCGGCTGGCCCAACAGTGCGCCGAGCACGACGTGGTCCTGTGCCTGGACACCTCCTTCCGAGGCTTCGACCTGCGCGCCCAGTACGACCACTACGAGGTCCTGACCGCCAGCGGCTGCCGCTGGGTGGTGATCGAGGACACCGGCAAGCTGTGGCCGACTCTCGACCTCAAGGCCGGCTTTCTCGTGTACTCGGACAACCTCGGGTTGCCGGTCGACCTGATCTACTCCGACATTCTGCTCGGCGTCTCCCCGATGATCCTCACCCTGATCCGTAGCTTCGCCGAGGACGCCGCCACCGGCGGTTTCGCCGATCTGCACGAGTTCATCGCCCGAAACCGCGGCATCGTGCGGGACGGATTGACCGGGGTCGAGGGGATAACCTGCCTCGGCGACGACATCCGTGTGAGCGTGGAGCGTGTCCGCCTGCACGACGGCTCGGCATCGGAGGTCTGGACCGAGCTGCGCGGCAAGAACGTCTATGTTCTGCCCTGCCGCAAGTTCCACTGGGCGAACCCGCAGGAAGGGGACGACAGCTTCCGCATCGCGCTCGCTCGTCCCGCGGAGCCCCTCGGACGTGCGGTCCGTATGTTGCGCGCCGCGCTGGAGTCGCGTCGATGACGTTCGGCACCGCAGCGCCCGTCAGACACGAGGTGGCGGACCGCGGGCCAGCCCTGCGGCACTGGCGGCCGGGGATCGTCCAGCATGTCCCACCGCCGGGCCTGATCGACCTGGGCCCCGGTTACCCCGCCCCCGCACTGCTGCCAGTCGGTCTGCTGCGCGCTGCCTACCAGCGGGCCCTCGACGAATACGGACCGGCCGCGCTGGCCTACGGCCACAACACGGGTGCGCTGTCGTTGCGCGAGGCACTGGCGGAGCGGGCCACACTCGCCGACGGACACCCCTGCGGACCAGATCAGGTACTGCTGACCGCCGGCACATCCCAGGCCCTGCACTTCCTGTCCGGCCTGCTGGGACGACCCGGCGACACGGTGATCACCGACCAGTACTCCTATGACCTGGCGCGGCGGATCTTCAGCGACTGTGGGCTGCGCGTGCGCCCGGTGGCGATGGACGGTCTGGGCACAGACCCCGAGTCCCTGCGCGAGGCTGTGCGCACCGAGCGCGCGGCGAGGCGGCGCGTGGCCTTCGTCTACGTCAACCCCACCTTCCACAATCCGACCGGCATCGTCGTCCCGCTCACCCGCAGAAGAGAACTGCTCGACGTCGCTCGGGAGTACGAGGTGATGGTGATCGAGGACGACGCCTACGCCGAACTTGCCCTCGACACCGAGGAGCCCGTCCCTCCGTCGTTCGCCGCGCTGGCCGGCTACCAGGGGGTGCTGCGCCTAGGTACCTTCGCCAAGACACTCGCTCCCGGGCTACGGCTCGGCTGGCTGCTCGGTGAACCCGCCCTGGTGGCATGGCTCGGCGAGCACGGCATGCTCGTGAGCGGCGGTTCCCTGAACCACACCACGTCCCTGGCGGTCGCCACCGTCCTGCGCGGCGGGGACTACCACCGCCATCTGGCCCTGACACGGGAAGAGTTGGGCAAGCGCCGGGACGCGCTGGCAGGACCACTGTGTGCCCTCCTGGGCGAGCGGTTCGCCTGCCAGGTGCCCGGCGGCGGGTTCTTCCTGTGGCTCGGACCCGCAGGCACGCCCGAGGTCAGGGAAGAGACGTACACCGCCGCCGCCGAGACGGCCGGGGTACGGCTCGCGCCCGGGTCCCGGTTCGGCACCGGTCACCAGCCCCGACTGCGGCTTGCGTACAGCTTCAACCCGCCCGCCGTGCTGACCGAGGCGGCACACCGCCTCGCCGCAGCGTGGACCGTCTGACCGGGCAACGGACCCAGCCACCCTGGCACCCGCTCGCCCGCACCCGCCCCATTCCCCGCACGAAACCGACACGGAAACGGGAACCGTTGATGTCTCCTGCCCCACATCAGGCCATCGCCTCTCACTCCGACGGCGCGGGCCCGCACGGCTACAGCCTGCCTCTGTCGCCATCAGGCCGTTCCGCCATGCTCACTCCACCGCCCTGGCACTTCTCGGGCGACGTCATCATGGTCGACTACCGCGTCGACCCGGCGGCGGCCGCGGGTTTCCTGCCGCCCGGGCTCACCCTCGGTGCCGACCCCGGCGCCGCCGCGGCCGTCTTCGCTGCATGGCAGTGGTGCTCCGACTCGGGCGAACAACTGTCCGACCCGTCCCGCAGCCAGTTCTCCGAGTTCCTGATCCTCCTCGGCTGCGCCTACGACGGGGCCGCCATGGCGCGGTGCCCGTACGCCTGGGTCGACCAGGCAGTGCCGCTCGTGCGTGGCTGGGTGCAGGGCATGCCCAAGCAGTACGGCGCCGTCCATCAGACCCGGCACGGGCTGGCGGGCCGGGCCGGCTCGCGCCGGGCCGAAGGCGGCCTGTTCGCCGGGAACCTCTCGGTGCACGGCCAACGCGTCGTCGAGGCCACCGTGACCCTGACCGGCCCCGCACAGGAACCGCCGGCCCTGCACACGGTCCCGCTCGTCCACAGCCTCGTCACCCCGGCCTGGACAACTCCGATCGAGCGGCCCGCTCCGCTGGCCGCCTCGGAGGTGACCGACGTGGAGTTCGACAACATCTGGAGCGGCAAGGCCGAACTCGAGTTCCTTGATGCCCTTGACGAGGACTTCACCGGGCTGAGACCGGTCGAGGTCGGCGCCGGTCATGTCTTCTCGTACGCAGAGACGCTCAAGGGAGGGCGCCTGCTGCCCCTCCTCGGGGAGTGACACATGCTGAGGATCCACTTCACCGCCGAGGACCTCGCTCGGCTGCACATGCCAGCCGGTCTCGGACTACTGACCGAAAGTGCGCTCGCGCTCCGGCTGTTCGCCGACAGCGGCAATGTCACGTTCCACGGCTGGCGCCGACAATTGCGGGTCGAACTCGGGCAGCGCTCTGCGGCCTTCGAGGTCCTGGCGCGCAGCAACGAATCGATCGATGAGCTGGTGAACCTCGTCCACTGTGGCGAGCGACCTGCGGACACGGGCCCACGCCCGGCCAACTCCCGCCAAGCCGCCATGATGTCCACGCTGGCCGACTTCAGCCATGCGGCGGTGCGCCCCTACTGGGCGCAGGTGCGCACCATGCTGGAGGCAATCCGTGACGCAAGCGGACGCATCATGATCGCCTCGGGCGCGGAACGACTGCTCGGCAGTCTGCACCCGAGACTGCGCTGGAATGCTCCGGTCCTGGAACTCCACCGTGGCCCGGAACGGGATGTCTACCTGGCCGGCCGCGGACTGGTGCTCAGCCCCTCGTTCTTCTTGCCCGAACAGACCTGTCTGTTCGTGGAGGCGACAGGTCCGAACGGACGACCGGCGGTGCTCTTCCCGGTCAACAATCCGGCCAAAGCGGAGTTCAGCAGGCAGTGTGCCGGGGACGCTGAGGCTCTCGGCGCGCTCGTGGGACACACCCGGGCCGCCGCTCTTCAGGTGTTGACCGAAAGCTGCACCACCAGTGAGCTGGCGAAACGGCTCAACCTCTCGCTGGCAGGGGCGAGCAAGCATGCCTCCATACTGCGCCGGGCCGGCCTGATCATGACGACGAGAAGCAGGAACACCGCGCTGCACACCCTCACCCCGCTCGGCGTGGCCCTGCTCGACAGCCGAACCCCTGACGCACGCAGGTTCGCGCAGCCCCAGGCCGTTCGCGTTCCTGCTGCCTGACCCCGAGTTCCCGCTCGATCCCAAGGAGGAGACATCGTGAGCACCAACCCGTTCGACGATCCGGACGGCACCTTCCTGGTCCTGGCCAACGACGAGGGCCAGCACTCCCTGTGGCCGTCCTTCGCCGACGTTCCCGCCGGATGGCTCGTCGTCCTGGAGGCGACGGACCGTCAGTCGGCACTCGCCTACGTCAACGAGCACTGGACCGACATGAGGCCTCGGCGTCTGGCCGAAAGGATGGCCGAGAACTAGCAGGTCCCCCTTCATATCCGCGGAATCCCACCGCCCATCGGCTGTAAGAATGGCCCACCGTGACGATTCGTGTGCTCATCGCTGACGATCAGGAGATGGTTCGCCGAGGTATGCGGCGCATCCTCGAGAGCCAGGCGGACATAGAGGTGATCGGTGAGGCCGCCAATGGCGCGGATGCCCTTGAGACAGCCCAGCGTCTGCGCCCCGACGTCGCGCTCCTGGACGTCCGGATGCCGCGCATGGACGGGCTGGAAGTCACCCGTAACCTGCTCTCCCCCACGGCCGGCTTCGAAGGCAAGGTCGTCATCGTGACGACCTTCGACTTGGACGAGTACGTGTATCCGGCACTGCGTTATGGCGCTTCGGGCTTTCTGCTCAAGCGTTCCGGACCCACGCTGCTCGTGGAGGCCGTGCGGGCGGCGGTTGCCGGTGACAGTCTGATCAGCCCGTCCGTCACGGTACGGCTGCTCAGGCACGTCACCGGTAACGGGCCCGGTGTCGGTGCGGCCACCGGGCGTGAAACCCTCATCGACCCCCTCACCAAGAGGGAGATCGAGATCGCTGGAAAGGTCGCCGAAGGGCTCACCAACGCCGATATCGCATCGGAGATGTTCATTTCGCCGGGCACGGTCAAGACGCATGTCGCCAGCATTCAGCGGAAACTCGGCGTGCGGAACCGTGTCGGAATCGCCGTGCGGGCATGGGAGATGGGATACGCCACGAAATGTTAGCCCTACATGGTCACACCCGGAAGAGGCATCATGGTCGACGAAGACATATCCGCCCAGTTTCGTGAAAGACGTCCTCAGCTCAATTCTCTGACCAGCCTGCGGGTCATCGGCATGGTTCTGGTCTTCATCGTCCACGGATCATTCGAGATCGTCTTCAAGTCCTACGACTGGAGCCTGAATTACCTGGAGGGTGTGGGAACCACGGGGCAGACCGCGGTTTCGTACTTCTTCGTCCTCTCGGGATTCGTTCTCACGTGGACCTGGCGCGATAATGACACAGCCCGCTCCTTCTGGCGCCGACGCGTTGTCAGGGTCTTCCCCAACCACATCGTCGCGCTGGCTTTCACCGTCGTCCTGATCGCGTCACTGACCGAGCTGCCGCGGGTGTTCCCGCTGATGACCCAGCTGCTGCTCGTCCAGTCCTGGTTCCCCTCGCCCGAATTCACCGACGTCGGCAACAGCGCGACGTGGTCGCTGTCCGTGGACATCGGTTTCTACGCCCTCTTTCCGCTGTTGCTGCCGTTGGTGCGCCGGATCAGGCCGGAGCGGCTCTGGTTCGCCGTAGGCGGCGTCGCCGTGGTCATCGCGTTGATTCCGGTGGCCGCCAATGTCTTCCTGCCGGACACTCCGCCCACCCCGCTGTGGAACACGTCGGAGAGCCGGTACTGGTTCGTGTACTTCTTCCCGCTCACCCGCATGCTGGAATGCGTACTCGGCATGCTGATGGCACGTGTCGTCCTCACCGGCCGTTGGATAGGCTTGCGCCCGCTGCCCGCCGCAGCCCTGCTGGTGGCGGTCTACGTGACCGCCCAGCAACTGCCCTACCTCTACCGGTACGCCGCCCTCATCGCGGTGCCCGTGGCCCTGCTGACCGCTTCGCTGGCCGTGGCCGACGTGGCGGGCCGCCGCACCTGCCTCACCGGCGGCCCCATGGTCCGACTCGGTGAACTCACCTTCGCCTTCTACCTGCTCCACGGCCCCGTGCTGAAATTCGGCCATCTGATGCTTGGTTACACCATGGACGGCGGAATACCCAAGGGAGATGCCTGGGCGCCTGTCGGAGGCCTCGCCTTCCTGTCCGGCGCCTTCATGGTCTCCCTGGCGCTGGCCTGGGTGCTGAACGTCTGTGTCGAACAGCCGGCGGTACGCCGCTGGGCTCGGCGCCGACCACCGAAGACGACCTCGACGAAGGTCTCTGCGTAGGCTGATGACCATGACGACGAGCAGCGCGGCACTGGGACGTTGGCGGAGCTTATGCATCGGAACAGCGGTCGTCTGCCTGGGGCTGCCGGCCCTGCTCGGCCCGCCCATCGCGCTGCTCCTCGCCGTATCGGCCCTGCTTGCGGTGTCGGTGCCGCTCCTGCGGTGGCCGTGGGGAAGGATCACCGAGAACGCGGCCGCGCTGGCGGTCATGGCGGTCTCCCTCCTCACGGACCTCGTGTACGTCGGCAAGCAGGGCCTGACCCTCTTGTGGATGCCCTTCGAGTTCGCCGGGCTGCTCATCCTCACCGCGCGTCTCATTCGACGGTCGCAGCCCCGCCATCTCCTCCCCACCGCGCTGCTGGCCATCCTCACGACGGCTGCCCTACCGCTGCGCTTCACCCTGCGCAATCCGGAGTCGGGGGCCACCGGGTCGTTGACCATGGTGCTCGTCACGCTCGTGCCGGTGGCCTGCGCCGCCGGCATCGGCGGCTATCTGAGGTCCACGGACAACCGCCGACGGCGGGCGGTACTTCAGGCCCGCCGCGAACAGCGCCTCCACATGGCCAGAGTCCTGCACGACTTCGTCGCCCACGAGGTGACGGGCATGGTGCTCGAGGTACAGGCCGCCCAAGTGTCGGCGTACGAACCGGAACAGCACCAGGCGCTGCTGACCCGGGTGGAGCAGGCGGGCCTGCGCGCCCTCGACTCGATGGACCGCACCCTACAGACGCTGCGCGAGGCGGAGGCCGAACAGGACGCCCCGCCGGGACAGGAGCCCGCTCAGCCGACGACCCGGCTGTACGGGCTGGCGGATGTCTCGGACCTGGTTCGCAGATTCGCCGAGTCCAACTCGGTCACCACCGAACTCAACCTCGACGAGGTCCTGGTCGGCACTCTGCCCCGGGAGATCGACGAGACTGCGTACAGCCTGGTGCTGGAGTCCTTGACCAACGTCCGGCGCCACGCTGTCTCGGCCCGTCTGGTCACCGTGACCGTCGAGCGGGCGGACGAGAGCCTGCTGCGGGTCTGCGTCGTGAATGACCGAAGCAGTGGCAAGCCGCTGCTGCCGGACCGCAAGGGCGGCGGCACTGGGCTGGTCGGGCTGGACGAGCGGTTCAAGACACTCGGCGGGGCCCTCACGGCTGGCCCCGCCGGCGACGGCTGGCAGGTCACGGGGACGTTGCCGCTGCGCACGCCGACCCGGACGAGCGCGGATCGCTGACTGGCCGCCGGATATCTGCCGAACGGCAGATGTCCGCCGGGCTCAGGAAAACCATGCTGAAGAGGTCTACTGAGCTATCCGGAGGTAAGCGTGTTCACTCGCCGTCTGACAAGGAGCGTCCTGGCCGCCGCGGCCCTGACCTCGTTGGTCGTTCTCACCGGCTGCGCCGATGCCGACGACGCGACACCTGAGAAGAAGACCTTCTCGTTCGACGGGAAGACACTCAACGTCCGGTCTCACGGCATCCCCACCGACCTTGTCGCAAGCGATCGCGAGGACGTGGAGGTCACCCGGTGGTTCGACGTTGAGCCCGGGGCCAAGCCGCATTCCAGCTGGAAGCTCGACGACGGCACCCTGGACCTGCAGGCGGGCTGCGAGCGGTTCGCCAACTGTGATGTGCGCTTCCGTGTCGAGGTGCCGAAGTCGGTGAAGGTCCTGCGCAATGGTCGTGAGACGAAGCTGAAGGGCACACAGACAGCTGCTCTGGCGCCGCTGGTCGATGCCCGGAACTTCGGGGCGTAGGGGGCCGCGATCATGCTGGAACTCGTCGACATCACCAAGGTCTACCGGGGCGGCAAGCGAGCCGTGGACGGGATGACGATGCGGCTGGAGACCGGGATGCTCGGTCTGCTCGGCCCGAACGGAGCCGGTAAGTCCTCACTCATGCGGATCGCCTCGACCGTGACCCGGCCGACCAGCGGCCAGGTCCTGTTCGACGGCACCGATGTGGTGGCCAAACCCGACGTGCTGCGCCGAACCCTCGGCTATCTCCCGCAGGACTTCGGCGTGTACCCGAACCTCACCTCGCGGGAGTTCCTCTCCTACCTCGCGGCCGCCAAGGGCCTTTCTGCCCGCTCGGCTCGCGCCCGCATCGACGAACTGCTGGAACTGGTCAACCTCACCGAGGCGGTCAAGCGCCCCCTCGGTAAGTACTCCGGCGGCATGATGCGGCGGGTGGGCATCGCCCAGGCACTGCTCGCCAACCCGAAGGTCATCATCGTGGACGAGCCCACCGCAGGACTCGACCCCGAAGAACGCGTCCGTTTCCGGAACCTGCTGAGCGACCTCGCCGCGGACCGGGTCGTCATGCTCTCCACCCACATCGTCTCCGACGTCGAGTCCGTAGCCTCCGACATCGCGGTCGTCGCCGGCGGACGACTCCTGCGCCGGGGGTCCCCCGAAGAGCTCCTGGCAGCGGTCGAAGACCGGGTGTGGGAGGTCCTCGTCGACCCCGCGGACGTCCCCGTCATCCAAAAGCGGCAGATCGTCAGCAGGATGATCCGCACCTCGAGCGGAGTTCGCGTACGACTCCTGACGCACGTACCGCCGTACGCCACCGCCGAGCGGGTCGAGCCCGACCTCGAGGACGCCTACCTGGCCATCGTGAACCAGGCCGTTGTGCGACCGTCCGAACCGCTGGCCGCGCCCTCCGAGCCCACGGGATGGCAGTGATGCTGGAGACACTCGTCAGGCTCGCCATCGGCGACTTCTGGGACCGGGTGCGCCGACCGGCATACGCCGTCATCCTGATCGCCGCCGTCGGACTGGGCTACCTCGCCACGCCCGCCGAGGAATCAGGCTGGGTGGTCATGCAGGTGGGTGCCTACCGGGGCACCTACAACAGCGCGTACATCGGCATGGTCGTCGCGCTGGCCGGAACGGTCTGGCTCTCGCTGGGCGGCTTCTACGTCGTACGCAACGCGATCTCGCGCGACGAGAGCACCGGTGTGGGCAGACTCCTGGCAGCGACACCGTTGCGGACGTGGGCCTATCTCCTCGCCAAATTCCTCAGCAGTGTGCTGGTGCTGGCCTCCATGCTGGGTGTTCTCGTGGTCACCGCGGTGGTGATGCAACTGGCGCGCGGGGAAGCCATGACGGTCAACCCCGTCGAGTTGCTGAGCCCGTTCGTGACCATCGCTCTGCCATTGATGGCGTTCACCGCAGCCGCAGCGCTTCTCTTCGAGGCGATTCCGCTGCTGAGGGCGGGGCTCGGCAACGTCCTGTGGTTCTTCATCTGGGCGTTCATCGCGATCGGCGGTCAGTCACCCAACGCCCCGCTCGGCGGTATCGGGGTCCACAGTGTCGTCCAGTCGCTGAGCGCGAGCATGAAGGCGCAGGGCATCGACCCTGACAAGGTCGGAGATTTTAGCCTGGGCCTGACACTGATCGACAAGCCTCTGAAGACCTTCGTGTGGCACGGCTTCGACCCGAGTCCCGCGTTTCTTCTCAGCCGGTATGCCCTTGTCATGATCGCCGTGGCGCTCGCGCTGCTTCCCGCTCTCTGGTTCCCCCGTTTCGACCCGGCCCGGGCAGGCGGCCTCGCGGTCCCCGGCTCGGACAGAGGTGTAGCGCCGGAAAGGTCGACAACCCCCGCTGTGATCATGCAGGACGACCGCACGGAGGAGCGCTCCGCCGGGTTCACCAACCTGCCCCGCGCTTCAGTGAAGTACGGCAATCCCGCGCTGCGCCTGCTGTTCGGAGAGGTCCGCATCCTCATTCAGGGAACGCCCTTGTGGTGGTGGGCCGGAGTCCTTGCCCTCACGCTCGTCGCCCAGATGGTCACGCCCGCGACCGGCGTCACGCGGTTCCTGCTCCCGCTGGCCTGGATCTGGCCGGTGCTCATCTGGTCCCGTCTCGGCACCCAGCGCCATGAGTACGGAGTGGAAGCAATCCTGGGCGCCTATCCCTCCGCGCGCAGCCGAATGGCGGCGGAATGGGGAGCAGGCTTCCTGCTCACGGTCATCGCCGGCATCGGCCCGGCGGTGCGCATGGTCACCGGATCCGACACCCAGGGCCTCGTCCACTGGTTCCTCGGGGCGCTCTTCATCCCGTCCTTCGCGCTCGTCCTCGGAACCCTCAGCCGGACCCACCGCCTCTTCCAGTTCGCCTATCTGCCCCTCTGGTACGGAACGGTCAACGGCATCGCACCCGTCGACTTCATGGGCGCGATCCGGGCCGACGACGGCACTCCGGCCGGCATGTCACCGACGTTCCTGATCGTGAGTGTGGCCGTGATGCTCGCCGCTGTCTTCCTGTCGGGCGCGGCACGCCGCGCCACGTCGTAACCACATGGGCGACTCGCTGTGGATCTATCCCTTTCTGGCAGCCATCACCGTCCTGCCACTGGTCCCCAACTCCGCCCCACTGGCCGCGGCAGGGGCCTTCGCCGCAACGGGCCGTCTGAACCTCGTACTGGTCGTGGCAATTCCGCTCACGGGAGCCTTCGTCGGCGACCTGCTCGTGTACGCAATCGGTCGTCGCGGAAGTCCGAGGCTGCTGAGCAGGCTCTCCCGGCACCGGCGCCGGGATACAACCGTCCAGCGGGCCTCACGTCACGCAGGACGCCATGGCGTCGCAGTTCTGATCGGTGTTCGATTCGTCCCCGGAGGGCGACTGTTCGCAGGCCTTATGGCGGGTCTCACCCGCTTTGCCATGTGGCGCTACGCCGCCGCGATGTGCACAGCGGAAGCCTTGTTCGTCGCGTGCGTCGTGGGAATCGGATACTTCGGTGGGAGCATCTCAGCGAACGAATACACGGTCATCGCCGTCGGGCCCGCGGTGTCCATGCTCATCGCTATGGGAGTGCTGGTGGCCCAATTGGTGGCACGCCGCCGAAACCGCCGACTTCCCACCTTCGACGGCATGCCTGAAGACGCTCGGCCTCGTGGTCTGGCAGCAGAAGACCGCTGGTCGAGATGAGTCGTCCCGGCTCAGCCATGAACCGATCCCCCGCGGTGGCTGGGCCGGGACTGTCCATAGGGGGAAATGGCCCAATGCCAGAGGAAAGAGGAGAGGTACTTGAAGTACCGGATCGGCTGCCTCGCGTGGATCGTAGGCGTCGTGCAGTTCTTCGGGGCGCACGCGGTCGTCGAGGTCTCCTGGTCGACACCGTACAGCTGGGCACGGAACAACATCAGCGACCTCGGCAACGTGTACTGCACCACGCAGACGCAACCCCGACCAAGGTACGTCTGCTCGCCAGCACACGACTTGATGAACTTCTCGTTCGTTCTCCTGGGTGTGCTCCTCGCCGTCGGCGTCGCCTGCGGCGGCTCCCTCTGGCGCACAAACCGGACTGCGACGGTGACACGGGCTCTCCTCACGAGCGCCGGCGTCGGATTCGTCGTGGCCGGGCTCGCCCCTGCCGACGTCTACGAGAACCAGCATGTTTTGGGGGCAATGCTCATCATGGGCCTTGGCAACATCGGCCTTCTGACGGCGGGCGCCGGCCTGTCGCGTGAGGTCGGGACCGGGCTCCGGTGGGCGACTGGCCTGTTGGGAGCCCTTGCGCTCACTGCTCTGTCGCTGTTCTTGTCCCAGCGCTATCTCGGACTCGGCATAGGAGGCATGGAGCGCGTGGCCGCCCTGCCTCTTCTCGTGTGGACACTCACGGCCGGAGTTGCAGGTCTGCTCCACCGGGCTCGTGGCACGGAAGCGTCGTTGCAATCGGAGATGCCTCAGACGGCGCGGTGAATCTGCACTCGATGTCCTCGCTGTCCCTGATCCGGCAGTGCTCGATCACTATCACATCCGCCGTAATACAGCTCGGTTCCGGGAACTTATCCAAGACTTCCGGGTAAACAGGGGAAGAAGGGGCGGCCCTTCCCGCATGCGCCTCGATCAAGGATTCACTCGGAGCTCCGGTGTACTTCTTCAACGACGAGAAGCGGAAACGACGCATGAAAAACTGAAACCGAAGTCAGTTCTTCGGTGCTACCGGATGCGCTGTGCAGCTTACTGGGCTGTCGGAATACCCGCCGAAAAAATCCAGGCGGGCTGTGGACTCGTTGAATGCGTTCGAGATCTCGAATGATTTATTCAAGGTGATCTTCGACACCGATCGTGGCCTAAACTCTCCTGGTCCATGCCCCTGCCTCATTGTTACATGATCGATGTCGGTGTCAGGCGTGAAGGGATTCGAGTGGTGGAACGACGGTTACGTCGGTGGTGCAAGCGTGAACTTCGAGTTCTCGGGGTTCGCTCTCCCGTGGATGTGAGAAGGCTTTGCGGACACCTTGGGAACCATCGAGGCCGCCCCATCTGCCTGCTCGCCCACCGATTCCCCACGCACGGTCCATCAGGGCTGTGGATGGCCACCGGTACGACTGATTACATCTTCTACCAACAGGAGACCAGTGCAGCCCATCAAGACCACATCATCCTGCATGAGGTGGGGCACATCCTGGCGGGGCATCGCGGCGGCGAGATGAGAGGTGAACTACTGGAGGGGATGATGCCGCATCTGTCGCCCGAAGTCGTCCGCAGGGCGCTCCAGCGCACTGCCTACGAGGAAGAGCAGGAGCGTGAAGCCGAGTTGATCGCCACCATCATCATGGAGTTGACCCGACCCCTCGGCGGCCGGGGTGCGCCCCCGGAGGGCAGCCCGGCGCATCGCTTGGGAATGGCCCTCGCAGGTGGGCGACGACGGCTCTGAACACGTGCTGACGCCGCTCCTTTGATAGCCGAGGGTCATGTCCGCGGGCTCTGCTCCCATGACTGGCGCTGTGCGCCTGGCAGATTTGTGCGCCGCACGGTATGTCACCCACATGGAGACCCCAGACCGCCGTGACCCGGCGAACTTTCCGATACTCGCCAGGAGTTGACCGCCCCCCCTTGCCCGCCTGGCGCGCAGAGGGGCGGGGACCTGGCCTCTCCGCCATTCGGGAGGTGCGCGTGGACCAGAGCGAGCGCACGAGGCCGGGGCGCCAACGGCAGGACGGCTTGACGGTCCGGTATGAGTACGTCGTCGTGGGCGGCCCCGAAGGAGGAGCTGGCCCGCCGTCAAGGAGCCGCCATCCTGGAAGTCCTGCGATGCCTCGTTGAACAGCAAGGGCAGCATCAGGGAGCCGACCAGGATCCCCGCCGCACGGGCCCGTCGTAGAGAGCCCTGTTCCCATGTTCTGGGTGCCGGAGAGGGCTCACACCTGCGCAAACTCAACGACGGTGTTGCGAGCGCCGCATGGGGCGGACGACCTGCATGCTTGAGTCGACGATGGACAGAAGGCGACCGCGAAGGAAGCATCGCGACATATATCGCAAAGGCCCGTCTCCCGATGAGGGAAACGGGCCTGGACACCCTGACCTGTACAAATGCCGGCTACCTGGGTGCCCCCGGCAGGATTCGAACCTGCGCACACGGCTCCGGAGGCCAGGTGGGGCCGAGAGGGCACCGGCGGCCTGACCTGCGACGGAGAGCCCACCGGGGTGCGGCCTGAGCAAGATCATTACGTCCCTATTACGTGGGCGGCCTGTCGGGCGCTGGGTCCGGCCCGTATGGTCGATGCATGATCTCGGGCAGCAGCGGGGGACCGGACAGCGGCGGTACGGAGTTCACGGCGGAGGGCCTGGAGCCCGTACTCCAAGAGGCCTGCGCGACGGCCGGACTCGACTCCCGCGGCGCCGAGTTGCTGCGCCTCGGTTCGAATGCGGTCTACCGTCTCACGTCGTTACCCGTCATAGTCCGCATCGCGCGTGATCCGGCGGTCCGGGCGGACATGGAGCGGGCTGTGGGTGTGGCCCGGTGGCTGGAGACCCAGGACTTCCCGGCCATGCGCGTGCCGGCCTCGACAGCTCAGCCTCTTGTCATCGCCGGCCGAGTGGTCACCTTCTGGGAGAGCGTCCAGGAGCGCGAGGAGTACGGCACGGTCGCCGAGTTGGCCGACTTGCTCCGCCGTCTGCACTGGTTCGAAGAGCCCGAGTCCCTCGGACTGCCGTACTTCGATCCGCTGGCCAAGGTGGGGGCCTCCCTCGAAGGGCTGGACGGCATCTCGGATGAGGACCGGACGTTCCTCGATGAGCGAGCGGCAAGACTCGCCAAGGAGTACGACCGGCTGGACTTCGTTCTCCCCTTCGGCATGATCCATGGCGATGCGAGCATCGGGAACATCCTCCGCCACCGGGATGGGCACGCGGTGCTCATCGACCTGGACGGCTTCGCCCTCGCCCCGCGTGAGTGGGATCTGATCCAGACGGCGATGTTCTACGACCGGTACCGCTGGCACACCAAGGCGGAGTACGCGGAGTTCGTGCACCGGTACGGCTTCGACCTGATGAACTGGCCCGGGTACGAGACCCTCGCGGACCTGCGTGAACTGATGATGGTCGCCTGGCTCGGCCACCAGGTCACGACCAGCGACTCGGCCGCCGCGGAATTCGCTCGTCGGGTGCGGTCCCTTCGCACCGGAAAGGGGCGAGACGAATGGGGCCCGTTCTGAAGGCGCGGCGACCTGCGCTCAGACAGCGACATGATCGCCTGAGGCGATCCACAGCCTGTGCTCCCTGACCTGATCGGTAAACGTCTGCACGTCCGCGCTGCTGCTGGCCACTGCGAGGTTCTGCCGGAACTCGGCAAGGTAGCTGACGCATCGCGCCGATTTGAGCTGCTCGCCCAGGTCTAGCGCGTCGAGTGCCACGCGACATGCCTCCTCGACGTCGCCGGCGCGTAGGTGGGCATCGGCGAGCACCATGGTTGCGAAGAAGTCGCTCCGGACGTGGCTGCCGCTCATGGCGTTCTCGGCGTGGGCGACGGCCTGCCGGGCGCTGTTGACGTCACGGAAGCAATGGGCCGCCTCTGCGGCAAGCTCGGCCTCGTCGAAATAGCTGATCCACTCAGGTTCGTCGTCGTTGTTCCGGCTCTCCAGTGCCTTCGTGGCGGCACTCAAGGCGGCTTCGCACGCCCGAACGTCTCCGGTCCGGGCAAGTGCGCGTGCCTCCATGGCGTGGAACTGAGCGCGAAGCGTGGGCGTGGCCACGGGAGAGATACCCATGAGAGCAGCACGGGCGAGCGTCGCGCCCTGCGCGTATCGGCCGAGAAACGTCGCCTGATGGCTCATGGCGGACAGAATGCTTCCGGCGAGCCGGCGGTCATTGGCGTCCTGGGCCAACCGGAGGGCTTGGAGGAAATACCTCTGCGCTAAGCCGTGCCGACAGGCGTCGTAGGACATCCAACCGGCCAGGAGTGTTGCCTCCGCGACGGTCGAGAACAGGGCCCGGCCGACCTGCTCGGTGTATTGGCCGCGCAGCAGGGGCGTCACTTCGGTACTGAGGTACTGGATGGGCGAGTGCCGCGCGTGATCGCCGCCGAATCGGTCGTCTAAGTCGGCGAACATGTCGGCGGTGGTCTTGATAGCGGCTACATCCCCGAGACCGACGCGCATTCCGCTCTGCCGCTGCCGAGGAACGGCAGGCTCGGGCGCCACCAACCACCGGAGCGAAGCTTCGTTCCAGGCCGGTTCGGAGGGCTCGGCCTGGAGCAGGGGCTCATACCGGTTGAGATCTGCTCGCCACAACTGACCGACGGCTTCGATGGCGCCCTCGGGGCTCGCCGGATAGCCGGCGTCCAAGAGCCCGGTGTCCCGCTCGCCTTCGTGGCTCAGCCCGAGTTCGGCAGCGCTGAGGCCGTACACCTCGCAGAGCAACGGACCGTAGAAGTCGTCTGGTGTGCTGTGCCCGTTCTCCCAACTGGCGAAACGGCGCTTCACGCTCGCATCCGAAGGGAGTTGGTGGCCACGGCGCGTTGCGGCCTGGCGGAGTTCGCGCACCAACCGCGGCTGACTCCAGCCTCGACCCACACGGGCTTGCCGTAAGCGAACGCTAGTTGGCTCCATCGAAGACGTGACCGTTCCCTCCCCACGGGCCCACGGGTGCGACTTCTGGGACGCGTGACTCCTTGACCTTACGACCGAATGTACGCGCTGCTCATCGTTGAGCGCTGCATGTAATCGGAGATCGTGAACGGTTGCAACATGACTGGGGATGACGCGTGCGCGGGTGACGCGTCATCCCCCGTCACCTCTCGTCATCTGCCCTGGCCAGGGTGGTGACCCTGAGTCTGGACACAGGGCGGCATCGCGGCCGCAACTGAGTCCGACCGAGGTGAGATGACGTGCAGAGGATGACCAGGAGAGGCATTGAATGGCTCTCCGCGGCGGCTGACGATCCGGTGGGGTGCCGCGCTACCTGGGGCGACGACCCCCGTGCACCGTACATGCTGCCGACCGGCCGCTACTTCGACGTGGTGACGGTGGACCAGCGGATCGGCGTCGAGACGTTCGACCAACTGCTCCGCCGGGGGTTGCCGTTCGGCCCTACCGTCCTCGATCACAAGGCACGACGTGTGGGCTTCTTCCTGGGCTCGCGGAGCCAGGAGACTTTCCTCCACTACCTCGCACAGGAAGAGGGCACTGCACCCGCTTACCGCTACCTAAGCCGCGGCTCGGCGGTCGTTGTCCCCGGTCCCATTCCCCTGCGCGGCGACCGTTACGAGTGGCTACGCGCCCCGACCCGGCGGCCGATGGCCAACCCGCTGCGTCCGGTGGCCCTGGCGACCATGCTCGTTGCCTCCGCCGAGTTGCTTGCCCGGGTGGACCGGTATGGCGAGCGCTACCTGGCCGCGGACACCTTCGGCTTCTCTGCGATTGAGGGGGCTCCGATCGATGCGTCGGGATGACGCCACCGACCGGCACGACGCTGCCACCTGGTCACCGCTGGACAGCGACGGTTGGTACGCCGCGCGTAATGCCACCACCGCTCTGAGGGACGCTTTGATCCGGGCGGGACTGGAGAAGGACTTCCCCTATCTACGGGCTGAGTTGAATGCCTTCGGGCACGGCTTGGTCGAACTCGGGCGCGTATCGCCGGCCACTGCGGAGCGACTGGCGGAACTGCTGCGGCTGGCACTGGCCTCGGGCTTGCAGCGCTTTGGGGAGAGCGGCGACGAAACGACCGAATCTCGTGAAAAAGAGGGCTGAACCATGACCGACCGATGGGGCGTAGTCGCCAAGCGTGCGGAGAACCTGATGCCCGGCGTCCCCTACGTCCGCGGCTGGGCACAGGCTCGACGCAGCGCCAGCGCTGTGGCTGAGCAACTGAGTGCCCTTGGCTTGGAGTCGGACTTCCCCGGCCTCACGGCCGACGTGAACGTCTCGGGCGACGGCTTGGTACGCCTCGGCAGCATCCGCCCCGAGGTGGCGCTGATGCTGGCCGAACTGATCGTGTCGGGCATTGAGGCGGAGGGGGAGACGAGTTCCGTTGTATCGCCCACGGTGACTCGCACGGTCCGTCGGAGTTCGTCAGCGGCGTGATCGTATCTACCAGTGGGGCTCTGGTTGGCCACAGCGCTGGCAGGCTCCTGTGACCGGCCGGGCTGGCCCCGCACATCGCGGTCCCCTCCGGCAGCCGAAGTGAGGGCCTTCCCCTGCTCGCCGGTCCTTCGTCTGCCGCTCGGCCGGGACCGGCGCCCCAGCGCCGCAGCCCGGACGAAGCGGCAGACCAGCACGTGGCAGGGTTCATCCGCTTGCCGTGATGCACGCGGCTCCCGGAGGGCGTGAATGTGTACGGCAGCGCCGCAGGTCAGGCTACGCGGACGACGAGTAAGCATGACCCAGCCCGGGAATAGCCCAAGCCTCCGTATTCTGGGGCGAGGGCTAACCATGTAAGCGATCCTGGAGCAGCGACCGCCTGGAAGATGTGATCTGACTCATGGTGGCGGCATGTTATGTCCGACTCGGCCCCGTGCACCGTCAGCAGCTGTCGGGCACGCGCATAGCCGATCCCGGGGCCGTTCCTCCTGGAAGGGCGCTTGCACTCCTATAACATCGTGCGGTACAAGACTGCCCTGCACCAAGATCGACACAGAGGAGACCTCGTGGAGCTGGCCACGGACCCTGGGAGGCCAGCAGCTCCCGAGGCACTCCAACTCCCTATGGCCCTGGAGGGCCTCTCCGAGTCAACTGACCGGCCTCGGCGGCCGAGCCGTAACGCGGACCTACATAGTCCTCTGCGTTACCCAGGAGGCAAACGTCAACTCGTTCCCTTCTTTGTGGACTTGTTGAAGCTGAACGGACAGTCACCGTTGCCTTTGTTCGTCGAGCCCTTTGCTGGCGGGGCGGCTGTGTCCCTGCACCTCCTCGCGGCGGGGCTAGTTGATGCCGTGGTTCTCGCCGATCTTGATCCGTTGGTCTACGCGTTTTGGCACCAAGCCTGCTTTTATACCGAGCAGCTCGTACAGGACATCGCAGCAGCGGACGTCACGCTGGAAGAATGGCATCGACTTCGGGCAAACCCAGGACGTACACTCCGTGAAAAGGCCTACGCCTGCCTATTCCTGAATCGAACAAGCTACTCAGGAATCCTTCAGGGTAGAGCAGGGCCTATTGGTGGTCAGAAACAGCAGAGTGCCTATAAGATTGACTGCCGATTCTATAAAGACGAGATAATTCACCGCCTGCGGCAAATTGGGAAACTTGCCTCTGATGGACGCGTAGCCGCAGTGCGGCCGACAAGCGTAGATAAGACCGTTGAGTGGGTGGAGACGGAGTTTAAGAGCTCCGAACGACTCTACTACTTCGATCCCCCCTTCTGGGAGAAGGGGGAGCGTCTTTACCGCAAGGCGTTCGGCCGCGCGCAGCATGAGTCCCTCGCCAAGCTGTTGACAGCCATGGATGCCCCGTGGGTGCTCTCCTACGACCATCACGAGGAGATCGTCGAGCTGTATCGGGCATCTGTGCAAGGAGACTCGCTTGCGGCGAGCACCTCTGCCAGCAGTCCTCAGCTACACAAGACAGACCTGCTCTACTGCAACCGGCACAAGGGCCGTGGCGCCACAGAGTTGATCATCACTAACCTCGCGCAGCTTCCTTCGGAGCACGTCAGCACGGCCTAGACCTCTTGGGGCGGCAGTCGCAAAAAGCGAAACGGCTCCTCAACTGTCAGTGGGGTTTGGCAGGATGATGCCTGTACGCGCCAACGTGCGGTGTTGGCCGGGGTGTGTCCTGGAGGGGAACCATGGCAGGGGTCAAGCTCGGAGCTGGAGCTGGAGCACAAGAGTCGGCTCTGGTCGAGCTGTTGACGGAGTCGGTCAGGATCGGGGGGATCTACGACTTCGGTTACCACGAGGCAAGCGTCTTGACGAACGACGCTTGGCTTCATGGTGCTCACGGTGTTCCCCAGCACTGCCTGCTTCTCGCCTATCCCCGCGGCTTGGACGATCCTAAGAAAGCTGCCGAGGTTGCTCCCGAGGACCGCGAGATCGTACTGCTACGCGTCACGCGTGAAACGACACTGCCCAACCAGGCAGACCTGACGCGTCTGCGCGCGGAGGACACGGATCGCACCATCACGAGCCACTACCGCACCGACGGCCGGGAGTCTGCTCCTGCTGACGTGCTCACTCGGAACCTCATGCAGCAAGCGGCTTTCCGGTGTCGCATCCTCGGGACCTTCGTCGAGAACGAGGCAGGGGACCTGGTCTTCGGCAAGGATGTAGATGCGGTCTACGCCGCCGGCGGCTACGTCGTCGCCAAGCCGCACGGGTCCAGCCTTCAAAAGGTCGTCGATCATGTGGAGCTCCCCATGGGGGAACGTGAAGACGAACAGGGTGGGGACGACGCACCGAACGCCGGGTTGCCCAATATGCCGGAGACCATGGTTATTGGCAGCCTGCGCTACGCCTCGGCTCGCAAGCGTGAGTGGGCCGCGCGTGCGGAGAGTAGGTCGACGGAAATTCAGGTTAAGGTGCGACCCAAGGATTTCGTGGCGCACAAGACGGCTGTCTTCGGCATGACCCGGGCTGGTAAGTCCAACACGATGAAGGTTCTAGCGGCAGCTGTGCACCTCTATGCCCATAAAACCGGAGTCAGGGTTGGGCAGCTTATTTTCGACCCGGCTGGTGAGTATGCCTATGCCAACCGCCAGGATGGCACCGCACTCTCCCAGCTCGGTGACAATGTACGTATCTACCGCCTGGGGGCAACGGCGAAGGAGCGGACTCGGAACATCCGACCGTTGTCGTTGAACTTCTTCGACGTTGAGCAAATCGACGGCTGCTGGGGCCTCATCGATGCACTACTGAAGGGCGATGACCGTAAGTACATCCAAAACTTCCTCGCGTGCGACCCAACACGGTCACCCGAGCATGCTAAGGCTGAGAGCCGCATGGGTGATTACAATCGACTGCTGGCCGTGCGTGCGATGTACTACGCCATCTTGCTTTTGGCGGGCTTGCAGCCGCCCAGGGGCTGGACCTGCGATCTGCCTACCAACGAGAAAACTCGGGCTTTGCTTAGCATCACGAGCTCCGGTCCAATCGTTAGAGTCTCGGCGGGGCAGCTTCGTTCGTACGCGCCGATCATCGCCCGGGCGGCTATGGAGGCACACAAGCCGAAGGCCGATGTTGAGGCCGTGAAGATGTGGGTAGCGGATAAATCAATCGGGGGTCACGGTGATTCCGCGATCGATGGAATGGTTGGAATGATCGCGACGTCCGGTCGCGCTAACGGATACAAAGAGTTGCGCGCCCTTCTTCCTTACCACTCGCCTGAGTCCGAAGCTGATTTCGCGCCAGCCATTTACGCCGATCTTGCTCGCGGACGAATGGTAATTGTTGACCTCTCGCGAGGCTCTGAGCAGGTACTACAGACCTGCGCTGAGCGCATCGTTAACGTAGTGGTCGGGAAAGCCTCCGAACGGTTCCGCGACGGTAAGCCTCCCCGGATGATGCAGGTCTTCCTCGAAGAGGCGCACCGTCTCTTGGACCGTGACAAGTTCAATCGAGCGGCCGGTGACAAAGACCCGTACGTTCGTCTAGCGAAGGAAGCCGCTAAGTACAAGATCGGAATGGTCTACGCAACCCAAGAAGTTTCTAGTGTTGACGAAATGATTCTGTCCAATACTGCGAACTGGGTTTGTGCCTACATGAACAACAGTAGTGAAGTAAAAAAGCTTTCGAATTACTATGACTTCGCCGATTATGCTGCTCAAATCTTGACGGCTGATGACCGCGGCTTCGTTCGGCTCCGAACGGACTCGTCCCCCTACACGCTTCCGGTGCAGATCGCTAAGTTCGACCTAGACATGGTGAATTATGTGCGGCGAGAATGCGGGCTCAACGCTACCGTTGCCAGTGATGACTTCGCCCCCGAAGCTGGTGGGGACGCTGACGACTTCTCGGACTGTCCAGACCCGGATGAAGTGTTCTCCAGGGAGAGCGGGGCACGAGCTGGTCACTCTACGGCCGGCCAGGAGGACGCTCTGCTCTTTGATGAATTTGAGGTTAGGTAGCTGATGCCGTACAGCACACGTCTCCCGGGTGGAGCTCTTGCCTTTGAGGCCGCCTCCAGTATGGGTCACCTGCCGACGGTCACCAACGAACATATCCGTGAGCGCTTGGCCCGTTATAACCGGCCTGACGCGAACATGGACTTCAGCAGAATCGAAAAGCTGACCGGCGCCGCGGACGATCTAGATCAGGCCCTTGACCCTCGGATCCGCTACGTTGTGGCAGTTGACGGATCAAACCACGAGTATGAGGAGGCGTTTGACCGCTATCCTTCCACGCGCGTTCTTTACCTTCAGATCGCTGGGGTCTTTATCGATCTAGAGCATATGCAGAAGCAGTCGGGACCTTTTGTTGACCCAAGTCGCATCGCTGAAGCCACCGAGGCTTCAGTTGTCTCGGGTTTCCTTCCCGGCTCTTTCCTGAAGCATGAGGAATACGCGGATCCGGTGGAAGCCTTCCGGGCCGAGCTCTACGATCTCTTCGCCACAACTGAGGTTCAAAGTGGCACTCTACTCAGTCTCATCCGTGAGGTGCAGCGGTACGGCCTTCCTGAGGACGCTGCGGCGGCTGCGAGAGGAGAAGTGGTTCTTCCTAAGTGCCCGAATCTAGCGTGTGACCTGAACGAATCGAAGGTGGCACGAAAAGCAAATCTCACTACGGCGCTCAAAGGTACCGGAACGTGTCCTTCATGCTCATGCCTGCTTTGGGCAACAGACACCTTCCGCGTTTTTGAGGATTTTCGTCCGGATGCTTCCAACGGTGAGGTGCTAGGGAGGGTCCGGGACATCATAGAGCACTTGGTGTTGCTGGGCGTTGCCCTGGATTTGGAACGGCGCTACCCTCGGCTTCTGAATCAGACCGCCTTTCTTTACGATGGTGACTTGGCTGTTTTCGGCAACAGTGCCCGTATGTTTCGCGGCCTCTTGGGATCGTGGCAGGAGGTATGGCGTCGATCTCGCCGACGTGGACAGCAGCCGCCGCTTTTGCTAGGAATCGCCAAAAGCGGTTATCCAGTCGAACATTTCAAGGGTATCCAACGTGCTGCTGAGGTTGCAGAGCCAAAGCGTCCCGTGCCAATTCCGCCCCGCTCCTATATGCGTATTGATGACGCTTATATGAAAGAGGTGCTGCGTGTGCAGAGCCTCAGTGAAACCTATTATGGGCGCAAATTTTTCTATCACGCGGCAGACGGTCAGCATTTGGTGATAACCGTCCCGCCGGCGGAAGGCCTGGCGTACGCAAAACAAGGTGGGGAAGGGACTGACGACCCCGCTCGCTTTCCGACTCTTAGACGCACCTTCGAGGTCCTCGACCGTATGGGGACACACCTATATGACGATGCAGTGATCCCGGTGTCTCTTGCCCACAACTGGGCTGCCTATCCGCTGAGTAACGCCGATAAGGTGCTGAGGGTCCTAACGGAGCAGACCCTTTCTCGAAAGGGATCTTAATCTTGGTCTGCAGATAGAATTTTAAAGCGCCAGCGGTCGACATGTTAAGTGTCACCGTTGACGCTTTCTCCTGCGAGGGAATTGGATTATCGGTTGTCACTTCCTGAAAGTGGCCGAGTACTCTTCTTTCGCCTTCTTGATTTGGTCATCCGTGAGACTGTTGAAGTATCGGATGGCTTCTGGTGACCATTTGACGAGATTCGCATCCTTATCGCGCCAGCAATATTTGGCTTCCTCTCGCATTTCATGCATGTACGTCACAGCCTGCCATTCGTAAGAAGTCGTGGGGCGCTTCAGTTTGGGGAGTAGGTCTTTTTGTCGATAGGGGTGGGATATGTTGGGATCCACCTTACGGGAGACTACAACGGCATCGGCCAGCTCTTCGGCGGTAACTCCAACGACGATATCGGCCTTGTCGATCTTTTTGATGGATTGCAGCGACACATCGAAGACTGTTAGAAGGCGTTCCGTGTCGATACCATCAGACTCAAGTGCGTCGCTTTTTTCCTTCAGGTACGCCAGAAAGTCCTGTACCGCGCGGCTTTTTGGAACTTCCCCCGAACCACTCTTCATGAAACGGATCGGATCTACGGGATTTTCGATGCCCAGCGGCATTATGCGCCATGAGATTTCGTCAGCTAGGTCTTTGCCGAAGACGGCTGTGGCTATGTCTCGGTAGTTCAGTATTGAGGTCTGAGCGAGTGAATAAATCAGAGTCGAGAACGACTTTTCGTTGTAGAAGTGAACCGCATTATCGCGATAGGTAGTCAGTAGATCGACATTTGCTTCCACGGCCTGCATGGGGATGGACTTTGGCCAGAGGGCCGAGTTGGCGGCTCGCCAGAAGGCATCCCTGCAAGTAAGTGTTCGATACGGTTCTCCGCGTTTCTTCGGATAGTAAATTCTGTTGCCTGATTTCGAAGTGATTCCCTTAAATAGCAATTCCCAGGCATTTATTAGCAAAATTACGAAAACTTCGTCACGGTAATCGAAGCGTGGCTTGTTATATACCTCGATCGCGCTGACGATTGCGGACCTACTGTTACCGAAAAGGCGTCGCCATGACCCTTTATAGTTCATGCTTCTCCCCTCAGGTGCATGACTATGCCCCGGATTCCTCGCTGGACGTTCTGGC
Organism: Streptomyces sp. NPDC048277; assembly: GCF_040652235.1. Taxonomy (NCBI): domain Bacteria; kingdom Bacillati; phylum Actinomycetota; class Actinomycetes; order Kitasatosporales; family Streptomycetaceae; genus Streptomyces; species Streptomyces sp. NPDC048277. The sequence continues at coordinate 26,960 of NZ_JBEZLQ010000032.1, forward strand.
CTCAAGATTACGCTCGGCGCCGCCGGGAGGTGAGGGGTATACATCACGGCTGTGTCAGGGTTCCCTTGATCCGGAAGGTTGGCGGAACGGCTTTGGGGCGGCGCTGCTTTGGCGCGAGTGATCATGGCCCCGTAAGCTTGCGGCGCGTCGGGCAGTCTGTGGAGCTGCCCGGTAAAGCACGACGTTGGGGCCATGATCTTCGAGGCTCGCGCCAAAGTGGCTCCGTAAAGCCGTGGAGCCGACCGCCCCAGCCACGACGTACCCCTTCTCTAACGTCAGGTGGCTGCGCACGGGGAGCGGAGCGAGCCGTCTTGATTGTGTAGAGAGACTCTGAGCCAAGTCGGATTCGGCTACAGCCTGAACGACAGTTCCAGCTCGTCGCCAGGCAGGTGGAACTCCTCCAGGGCCAAGGGCTTGTCTGCTGCCGCGAGCGTCACGCGTAGGACATGGAGAAGCGGCACCCCGTCCGCCAGTCGGAGGGCCTGGGTCTGGTCTGGCAGAGGCATGCGGGTGCGGACGTACTCCGTGAAGTGGAGCTCGTGGCCCAAGTAAGCGAGGGCGGCGTAGAGCTCCGGCGCTGGCGGTGGGGCCTCCTCCTCGTACTTGGTGTCTACGAGGACCGAGAACGGCACGTACGTCCGGTGGAGTTGGCGGAGGTGGCCGTTGTCTGCCGTCTGCAGGGCGTCGTACGTGAACATCGGCTCGCCCGGTGGGATGCGGAGTAGGTCCGCCAGTGCCAACGGGGCGTCGGTCCGAGTGGCCACTGGGGGCTCGGCGTCGGTCCAGCGGATGCCGTCGGCTTCGATGTAGCGGCCGTCCGAGGCTCGGCGTACGCCCCGTGGGCGGGTGAGGCCGGGGCGGCTGTGGGGGGAGCGGGCGAAGGTGCCGCGGCCCATGATGGCCTCGACGAGACCCGATGCCCTCAGCTCGGCCAGGCCCTGACGGACTGTGGGGCGCGTCACGCCGAACTGTTTCGCCAATGCCTCCTCGGACGGGAGCGGTTGGCCGGCCGGGAAGGTGCCGTCCAGGATGCCATCGCGCAGGTAGTCGGCGATTTGCCGGTACTTCGGCTGCGTGTTCTTCGGCGGCATGTGGGCCCTCCGTGGCGGTGGCTTCTGCGGCTGTCCGTCGCCGTGGACGGCTTGCCCACGATCGTGGGCAGTTTCTCGTATCGCTAGGTCGGTTGACAACCCGTACTACGGGTCGGCAATCTGGTCTGCGTCACCCGTACTACGGGTGGTCTAGCAACCCGCAGGATCGGCCTGCGGGTGCCAGAGATGAGGAGCGACGAACAGTGGCAAGCCTTCCGATCGACACCGCGAAGTTCACGGGGATCATCTGCGCCGTGCCCCCGGCTCCGCGGGTCGCCAACCGAGAGACCGGTCAGTTGCGGGTCGACCGCGAGACCGGCAAGACCATGTACCAGGTCGGCCTGTGCCTGATGGCCGGGGCGTCGGCCGACGTCGTGAACGTGAGCGTGGCCGGTGAGCCGACCGGTGTGCAGCTCGGCATGCCGGTGGCCGTGCGGGATCTGGTCGCCACGCCGTGGGAGAACGAGGGGCGGCACGGGATCGCGTTTCGTGCGGCGGAGATCCGGCCCCTGAGCGCTCCCGCTCCGGCGGGCAAGGGGGCCGGGCAGTGATGAAACTGGCCTCCACCACCACATCGGCCGGTGCGACCGGGCCGAGTTGGGTGCTGTTGGTGGCCGCAGTGCTGGTGTCGGGCCTGCTTCTGGCGGGCCCGGCCCTGCGCCGCCGTCATCCCGTCGCCTGGTGGCTGTTACTCGGCTTTCCGGTCGCCGCCTTCCGGGTCGTGCGGACCTGGCGGCCGCTGATGGCCGGGTGCGGGCTCGCTGTGAGCCGGCGACCGGCGCTTACGGTCGTTTCCGGGCTCGTCGGCAACGGGGCGCCTCCGCCACAGCCGCGTGTGCCGCACCGCGGTCTCATACGGCCGACTGCCGGCGGCTTCGTGTTGCTGGTCCGGCTGTTACCAGGGCAGGTACCCGAGGACTTCGTCAAGGCGGCGCCTGCCATGGCCGAGGACTGGCAGGTTCACGCGGTGCGGGTGACCTCCTGGAAGCCGGGGGTTGTACGGATCGTCGCGTCGGCGTCCGATCCGTTGGCCGCTCCGCGGGTGCCGAAGCAGCGAGGCTCTGGCCATCTGCTCCGGGTGGCCGTGGGCGTGCTGGAGACCGGGGCCTCGTGGGTGGTCGACCTGCGGCGCGTGCCGCACTGGCTGATCGTGGGGGCCACCCGTTCCGGCAAGTCGACACTGATCAACGCGCTCGTGGCGGGTCTCGCCCCGCAGCATGTCGCCTTGGTCGGGATCGACTGCAAGGGCGGCATGGAGCTGTCCCTCTACGAGCCGCGGTTGTCCGCCCTCGCGACCAACCGTGAACAAGCGGTCAGGCTGCTGGCCGCGCTCGTTGATTTGACCCTCGACCGCATGAGCGTGTGCCGGGCGGCACGGGTGCGAAACGTCTGGGGTCTGCCGGACAAGAAACGTCCCGTACCCGTTGTCGTGATCGTTGACGAGATCGCAGAGCTGTTCCTCGTCGCGAGCCGCAGCGAGAAGGACGAAGCGCAGGCGGCCGGTACGGCGCTCATCCGGCTCGCTCAGCTCGGTGCGGCACTGGGGGTGTTCCTCGTCGTCGCCGGCCAACGCGTCGGCTCCGACCTGGGGCCCGGGGTCACCGCCCTGCGAGCGCAGCTCGGCGGCCGGGTCTGTCACCGCGTGGCCGACCCCGGAACAGCCGAAATGGCGCTCGGCGACCTCAACCCCGATGCGCTGAAGGCGGCACAGGCCATCACACCGGAACAGGCCGGTACCGCCGTCCTCGCTTCCGGCGACGGCTGGGAACGCGCCCGCTCGCACCTGATCACCGAGGCGGAGGCGGAAGCCGTTGCCGCCGAGTACGCGCACTTGACTCCCGTCCTGTCCGAGCTGCACGTCGAAGCGCCGTGAAAGGGGCCTGCCGTGCTGGTGTCCATGTCCACCGTTCTCCTGCTGGGCCTGCTGATCTGGTTCCTGCTGCGCATCCGGTACCTGCGGTGGGCCGACGCGCTGCTCTGCGGAGCCTTCGGCTTCCTGCTCTCCAAGACCGTGGCCGCGCCGTTCGCTCAGGCCTTCCTCGACGGCGTGAACGGCTTCCTCGGCCAACTCCGCTTCTGAAAGCACCCGTTGGGAAGAGAAAGGGACTTCCTGTGTCCGAGTACGTCATCCGCTCCGGTGACCGGGCCGCGTTCATCGCTGGCCTTCGGGAGCTGACGGACTTCCTCACCGCCAACCCCGCCGTCCTCGTCCCGCGCAACGCGTCCTTCGGCGTCTTCGTCGACGCGGCCGACACCGCGGCGCGCAGGGAGGGCGCGGAGCATGTTGCCGCGTTCCTCGGCGCGCCCGTCGAGGACATCGGCGAGGGCTACTACGACGCACGCCGTGACTTCGGCCCGATCGCCTACAGCGTCATCGCGATCCCGCCCAAGGAACGGCAGTGATCGCCCGTACGACGGGCTCCCGACGGGGCGCGAAGTCGCCAAACCCGACCCCGTCAGGAACCCACTCCATCCGCCACGTGAGCAGTGAAAGGAGCACTCACACTTTGTCCACTGCGCATCATTCGCGCAAATCTCCGCTGCCCGACTGCGACCTCAAGGGAGACGTTCCCGAGGTCTCGACCTGCGAGGGACCCGAACGTGTCGTCCTCGTCGGGCTCGACGACACCGAGCAGCACCTGTGCCCAGCGCACGCTGCCGCGGTCTGGCTCACGGATCCGACGTTCCGGTTCAGTGCCAAGACTCGGCCGGAGGCAATCTCGGCCGTGATGCGGCACGCCTTCGGTGGGGGCGGTGGTCAACGATGACCACGAACCTCGTACCGGGTGGTGCTGCCGCCCTGGTCGCCAGGGCCTCGGAACCCGAGTTCGCCGCCTGGCGCCGGAACATCGTCCGCCTCGGCGGTTGTACCAACCCGATTCACCTCGTCGGCACGGCGACCGTCTTCGACACTGCCACGGGTGCGGCTCTGCTCTCGTACGGGTCGGACGTCTATGGCGGTCGCCTGCTCACCGCATGCGGCAACCGGCGGGCGACGGTGTGCCCGGCCTGCTCGGCGCTGTACCGGGCGGACACGTACCAACTGGTGCGGGCCGGACTCGTCGGCGGCAAGAGCGTCACGGAGGCGGTGAGCGGGCACCCGTGCGTGTTCGCCACGCTCACCGCTCCCGGCTTTGGGCCGGTCCACACCCGGCGGGAACGCGATGGGCTCGTACGGGCCTGTCGTCCCCGCCGGCTGGGGGAGTGCTGCCGGCACGGGCGGCCGGTCGGATGCCGTACGCGCCACGCGGCCGACGATCCTCGCCTTGGTGAACCGCTCTGCCCGCGCTGCTACGACTACGCGGGTGCCGTTCTCTGGCATGCGTTCGCCGGTCACCTCTGGCACCGGTTCGGGCTGGAGCTGCGGCGGGAGATTGCCCGGCGGGCTGGTCTGTCGCGTACGGAGTTCGGGGAAGTCGCCCGACTCTCGTACGCGAAGGTCGCGGAGTATCAGCGGCGGGGCCTGGTCCACTTCCATGGTGTGATCCGACTCGACGGACCGGACGGGCCCGACTCACCTCCGCCGGGCTGGGCGACTACGGCACTGCTGGCGGAGGCCGTTCCGGTGGTGGCTGGTCGGGTGCGGCTTACGGCCCCGGGTGTGGACGTCGTCGGTCCGCGGGAGCTGCGATTCGGCGGGCAGGTCGACGTACGGCCCGTCACCTCGTACCGACGGGACGCGGGGGAGCGGCCAGCCTCTGCCGGGGCCGTGGCGGGCTACATCGCCAAGTACGCGACGAAGGGGGCGGAAACCGCCGGCGCGGTGGACGGCCGGATCTACGACGCGCGGGACATGGTCATGCTGCCCGTTCGGGCGCACGTGCTGCGCATGATCGGCACGTGTTGGTGGCTGGGCGGCCTGGCGGAGTTCGAGCCGCTCGGGCTTCGTCGCTGGGCCCACATGCTCGGGTACGGCGGCCACTTCTCCAGCAAATCGCGGCGCTACTCGACCACGTTGACCGCTCTTCGGCAGGCCCGTGCCGATCATCGTGCGGAGCAGCAACGGGCGTCGCTGGGCCTGGCTGACGTCCCGACCGTCGTGGTTGGCCAATGGCGTTATGCGGGGCGCGGCTACTCGCCGGCGGGGGAGCTCCTGGCCGCTTCGGTGCGGGAGGGCGGTGGTCGTCATGGCGCGTGACAGCCGTGCGAAGACGGCCGAACTGCTCACCGTTCGGCAGGTGCTCGACGAACTGGGCGGCATCTCCCGACGCACCTTCTACCGCTGGCGGGAACTGCGCATCGCCCCGGCCTGCATCCGGCTGCCGAACGGGGAGCTCCGGGTTCGCCGGGACGTGCTCAACGACTGGTTGGAGGAACGGGCGGAAGGGGCGGCATCGTGAAGTCGTACAAGGTCGTCATCTGGAAGCTCAGCATCAACCGCTCCGCGAAGAAACCGACGTACCTCGTCCGCTGGTCCGTGGACGGCGAGCCGTTCCACGAGTCGCACAAGACCAAGGCGCTCGCCGATCGCTTCCGGGCGAAGCTGCTTCGGGCGGCGGACAAGGGCGAGCCCTTCGACACGGTGACCGGTCTGCCCGACTCCTTGCGCGGGGGTAAGGCTGCTCTGTCCTTGTTGGAGCTGGCGCTGAGGTACCTCGATGCCCGGTGGCCCGAGGCGTCAGCGAAGCAGCGGGACAGCATGACGGATGCCCTGGCAACGGTCATGCCCGCGCTGGTCAAGTCGGTCCGTGGGCGTCCTGCCCCGGCGGATCTGCGGCGGGCACTGCGTTCGTACGTCCTGCCTCCGCCCCGGAGGGAGCGCGAACGGCCCGAGGAGATCGCGGCGGCAGCGAAATGGATCGAGAAGGCGTCGCTCCCGGTGGCCGAGCTTCAGGAGATCACCCGGGTGCACGACCTGATCGACGCGCTCACGCGGAAGCTCGACGGCAAGCCTGCGGCGACGCAGACGTACCGTCGGCGGCGTGCGGTGGTCTTCAACGTTCTCGAATACGGGGTTGAGCTGGAGGCGCTGCCCTCGAACCCGCTGAGCCGAGTGCGGCGTAAGAGGGGGAAGCGAGCGGTGCAGGAGGTTGACCGTCGGGTCGTGGTCAACCCCCGGCAGGCGCGGGAGTTGATGGCGGCGGTCACGTACGTCGGAGGGTATGAGCGGGCGAGCGGCCGGCGGTTACGGGCGTTCTTCGGCTGCCTGTACTACGCGGCCATGCGCCCCGGTGAGGCGCTCGGACTGCGACTCTCGGACTGCACGCTTCCGGAAAGGGGCTGGGGCCGGATTGATCTGGCAGAGACCAGGCCCACCGCCGGTAAGGCGTGGACCGACTCCGGCGAGGCACACGATCGGCGCGGCCTGAAGCAGCGGGCGGACGGCGAGGTACGCATCGTGCCGATACCGCCCCCGCTCGTGCGGATGCTCCAGGACCACATCAAGGAGTTCGGCACGGCCGACGACGGCCGGCTGTTTTCCAGCGAGCGGGGCAACGTGATCGCCGCCTCGTCGTACTCGCGCGCGTGGAAGCAAGCCCGAGCCTTGGCGTTCCCACCCGAACAGGTCGGCTCCGTCCTGGCGGCTCGTCCGTACGACCTACGGCATGCGGGCGTCTCCCAGTGGCTCAACTCGGGGGTTCCGGCTCCGGAGGTGGCGGCTCGCGCCGGGCATTCCGTGGACGTCTTGCTGAAGATCTACGCGAAGTGCATCGACGGGCAGGAAGCGGAGATGAACGACCGGATCCTGAAAGGCCTTGGTGAGGAGGCCGACACCGGCACGGGCACCTACTGATTGAAGGCAACGGAAGCAGCATGAGGCCCTGAGGTTCCCAGGGCCTCATGCTGCTTCTCAGTGACAGGGGTTCGCATGGTCAACGAGCAGTCAGTGAGACGGAGGCTGGACGTGTTCTCCTGCAAGTTCCGCTCGCATCTGTACCCGGAACCGTTCGGTGAGATCTTGCATCGTGACCAAGTCCTTGGCGTCAACGGCTATCCGCCACGCTTCCGCGAACTCTCGCGCTTCGTCGCTGCCGAAGGCATGGAGCCCAATCAGCGCTTCCGTGCTCATCTCGATGCGTCGGCTCTTGTTCCAGTAGTGCTCAAGCTCTTCGAGCTTGAGGGACTCTTCGTCTGTTCGGTACTTCACGCGTCGAAGATCCAGATCGGCAACTCGGAGCGCAGCGAAGTACGCGTCCCGCCGCTCCTTCATTAGCTGGGAGCGTTGTTCCGCTGCACGTGACTGCCCGACCATCCGCTCTGTGTGTGATCTCCCCTGCGCACCTGCCAGCCATGTGAAGATCACGCCCACAGTCCCCGAGGCACCCGTGATGACGGGTGCTATCCATTCCCAGGCCATATCGCCCATCGTGCTGCCCGGCGGAGCCACACGAAGGAGCTTTCGGCAATCCGCTGCGGAACGAGCGAGATACTGCATGTGGCTTCTGAGCAGGCCCGACACCCATGAAGATCATTACGTGGCCATTACGTGATCACTGTCGTGAGACTGCATCGAGCCGCATCCGCCTGCACAAACAACAAGACCCCGCACCCAGCAAACGCGCTGGCGGCGGGGTCTTTAGGCACCTCATCTAAGGTGCCCCCGGCAGGATTCGAACCTGCGCACACGGCTCCGGAGGCCGTTGCTCTATCCCCTGAGCTACGGGGGCGTCTGGCGTTGAGCTGTTGCTCGCGGCGACGGACAGAACACTACCAGCTCGTCCGGGGTGTTCATGAACGGGTTTCCTGGGGGTCGCTCCCCCGCAGGAGGTGGAAGTCCGGAAAACCCGGACGCGGTGGCCGGTCCGGACCTACTCTCGAGTTGTGCCAGGGGCGTCGGGTCGGGTGCTTGTTGTGGACGACAACAAGGTCATCCGGCAGCTGATCAGGGTCAATCTCGAACTGGAGGGTCTCGAGGTCGTGACCGCGGCCGACGGTGCCGAGTGTCTGGATGTCGTTCATCGGGTGCGGCCCGACGTGATCACTCTCGATGTCGTCATGCCCCGGCTGGACGGGCTGCGGACGGCCGCCCAGCTTCGTGCCGACCCCCGGACCCGTGATCTTCCGCTCGCCATCGTCAGCGCCTGTACGCAGTACGAGGTCGAGGCCGGGCTGGACGTCGGCGTCGACGCCTTTCTCGCCAAGCCCTTCGAGCCCGCCGAACTCATCAGGACGGTAAGAGAGTTGATGGCGCGGGGGCGCGGTGGTGAGCAGCGCGCCGGCGGGGGAGTGGCCGGGGCGGTGGAGCTGTCCGGGGAGAGGGCGGGGGGCAACCCGGCCTACCCGTGACGCCGGGAACCCCGTCGTCGTACCGGATCGCACCGTCCACATCCCGGAACCGTCCTCAAACCGGCTCGCCTACCCACCCCCCTCCTCCCCTACGCTTGTCCCGTGACCCCCGTCGAGCTCTCCCGTACCGTGCTGCGCGCGGTGCGTCGTGCTGTGGACGAGGGGGAGCTCAGCGTGACCGTGCCGGAGCGGGTCGTGGTGACGCCGCCGGGGCCCGGTGGGTGCGGGGACTACGCCACCAACGTCGCGCTGCAGCTCGCCCGCCCGGCCGGGCAGCCGCCGCTGCGGGTGGCCGAGATCCTGCTGCCCCACCTCTCGAACTGCGCCGGCGTCGGTGACGTCGTCGTCACCGGACCCGGCTTCCTCAACATCAGCCTCACCCCCCTCGCGTCCCCGACGGCGACCCTGGTCGAGGACATCCGCGCCCTCGGGCCCGGCTACGGCCACGGCGACGCCCTCGCCGGACAGGTGGTCGCGCTTCGGGTGCCGTACGACGTCCGGGCCGAAGTCGTCGCCGACGCCGTGGTGCGGATCGTCGCCGCCCAGGGCGGCCGTGGCGAGGTCGAGCACGGCGAGCCGGTGAACCTGCGGCCCGTGCCCGCGCCGGAGGACCCCGCGCCGCTCGGGCCAGACGCCGCCCAGTGGGCGCTGCTGCATCCCGCCGCCCACGACCGGCCCCGGATCACCGCCGACCATCTGGTGCAGCGGGAGGGCAACCCGCTGTTCCGGGTCCGGTACGCGCACGCCCGGGTACGCGCCGTCGGGCGTGGGGCCGGGCGGCTGGGGTTCGGTGCCGTACCCGGCGATGTCCCCGACGCCCCGAGCGCCCTGGTCACCGCCCTCGCCGACTACCCCCGCATCCTCACCGCCGCGGCCACCCACCGCGCCCCCGACCGGCTCGCCCGGCACCTGGTCACCGTCGCCGATGCCGCCCTGCCGTACCTGCCGACCGTGCTGCCCCGCGGCGACGAGAAACCCTCGGCCGCCCACCGTGCCCGGCTCGCCCTCGCCGAAGCCACCGGGACGGTGCTGGCCGGCGGCCTGTCCCTGCTCGGCATCGACGCACCCGATCACCTCTGAAGAGAGCGCCAGAAGAGCAATGAGCCGATCCGCACACCCCGCCGGGCCCCGGCACGCCGATGTCCTGCCCGAGGGCCACTACGCCGCTCCGCCCACCGACCTCAACTCCCTCGACCCCAAGGTGTGGGCCCAGACCGTCACGCGTGACGGTGACGGGGTCGTCACCGTCGGCGGGGTCGATGTGAAGACCCTCGCGGCGCAGCACGGCACCCCCGCCTACATCCTCGACGAGGCCGACTTCCGGGCACGCGCGCGTGCGTGGCGTACCGCCTTCGGGCACGACGCCGACGTCTTCTACGCCGGCAAGGCCTTCCTGTCCCGGGCCGTCGTGCGCTGGCTGGACGAGGAGGGGCTCAACCTGGACGTGTGTTCCGGTGGGGAGCTGGCCACGGCGCTGTCCGCCGGGATGCCCGCCGAGCGGATCGCCTTCCACGGCAACAACAAGTCCACGGAGGAGATCGAGCGGGCGGTGCGCGCCGGTGTGGGGCGGATCGTGCTCGACTCCTTCCAGGAGATCGTGCGGGTCGCGCACATCGCGCAGTCCCTGGGCAAGCGGCAGCGGGTGCAGATCCGTATCACCGTCGGTGTCGAGGCGCACACGCACGAGTTCATCGCCACGGCACACGAGGACCAGAAGTTCGGGATTCCGCTGGCCGGGGGGCAGGCGGCGGAGGCCGTGCGGCGGGCGTTGCAGCTGGACGGGCTGGAGCTCATCGGCATCCACTCGCACATCGGGTCGCAGATCTTCGACATGTCCGGCTTCGAGGTCGCCGCGCACCGGGTCGTCGGGCTGCTCAAGGACATCCGGGACGAGCACGGCGTCGAGCTGCCCGAGATCGATCTCGGCGGCGGGCTCGGGATCGCGTACACCAGTGACGACGACCCGCGCGAGCCGCACGAGATCGCCAAGGCGCTCACCGAGATCGTGACGCGGGAGTGCGAGTCCGCCAAGCTGCGTACGCCGCGGATCTCCGTCGAGCCCGGGCGTGCCATCGTCGGGCCCACCGCCTTCACGCTCTACGAGGTCGGCACCATCAAGCCCCTCGACGGGCTGCGCACCTACGTCTCCGTCGACGGCGGCATGTCCGACAACATCCGGACCGCGCTGTACGACGCCGAGTACAGCGTCGCCCTGGTGTCGCGGACGAGCGAGGCCGAGCCGATGCTCGCCCGCGTCGTCGGCAAGCACTGCGAGAGCGGGGACATCGTGGTCAAGGACGCGTTCCTGCCGGGCGACCTGGCACCCGGTGACCTCATCGCCGTACCGGCCACCGGCGCCTACTGCCGTTCCATGGCGAGCAATTACAACCATGTGCTCCGGCCGCCCGTCGTCGCGGTGAACGACGGCGAGGCCCGGGTGATCGTCCGCCGGGAGACGGAGGAGGACCTCCTGCGTCTGGACGTCGGCTGAGCAACGGAACAGGGCCCGGAAGATCTCCTGTCTTCCGGTCCTCACAGAATGAAATAGATGTCTCACGATCCGGACGAAGGGTAGAAACTCCCGTCCGGTGAGTGAGACTGGTCCAACCGTAGACGGTATGAGGAAACGAGGTCGGATGATGCGTACGCGTCCGCTGAAGGTGGCGCTGCTGGGCTGTGGGGTTGTCGGCTCAGAGGTGGCGCGCATCATGACGACGCACGCCGACGACCTCGCCCAGCGGATCGGCGCCCCGATCGAGCTGGCCGGTGTCGCGGTACGGCGGCCCTCCAAGGTCCGTGAGGGCATCGACCCGAATCTGGTCACCACCGATGCCACGGCCCTCGTGAAACGCGGCGACATCGACGTGGTCGTCGAGGTCATCGGCGGTATCGAGCCCGCCCGCACCCTCATCACCACCGCCTTCGAGCACGGCGCCTCCGTGGTCTCCGCCAACAAGGCGCTGCTCGCCCAGGACGGGGCCGCCCTGCACGCGGCCGCCGAGGCCAACGACAAGGACCTCTACTACGAGGCCGCCGTCGCCGGCGCCATCCCGCTGATCCGGCCGCTGCGCGAGTCCCTCGCCGGCGACAAGATCAACCGGGTGATGGGCATCGTCAACGGGACGACCAACTTCATCCTCGACAAGATGGACAGCACGGGGGCGGGCTACCAGGAGGCCCTCGACGAGGCCACCGCCCTGGGGTACGCGGAGGCCGACCCGACCGCCGACGTCGAGGGCTTCGACGCCGCCGCCAAGGCCGCCATCCTCGCCGGGATCGCCTTCCACTCGCGGGTGCGCCTCGACGACGTCTACCGCGAGGGCATGACCGAGGTCACCGCCTCCGACTTCGCCTCCGCCAAGAACATGGGCTGCACCATCAAGCTGCTCGCCATCTGCGAGCGCGCCGAGGACGGCGGCTCGGTCACCGCACGCGTGCACCCCGCGATGATTCCCCTGACCCACCCGCTCGCCTCCGTGCGCGGTGCGTACAACGCCGTCTTCGTCGAGTCCGACGCGGCCGGTCAGCTGATGTTCTACGGGCCCGGCGCCGGCGGCGCGCCTACGGCCTCCGCGGTCCTCGGCGACCTGGTCGCCGTCTGCCGCAACCGGCTCAGCGGGGCAACGGGGCCCGGCGAGTCGGCGTACGCCGCTCTGCCCGTCTCGCCGATGGGCGATGTCGTCACGCGCTACCACATCAGCCTCGACGTCGCCGACAAACCGGGTGTTCTCGCCCAGGTCGCCACCGTGTTCGCAGAGCACGGGGTTTCCATCGATACGGTTCGGCAGACGGGCAAGGACGGCGAGGCCTCCCTCGTCGTCGTCACCCACCGGGCCTCCGACGCCTCCCTGTCCGGGACCGTCGAGGCGCTGCGCAAGCTCGACACCGTGCGGGGTGTCGCCAGCATCATGCGGGTTGAAGGAGAGTAACCAGCAATGACTCACCAGTGGCGCGGAATCATCGAGGAGTACCGGGACCGGCTGCCCGTCTCCGACACCACGCCGGTCGTGACGCTCCGCGAGGGCGGCACGCCCCTCGTGCCCGCGCAGGTGCTCTCCGAGCGCACGGGCTGCGAGGTCCACCTCAAGGTGGAGGGTGCGAACCCGACCGGGTCCTTCAAGGACCGCGGTATGACCATGGCCATCAGCAAGGCCAAGGAGGAGGGCGCGCAGGCCGTCATCTGCGCCTCCACCGGCAACACCTCCGCCTCCGCCGCCGCGTACGCCGTGCGCGCCGGGATGGTCTCCGCCGTGCTGGTGCCCCGCGGCAAGATCGCGCTCGGCAAGATGGGCCAGGCCCTCGTGCACGGCGCGAAGATCCTCCAGGTCGACGGCAACTTCGACGACTGCCTCACCCTCGCCCGCGAGCTGAGCGAGAACTACCCGGTGGCGCTGGTCAATTCGGTCAACCCGGTGCGCATCGAGGGCCAGAAGACCGCCGCCTTCGAGATCGTGGACATGCTCGGCGACGCGCCCGACATCCACGTCCTGCCGGTCGGCAACGCGGGCAACATCACCGCGTACTGGAAGGGCTACAAGGAGTACGCCGGTGACGGCATCTCCGCCAAGACCCCCCGGATGTGGGGTTTCCAGGCCTCCGGCAGCGCCCCGATCGTGCGCGGCGAGATCGTCAAGGACCCGTCGACCATCGCCACCGCGATCCGCATCGGCAACCCCGCCTCCTGGCAGTTCGCGCTCGCGGCCCGGGACGAGTCCGAGGGCCTCATCGACGAGGTGACGGACCGTGAGATCCTGCGCGCCTACCGGCTGTTGGCCGCGCAGGAGGGTGTCTTCGTGGAGCCCGCCTCCGCCGCCTCCGTCGCCGGTCTGCTCAAGGCCGCCGAGCAGGGCAAGGTCGACCCGGGCCAGCGCATTGTCTGCACGGTCACCGGCAACGGTCTGAAGGACCCCGACTGGGCCGTCGCCGGCGCCCCGCAGCCGGTCACCGTGCCGGTGGACGCCGCGACCGCGGCCGAGCGGCTGGGCCTCGCCTAGAGAACCGCTCCAGCGGTACTCGAGAAGCGCTCGAGGAGTACTTGAGCAGCAGCCGAGCGAGGGCACTCCCTACGGAGGGGGCACAGGGGGCTTACGACACGCATCGTGCGCCTCCTGTGCGCCCTATGTCGCCACAGAACCTTCCTTCGATAGGCTGTAGTGAACCCGCCCGCTGCATATGCCTCCGCATATGGCGCGGTGCCGCGCCGTCTCCACGGCCCGAGGGTCTTCACGTACCTATCGGATGTCACCTATCGAATGTCATTCGACCATCACGCAGCTCAAGGAGAGTCATCGAGCGATGGCCGGTCCAGCGTTCCGCGCCGCCGCCGTCCGGGTGCGCGTTCCCGCCACCAGCGCCAACCTGGGTCCGGGCTTCGACGCCCTGGGCCTCGCGCTGGGGCTCTACGACGACGTCGTCGTCCGGGTGGCCGACTCCGGGCTGCACATCGACATCGCGGGTGAGGGCAGCGAGACGCTGCCGCGTGACGAGAGCCACCTTCTCGTACGTTCCCTGCGCACCGCCTTCGACCTGCTGGGCGGACAGCCCCGCGGCCTGGAGATCGTGTGCGCCAACCGCATCCCGCACGGCCGCGGCCTCGGCTCCTCCTCCGCCGCGATCTGCGCCGGCATCGTCGCCGCCCGCGCCGTGACCATAGGCGGCGAGACCAGGCTCGACGACGCCGCCCTGCTCGAACTGGCCACCGAGATCGAGGGCCACCCCGACAACGTCGCGGCCTGTCTGCTGGGCGGCTTCACGCTCTCCTGGATGGAGTCCGGCGCCGCCCGGGCGATCAGGATGGAGCCCGCCGATTCCATCGTTCCGGTGGTTTTCGTGCCCGGGAAGCCGGTCCTGACCGAGACGGCGCGCGGACTGCTCCCGCGCACCGTGCCGCACGTCGATGCCGCCGCCAACGCGGGCCGTGCCGCCCTGCTCGTCGAGGCCCTCACCCGGCGCCCCGAGCTGCTGCTGCCCGCCACCGAGGACCGTCTGCACCAGGAGTACCGCGCCCCGGCCATGCCGGAGAGCGCCGCACTGGTGGAGCGGCTGCGCGCCGACGGGATCCCCGCCGTGATCTCCGGCGCCGGACCCACCGTCATGGCGCTGGTCGACACCGACAGCGCCGACAAGGTGCAGGCCCTGGCCGGCGCCGACTGGGCGGCCAACCGGCTGAGCCTGGATGTACTGGGAGCGAGCGTGCTGCCGCTTGCGACCTGACACACGGTTGCCGGATTTGGAGAGGGGGAATGTTTGTTGGATCCGGTAGTGTTAACCTCAAGTCTGCACCCGACCCCACCATGGCGAGGTGCTTCGTGTCCCCGTCCGGGACAGACATTCTTCCGGGAGTCTCCCAAGTCACTCAGCGTTCCGTATGTCGTACCTGGGCAGTACGCCGTACGCGGGCACTGAGCGGGCCGCTGGGCACGCTCCGGAATTGGTGCGACCACGCCGCGTGACACAGGGTGCCACGGCTCGTCGAGGAAGCGCCGTCATCAGAAATCCTCTTCCGCCGCTTTGGCGGACCACCGCCCCGGCACGGTCCACACAAGCAAGGACCGAAAGCCGGACAGCACAACCGGTCGCCGAGCCAGACAGGCCGACGTCCGCTCCAGGGAAGGACCCTTCGTGAGCGACACCACCGATCTGATGGGCGCACGTGTCGAGGAGACCGCTGCCGCGCCCGCCACGGACGCCTCCGCGCCTGCCACCGGTGCCGGCTCCCGGCGGCGCCGCGGTACCGGCCTCGAGGGCATGGTGCTGGCCGAGCTTCAGCAGGTCGCATCCGGCCTCGGCATCAGGGGCACGGCGCGTATGCGCAAGAGCCAGCTGATCGAGGTCATCAAGGAGGCGCAGGCCGGCGGGGAGGCCCCCGCCAAGGCCGAGTCGGCCACCGAGACCAAGCCGAAGCGCCGGGCCACCTCCAAGGCCCGTACGGGCGACGACGCCGAGAAGAAGGCGGAGCAGCCCGCCGAGGCCCCCGCCGAGAAGGCCGTGGCCCAGCAGCAGATCGAGATCCCCGGCCAGCCGGCCAGCGAGGACGCGCCGACCGAGCGCCGCCGTCGCCGCGCCACCGCCGAGGCGGGCAGCCCGGCCGCGAACAGCACCGACACGATCGTCGCCGAGGCGAAGACCGAGCCGAAGGCGGAGACCTCCGTCGCGCAGCCGCAGCAGCAGCCCCAGGGCGAGGCCGACGGCGAGGGCCGCGGCCGCCGCGACCGCCGCGACCGCGGCCGTGACCGCGACCGCCGTGGCAAGGGCGACGAGCAGCAGGGCGGCGGCCAGGGCGGCCGCCAGGACCGGCCGGACCGTCAGGACCGGCCGGACCGTCAGCAGCAGGGCCAGCAGCAGGGCGGCGGCCGTCAGGACCGCAACGCCGGCCCGCAGGACGACGACGAGTTCGGTGACCGCCGTGGCCGCCGTGGCCGTTACCGGGACCGCCGTGGCCGCCGTGGCCGCGACGAGATCGGCGGCGCCGAGCCGCAGCTCGCCGACGACGACGTCCTGATCCCCGTCGCGGGCATCCTCGACATCCTCGACAACTACGCGTTCATCCGGACCTCCGGCTACCTGCCCGGTCCGAACGACGTGTACGTCTCCCTCGCCCAGGTCCGCAAGAACGGCCTGCGCAAGGGCGACCACATCACCGGCGCGGTCCGCCAGCCCAAGGAAGGCGAGCGGCGCGAGAAGTTCAACGCGCTGGTCCGCCTGGACTCCGTCAACGGCATGGCGCCCGAACACGGCCGCGGCCGCCCGGAGTTCAACAAGCTGACCCCGCTCTACCCGCAGGACCGCCTCCGCCTGGAGACCGACCCGGGCATCCTCACCACCCGCATCATCGACCTCGTCGCGCCGATCGGTAAGGGCCAGCGCGGTCTGATCGTGGCCCCGCCGAAGACCGGCAAGACCATGATCATGCAGGCGATCGCCAACGCGATCACGCACAACAACCCCGAGTGCCACCTGATGGTCGTCCTGGTCGACGAGCGTCCGGAAGAGGTCACCGACATGCAGCGGTCGGTCAAGGGCGAGGTCATCTCCTCGACCTTCGACCGCCCGGCCGAGGACCACACCACGGTCGCCGAGCTGGCGATCGAGCGTGCCAAGCGTCTGGTCGAGCTCGGCCACGACGTCGTCGTGCTGCTCGACTCGATCACGCGTCTGGGCCGTGCGTACAACCTCGCGGCGCCGGCCTCCGGCCGCATCCTGTCCGGTGGTGTCGACTCGACCGCCCTGTACCCGCCGAAGCGCTTCTTCGGTGCGGCCCGCAACATCGAGGACGGCGGCTCGCTGACCATCCTCGCCACCGCCCTGGTGGACACCGGGTCCCGCATGGACGAGGTGATCTTCGAGGAGTTCAAGGGCACTGGCAACGCCGAGCTCAAGCTCGACCGCAAGCTCGCCGACAAGCGCATCTTCCCGGCGGTGGACGTGGACGCGTCCGGCACCCGCAAGGAGGAGATCCTGCTCGGCAACGAGGAGCTGGCGGTCGTCTGGAAGCTGCGCCGGGTGCTGCACGCGCTCGACCAGCAGCAGGCGATCGAGCTGCTGCTCGACAAGATGAAGCAGACGAAGTCGAACGTCGAGTTCCTGATGCAGATCCAGAAGACGACGCCGATGCCCGGCAACGGAGACTGAGCGCTGTCGTAGAACAACGAAAAGGGCCGCCCTCTGCAAGCCGCAGGGGGCGGCCCTTTTGTGCTGTGTCTCCAGTTACACCAATCCAAACCCTTTACCTCTACTTTGCCTGGGTGAAGGGTTTGGTGGTGGGAGTGGCGAACGCGGAGGGCCGGTCCACCGGTGCGGCCGAAATCCGCTCTCGGTGGAAGGCGGGCGATCACGCCCCGTCGGACAGCAGCTTCTTGACTGCGAACGATCCGGTGGCGGGAGCCGCGCACGGGGTGACATCCGTTTCTCCGCCCGCCGCCGTACCCGCCTCGCAGAGTCGGCCGCCCTTCTCGCGCAGGTCGAGGTAGAAGCGCGTGACCTTGCCGTCCTGCTCGAGGCCGTGGATGCGCTCGTCGACGTGGCCGAGGCCGTTCAAGCTCTTGCGGACCTTGGCGGGGGTGGGCTTCGAGACTGCCTGCAGCGCCTGGATGATGCGCTGTTCGTGCTGGACGCTCGCACACCGGTCTCGGTCGCTCAACTGCGCCCCTGTGGGGGCAGCGGGCTCGATCGGGTCGGTCGGGGGAGTCTCGCCGGGTGCGAGGCTCTGCTTCCCTTCGGGGCCGGTCGGCTCCTTGTCGGTGGGGCCGGACGCGGACTCGACGGTCGAAGAACACGGTTGCGCGACCTTGTCGAGCATCGCTGCGAACGCCGCCTGCTCGGGGGCCGACTGTGCGGCACTCCCGCTGTCGCTCGACCCGTTGTTTCCGCAGCCGGCAAGCGCCAGTGCGGCGAGGGCGGCGGCCGCGAGGGTGCGGCGGGGGCGGGCGAAGGCGCTGATGGGGGCAGCGATGGGTGTCATGCGCGCAGTCTCCGGCCGCTATCCCGCAACGCGCATGAGTATGGGTACTCATTTGCATGCGCTGCTGGCGGCCAATAGGCGGCGCTTTGCCTGAGCTATGGAAACGGTGCTGTGCATTCCGTGCTTTGCTGCACGAGGGGGGAACTCGTGCAGCGTCAACCGGACGCTGGTCCAGGGCAGTTCCGGAGTGGCGGGCACTCTGGAGGCGGGTGCCGAGTACGTGGTGGTCGGCATACCGGGCGAGGGCCTTGTGGCCACCCCCGGCCCGAACGCGTCGCCATCGGTGTCCCGGGCGAGGACATCGGTACGGTCGCCGACGCGGGCGCCGTGATGGTCTTCGGTCTACGCAGTGCGCCGGGCACCCCGACCGCCGCGCAGGCGGCGGGCACCAGTCTGTACGGCACGCGGGCCAACCTCTACATCGGCATGCCCTATGGACCGGGCGCCTACGGCTCCCTTCGTGACCGGAGGCACCGCACAGCCGTCCCCGCCTACGCACCG
Organism: Streptomyces sp. NPDC048277; assembly: GCF_040652235.1. Taxonomy (NCBI): domain Bacteria; kingdom Bacillati; phylum Actinomycetota; class Actinomycetes; order Kitasatosporales; family Streptomycetaceae; genus Streptomyces; species Streptomyces sp. NPDC048277. Next base: position 45,239 of record NZ_JBEZLQ010000032.1, read on the forward strand.
GGCGCGGGCGGACTCCCGGCCGTCGGGCTGCGGTTCGGCATGTCCGCTCGGTGAGCGAGCAAAGGGCTGCCCCGCAAGACGCAGGGGGCAGCCCTTTGCGTTTCTTTCTCCGATGTACCATCACGCTCTTCGGTCAATTGACCGAATCACGAACTCCTGATCCCGAGGGGGGACTTAGGTGGGTACACCCATGTCCGGGAGCGGTCGTCACAGACGCCGGATACGTTTCGCTCTGCCCGTGGCCGCGGCCGGAGTCGCCGCCGCCGTCACGGCCGCACTGATCTCGACGTCCGCCAGCGCGGCCACTCTGCCGACGCCGACGGTCAAGCCGGTCGTCAGCACCACCTCGCAGGCCACGCTGAACGCGCGTATCGCCGGCGCCCTGGCCACCGACAGCGCGACGACGACCAAGTCGACGTCCACGTCGTCCTCCAAGACGAGCTCCAGCGGCTCGGCCGTCTCGCCGAAGATCATCGGCGGTAGTGAGACCACCATCTCCACGGCGCCCTGGATGGCCCAGCTCTGGTACTACGACGACAAGGGCACCACCAGCACCAGCGACGACGTCGGCTTCTTCTGCGGCGGCTCGGTCGTCTCGCCGACGAAGATCCTCACCGCCGCGCACTGCGTCAAGGACGAGAACGGCAAGGCCTACAACTGGAAGGCCTACGGCGCCGTCATCACCGGCACCGCCTCGCTGCCCACCACCAACAGCGACGGCACCGCCAACCTGCACGGCGGCGTCGTCACCGGCGTACTGCGCCAGTGGAACAACCCGTCGTTCAGCCCGTCGACGATCAACAACGACATCGCCGTGCTCACCCTGGCCGCCCCGGTCACGGCCACGCCGATCAAGCTGACGACGTCCACCGACACGGCCTCCTACGCGGCCGGCAAGAGCGCGACGGTCTACGGCTGGGGGCGCACCAGCTCCACCTCGGACGACATCTCCGAGACCCTGAAGACGGCCACGCTGCCGATCCAGTCGGACAGCACCTGCTCGTCCTACTTCGGCAGCCTGTTCATCAAGGGCCACATGGTCTGCGCCGGCACTCCCGCCACCGGCTCCGACACCGGCTCCACCGCCACCTGCAACGGCGACTCCGGCGGCCCGCTGGTCGTCGGCGGCCGGATCGTCGGCGTGGTCTCGTGGGGTGTCACGGACAACGGCGTCGAGTGCGTCGTGCAGGGCTCCTACAGCGTCTTCACGAAGGTCAGCACCTACGTCGGTGCCGTCTACCCGCAGATCGCCGACACCAACCTGAGCTACACCGACGGCAAGGCGGACCTGTTCGCCCGCAAGTCGTCGAGCAAGGTCGGCTACGAGCTGGACTCCAAGGGCACCTCGCTCGCCTCCCGTGTCTCCTGGGGCGACTGGAGCGGCGTCAACGTCATCCTGCAGGCCGACCTCAACCGCGACGGCTACCAGGACCTCGTCTACCGGGTGTCCTCCACCGGTGACGTCTACTGGGACCACTTCGTGCTGAACAGTGCCCGCACCAGCGGCTCCTGGGCCACGAAGAAGATCTTCTCCAACTGGAAGACCCGCAAGGCGATCATCATTCCCGGTGACCTCACCGGTGACTACCTGCCCGACGTGCTCTCCGAGGACTCCAGCGGTGTGCTGTGGCTGTACCCGGGCAAGGGCAACGGCACGTTCGGCAGTGCCGTTCGGATCGGCGGCGGCTGGAGCCAGTACAACCAGCTGCGCGGTGTCGGTGACTTCAACGGCGACGGCAAGGCCGACCTGCTGGCCCGCAAGAGCAGCGGCGGCGACCTGTACCTGTACAAGGGCACCGGCAAGTCCGGCACCGGCCTCTTCTCGGCCCGTGTGAAGGTCCGTACCGGCTGGACCGGCTTCAACACGCTCGTCGCGGTCGGCGACCTCACCGGCGACGGCAAGGCGGACCTGCTGGCCCGTACGACCGGCGGCACGCTGTACCTCTACCCGGGCACCGGCAAGGGCACCAGCGAGATCTTTGCCACAAGGAAGTCGCTCGGTACCGGTTTCCAGCAGTACGACATCTTCGGCTGAAATACCTGGTGAGCGGGGTTCGCCCCACTTGCCCCCTTACGCAGTGTGCCCATCGCCCTACGCGGTGGGCACACTGCGTTGTGCAACCCTTTCCCGAGTTTCGCCGTCTGACCAGGCGGAGTGACGATGGTCCGGTATGCACCCACCGGACCCGACCCTGAACGCAGGGGGTAAGCGAGCAGCCGTACGAGAGCAGAGGAGCCCATGTCCGCGGAGAGCACGCCGGAGCCGGGCATACCCGAGGCCGGCAGCAAGGCCATGAGCCACCGCAAGCCCCGAGGGGCGGGCCGCAGGGCGCTCCTCGTCACGGCCTGGACCGCGGCGGGCATCCTCGTCCTGGGCGGCACCGGCCTCGGCTATCTGTACTTCAAGCTCAACGGCAACCTGAAGACCGTCGACATCAACCAGGCACTCGGCAGCGACCGTCCCGCCAAGGTCGACAACGGCTCCGAGAACATCCTGGTCCTCGGCTCGGACTCGCGGTCCGGTGCCAACAAGAAGCTCGGCGGCGGCGCGGACGACGGCAGTGCCCGGTCCGACACAGCGATGATCATCCATGTCTACAAGGGGCACAAGAAGGCCAGTGTGGTCTCCATCCCCCGGGACACCCTGATCGACCGCCCGTCCTGCAAGGACGCGAAGGGCGTCACGCACTCCGCCGCGACGGGCGTGATGTTCAACTCCGCGTACTCCACGGGCGGGGCGAGCTGTGCGGTCAAGACGGTCGAGTCCCTGACCGGCATCCGCATGGACCACTACCTGGAGGTCGACTTCTCCGGCTTCCAGAAGCTCGTCGACGAGCTCGGCGGGGTCGAGGTCACCACGACGAAGAACATCGACGACCGCGAGAGCCACCTCGACCTCAAGGCCGGCACGCACACCCTGAACGGCAAGCAGGCGCTCGGCCTGGTCCGCACCCGGCACGGTGTCGGCGACGGCTCCGACCTGGGCCGCATCCAGCTCCAGCAGGCGTTCGTCAAGGCGCTGATCAACCAGGTCAAGCAGGTGGGCGTGTTCACCAGCCCCAAGAAGCTGTACGACCTGGCCGACACCGCGACGAAGACGGTCACCACCGACTCCGACCTCGGCTCGGTGAACTCCCTGGTCGACTTCGCGAACGGCCTGAAGTCCATCAGCTCCACGAACATGCGCATGGTCACGATGCCGGTCGTCTACGACCCGTCGAACCCGAACCGGGTGATAGTGGCCGAGGCGAAGGCCAAGCTGGTGTGGACGGCTTTGAAGAACGACAGGCCGATCCCGGCGTCGGCGACGAAGGGCACGGCGACGGGGCAGGCGAAGGGCGTCGTGACGTCGTAGTCCGGCCCGTGCACCCGCAGGGAATAGATCACCGAGCCCCCCGGTTTTGGGAGATGCGGTCAGTCCTGGCAAACTGATACGTCGGCCCCGGTTCACGTTCCCGCAGCCCGCGGCAGCGACCCGGTGCCCTCCCGATATCTAGGAGACACCTTGAAGCGCGACATCCACCCCGAGTACGTCGAGACGCAGGTCAGCTGCACCTGTGGCGCGTCGTTCACGACCCGTAGCACCATCCAGTCCGGCACCATCCGTGCTGAGGTCTGCTCCGAGTGCCACCCGTTCTACACGGGCAAGCAGAAGATCCTCGACACCGGTGGCCGTGTGGCCCGCTTCGAGGCCCGCTTCGGCAAGGCTGCGGCCGGCTCCAAGAAGTAGCGAGCTCCATATCGCCGGTCCACGGCCACGCCCCCGCGAGGGGTGTGCCCGGGACCGGCGTTTTTGGTCGCCCGCCTTCCCTTCCGTACGCCGTAGCAGTATCAGGAGCCAAAAATGTTCGAGGCCGTCGAGGAACTCGTCGTCGAGCACGCAGACCTGGAGAAGAAGCTCGCCGACCCGTCGGTCCACGCCGACCAGGCCAACGCGCGCAAGCTGAACAAGCGCTACGCCGAGCTCACCCCGATCGTCGCCACGTTCCGCTCCTGGAAGCAGACCGGCGACGACATCGAGACCGCGCGTGAACTGGCCGCCGACGACCCCGACTTCGCCGCCGAGGTCAAGGAGCTGGACAAGCACCGCGAGGAGCTGACCGAGAAGCTGCGGCTGCTGCTGGTGCCCCGGGACCCGTCCGACGACAAGGACGTGATCCTGGAGATCAAGGCCGGGGCCGGCGGGGACGAGTCCGCGCTGTTCGCCGGGGACCTGCTGCGGATGTATCTGCGGTACGCCGAGCGTGTCGGCTGGAAGACCGAGATCATCGACTCCACCGAGTCCGAGCTCGGCGGCTACAAGGACGTCCAGGTCGCCGTGAAGACCAAGGGCGGCCAGGGCGCCACGGAGCCCGGACATGGCGTCTGGGCGCGGTTGAAGTACGAGGGCGGTGTGCACCGCGTGCAGCGCGTGCCGGCGACCGAGTCGCAGGGCCGGATCCACACGTCGGCGGCCGGTGTCCTCGTCACGCCGGAGGCGGAGGAGGTCGAGGTGGAGATCAACCCGAACGACCTCCGCATCGACGTCTACCGGTCCTCCGGGCCCGGCGGGCAGTCCGTCAACACCACCGACTCCGCCGTGCGCATCACGCACCTGCCCACCGGAGTCGTCGCCTCCTGCCAGAACGAGAAGAGCCAGCTGCAGAACAAGGAGCAGGCCTTGCGTATCCTGCGCTCCAGGCTGCTCGCCGCGGCACAGGAGGAGGCGGAGAAGGAAGCCGCCGACGCCCGCCGCAGCCAGGTCCGCACCGTCGACCGCTCCGAGAAGATCCGCACGTACAACTTCCCGGAGAATCGCATCTCGGACCACCGCGTCGGCTTCAAGGCGTACAACTTGGACCAGGTCCTGGACGGCGACCTCGACACGGTGATCCAGGCCTGCGTCGACGCGGACTCGGCCGCGAAGCTGGCAGCTGCATAAGAGGTACGAGTTACTACACGGAGGACCAGCGTGAACCTGCTGCTCGCCGAGGTGGCCCAGGCCGCCCAGCGGCTGGCCGACGCCGGCGTGCCCTCGCCGCGCAACGACGCGGAGGAGCTCGCCGCGTTCGTGCACGGCGTGAAGCGGGGAGCGCTGCACTCCGTCAAGGACTCCGACTTCGACGCCCGCTACTGGGAGGTCATCGCCCGGCGGGAGCAGCGTGAGCCGCTCCAGCACATCACCGGGCGGGCGTATTTCCGGTATCTCGAACTCCAGGTGGGGCCGGGGGTGTTCGTGCCGCGGCCCGAGACCGAGTCCGTGGTCGGCTGGGCCATAGACGCCGTGCGCGCCATGGACGTCGTGGAGCCGTGCATCGTCGACCTGTGCACCGGCTCCGGCGCGATCGCGCTCGCCCTCGCCCAGGAGGTCCCGCGGTCCAGCGTGCACGCCGTGGAGCTGTCCGAGGAGGCGCTCCAGTGGACCCGCAAGAACATGGCGGGCTCCAGGGTCGACCTGCGCCAGGGAGATGCCCTGGACGCCTTCCACGACCTCGACGGCCATGTCGACCTGGTCATCTCCAACCCTCCGTACATCCCGCTCACCGAGTGGGAGTACGTCGCCCCCGAGGCCCGCGACTACGACCCCGAACTCGCCCTGTTCTCCGGCGAGGACGGCCTCGACCTCATCCGGGGCATCGAACGCACCGCGCACCGGCTCCTGCGCCCGGGCGGTGTCGTCGTCATCGAGCACGCCGACACCCAGGGCGGCCAGGTGCCGTGGATCTTCACCGAGGAGCGGGGCTGGGCCGACGCGGCCGACCACCCGGACCTCAACAGGCGACCCCGCTTCGCGACCGCCCGCAAGGCGCTGCCGTGAGCACCCCCCAGACTCAGTCCCGGAAGCTCCGGGAGTCCCGGAAGTACGTGTACTTCGTGTACGAGGAGGCCCGCTAGACATGGCACGGCGATACGACACCAACGACGCGACCGACCGCGCGACGGGTCTGCGCGAGGCCGCGTCCGCCGTCCGCCGGGGCGAACTGGTGGTGCTGCCGACCGACACGGTGTACGGCATCGGCGCCGACGCGTTCACCTCGGAGGCGGTCGCCGACCTGCTCGACGCCAAGGGCCGGGGCCGCAACATGCCCACCCCCGTGCTGATCGGGTCCCCGAACACGCTCCACGGTCTCGTCACCGACTTCTCGGAGCTGGCCTGGGAACTGGTCGACGCGTTCTGGCCGGGCGCGCTCACACTGGTCGCCAAGCACCAGCCGTCCCTGCAGTGGGACCTGGGCGACACCCGGGGCACGGTCGCCGTGCGCATGCCACTGCACCCGGTCGCCATCGAACTGCTCACCGAGGTCGGCCCGATGGCCGTGTCCTCCGCCAACCTGACCGGTCACCCGGCGCCCGAGGACTGCGACGCCGCCCAGCAGATGCTCGGCGACTCCGTCTCCGTGTACCTCGACGGCGGCCCGACCCCGGGCAACGTCCCCTCGTCGATCGTCGACGTCACCCGGGAGGTGCCGCTGCTGCTGCGCGCGGGCGCCATCTCGGCGGAGGAGCTCAGGAAGGTCGTACCCGACCTCGAGGTGGCGAATTGACAGCCCCTGACGCGGGGCGTGGCATAGGCAACGGGGAGCGCGCGGCGGAGATCACGACCACCTTCGTGGGACTGCCGCGCGACAGTTTCCGCATCCTCCACGTCAGCACAGGCAACGTGTGCCGCTCGCCGATCACCGAGCGGCTGACCCGCCATCTCGTGACGGACCGGCTCGGGACGTTCCTGGGCGGCGGGCTGATCGTGGAGAGCGCGGGCACCTGGGGCCACGAGGGCGCGCCCATGGAGGCCAACGCGGAGGCGGTCCTCGCCGACTTCGGCGCGGACCCGACCGGGTTCGTGGGGCGGGAGCTGCTCGACGAGCACGTGATCCGCGCCGACCTGGTGCTGACCGCCACCCGTGACCACCGCGCCCAGGTCATCTCCATGGGCCACTCGGCGGGCCTGCGCACCTTCACCCTGAAGGAGTTCACCCGGCTGGTCCGCGCGATCGACCCGGCGACGCTGCCGCCGCTGTCGGACGGCGTGGTCGTCCGGGCGCGGGCGCTGGTCCGCGCGGCGGCGGCGCTGCGCGGATGGCTGCTGGCGCCGACGGCGGAGGCGGACGAGGTGTACGACCCGTACGGCGCCCCGCTGCCGTTCTTCCAGTCCATCGGCGTCGAGATACACGAGGCGCTGGACCCGGTGGTGACGGCCCTCACCGGCGTGCCGGCCCGGATGTAGCCGACCGTACGCACACACCGCGCGCCCCACCGGCCCCCGGCCTACATTGGTCGTACGTCATCGTCGACCGCCCGGAGTCCGTCATGTCGGTCACCCCCCTCCTCGACGAGGCCGATCTGCTGCGGCGGCAGGATCCGGAGCTGGCCGAGATCCTGCTGGGGGAGCTGGCCCGGCAGTCGACGTCGCTGCAGCTGATCGCCGCCGAGAACTTCACCTCCCGGGCCGTGCTCGCAGCCCTCGGCTCGCCGCTCGCCAACAAGTACGCCGAGGGCTATCCGGGCGCCCGCCACCACGGCGGCTGCGAGATCGTGGACGTCGCCGAGCGGCTCGCCGTCGACCGCGCCAAGGCCCTGTTCGGCGCCGCGCACGCCAATGTGCAGTCCCATTCCGGGTCGTCCGCCATGCTGGCCGCCTACGCCGCCCTGCTGCGCCCCGGTGACACCGTGCTCGCCCTCGGACTGCCCTACGGCGGCCATCTGACCCACGGCTCGCCGGCCAACTTCTCCGGCCGCTGGTTCGACTTCGTCGGGTACGGGGTGGACGCGGAGAGCGGGTTCATCGACCACGACCAGGTGCGGGCGCTGGCCCGCAGCCATCGGCCCAAGGCGGTCGTGTGCGGCTCCATCGCCTATCCGCGCCACATCGACTACGCCTTCTTCCGCGAGGTCGCCGACGAGGTCGGGGCCTATCTGATCGCCGACGCCGCCCATCCCATCGGGCTGGTGGCCGGGGGAGCGGCGCCGAACCCGGTGCCGTACGCCGACGTGGTGTGCGCGACGACACACAAGGTGCTGCGCGGGCCGCGCGGCGGGATGCTGCTGTGCGGGTCCCCCGACCTGGCCGAGCGGCTCGACCGGGCCGTGTTCCCGTTCACCCAGGGCGGCGCGCAGATGCACACCATCGCCGCCAAGGCGGTCGCGTTCGGGGAGGCGGCGACTCCGGCGTTCACCGCCTACGCCCATCAGGTGGTCGCCAACGCGCGGGTTCTCGCGGCCGCGCTGGCCGCCGAGGGGCTGGTGGTCACCACCGGCGGCACGGACACGCATCTGATCACCGCCGACACCGCCCCGCTCGGCGTCGACGGCCGCACGGCCCGGGGACGGCTCGCCGCCGCCGGGATCGTCCTCGACTGCTGCGCCCTGCCGCACGCCGACGCGCGGGGGCTGCGCCTGGGCACCGCCGCCGTGACCACGCAGGGCATGGGGGAGGCGGAGATGCCCCGGATCGCGGCCTGGCTGGCGGGCGTGGTGCGCGGTGACACGGAAGTAGGGAGGGTGCGTGACGAGGTGCGCGAGCTCACCGGTAGATTTCCGCCGTATCCCGGCTGAGACGGGGTAGGCGCAGCGTCGTACACCCGATGTAAGCCCGTCTCACAGCCACACGTGCAACCATCTTCGCTACCCGGAAGTCCCCATACATATGCGTCCCTCGCTAGGGTGTGGGGCTGTGATGGCCAGCGAGACCTGTGGGGAAGCCCGTGCGTGAATACCTGCTGACGCTCTGCATCACGGCCGCGGTGACGTATCTGCTGACAGGGCCGGTACGGAAGTTCGCGATCGTGGCCGGGGCCATGCCCGAGATCAGGGCCCGTGACGTGCACCGGGAACCCACTCCGCGGCTCGGCGGGATCGCGATGTTCTTCGGCCTGTGCGCGGGTCTGCTCGTCGCGGACCACATGACCAACCTCAACGAGGTCTTCGCGAAGTCGAACGAACCGAGAGCGCTGCTCTCCGGCGCGGCGCTGATCTGGCTGATCGGTGTGCTCGACGACAAGTTCGAGATCGACGCGCTGATCAAGCTGGGCGGTCAGATGATCGCCGCGGGCGTCATGGTCATGCAGGGTCTGACGATCCTGTGGCTGCCCATCCCGGGCATCGGCACGGTGGCGCTGACCCCGTGGCAGGGCACCCTGCTGACGGTGGCCCTGGTGGTCATCACCATCAACGCGGTGAACTTCGTCGACGGCCTGGACGGCCTGGCCTCCGGCATGGTGTGCATCGCGGCCGCGGCGTTCTTCATGTACGCCTACCGGATCTGGTACTCGTACGGCATCGAGGCCGCCGCCCCGGCCACGCTGTTCTCGGCGATCCTGATGGGCATGTGCCTGGGCTTCCTGCCGCACAACATGCACCCCGCGCGGATCTTCATGGGCGACTCAGGCTCGATGCTGATCGGCCTGGTGCTGGCGGCCGGCGCGATCTCCGTCACGGGCCAGGTGGACCCGGACGCGATGAACCTGTACGCCGGGTCCGAGCGCAACACCGTGCACCAGATGGTCCCGGTCTACATCCCGCTGCTGCTGCCGCTGACGATCATCGCGGTGCCGGCCGCCGACCTGGTGCTGGCGATCGTGCGGCGCACCTGGCGCGGCCAGTCGCCGTTCGCGGCCGACCGGGGGCATCTGCACCACCGGCTGCTGGAGATCGGCCACTCGCACAGCAGGGCCGTGCTGATCATGTACTTCTGGTCGGCGCTGATCGGCTTCGGGGCGCTCGCCTACTCGGTGAACTCCGCGTCCATGTGGATCGTGCTCGGTGTGGTGTTCCTCAGCGCGATCGGCCTGGGGCTGCTTCTGCTGCCGCGGTTCACGCCGCGTGCCCCGATGTGGGCGCAGGCCTTCGTGCCGCCCCGCTACCGGCGGCGCCGGGCCGCCCTGGCGGCCGAGGCGCCGGCCGCCGCAACGCCCCAGGCGGCGGAGGCCGTCGAGAAGCCGGACAGCGACGAGTACCGCTCTCCGGTGACCGCCGGGACGTCCGGAGCCAACGGCGCGACCGCCATCGGAGCCCGTTCGCGGTTCCTGGACCGGCGCACCTCCGAGACCTCCCGCTGACGCCCGCCAAGGTAAGAATCTGACTAGAGCATTGCCAAGTCGTGGGGGAATAAAAGCCCCTAATACCAGACACAACACCCCGGTTTTCGCTCAGACGGGCATGTTCACTCTCATGTGTGACAGCAAGCACACCTACCAGGTAAAGACCTCATCAAATAGTTTGTGATACGGTTCACGAGAACCCCGGACAGAGCTGATGGGCCTGAGTGCGACGGTCCGTCAGCGTGAGGTCTTCGACCCTCTGACCGGGACTACGCTCGTCCATGACGACACCCTGCCCCCCTGTGAAAGCGGAGTTGCCGCCATGCCGTCCAATGACGCCCGGAACCTGGCCCAGGCCGCCGTACCCACGGCCGCCGTCGGCGTGCTCGCAGCCGTCGTCAGCGGAGTGGTCGCGGGCGGCAAAGGGGCGATCGGGGCGCTCGTCGGGACGGTGATCGTGATCCTCTTCATGGGGATCGGTCTCTACGTTCTGCAGCGCACGGCCAAGTCCATGCCGCAGCTCTTCCAGATGATGGGCCTGATGCTCTACGCGGCCCAGCTCCTGCTGCTGGTCATCTTCATGGCCCTGTTCAAGAACACGACGCTGTTCAACCCCCGGGCCTTCGCCATCACGCTCGTGGTCGCCACGCTCACCTGGATCGCCGCGCAGACCCGCGCGCACATGAAGGCAAAGATCCTCTACGTCGAACCCGACAAGACCGACAAGGCCGAGAAGACCGGGCATTCGTCGTGAGAGGTAGGGCGGGGATAAAGGCGCACGAGAGAGCCTGCTATCGTCCGGTGCCAACTGCGGCATCGCGGGCGCGGGCATCTGAGCTGACGCCTGCTCAATCGCGAGGCGAGATGCCCCCCGGCCGCCCCCACATCCGTAACACCAGTCCCGTGCCGAACCGCGGCCATGCGCCGCGCCGACACAACGAGGTTGCCGTATCCATGCGCCACGATGAAGGAGCCCGCGGTGAGTGCTGACCCGACGCAGACGCTCGCTTTCGACACGAGCTGTCACCTGTTCGACGGGTGTGGCTTCCCGGCTCCGGGCCTGCACTCGTTCCTGTTCCAGCCGCTCTTCGGCGACGCGAACAGCAATGTGTACTTCAACAAGACGATGCTGCTGGCGCTGCTCGGGTCGATCATCATCGTTGGCTTCTTCTGGGCCGCCTTCGCCAAGCCGAAGGTCGTCCCGGGCAAGCTCCAGATGATCGCCGAGACCGGCTACGACTTTGTCCGGCGCGGCGTCGTCTACGAGACCATCGGCAAGAAGGAAGGCGAGAAGTACGTTCCGTTCGTCGTCTCGCTGTTCTTCTTCATCTGGATGATGAACCTCTGGTCGATCATCCCGGTCGCCCAGTTCCCGGTCACCGCGATCATCTCGTACCCCGCGGTCCTGGCCGGCCTCGTCTACATCACGTGGATCGCGCTCACTTTCAAGCGCCAGGGTTTCGTCGGCTTCTTCAAGAACGTCACCGGCTACGACAAGACGCTCGGCGGGGTTCTCCCGCTGTCGATGACGATCGAGTTCTTCTCGAACCTTCTCGTCCGGCCGTTCACCCACGCCGTGCGACTCTTCGCGAACATGTTCGCCGGTCACACCCTGCTGCTGCTCTTCACGATCGCCAGCTGGTACATGCTCAACGGCATCGGCGTCGCCTACTCCGGTGTCTCGTTCGTCATGGTCCTCGTGATGACCGCCTTCGAGCTCTTCATCCAGGCTGTCCAGGCGTACGTCTTCGTACTGCTGACCTGCAGCTACATCCAGGGCGCGCTCGCCGAGCACCACTGAGCGCCAACCCGACCCTCCACCCGTGACATCCGGTGGCCAACCCCCACCGGTCCTTGAAAGAGAAGGAAGAACCGGCATGTCCGCTCTTGCGCAGGCCACCCTCGCCGCCACCCAGATCAAGGGCAACCTCGGCTCGATCGGTTACGGCCTCGCCGCGATCGGCCCGGGCGTCGGCATCGGCATCATCTTCGGCAACGGCACGCAGGCGCTCGCCCGCCAGCCCGAGGCGGCCGGCCTGATCCGCGCCAACCAGATCCTCGGCTTCGCCTTCTGTGAGGCGCTCGCCCTGATCGGTCTGGTCATGCCGTTCGTCTACCCGACCTCCTGACCCGACCGTCGCACCATTAGACGAAAGGCACTGATATGAGCCCCCTGGTTCAGCTGGCGGCGGAGACAGAGAATCCGCTCTTCCCGCCGATCCCAGAGCTCGTCATCGGCCTCATCGCCTTCGTCATCGTCTTCGGCTTCCTCGCCAAGAAGCTCCTTCCGAACATCAACAAGGTTCTGGAGCAGCGCCGGGAGGCGATCGAGGGCGGTATCGAGAAGGCCGAGGCCGCGCAGACCGAGGCCCAGAGCGTCCTTGAGCAGTACAAGGCGCAGCTGGCCGAGGCTCGGCACGAGGCCGCGCGCCTGCGCCAGGAGGCTCAGGAGCAGGGCGCCACGCTCATCGCGGAGATGCGCGCCGAGGGCCAGCGGCAGCGCGAGGAGATCGTCGCCGCCGGTCACGCCCAGATCGAGGCCGACCGCAGGTCCGCCGCGCAGTCCCTGCGTCAGGACGTGGGCCACCTGGCCACCGAACTGGCCGGCAAGCTCGTCGGCGAGTCCCTGGAGGACCACGCCCGGCAGAGCCGCGTGATCGACCGCTTCCTCGACGAGCTCGAGGAGAAGGCCGAGGCGACGCGATGAACGGTGCGAGCCGCGATGCCCTGGCAGCCGCACGCGAGCGTCTCGACGCGCTGACGGACAGCACGTCCGCGGACGCGACGCGGCTCGCCGACGAGCTGGCGGCCGTCACCGCGCTGCTCGACCGCGAGGGAGGCCTGCGTCGGGTTCTCACCGACCCGGCGCAGCCCGGCGAGGCGAAGGCCGAGCTGGTCCGGCGGCTGATCGGCGGCCAGGTCGGCGAGACCACCGCCGACGTGGTGTCCGGCATGGTCCGCTCCCGCTGGTCGCAGCCCCGTGACCTGGTGGACGCGCTGGAGGAGCTGGCGAACACCGCCGACCTCACGGCCGCGGAGAAGTCGGGCACGCTGGACGACGTCGAGGACGAGCTGTTCCGGTTCGGCCGGATCGTCTCCTCCAACACCGAGCTGCGCGCCGCGCTCACCGACCGCAAGGCCACCGCCGCCGCCAAGATCGAGCTGCTGCACCGGCTGCTCGGCGGCCGTGCCAAGCCGGTCACCGAGCGTCTGGTCACGCGCCTTGTGACCGCGCCGCGGGGACGTAGCCTGGAAGCGGGCCTGGAGGCCCTCTCCAAGCTCGCCGCGGACCGCCGCAGCCGTGTCGTCGCCGTCGTCACCTCGGCGGTGCCGCTGAGCGAGCCGCAGAAGCAGCGCCTGGGCGCCGCCCTCGCGAAGCTCTACGGCCGCACGATGCACCTCAACCTCGACGTCGACCCCGAGGTCGTCGGCGGGATCCGGGTGCAGGTCGGTGACGAGGTCATCAACGGTTCCATCGCGGACCGGCTCGAGGACGCGGCCCGCCGCATGGCGAGCTGACCGAACTCAAGAGCAGTACGTACTTACGACGGCCCGGGTTGGGCCGTACAAGAAGAATCCTGGGGGTCGCCCCCAGACCCCCCAAGTGAAACTTCGGGCCCAACAAGGAGAGCAGGGAACCCAGATGGCGGAGCTCACGATCCGGCCGGAGGAGATCCGGGACGCGCTGGAGAACTTCGTCCAGTCGTACCAGCCGGACGCGGCCTCGCGCGAGGAGGTCGGTACGGTCACCCTTGCCGGCGACGGCATCGCGAAGGTCGAGGGTCTTCCCTCGGCCATGGCCAACGAACTGCTGAAGTTCGAGGACGGCACCCTCGGCCTCGCGCTGAACCTGGAAGAGCGCGAGATCGGCGCCATCGTCCTCGGTGAGTTCAGCGGCATCGAGGAGGGTCAGCCGGTGCAGCGCACCGGTGAGGTCCTCTCCGTCGCGGTCGGCGAGGGCTACCTCGGCCGCGTCGTCGACCCGCTCGGCAACCCGATCGACGGCCTCGGCGAGATCGAGACGTCCGGCCGCCGCGCCCTGGAGCTGCAGGCTCCGGGCGTCATGGCCCGTAAGTCGGTGCACGAGCCGATGGAGACCGGCTACAAGGCCGTCGACGCCATGACCCCGGTCGGCCGCGGCCAGCGTCAGCTGATCATCGGCGACCGCCAGACCGGCAAGACCGCCCTGGCCGTCGACACGATCATCAACCAGCGCGACAACTGGCGCTCGGGCGACCCGAAGAAGCAGGTCCGCTGCGTCTACGTCGCCATCGGCCAGAAGGGCTCGACCATCGCCTCCGTGCGTGGTGCGCTCGAAGAGGCCGGCGCGCTTGAGTACACGACCATCGTCGCCGCCCCGGCGTCCGACCCGGCCGGCTTCAAGTACCTGGCGCCGTACACCGGTTCGGCCATCGGCCAGCACTGGATGTACGACGGCAAGCACGTCCTCATCATCTTCGACGACCTGTCGAAGCAGGCCGACGCCTACCGCGCCGTGTCGCTGCTGCTGCGCCGCCCGCCGGGCCGTGAGGCCTACCCGGGTGACGTCTTCTACCTGCACTCCCGTCTGCTGGAGCGCTGCGCCAAGCTCTCCGACGAGATGGGTGCCGGCTCGATGACCGGTCTGCCGATCGTCGAGACCAAGGCCAACGACGTCTCGGCGTTCATCCCGACCAACGTCATCTCCATCACCGACGGCCAGTGCTTCCTGGAGTCGGACCTGTTCAACGCCGGTCAGCGCCCCGCGCTGAACGTCGGTATCTCCGTCTCCCGAGTCGGCGGTTCCGCGCAGCACAAGGCGATGAAGCAGGTCTCCGGCCGTCTGCGTCTGGACCTGGCCCAGTACCGCGAGCTGGAGGCGTTCGCCGCCTTCGGTTCCGACCTGGACGCCGCGTCGAAGTCGCAGCTGGAGCGTGGCCAGCGTCTGGTCGAGCTGCTCAAGCAGGCTCAGTACCAGCCGATGCCGACCGAGGACCAGGTCGTCTCCGTGTGGGCCGGCACCACCGGCAAGATGGACGACGTCCCGGTCTCCGACATCCGCCGCTTCGAGAAGGAGCTGCTCGAGTACCTGCACCGCAAGGAGCAGGGCCTCATGACCTCCATCAAGGAGGGCGGCAAGATGTCGGACGACACCCTCACCGCTGTTGCCGACGCGATCGCCGAGTTCAAGAAGCAGTTCGAGACCTCGGACGGCAAGCTTCTCGGCGAGGACGCCCCGGCCGCCGCCAAGTGACGTA
This sequence comes from Streptomyces sp. NPDC048277, assembly GCF_040652235.1. Classification (NCBI taxonomy): domain Bacteria; kingdom Bacillati; phylum Actinomycetota; class Actinomycetes; order Kitasatosporales; family Streptomycetaceae; genus Streptomyces; species Streptomyces sp. NPDC048277. The sequence continues at coordinate 60,492 of NZ_JBEZLQ010000032.1, forward strand.
AGGAAGGGACCTGACTCATGGGAGCCCAGCTCCGGGTCTACAAGCGTCGCATCCGATCCGTCACCGCGACCAAGAAGATCACCAAGGCGATGGAGATGATCGCCGCCTCGCGTGTCGTCAAGGCGCAGCGCAAGGTGCGGGCCTCCGCGCCGTACGCGACCGAGCTCACCCGCGCGGTCACGGCGGTCGGTACCGGGTCGAACACCAGGCACCCGCTGACCACCGAGGCGGAGACGCCGACGCGTTCCGCGGTGCTGCTCCTCACGAGCGACCGCGGTCTGGCCGGCGCCTTCAACTCCAACGCCATCAAGGCCGCCGAGCAGCTGACGGCGCGCCTTGAGGCGGAGGGCAAGGAGGTCGACACCTACATCGTCGGCCGCCGCGGTCTGGCCCACTACAACTTCCGCGAGCGCAAGGTCGTGGAGTCGTGGTCGGGCTTCACCGACGAGCCCTCGTACGCGGACGCCAAGAAGGTCGCGGCGCCGCTGATCGAGGCCATCGAGACGGAGACGGCGGACGGCGGGGTGGATGAACTCCACATCGTCTACACCGAGTTCGTGTCGATGATGACGCAGTCGGCGCTCGACGCCCGGCTGCTGCCGCTGCGCCTCGAAGAGGTGGCCGAGGAGAAGCCCCAGGGCGAGATCCTCCCGCTGTACGACTTCGAGCCCTCGGCGGAGGACGTCCTCGACGCCCTGCTGCCGCGCTACGTGGAGAGCCGGATCTACAACGCGCTCCTCCAGTCGGCGGCTTCGAAGCACGCCGCCACGCGGCGCGCGATGAAGTCGGCCACCGACAACGCGGGCGAGCTGATCAACACGCTCTCCCGTCTTGCCAACGCGGCCCGCCAGGCCGAAATCACCCAGGAAATCAGCGAGATCGTCGGTGGCGCCAGCGCCCTGGCCGACGCGACCGCGGGGAGTGACCGATAAATGACCACTGTTGAGACCGCGACGGCCACGGGCCGCGTCGCCCGGGTCATCGGCCCGGTCGTCGACGTGGAGTTCCCCGTCGACGCGATGCCGGACATCTACAACGCCCTTCACGTCGAGGTGGCCGACCCGGCCAACGCCGGCGAGAAGAAGACGCTGACCCTGGAGGTCGCCCAGCACCTGGGTGACGGCCTGGTCCGCACCATCTCCATGCAGCCCACCGACGGCCTGGTCCGCCAGGCCCCGGTCACCGACACCGGCGACGGCATCACCGTCCCGGTCGGCGACTTCACCAAGGGTAAGGTGTTCAACACCCTCGGTGACGTGCTCAACGTCGACGAGAAGTACGAGGGCGAGCGCTGGTCCATCCACCGCAAGGCCCCGAACTTCGACGAGCTCGAGTCGAAGACCGAGATGTTCGAGACCGGCGTCAAGGTCATCGACCTGCTCACCCCGTACGTCAAGGGTGGCAAGATCGGTCTGTTCGGTGGTGCCGGCGTCGGCAAGACGGTGCTCATCCAGGAGATGATCTACCGCGTCGCCAACAACCACGACGGTGTCTCCGTGTTCGCCGGTGTCGGCGAGCGCACCCGTGAGGGCAACGACCTCATCGAGGAGATGGCCGACTCGGGCGTCATCGACAAGACCGCCCTGGTCTTCGGCCAGATGGACGAGCCCCCGGGCACCCGTCTGCGCGTCGCGCTGGCCGGCCTCACCATGGCCGAGTACTTCCGTGACGTCCAGAAGCAGGACGTGCTGTTCTTCATCGACAACATCTTCCGCTTCACGCAGGCCGGTTCCGAGGTCTCGACCCTGCTCGGCCGCATGCCCTCCGCGGTGGGCTACCAGCCGAACCTGGCCGACGAGATGGGTCTCCTCCAGGAGCGCATCACCTCGACCCGTGGTCACTCGATCACCTCGATGCAGGCGATCTACGTCCCCGCGGACGACCTGACCGACCCGGCCCCGGCCACCACCTTCGCCCACCTCGACGCGACGACGGTGCTCTCCCGTCCGATCTCCGAGAAGGGCATCTACCCGGCCGTGGACCCGCTGGACTCCACGTCCCGGATCCTGGACCCGCGCTACATCGCGGCGGACCACTACAACACCGCCATGCGCGTGAAGACGGTCCTCCAGAAGTACAAGGACCTCCAGGACATCATCGCGATCCTCGGTATCGACGAGCTCGGCGAGGAGGACAAGCTCGTCGTCCACCGTGCCCGTCGCGTGGAGCGCTTCCTGTCCCAGAACACCCACGTCGCCAAGCAGTTCACCGGCGTCGACGGGTCGGACGTGCCGCTGGACGAGTCGATCGCCGCGTTCAACGCGATCATCGACGGCGAGTACGACCACTTCCCGGAGCAGGCGTTCTTCCTCTGCGGTGGCATTGAGGACCTCAAGGCCAACGCCAAGGAGCTGGGCGTCTCCTGAGCCTCGTGCTCGTGTGAGGGGGCGGGCGCGTCCCGCCCCCTCATTCACGCCCATTAGAATTGACCCCAACACCCGGCACCCCTGCCGGGTGGTGACCCGAGGAGCCACCCTTGGCTGCTGAGCTGCACGTCGAGCTCGTCGCCGCGGACCGCCAGGTCTGGTCCGGCGAGGCCACCCTGGTCGTCGCGCGCACCACGTCCGGCGACATCGGCGTCATGCCCGGTCACCAGCCGCTGCTCGGTGTGCTGGAGTCGGGCCCGGTGACCATCCGTACGAGTGAAGGTGGAACGGTCGTCGCCGCGGTGCACGGCGGTTTCATCTCGTTCGCGGACAACAAGCTGTCGCTGCTGGCCGAGATCGCCGAACTGTCGGACGAGATCGACGTCCAGCGCGCGGAGCGGGAGCTGGAGCGCGCGAAGGCGGAGGGCGACGCCACCGCCGAACGGCGCGCCGATGTCCGCCTGCGGGCGGCGACAGCGCGCTGACACAGCACGCTGTGCGATGACGTCATTCAGCCGCGGCTGGGACCTTCGGGTCCCAGCCGCGGCTGAGGTAGATCTGGGTCTTTTTACGTTCCATTACCTAGGAGACGGGGAGGTCGGTGCCGATGGTCCTCGCTCTGACTGTGGCCGGAATCGTGGTCGCGCTGGTGGTGGTGGGACTGTTCCTCTTCGGCCTGCGCCGCAGACTCATCCAGCGCTCCGGCGGCACCTTCGACTGTTCCCTGCGCTGGGACGTCCCCGAGAAACCGGACACCAGCGGCAAGGGCTGGAGCTACGGCGTCGCCCGCTACAACGGTGACAGCGTCGAGTGGTACCGCGTCTTCTCCTACGCCTACCGCCCCCGCCGGGTCCTGGAACGCGCCCAGATCGAGGTGGCCGGCCGCCGGCTCCCCGAGGGCGAGGAGGAACTGGCGCTGCTCTCCGACGCCGTCATCCTCGCCTGCACCCACCGGGGCACCCGCCTCGAACTCGCCATGAGCGAAGACGCGCTGACCGGATTCCTCGCGTGGCTGGAAGCAGCCCCGCCCGGTCAGCGAGTCAATGTTGCGTAGTAACTCTTCTACGACAGCCCGGAGTTGATGGCGCCCACCAGCTCGCCGTCACTCGTGTCACCGCTGAACTCCCAGAAGAACGCGCCGCCGAGACCCTGGGACTTGGCCCAGCTCATCTTCCCGGCGATGGTCGACGGGGTGTCGTACGACCACCAGTTGCTGCCGCAGTGCGCGTACGCGGTGCCCGCGACGGTGCCGGTCGCCGGGCAGGACGTCTTGAGCACCTTGTAGTCCTCGATGCCCTGCTCGTACGTCCCCGCGGCCGGACCGGTGGCGGTCCCGCCGGGCGCGTCCTGCGTCACACCCGTCCAGCCACGCCCGTAGAACCCGATCCCGATCAGCAGCTTGCTGGCCGGCACGCCCTGCGCCTTGAACCTGGCCATCGCGTCGGCCGTGTCGAAGCCGGCGGTCGGGATGCCGCTGTACGAGGTGAGCGGGGAGTGCGGAGCGGTCGGCCCGGTGGTGGCCCAGGCGCCGAAGAAGTCGTACGACATCACGTTGTACCAGTCGACGTACTGCGAGGCGCCCGCGTAGTCGGTGGCGTCGATCTTGCCGCCGGCGGAGCCGTCGGCCGTGGTGGCCGCGGTGACCAGGGCGGAGGACCCGAACTTGGCGCGCAGCGCGGCCATCACGTTCTTGAAGGCCGCAGGGCCGCTGGTGTCGCAGCTGAGCCCGCAGGCGTTCGGGTACTCCCAGTCGATGTCGATGCCGTCGAAGACATCGGCCCAGCGCGGGTCCTTGACCAGGTTGTAGCAGGAGTCCGCGAACGCGGTCGGGTTGGCCGCCGCCTGCGCGAAGCCGCCGGACCAGGTCCAGCCGCCGAAGGACCACAGGATCTTGAGGTTCGGGTACTTGGCCTTCAGCTCGCGCAACTGGTTGAAGTTGCCCGCCAGCGGCTGGTCCCAGGTGTCGGCGACGCCGCTGACCGACTGGTCCGCGGTGAACGTCTTCTGGTAGTCGGCGTAGGCGTCACCGATCGCGCACTGGCCGTTCGTCACGTTGCCGAAGGCGTAGTTGATGTGCGTGATCTTCGCCGCCGAGCCGGACGTCACCAGGTTCTTGACCTGGTAGTTGCGGCCGTAGATGCCCCACTCGGTGAAGTAGCCGAGCTTGACCTTGGAGCCGGTGGTCGGGGGAGTGGTCGTACCGCCCGTGGTGTGGACGGCGACCGCGCCGCTGACCGGTCCGGTCTGGTTCGCGGTGTCGCGGGCCTGGACGGTGTACGAGTAGTCGGTGCCGGCGGTGAGACCCGTGTCGGTGTACGACGTGGAGGTCACGGTGGAGACGACCTTGCCGTCGCGCAGCACGTCGTAGTTCTTGACGCCGTTGTCGTCGGTGGCCGCCGACCAGTTCAGCTGTACCGAGGTGTCGGTGATGCCGGACGCGGTCGGGGTGCCGGGCGCGGAGGGCGCCGAGTCGCCCGGGGTGGTGGTACCCCCGTCACAACTCCCGCCGTTGACCAGACAGTTGCTCGGTGAGCCGGACCCGGCCCCGTTGAAGCCGAAGGAGACGGAGGCGCCGGGGGCGATGGTGCCGTCGTAGGACTTGTTCCTGGCGGTCCAGTGGGTGCCGGAGGAGGTGACGTCGGCGTCCCAGGCGGAGGTGACCGAGGTTCCGGAGGGGAAGTCCCACTCGACGGTCCAGGAACTGATCGACGTGGTACCGGTGTTCTTGACGGTCCACTGGCCGCCGAACCCGGTGCCCCAGTCCGAGGTCTTGGTGAAGGTCGCGGTCGCCGCCGTCGCGGCCTGGGCCGGGCCGGCGAGGCCGACCAGACCGGCCAGGGGGAGCAACAGGGTCGCGAACCCCGCCGCGGCTCTGTGTCTGAAGCGCATGCTGCGCCTCCTAGGGGGAGTAGGGGGCGCGACTGAGCCCTCGCGCCACAGTGCCGCGAGAATAGAAAGGTCTGGACCACGGGTCAATAGGTCTGGACCACTCTGTATACGGCGGCCGGTTCCCCAACTCCCTTGCCGGTGCGGCTTCTAGCGCTCCCCGCCCGGCACCCACAGCACGTCGCCGACGTCCTTGTTGGCCGTGCGGGCCAGGATGAAGAGCAGGTCCGACAGGCGGTTGAGATAGGTCGCGGTCAGCGGATTCATCGCCTCGCCGTGCACCTCGAGCGCGGCCCAGGTCGACCGCTCGGCCCGCCGTACGACCGTGCAGGCCTGGTGGAGCAGGGCCGCGCCCGGGGTGCCGCCCGGGAGGATGAAGGAACGGAGCTTCTCCAGCCGTTCGTTGAAGCGGTCGCAGTCCGCCTCCAGCTTGTCGACGTAGAACTGCTCCACCCGCAGCGGCGGGAACTCCGGGTTCTCCACCACGGGAGTGGACAGGTCGGCGCCGACGTCGAAGAGGTCGTTCTGCACCCGGGTGAGCACCGCGACGACCTCCTCCTCCAGCCCGCCGAGCGCGATCGCCGTCCCGATCACCGCGTTCGCCTCGTTGGCGTCCGCGTACGCCGAGATCCGGAGATCGGTCTTGGCGACCCGGCTCATGTCCCCGAGGGCGGTGCTGCCCTGGTCGCCGGTCCTGGTGTAGATGCGCGTCAGATTGACCATGAGATGGTTTACGCAGGCACATTGCCTTCAGATCTGCATGCCCGCGCGGCCTCCTTTGTTGTGATGTATGCGTATCCGTCGGCTCGCTGGAGCAGGTGGACGTGCCGGTGGTGGATGTCAGTGATCAGGCCGTATGCAGTTCGGATGGTGAATGTTCCACGGGCACGTACCGCGACCCGCCCCTTGTGTGTGCCCGCCTTCCTGCCCTTGGGGACGATGGCGCGGACAAGGTCCCCGGTGGCGAAGCCATGGAATCGCTTCTGTCTGGGAAGTCGTAGGCGCGGAAAGCCGGACGCGTTGGTGCGCGTACGGGCGTAGGTGCCGCGACCGGTTGCAGCAACAGCCAGGACGTCTGCTGGATACTGATCGATGGTGTCGAATCGGCCAACGCACAGCGCATCCAATGTATGGGATTTTGGAAGGTTGGCGCACTGCCGGTTCCATTTTGTGCGGCCGCCTGAGGCGCCGCGTACCCTCCCGGAAAACTCGGCGTCGAGTGCGCGCCACAGGGCCCACCGGGTGGCGTTGACCGCAGCCGCATCCCGCAGAGGGGTCTTGGTTTGGGCCAGAACCCTGGCGAGGATTCTGGGCCGGTGTTTCAGGAAGTCCTCCACGGAATGATTGTCCTTGGCCTGGTTGCACGGGACGCACGCCAAGGTGAGGTTGCTGATGCGGTCGGACCCGCCGCGTGAGCGTGGCTCGATGTGATCGACACTCAGCGGAACGCCCTTTGCGTCACAGTAGGCGCACGCTCGGCCCCACTTGGCGAGCAGGTATTCGCGGACCTCTGTGCCGTGCAGCGTTCCGTGCTGGTACTCGACGTCCTCAAGGGGGCGCCCGGCGCTGATGGCATGGGTGTCGAATGCGGCCAACTCCACGTGTACCGCTTCCACCGGTGCCCACCGGGCTAGCCGGCGGCTCCAAGCCATGGTCGTGTCCACACGGTGCCGCAGGGAAGGGGCCAGCCAACCGTCAGAACGTCCCCGATTGGAGAAGCGGGGCGCCCGGTGTCGGAGATTGCGGGTCCTGCGTCCCCGTCGATAACCGGCCCGCTGGGTCAACTTGTCCCGGATCTGCATGCTTCGGTGGGTGAGTTCCACGTGGTACAGGCCGCGACGGTTCCCATCCTTGGTCGTGACGACGGCGATGCCGGTGTGCCTACTGCCCGGATCGATTCCCAGCTCTACTCCGTCCACCTGTGAAGCCCCAGCGGTGCGGTCCTTGAGACGGATGACGAAAGGGGTGTGCCGATGCACAACCGCTCGCCCTGAACGGAGCAGCCTCCGCGCCCTGGCCGGCGAGGTAGGTTGTAGAGGAATGCCATGTCGGTCGAGTACGAACACGACCGGATTAGTGGTATGGACCTCACGGCCCTGCTCTCGGCCCTCGCGGGCCGGGGTGACGCCATCAGCGGCAGGCGAACCGCTGATGATCTCCCCTCGCACATGTCCTACGCCGGGTGCCTCGCGGCCCTCGAGTCCCGTTTCGTCCTTGTTCCCGGGGGTGTCTGCTGACTCGAATTCCAGAGCAGGCCGCTGAGGAAGCACGGCCTGGTGGGTCTCCTGTCCTGCGTGGAACGTAGCCAACTTCGGTCGCCTCCTTGAAGTGAGTTGGCTCGTGCTGGTCACACTGAGCTGATCCCGCGTGGGTCGGCTCTGGCCATCAGGCCAGGGAACGTGTGACGCGACCAGCGTAATTACGCCCCGGCTCATCGCCTCCCCTCCGCGGGAACGTGTGCGCCATGAGCGAACATTTGCGTCCTACGCCGTGGTAACGCTTGTTGGTGCCGAAGGTCACGGCATCGCGCAAGGCGGTTACTGGGCGGTCGCACGACACGGTCACGGCGGTCATCGGCTGCGGAATGGTCAAGGGGCGCGATCCGGGCGAAGTGTCACGAGAGGTGCTGGTTCTCCTCGACGACATCGAGGACCTGTTGAGCGAGGCGGTCCTCAACTACGCGGTGCGTGGCGCGTAATGGACCCTGCCGCCGGACCCGGCTGACGAGACGTGACGGTTGTCTCACGTCCTGAGACCGTGACACGCATTACTTACCGGGTTTCCCGGCCCCGAACGAGCGCTAGGGTCCGCCCAAGGGTCATACCTAAACAGCGTGTAAGGGGAGCGGAGTGGCACGGAAGCTTGCCGTCATCGGGGCCGGCCTGATGGGTTCCGGCATCGCCCAGGTCGCCGCACAGGCCGGCTGGGACGTGGTCCTGCGTGACGTCACCGACGAGGCACTGGACCGTGCGATCGGCGGCATCCAGGCCTCTTACGACAAGTTCGTCGGCAAGGGCAGGCTGGAGGCGCACGACGCCGACACCGCCCTGGCCCGCATCACCACGACCACCGACCTGGACGCCGTCGCCGACGCGGACGTCGTGATAGAGGCCGTCTTCGAGAAGCTGGAGGTCAAGCACGAGATCTTCCGCGCGCTCGACAAGATCGTGCGCCCGGACGCCGTGCTCGCCTCCAACACCTCCGCCATCCCGATCACCAAGATCGCGGCGGCCACCGAGCACCCCGAGCGCGTCGTCGGCGTCCACTTCTTCTCGCCGGTGCCGATGATGCAGCTCGTCGAACTGGTCCGCGGCTACAAGACGAGCGACGAAACCCTCGCCACCGCGCGGGAGTTCGCCGAGTCCACCGGCAAGACCTGCATCGTCGTCAACCGGGACGTCGCCGGCTTCGTGACGACTCGGCTGATCTCGGCGCTCGTCGTCGAGGCCACCAAACTGTACGAGTCGGGCGTCGCCACCGCCGAGGACATCGACCTGGCCTGCAAGCTGGGCTTCGGTCACGCCATGGGCCCGCTCGCCACGGCCGACCTCACCGGCGTCGACATCCTGCTGCACGCCACCAGCAACATCTACACCGAGTCGCAGGACGAGAAGTTCGCCCCTCCGGAGCTGATGCGCCGGATGGTTGACGCCGGTGACATCGGACGCAAGAGCGGGCAGGGCTTCTACACGTACTGAAACATCAGTGCGTACCACCTCTGATCGCCTTTGAATCACATCTGAACCGCCTCTGAAAACGCACAAACCCCGGGAGCGTCCCTCTTGGGGGTGAATTCGGTATCGGTTCGCTTACAGATGGCAACCTCCGGCCGTCGAATGCAGTCAGAAGTTGCATCACCGGACATCACTTTCATGGAGTAGGACACGCACTCTCGGGGAGCGCATATGTACATCAGGGGCGACCACGCCGAGCTGGTCGTCGGGGGCCGCCTCGACGTCCGCAGCGCGGCGGACGCCCGTACGGTCCTGCACGAGGCCGTCGACGACGGAGTCGGCGACCTGGTGCTGGACCTGTCCGAGCTGGACTCCTGGGACGCCACCGGACTCGGGGTGATCATGGGGGCCCACCGGCGGGCCGGCCGCTGCGGCCGCCGCCTGGTGCTGCGCCGCGTACCGCCGCAGATGCAGCGCCTGCTGGTGGCCACCCGGCTGCACCGCATCCTGGCGATCGAGGGGGGTATCGGGGTGGAGTCACTGCCCCGGGTGTGACACGGCCCTCGGGTGTGAACCGGGCGACGGGGGTGACCCGGACGGACGGCGCGCAAGCGCACGTCAGACGCAATCCTCACGAGACTGTGATGTCTCGGACGGCGCGGTACCCCGGACTGTCGTAGATACTGTGCCAAGGTTTAAGGTTCGGTCGCCCGCCGCCCTTGCCATCCTTCGAGCGCGGGCCCGGACCAGAAGCGACAGCGCGGTGTGCAACAGGCCGGGAGGGGCCGGAATTCACGGCACACGACGCTTTTGGGGGGCTAGGAACCTATGGACCCGATCAACCCGGGACCCGAGGGGTACGGCCAGGACGGCGACGGCAGCACGCCGCGCCAGCGCCCGCCCAGGGAATCCCTCACCAACGACTTCGGCCAGAGCGCACCACCGCTCGCCCGCACGGCACGACTGGTCACCGGCGACTTCCTGCTGACCGTCAACCCCGTCGACGGCAGCGAGATAGAACCCTGCCCGCCGACCGAGCGCCCCGCCAGACCCGAGAAGCGCACGGCCGCCGAGCGCACCGACCACGAGCGCGCCGCCCGGCCGCCGGTACCCCCCGGCCCGGTCCAGCCCGAGCTGCACCTCCTGGAGCGCCAGGACGACCGCGAGCGCCTCGTACGGCTCCTCGCCCGCGGCCGCTCCGTACGCCTCACCGGGCCCTCGGGCTCCGGCCGCACCGCGCTCCTCGACCTGGTCGCCGACGACTGCTCCGACCTCGCCCCCGACGGCGTGGTCCGCCTCAACGGCTTCCACCGCACACCCGAGGACCTGCTCCACGACCTCTTCTACGCCGTCTACAAGGCACCCGCGCACCGCCCCGGACCCGACGAACTCCTCGAACTGGTCCGTGACATCGGCGCGGTCGTCGTCCTCGACGACATCGAGTTCGGCGGCGCCGGGCTCGACGAGCTGATCGACGCCACCCCCGAGTGCGCGTTCCTGATCGGCGCCACCCCGGACGTGCCGGCGCCCGCCGCCGACTCCGCCGTCGAGGAACTCCCCCTCAGCGGCCTGGAGCGGGCCGGGGGAGTGGACATCCTGGAGCGCGCGGTCGGCCGGGTGCTCACCGAGGAGGAGGCCAACTGGGCGGGCGACCTCTGGTTCGAGTCCGAGGGCCTGCCGCTGCGGTTCGTCCAGGCGGGCGCGCTGCTGCGCCAGCGCGACCAACTGCGCGCCAGTACCGGCGCGGTGGACGAGCTGGGGGTCTTCCAGGACGCCATCCCGGCCGACGCGCCGTTCGACGCCGAGACCACCGACGAGGTCCCCCTCCCGTCCCTCGGCGAGGCCGCCGCGCCCGCCCCGCTGCTCGCCGCCCGGCTCAGCACCTCGGCCCGGGCCACGCTGCGCTTCGCGGTCGCCCTCGGCGGCGAGGTCCCGCACCAGGCCCACCTCCCCGCGCTCGTCGGCGACACCCACGCGGACGCGGCCCTCGGCGAACTGGCGGCCTGCGGACTGGTCTCCCCGGTCGGCTCCCGCTACCGGCTCGCCTCGGGCGTCCTGCAGCAGCTGGAGGCCTCCGGATACGCCGACGACACCGCGGCCCAGGCGCTCACCGCCGCCCAGCACTACGCCTGGTGGGCCGGACACCCCTCCGTCACCCCCGACCGGGTCTGCGCCGAGGCCGACGCGGTCCTCGCCGCCCTCTCGGTCCTCGTCCCCGCCACCGTGCCGCCGGCCGAGGACGAGGAGTCCACGCCGGTACGACTGGCCCGTACGGCCGCGCCCGCGTTCGCGGCGGGGCTGCACTGGGCCGCCTGGGAACGCGCCCTCCGCGCCGGCGCCGAGGCCTCCCGCCTCGCCGGTGAGGTCGGCGAACAGGCCTACTTCCACCACGAGCTGGGCATACTCGCGCTCTGCGGCGGCCGGCTGGACCGGGCCCGGGCCGAGCTGGAGGCCTCGATCGGCCTGCGCGGGGCGCTCTCCGACAAGCGGGGCACGACGGCCGGCCGGCGCGCGCTGGCCCTGGTCGCGGACCTCTCCGGCGAGGCCATCCCCGCCATCGCCGCCATGGCGGGCGACGAGGTCCCCGACGCCCGCCACGAGGAGTCCATATCCCCGGCGGGAGGGGTCACGACCCCCTTCCCCGCCGTCCACTCCCCGTTCTCGGACACGGTGGTCACCCACCGGGTCCCGGAGGCGCCGAAGCCCGTCCAGGAGAGCGGCGGCGGTCTCGTCCGCATGGCCCGCCGCAACCTGGTGGCGGTGGGCGCGGGCGTCCTCCTCACCGCCGTCCTCGGCACGGTGGTGGGGCTGGGCATGACGTCCCACGACAACGCCGACAACCCGTCCAACAACGTGAGCGTCAACCCGTCGGCGAGCGAGGGCACGGGCGACGGCAGCCTGGGCGCGGACCCGAAGCAGTCGTCGGGCACGGGGGACACGGGCACAGCGACCAGCCGCACGACGGACCCGGGCGCCGACGGCACACTCGGCACGTCGGACGACCCGACACCGCCGACGGAGGGTGCGACGCCCTCGGACACGCCGACGGGTACGAAGGGTTCGTCGGGCGGCGGCACGACGAGCTCCCCGACGAAGTCGTCGTCACCCTCGTCGTCACCTTCGAAGTCGGCATCGCCGAGCCCGTCGAAGTCGTCCCCCACACCGTCGGCTTCCCCGTCGGAGTCGACGTCCACGGAGCCGTCCGACACCCCGTCCACGACCGACTCGGCAAGCGGCCCGGCGTCCAGCGCCCCGGCGGCGGAGAGCAGCTCGGCGGCGGCCTCCGAAAGCAGCGACACGGGAACATCGACCGGCACGGTGATCTGAGACAACCGGGCGGCGGCGCTTCACGCGCCGCCGCCCGAATCCGTGGCTCTCCCGCCGACGTTCACAGCCTGCCGCCTGCTCCGTCGCGGCGGAGGTGAAGTGGAGAAGCGGGCGGTGGAGCAGGGGCAAGGAAGAAGCGCACGGCCCTCAGGGAGGCGTGTTCGGCGTGTGCTGTGCGTTGGTCGTCAGAACAGCCTCAGCTTGTCGTCCTCGATGCCGCGCAGGGCGTCGTAGTCGAGGATCGTGCAGCCGATGCCCCTGTCGGTGGCCAGGACCTTCGCCTGCGGCTTGATCTCCTGCGCCGCGAAGATGCCGCGGACGGGGGCCAGATGGGGGTCGCGGTTCAGCAACTCCAGGTAGCGGGTGAGCTGTTCCACGCCGTCGATCTCGCCCCGGCGTTTGATCTCGATGGCCACGGTCCGGCCCTCCGCGTCGCGGCAGAGGATGTCCACGGGGCCGATCGCCGTCATGTACTCGCGGCGGATGAGGGTGTAGCCGTCGCCGAGGGTCTCGATGCGGTCGGCCAGCAGCTCCTGCAGGTGCGCTTCCACGCCGTCCTTGATCAGGCCAGGATCGACGCCCAGCTCGTGCGAGGAGTCGTGGAGGACCTCCTCCATCGTGATGATGAGCTTCTCGCCCGCCTTGTTGATGACGGTCCAGACGCCCTCCTCCTCGCCCGTCCCCTCCTTGAGGGTGCACGGCGGCGACATCCAGTTGAGGGGCTTGTAGGCCCGGTCGTCCGCGTGGATCGAGACGCTGCCGTCCGCCTTGACGAGGATCAGACGGGGAGCCGAGGGAAGGTGGGCGGTGAGCCGGCCGGCGTAGTCGACGGAGCACCGGGCGATGACGAGACGCATGGTCGGCAACGCTACTCGACAGACCTGGGGCGGCGCGATTCGCCCAGGAGCCTTCGGCGCCCGCCCCCACCGGGGCCCTGGACAACCCCTGTTCGTCTCTGGCCGATTGTGTGCCTAAAGGGACCGTCGCATATACGCAATCTCCTGGTGAGGTCACCGTCCGTTGCCTACCGTAGTAAACGGGAGGTCGCGATGTGTGTACTCAGAGTGTTCGGTATCGCGAACTCCCTTACCTGTCCGGCAACCCCTGCTGTTCGGGGGTGCGAGAGGAGAACCCATGTCGCTCGACGTCTCACCGGCCCTACTCGAACAGGCCGAGCGAGGCGAGGTCGACGAAGCAGATTTCGTCGACTGCGTCCGGACCTCCCTGCCCTATGCGTGGGAGATGATCAGCTCCCTGGTGGCCCAGCTGAAGGTGGACGGCGGAGACTTCGCCGACAACCAGACGCCCCCGCCGGACGAGCAGGCACGCGGTCAGCTGCTGCGTGCGCTCGCGAGTGACGCCATACGCGGCGCCCTGCAGCGGCACTTCGGTGTGCGGCTGGCCTTCCAGAACTGCCACCGGGTTGCGGTGTTCCCGCTGGACGTCTCGGTCGACGAGACGCTGGCCCGCTTCACCTCGGTGCGCAGTCAGCTGCTGAACCAGTCCCCGGAACTCCGGGACTGCTGACGCGGCACTCCTGTACTGCTGACACAGTGAGCCGCTTGCTTGCCGCTCCACACGCGGGAGGTGCATCAGTCACTGGGGCGGCAAGCTCCTCGCGGCGCCGCGGTCACCGGAGGTGCGGCAGTACCTCGGTACCCAGCCGTCGTACGTTCTCCTCCGTGGCCGCAAGGTCACCCGAGCCCTCGGTCAGGAGGGCGAAACGGGAGATTCCGGTCCGCTCGGAGGTCGCGGCGAGCCGGTCGACGCACAGCCGCGGGGTACCCACCGGGTGCAGTCCGCAGAGCAGCTCGGTGTACGCGAGCGGGTCGCGCATCGAGCGGAACCGGCCGTCCACCGTCACATGGGCTTCCAGGCCCTGCTTCAGCCAGCCCGGCATCGCCTTCGTCAGCGCCTCCGCGGCGACGGTGCGGCTGTCGGCGATCTGGCAGACCCCGGCCGAGACATGGCCCGCCCCGGCGATCTCGTCGCCCGGCCGCCCGGCCGCCCGTGCGTGCTGCCGCCACAGGGCGACCATCTCGGCCTTCTCCTCGTCGCCGACATGCATCCCCAGCAGCATCGGCAGCCCCCGCTCGGCGGCCAGCCGGACGCTCGCCGGCGAGGTGCAGGCGACCACGACCTCCGGCCCGGGCACCTCCGTCAGCGTCGCCGTGAGCGCCTCCGACGGACGGGGTACGACCGTCACCTCACGGAACGAGAAGCGCGGACCGTCCGCCGACACGCGCGGTTCGCGCAGCCAGCGGACCAGCAGATCGAGTGATTCCGGGAAGCCCTGTTCGTACGCCTCCAGGCCCGACCCGAACACCTCCAGATCCACCCAGGGCCCGCCCCGCCCCACGCCGAGCGTGAAGCGGCCGCCGCTCGTCACATGCAGCAGCGCGGCCTGTTCGCCGAGGGCGACCGGGTGGACGGTGGGCAGCACGCTCACCGCCGTGCCGACCCTCAGCCGGCTGGTGCGGCCCAGCAGCAGCGCCGCCAGGGTGACCGCCGACGGACACGTGCCGTACGGCACGAAGTGGTGCTCGGCCAGCCAGACCGCGTCGAGACCGGCCTCCTCGGCCACTTCCGCCGTGCGCACCGCCCGGTGCAGGGCCTCCCCCTGGCCCTGGCCCGGGAACTGGGCGGCCAGCACAAAACTTCCTACGTGCATCGCATTTCCTGCTTTCCTGGCTCCGACCCGGAGCTCCCCCACCCGGCATAACCGTCTGACACGTGCCGAGGACACGGCCTGGCGAAGAGATTTGCGGATTGTCTGGAGAATGGGTCGGCCTGGAGGGGGACTTGTGCGGGTTGGTGCCCTACGCGTACCCCCGCCCGCGCGTCGTAGGCTGGACACAGCCCGTGCTTCCTGTATAGCCCCGAGAGGTGTCCCGTGTCCCCGCGTCGCAACCGACCCAAGGGCCCGAACGCAGCGGCCTCGTCCGGCCGGAGCGCCGAGGACGACCGCACGGACCGCTACGGCGGCTGGCAGTCCTCGGAGAGCTGGCAGGGCGAGGAATGGAGCGTACGGCATGTAGCGGGCGCCAGCGCGATCGGCAAGACGTACCGCTGCCCGGGCTGCGACCAGGTGATCCCCTCCGGCGTCCCGCACGTGGTGGCCTGGCCCGAGCACTCGGGCGTCGACGAGCGCCGGCACTGGCACAAGGCCTGCTGGAACGCGAAGGACCGCCGCACCACGCGGGTGCAGCGGTCCCGTAACTCGCCTAAGTTCTAGCCCTGTTACACGTCCCGCTTCTCCAGCAGCGCGCAGGCGCCCGCGAACGCGACGGCCGTCACGCCCAGGATGATCCACAGCGGGTCCCAGCCCGAAGGGCCTTCCTGGCTGAGCGAGTTGGAGTAGAAGATGCTCATCTGGTTCGGGATCGAGTACTCGAACAGGATCGTGCGCACCTTCTCCAGCGACGACGAGAACATGAACAGCGCGATCACCAGCGGGGCGAGCACCGCGCCGATCATGATCGTGATGGCGCCCGCCGAGTGCCGGATGACCGAACCGATGACCAGGGAGAGCAGCCCGAGCAGCGCGATGTAGAGGCTGACGCCGACGGTCGCCTTCAGCCATTCACCGCCGGTCGGCGTCCGGGCGGTGTCGCCCAGCATCGACACCTGCGTCATGGCGACGAACGAGGTGCCCGCGAGGGTGATCACGAAGGCGACGCCGAAGAAGACGATCGACTTCGCGGTGAGCACCCGTACCCGGGACGGGCAGGCCACCATCGTCGTACGGATCATGCCGGTGCCGTACTCCGAGGCCGTGGTCAGCACGCCCAGCGTGATGATGCAGATGCTGCCGAGCAGCAGTCCGAAGAAGCCCAGGGCCAGCGCGTTGCTCTCGGAGGGGCCGTCGGACGAGGAGGAGTTGCTGACCACCGCGCCGGCCAGGAGGCCGATACCGATGAGGAGGGCGACGAACACACCGAGCGTCCACATCGTCGAACGCACCGACCGGATCTTCGTCCACTCGGAGGAGATCGCGTGTCCGAGGTGCGTGCGCACCACCGGGATCGGCGAGTTGTAACCGGGGTACGGAGCGCCGGGCGCCGCCTGCCAGTCGGGCGCGGCCGGGGCCGCCTGCGGCATCGGGGGCTGCTGGGTGCTCATCGGGCGTCCTCGGGCTTGGTCAGGTCGGCGGGGGCGGCGGGGGCGGCGGGGGCGGCGGGAGCCGGTGTGGGCGCGGGCGCGGGGGCCGCATAGGGGTTGTACGGACCCTGCGGTGCGCCGTGCGCCCCGGAAGGCGCCCCCTGTGCCCCGTAGGGGCCCGGGAACGGCCGGCCGCCCTGCTGGGGCGGCGGCGGGGCGTACCAGCCGGGCTGGCCCTGCCCGGGCACCGGCATCGGCGGCTGTGCGCCGGGCGGCAGCGGCTGCTGGAGCCCGGCCTTCTCGTCGATCGTGGACCGGTAGTCGACGGCGCCCTGCGTCATCCGCATGTACGCCTCCTCCAGCGAGGCCTGGTGCGGGGACAGCTCCCACAGCCGTACGTCCGCCTCGTGCGCGAGGTCGCTGATCCGGGGCAGCGGCAGTCCGGTCACTCTGAGGGCGCCGTCCTGCTCGGGCAGGACATGGCCGCCGGCCTCGGTCAGTGCCGAGCTGAGCTTCTCGCGCTGCTGGGGCTCGGTGTCCGGGGTGCGCACCCGGGCGAAGTCGGCGGAGTTGGCCGAAATGAAGTCCTTCACGCTCATGTCGGAGAGCAGCTGGCCCCGCCCGATGACGATGAGGTGGTCGGCGGTCAGCGCCATCTCGCTCATCAGATGGGAGGAGACGAAGACCGTACGGCCCTCGGCCGCGAGCGACTTCATCAGGTTGCGCACCCAGAGGATGCCCTCGGGGTCGAGGCCGTTGACCGGCTCGTCGAAGAGCAGCACCTGGGGGTCGCCGAGGAGGGCCGCGGCGATGCCCAGGCGCTGGCCCATGCCGAGCGAGAAGCCGTTGGAACGCTTGCCGGCCACCTCCCGCAGACCCACCACCCCGAGCACCTCGTCCACCCGGCGGGCCGGGATGCCGGACAGCTGGGCCAGGCAGAGCAGGTGGTTGCGGGCGGAGCGGCCGCCGTGCACGGCCTTGGCGTCGAGCAGCGCGCCGACCTGGCGGGCGGCGTTGGGCAGCCTGCGGTACGGGTAGCCGCCGATGGTGACCGATCCGGCGCTCGGGTTGTCCAGCCCCAGGATCATCCGCATGGTCGTCGACTTGCCCGAACCGTTGGGCCCGAGGAAGCCGGTGACGGCTCCGGGGCGCACCTGGAAGGAAAGGTTGTAGACGGCGGTCTTGTCGCCGTAGCGCTTGGTCAGGCCGACAGCCTCGATCATGCTCCGCACCCATCGAAAGGATCAGGACAGCAGGGCAGACGCCCCCGTAAGGGTTAGGAGGATATCGGGATGCTGACGGTTCCCATCAAGAGCTGGCAAAGTCGGCCGGTACCGATCAGGTCATTGGGCGTCCCGCTTCTTCAGCAGGACGTACCCTCCGGCCAGTGCGGCGATCACCCACAGCCCCATGATCCCGAGCCCGCCCCAGGGCCCGTACGGGACGTCGTCGCCGGCCCTCGGCACCACCTGCATGATGTGGCTGCCCGCCTGGTCCGGCAGGAACCGGCCGATCTTCTTGGTGGCGTCGACGTTGCCGAGGATGTTGGAGATCAGGAAGAAGAACGGCATCAGGATGCCCAGCGACAGCATCGGCGAGCGCAGCATCGCGGCCACGCCCATGGAGAACAACGCGATGAGCGTCATGTAGAGCCCGCCGCCGACGACCGCGCGCAGCACCCCCGCGTCGCCGAGGTGCGCCCGGTGCGAGCCGAGCATCGCCTGCCCGAGGAAGAAGGCCGCGAAGCTGGTCACCATGCCGACGGCCAGGGCCAGCCCCGCCGCCACCGCGACCTTGCTGAACAGGAAGGTGGCCCGCTGCGGCACGGCCGCGAGCGAGGTCCTGATCATCCCGGTGCTGTACTCGTTGGAGACGACGAGCACCCCGAACACGATCATCCCGAGCTGACCGAGGGTCATCCCGGCGAAGCTGATGTTCGTCGGATCGAAGGAGAGCCGCTGCCGCTCCGGCATGTTGCCGAACTGGCTGTTCGCCAGCCCCGAGATCAGCGTGCCCAGGGCCACGGTGACCACCACGGCCAGCGACAGCGTCCACACCGTCGAGGCGACGGACCGGATCTTGGTCCACTCGGACCGCACGACCTGAGTGACGACCGCCATCTCACGCCCCCTTGTCCCAGCCGGCACCCCAGGCCTGCGGCACCGGGGGCGAGTCGGCGTGCGCGTGGTACTCCACGGACTCCGCGGTCAGTTGCATGAACGCCTCCTCCAGTGAGGCCTGTTGCGGACTCAGCTCGTGCAGCACGATCCCGTTCTGCGCGGCCAGCTCGCCGATCGGCTCGGCCTTCCCGCCCTCCACCTCCAGGGTTCCGGTCCCCGTCTCCACGACGGTGATCCCGGCCCCGTGCAGCACATCGAGCAGCCGCTCGCGCTGGGGGGAGCGGACCCGGACGTACGACCGTGAGTTGGCCCGGATGAAATCGGCCATCGAGGTGTCGGCGAGCAGCCGCCCCTGCCCGATGACCACGAGATGCTCGGCGGTCAGCGCCATCTCGCTCATGAGATGGCTCGAAACGAACACGGTCCGCCCCTGGGCGGCCAGCGATTTCATCAGGGTCCGGATCCAGTGGATCCCTTCCGGATCAAGCCCGTTCACCGGCTCGTCGAACATCAGGATCCGGGGGTCCCCGAGCAGCGCCCCGGCGATCCCGAGCCGCTGTCCCATCCCGAGCGAGAACCCCTTGGCCTTCTTCCTCGCGACGGCCGTGAGCCCGACGGTGTCGAGGACCTCGGCCACGCGGCCCTTCTCGATCCCGTTGCTCTGCGCGAGGCACAGCAGATGGTTGAAGGCGCTCCGCCCGCCGTGCACGCCCTTGGCGTCGAGCAGCGCTCCGATGTACGTCAGCGGGTCCTTGAGCTGCTCGTACCGTTTGCCGTCGATCCGCACGTCGCCGCCGGTGGGGTGGTCGAGTCCGAGGATCATCCGCATGGTCGTGGACTTCCCGGCCCCGTTGGGCCCGAGGAACCCGGTCACGATGCCGGGTCTCACGGTGAAGGTGAGATCGTCGACCGCCGTCTTGTCGCCGTAGCGCTTGCTCAGGCCCTCCAGCTCGATCATGCGGCCACGCTAGGACGGGGCCGCGGCGCCTGCCACCCGAGGGGGCCGGCCGGGTGCGGGCGCCGTGGGTACGTGCGGCGCCGTGGGGGTTGCTGCGCGACCAGCCCCCACCGGCCCGCGGCCGAACGACGAAGGCCCGCACCCCCGGAGGGAATGCGGGCCTTCGTGATGGTCGCTAAAACTTACCGGGACTGCTGAGCCGGAACCCCGCGGGAGATCGGCTCGTCCTCCGCCGGAGAGCTCGCGGCAGCCACCGCCGCCCCCGTCAGCGTCGCCAGCATCTCGCGGACGTTCGTCAGCTGCGCGTTGATCGAGTCGCGGCGGTTCGTCAGCGCAGCGAGCTCGCGCTCGGATTCCGAGCGGATCCGGTCGGCCTTGGCGTTCGCGTCGGCGACGATGTCCTCGGCCTGGCGCTGAGCCGTCTCGACGGTCTGGCGGGCGCGCCGCTCGGCGTCCGTGCGCAGCTTCTCCGCCTCCAGCCGCAGCTGCTCCGCGCGGTGCTCGATCTCCGCGAGGCGCTTCTCGGCCTTCTGCTGGCGGGACGCCAGGTCACGCTCGGACTGCTCGCGGCGCTTCGCGAGGTTCGTCTCGAAGTCGGCGGCGGCCTGCGCGGCCTTCGCACGGGTCTCCTCGAAGAGGGCGTCCGCCTCCTCGCGCTTGGACTGCGCGTCCTTCTGGGCCTCGGAGCGCAGCTGCGACGCGTCGCTCTTGGCCTTCTCGACGATCCGGACGCCCTCGTCCTCGGCCTTGGCCTTGCGCTCTGCAGCGAACGATTCTGCGTCGTTGCGCACCTGCTGGGCCGCCGACTCGGCGAGCTCGCGGTGCTGCTCGGCGGCCCGGCGGGCCTCCTCGCGCAGGTCCTTCGCCTCCTCCTCGGCGAGGCGGAGGATCTTCTCGACACGCGCGCCGAGACCGGCGTACGACGGCTCGGCGTCGGTTACCTGGGCCTGGGCGTTCTGCGTCTCGAGGTGGAGCTCCTCGATGCGCTTTTCCAGAGCGGTGATGCGGGCGAGAGCGCTGTCACGGTCGGAGACGAGCTTGGAGATCCGTTCGTCCACCTGAGCGCGGTCGTACCCACGCCGCACAAGCTCGAAGCCGTAGGGGGAAGTGTCGCTCATGGGTTTCCTGTCGAGTGAGACCGGTGAGGTGATAGGTGGAATCCTAGGGGCGAAAGCGGTGTGTCATCGAGCGGATGCGTGTTTGATCTGGAGAATGACACCCCTTTTGGGTGGCCGGCTGTGAGAACGCTTGCCAAAGCCTCTACCCAAGATCCGGGCAAATGCCTCAGAACGTTACAGAACCGGCCGTGGTTTCTAACCTTCTGATGACTTGCCACCCGATCGAGGGGCCCCCACCGTACTGCCCGCCTTGACTCCGCCGTCCTTGTTCGACGGGGCCTCGAAGGACTCCAACGCCTCCAGGACGTCCTGGACACGGGAGATCTCGCCGTTGATGTTCTCCCGCCGGCGCTCCAGGATCTCCAGTTCGCGCTTGCCCTCCTCGACCGTGCGCCGGGCCTCGCGGATCGCCTCCGCCTTGAGCTCCTCGGCCTCCCGCACGAGCGTGGCCTTCTTCAGCTCGGCCTCCTTGAGCAGCCCCTCCGCCTTCTTGACGGCGGCGATCCGGACCTTGCCCGCCTCGGAGCTGGCCTCCGAGACCAGGTCCTTGGCCTTGGCCTGGGCCTTGGCGAGCTGCTCCTCGGCGGCCCTGATCAGCGCGTCGCAGCGGTCGCCGGTGGACTTCATGGTCTCGGCGGCCTCGCGGCGGGCCCGCTCGTGGAGCTCCTCGATCTCGGTGGTGATGCGGTCGCGCAGCTCCTCGGCCCGCTCCCTTATGGCGGTGGCGTCCCGGCGGGTGCCGACGAGCAGCTCGTCCGCGTCCGTACGGGCCTTCTCCACCATCGAGTTGCCCTCGACCGTGGCTTCGGAGACCAGCCGGTCGGCCTCCTTGCGGGCCGCGCCGACCATGGTGTCGGCCTGCGACTCCGCGTCGGCGGTGGTCTTGTGGGCCTGCTGCTGGGCCTCGGTGAGCAGTTTGTCGGCCTCGGCGGTGGTCTCGTTGATGAGCGTGTCGACCTGCTCGGCCACGTCCTGGCGCCGCTTGTTGGCGTCCTTGCGGGCCTCGTCGAGGGTCCGCTCGGCCTCCGCGCGCGAGGAGTTGAGCAGGCGCTCGACCGCCAGCTCCGCGTCCGCCTTGAGCCGCTCGGAGTCGGCACGGGTCCGGTCGGCGTGCAGCTGGGCGGAACCGACCGTCTCGGAGGCCTCGGCGCGCAGCCGCTCCGCGTCCCCGGTGGCGTCCGCGATCAGCTTCTCCGCCTTGGCGATGGCGTCGGCACGGACGCGGTCCGCCTCGGCGATGGTCTCGTTCTGGAGCCGCTCGGCCTCGTTGCGTGCCTCGGTGATGAGGGTGTCGGCCTGGGTCGCCGCGTCCGAACGGATGCGGTTGGCGTCCTCCCGGGCCTCGGCACGTGCCCGCGAGGCGTCCTGCTCGGCCTGGGCGATGGTGTCGGAGGCCTCGGTGCGCACCCGCTGGGCGTGCGCGGACGCCTCGGACCGCAGCCGCTCCGACTCGGCCATGGCGTCGGCGACCGTGCGCTCGGCCAGCGCCTTCGCGGCCTCGGACGCCTCGTTCGACTCGCGCCGGATCCGGGTCGCGTCCTCGCTGGCCCGCTCCCGCTCGGCGTAGGCGTCGGCGCGGACCCGGTCCGACTCCTCCTCCGCCTCCCGGCGGGTGCGGTCCGCCGCGTGCTCGGCGGCCGAACGCAGCCCGGTGATCTCCTCCTGCGCCTGCTCGTGCAGCCCGGAGACCGAGTCCCGTACCTGCTGGGCGTGCTGTTCGGCGGCCGACACCATCTCGGTGGCCCGCCGGTCCGCCTCCTCGACCAGCCGCAGCGCCTCGGCCTGGGCCTCCTCGACCCGGTTGCGCGCCTGGGCCAGCAGGTCCTCGCTCTGCTCGCGGGCCCGCTCGCGCTCCTGGTCGGCCTCCTGACGGGCGGAACCGAGAAGTTCCTCGGCCTCGCGGCGCCGCCGGGCGGCCTCCTCCTGCGCGGCGGCCAGCGTCTCGGACGCCTCGGTGGACAGCCGCTCGGCGGCCGCCTGCGCCTCGGCACGCACCCGGTCGGCGGTGTCCTGGGCCTCCTGCTTGAGCCGCTCCGCCTCGGCCGCGGCCTCGGACCGCAGCCGTACGGCGATGGCCTCGCCCTCCGCGCGGGACGCGGACGCGTCGCCGGCGGCCTCGTTGCGCAGCCGGTCGGCCTCGGTCTCGGCCTGCTGCTGGAGCGTACGGATGCGTTCGGCGGCCTCGCCGCGCAGCCGGTCGGTCTCCTCGGCGGCCTCCCGGCGGATCCGGCCGGCCTCCTCGCGGGCCTCGGTGAGCGCCTGCTCGGCGCCCGTCAGCCGGTCCTCGGCCTCGGTGTGCAGCCGGGTCAGCTCGTCGGCGGCCTCCGCGCGCCGGGCCTCGACGCCCCGCTCGGTCTCCTCGCGCAGCTCGGCCGCGGCCCGCTCGGCGTCCGCCTTGAGCCCCTCGGACTGCTCCAGGACCTCCTCGCGGTGCCGGTCGGCCTCCTGCCGGGTGCGCTCCAGGGTCTCCTCGGCCTGCCGGCGCAGCGTGGTCGCGCGCTCGATGGCCTCGGTGCGGACCTTCTCGCTGTCCGTGGTGGCCGTCTGGCGGAGCTCGTCCGCGTCGGCCTTGGCCTTGGCGAGCAGCTCCTCGGCGGACCTGGCCGCCTCCTCGATCTGCTGGACGGTCTCACGCCGGGCCTCGGCGCGGATCGATTCGCCTTCGGCGACCGCGTCGGCGCGCAGCTGCTCGGCCTCGCCGCGCAGCCGGCGGGCCTCCTCCTGCAGCTCGACCGTCTTGGCGCGGTACTCCTTGGTGTCGTCCTTCGCCGCGCCCTTGAGCCCCTCGGCGATGTCGTGCGCCTCGGCGCGCAGCCGGTCCGCCTCGGACTCGGCCTCGGTCCGGATCCGCTCGGCTTCCTCAACAGCACCCTTGGTGGTCTGCTTGGCCTCCTCGGCCGCCCGGTTCAGGACGTCCTCGGCCGTCTTGGCCGCCTTCGCCAGCTGGGAGGCGCTCTCCTCGGCGGTGAGGCTGCGGGCCTTCTCGGAGGCCTCCGCGATGATCTTCTCGGCCTCGGCCCTGGCGTCCGCGACGACCTGCTCGGCGTCCGCCTTGGTGGCCTCGGCGTCCTTGGTGGCCTCGCTGACCAGCCGGGCGACCTGCTCCTTGGCCGTCTGGGTGCGCTGCTGATTGCTCGCCTCGGCGCTGGCGAGGGCCTTCGAGGCGTTCGCCTCGGCCTCGGTGACCAGCTTCTCGGCCTCGGACTGCGCCTTGCGCAGCGCCTCCTCGGCCTCCGCCATCCGCTGCTCGGCGGCCCGGCTCAGCTCGCCCGCCTGCCGGCGGGCGGAGTCCGACTCGTTGGCGGTGGAGTTGCGGAGCTGCTCCGCGTGGTCGGTGGCCTCCTGGGCCTGGGTGGAGGCGGCGTTCAGCAGCCGCTCGGCGTCCCTGCGGGCGCGCAGCAGGATCTGCTCGGCCTCGCCGCGCGCCGCCTCGGCGTCGCCGGCCACCCGCTGCCGGGCCTCGCCGGTCAGCCGTTCGGCCTCCGTACGGGCGGCGGACATGGCCTGCTCGGCCTCGGCCCGCGACTCGTCGAGGAGCCGCCGCGCCTGGGACTCCGTACGCGCGCGCAGCTGCTCGGCCCACGCCACGTTCTCGTTGACGTGCGACTCGACGGTCTGCCGGCGCTCGGCCAGCTCCTGGTCCAGCTGCTGGCGGCGGGTCACCGCCTCCTGGTGCAGCTCGGACTGCAGCCGCGCGGCTTGCTCGGCGTGCTCCTGGAGGATCCGCTGGGTCTGCGCCCGGGCCTCCGCGGCCACCCGCTCCGCCTCCTGGCGGATCTGGTCGGCCTGCATCTGGGCGTTCCGGAGCATCTGCTCGGCCTGATAGCCGAGGTCACCGCCGTCGAACGCGGGCCGGGACATGATGGTGCGGCGCGCCTCGTGCAGCTTGGCGCGCAGCACCTCGACCTGGTAGCCGAGGTCCTCGGCATGCTGGATCGCCTTTTCCCGCTCGGTCTTCAGCCGTTTCATCTCGGCCTCGAACCGAGAGAGGTGGTCGACGTCAGCCGCCGGCTCTCGCTCCTGGCTCTCGTAGCCCCGCACTGCGCGGTCCCATCCGTCCCCTGGTCGCAACCTTCTCCGAACGAGCTCCGTCCATCCGCCGAACGGGGCCCCCGGGGAATGGTGTCAGATCAACGGCGGAGCACGGGCTGCTGCCCCGACGCTCGTCCCCCGAAACCCGGACCCCGGCATGCGGCCGCCCCGGCCCTGCGAACCTGCGAAGGGACGACCGCCCCCAACCCTACCGGCCCATATGTACGAGGGTCAGTGCTCAGGTGACTCAACAGCCGCCGAAGTGACCAGTTCTGTCAGTACGCCGTGGCAATCCTTCGGGTGCAGGAAGGTGATCCGCGACCCCATGGAGCCGATCCGTGGCTCCTCGTACAGAACGCGTACGCCCTTGGCGCGGATGTCGGCCGCGTCGCCGTCCACATCCGCCGTACCGAAGGCGATGTGGTGGACACCCTCACCGTTCTTCGCGAGCCACTTGCCGACCGCCGAGTCCTCCCGGGTCGGCTCCAGGAGCTGCAGGTAGGAGGCGCCTCCGTCGGACGTCTCGTTGATCTTGAGCATGGCCTCGCGCACGCCCTGTTCCTCGTTGACCTCGGTGTGGAACACCTCGAAGCCGTACGTGGCCCGGTAGAACTCGACGGTGGTGTCGAGGTCGTGGCAGGCGATCCCGATGTGGTCGATTCGCGTCAGCATGGATTCAGTGCAGCGCCACCACGATGGTTACGCAACGTGCCAGCGATCACACTGACGGCCCGATGACGGCACGGAGTGCCACGCAATACATTCGAAGTAAACCCTCGTTCAGTCCTCGGCGGTGCAGCCGGTAAGGGGATTCGCAGCTCATGACTTCTGGAACCTCTGGAACAACCTCGGTGATCGTCGCCGGGGCGCGTACGCCCATGGGACGACTGCTGGGCTCGCTGAAGTCCTTCTCGGGAGCCGACCTCGGCGGCTTCGCGATCAAGGCCGCCCTCGACCGTGCGGGGATCGGGGGCGACCAGGTGCAGTACGTGATCATGGGCCAGGTGCTGCAGGCCGGCGCGGGCCAGATCCCGGCCCGCCAGGCCGCCGTGAAGGCCGGCATCCCGATGAACGTCCCGGCGCTCACCGTCAACAAGGTGTGCCTGTCCGGCCTCGACGCCATCGCCCTGGCCGACCAGCTGATCCGCGCGGGCGAGTTCGACATCGTGGTCGCGGGCGGCCAGGAGTCCATGACCAACGCCCCGCACCTGCTCCCGAAGTCCCGCGAGGGCTTCAAGTACGGCGCCGTCGAGATGCTCGACGCGATGGCGTACGACGGCCTGACCGACGCCTGGGAGAACATCCCGATGGGCGAGTCGACCGAGAAGCACAACACCCGTCTCGGCATCCTGCGCCCCGAGCAGGACGAGATCGCCGCCCTGTCCCACCAGCGGGCCGCCGCCGCCCAGAAGAACGGGATCTTCGAGGCCGAGATCACCCCGGTCGAGATCCCGCAGCGCAAGGGCGAGCCGGTCGTCTTCAGCAAGGACGAGGGCATCCGGGGCGACACGACGGCGGAGTCGCTGGGCAAGCTGCGGCCGGCGTTCACCCGTGACGGCACGATCACGGCCGGCACCTCCTCGCAGATCTCGGACGGCGCGGCCGCCGTGGTCGTGATGAGCAAGGCCAAGGCCGAGGAGCTGGGCCTGGAGTGGCTCGCCGAGATCGGCGCCCACGGCAATGTGGCCGGCCCGGACAACTCGCTCCAGTCCCAGCCGTCCAACGCCATCCAGCACGCCCTGAAGAAGGACGGCCTGGAGGTCTCCGACCTCGACCTGATCGAGATCAACGAGGCCTTCGCCGCCGTCGCCGTCCAGTCAATGAAGGATCTCGGGGTGTCCACCGAAAAGGTGAACGTGAACGGCGGAGCCATCGCCCTGGGCCACCCCATCGGCATGTCCGGCGCGCGTCTCGTCCTGCACCTGGCCCTGGAGCTGAAGCGCCGGGGCGGCGGGGTCGGCGCGGCCGCGCTGTGCGGTGGCGGCGGCCAGGGCGACGCGCTGATCGTGCGGGTGCCGAAGGCCTGAGCATTTCCCTTCTGCGAACGGAGCTGTGATGCAGGACGTCGCCTCGCTGGTGGCCCAGGCCAGGGACGGCCGACCGCGTGCGGTGGCCCGGCTGATCTCACTGGTGGAGGGTGCGTCCCCGCAGCTCAGGGAGGTCATGGCGGCACTCGCGCCACTGACCGGAAACGCGTACGTGGTGGGCCTGACGGGCTCCCCTGGAGTCGGTAAGTCGACCTCGACCTCGGCCCTGGTGACCGCGTACCGCAAACAAGGCAAACGGGTCGGCGTCCTGGCCGTCGACCCGTCCTCCCCCTTCTCCGGGGGAGCCCTCCTCGGCGACCGGGTCCGGATGTCGGACCACGCTTCCGACCCGGGCGTCTACATCCGCTCGATGGCCACGCGGGGCCACCTGGGCGGCCTCGCCTGGTCGGCCCCCCAGGCCATCCGGGTCCTGGACGCGGCGGGCTGCGAGGTGATCCTGGTGGAGACGGTCGGGGTGGGCCAGTCGGAGGTCGAGATCGCCTCCCAGGCGGACACGAGCGTGGTCCTGCTCGCCCCCGGGATGGGCGACGGCATCCAGGCGGCCAAGGCCGGAATCCTGGAGATCGGCGACGTGTACGTCGTCAACAAGGCGGACCGGGACGGCGCGGACGCCACGGCCCGCGAACTGAACCACATGCTGGGCCTCGGCGAGTCCCGCGGCCCCGGCGACTGGCGCCCGCCGATCGTCAAGACGGTCGCCGCGCGGGCGGAGGGCATCGACGAGGTCCTGGAGGCCCTGGAGAAGCACCGCGCCTGGATGGAGGAGCGGGGCGTCCTGACGGAACGCCGTCTGGCCCGCGCCTCCCGCGAGGTCGAGACGATCGCGGTGACGGCGTTGCGGGAACGCATCGGCGACCTCCATGGAGACCGCCATCTGGGCGCCCTCGCGGAACGCATCGTGGCGGGCGAACTGGACCCGTACCGCGCGGCGGACGAGTTGGTGGCGGACCTCACGGAGAGCTGACCATGGCCGACCCTCCGCTTCCGCTGCTACCTTGACCGGCATGTTCCTCTCCCGTGCGTAAGAGCGCACCCCGCGCTGCGAGCACCCTGTGTGCCGCGGCGCGCTCCGGTGTCCCCTCTTCCGCCTCTGCCTGAGGAACCCACTCATGTCCGCGCCGGTTTCGTCGCGTCCTTCGCATGCCCGGCGGCCCTCCTACGCCGCCGTCCTGCGCGTCCCGCACGCGCGCCCCACCTTCCTGGCCGCCCTCGCGGCCCGGCTCTCCTACGGCACGGTCTCGCTGTCCGTGCTGCTGTCCGTGACCGGGGCGAGCGGCTCCTATGCCGTCTCCGGCCTGGTGATGGCCCTCTTCGGCGCCACGGTCGTCGTCCTGCTGCCCGTCCGGGCGACCCTGGTCGACCGCTACGGCCCCCGGCGCGCCCTGCCGCCGATGGCGGCCGTCTACAGCGCGCTGCTCTGCCTCCTGGCCGCCCTGACCTGGCGGCCGGGCGCACCACCGGCGGCCCTCGCCGTGGCCGCCGCGCTCACCGGCTGCGTCGCGCCGCCGCTCGGCCCCACGATGCGGGCGGTGTGGGGCCGGCTGGTCGACGACCCCGCCCTGCTGCGGCGCGCCTACAGCCTGGACGGGGTCGCCGAGGAACTGCTGTTCGTGTCGGGTCCGGCGCTGGTGGGCCTGCTGCTGCGCTTCGGCCCACCGCCGACGGGGCTGCTGCTGAGCGCGGTGCTGATGCCGGCCGGCACGTGTGTGTTCGTGATGTCGCCGGCGGTGCGGGGAGCGGTGCCGCCGAAGAACCCGAAGCGGGAGGCGGGCCGCCCGCCCGGCCGCTTCCCGGCGGCGCCGGTGGTCGCGGCTGCCGGCCTGGGCCTGGCGCTGAGCGCGGCGGACCTGCTGGTGATGGCGTTCGCCGAGCGGCGGTCGTACGGCGCCGGGGTCGTCCCCTGGGTACTGGCCGCGCTCTCGGCGGGCAGCGCGGTGGGAGGTCTCCTGAACGGCGCGGTGGAGTGGCGCCGCCCGGCGGGGGAGCGGCTG
Source organism: Streptomyces sp. NPDC048277 (assembly GCF_040652235.1). Classification (NCBI taxonomy): domain Bacteria; kingdom Bacillati; phylum Actinomycetota; class Actinomycetes; order Kitasatosporales; family Streptomycetaceae; genus Streptomyces; species Streptomyces sp. NPDC048277. Next base: position 89,113 of record NZ_JBEZLQ010000032.1, read on the forward strand.
GCGTGGCTCACGGTGGGGCTGGGGGTGGCGTTGGCCGCGGCTGGTCTCGCGCCGGGGCTGTGGACGCTGGCGGGGGCCATGGCAGTGGCGGGGGTGTTCGTGGCGCCGACCCTGACGACGGCGTATCTGCTGGCCGATGAGACGGCGGCGGAGGGGGAGCGGACACGGGCCGGGGCGTGGGTGAACGCGGCGGTGAATGCCGGGAGTTCGGGGGGCTCCGTGGTGGCCGGTCTGCTGGTCGGACGGTTGTCGGTGGGGGTTTGCTTCGCACTGGCGGGAGGCGTCGCTCTGGCCACCGCCGTAGCGGTGCGGGCCGTCCTCCGGCTGCGGATGGGTGGGGGCTGGTCGCGCCCACGCGGCGGTAGCCGCACATCCGGTACGGCCCCGCGCCCCTGACGGGGCGCTGCAGCGGGCGGCGGACGAGGTCTGAACCCTCGTCCGCCGCTGCCTTCAGTCGTGGTTCGCCGTCACGGGCGCCCGCGCTGCCCCCGCAGGTGCTCGGCGATCGGCTTCAGGCCCTTGTCCAGCTCTGTCAGTGCCTCCGGCGACAGCAGGTCGATGAAGTGCCGTCGCACGGAGGCGACATGATGTGGCGCCACCTTCTTCATCAGCTCCATGCCGTGCTCGGTGAGGACGGCGAACAGCCCGCGGCGGTCGGACTCGCAGTTCTCGCGGCGGACCAGGTTCGCGTTCTCCATACGGGTGATCTGGTGCGAGAGCCGGCTCTTGGACTGGAGCGTCGCGGACGCGAGGTCGCTCATCCGCATCCGGTAGTCCTCCGACTCGGACAGGTTCACCAGGATCTCGTAGTCGTTCATCGTCAGTCCGAACGGCTGCAGATCCTTCTCGAGCTGGTACGTCAACAGCCTGTTGACCTCCAGGTGGGTGCGCCAGGCGCACTGCTCCGCATCGGTCAGCCAGCGCGTGGCCGTTTCGGTCTCCATGAATGAAGTCTACCTAAAATGTTGAAAGGCGAACTAGTGAGGGTGGTGTGACTGCGCGCACGCGTTCGACGTCACACTCCGCAGACTACCGCTCACAGCCCGAAGCGACGCTGGAGGTCCCCCAGCTGTCCGGGAAGGCGCGGTGTGCCCGATTGCTGTGGATGACCTGTGGAAGACCCTGCTCCGCCGGGCACTCCGGGCTCGTGCGGAACCGCTCCCGTGGCCTGCTCGGCCATCAGGGTTTCCGTGGACTGGAGCAGGACCGTACCCGCCCCCACGAACTCGAACTGATGCTCCTCCCCGGAGGCCCCGCCGAGGCCCGTCATCGCACGTAGACCGCCCATCACGCCGGTCATGTAGCCATGGTCGTAGTGATGGCAGGGGGAGGGGCAGTCGGCCCATCCCACCAGCGCCTGCGGGTCCACCCGGATCGGGGGTTCCATGAACACCACCGGACCGTTGGACGCGGCCACAAACTTTCCGGTTCCGATAAGGGTCAGAAAACCCGGAACGATCGATTGCTTCAGAGCGAGACTTGGCTGAAAAGCGAGCAGGTTGCCGGAGCGAATGGTCAGGTTGCCGTCGTCCAGGTCGTACGAGTTCACGTCGAAGGCCCGGTCGGCGAGGAGCATCTTGCCCGAGCCCTCCGCCACCACCCAGTCGCTCGCGTGCAGAGGCGAATGGAAGGACGTGCGGACCAGGCGGTCCAGGCGGCCGTGTCCCACGCCGTTGAAGTCGATCGAGCCGTAGTAGGCGATCATCTTCCCCTTCTGCAGGAACCACTGGCCGCTCTTGAGTTCCACGCAGAAGGTGTACTTGTTGACGTTGTCGTCGACGGGGAGGGTCATGGGGTCGTACACGACCGGGCCGGCCGCTCCGTATGCGCTCACAGCTTCTCCTCCGACGCCTGCACGTACACCATGCCGTTGCCGCTGAGCTCCAGCTGGAACGCCTCGCCGGAGCCGCGGCCCACCATCTCCCGCCAGCCGAGCGCGGTCGACAGCTTGTTGCGGACGTCGCCGTGGTGGGCGACATAGGCCTGCGGGTCGACATGGACCGGGCGCTGCGGGGTGATCGGGATCTCGAAGACCCCGCCGTGGGCCATCACGGCGACCGCCCCCTGGCCCTTGAGTGTGGTCGTGAACAGGCCCTGGCCGGTGACCTGGCCGCGCACCATGCCCATCACCCCGCCCTGGGAGCCCATGAACATCGTGCCCTGCTGGAGCGTGCCCTCGAAGGCGAGCAGCCGGTCCGCCTCGACGTAGAGGGTGTCGCCGGAGAGGCTGATCACGTGCACGTGGTGGCCGCCGTGCCCGAAGAAGACCGTGCCGCTGCCCTCGACGGTCATGAGGGGGGTCGCCTCGCCGGCGACCCGGCGGCCGAGCATCGACATCAGTCCGCCCTGGCCGCCCTGGATGTTGGGTGTGAAGGACACCTCGCCCTTGTACGCGAGCATCGCCCCGCGCTGGCTGTACAGCCGCTGCCCGGGGACGACGGTCGCCTCGACCATCTTGGAGTTCACCTCGCGCAGGGCCATGTCAGACGTCCCCCGCGATCGTGTTGCGCTCGCTCGGCTGTACGTACACCAGCCCGTCCCCCTCGAACCGGATCTGGAAGGCCTCGCCGCCGCCCTCGCCCAGGAACGTGCGGAATGTCACACCCGACTGGAAGGACTGGCGGACGTTGCCCTGGTGGGCGATGTAGGCACCCGGGTCGACGATCAGCGGGTACTGCTGACTCACCCGGAGCACCACCGCCGGGCCGTCCGACATGATCGCCGCCTGGCCGTGTCCCTCGACCGTGGTGGTGAACAGGCCGTTGCCCTGGGAGGCGCCGCGCAGGCCGGTGAACGTCGTGCCGGTGCGCAGGCCGGCGTCGGTCGCCAGCAGGTTGCTGGACTCGACGTACAGCTTGTCGCCCTGGAGGCCGACGAGGTTGATCTCGGACGCCCGGTCCGCGAACCAGCACGTCCCGTGCCCCTTCACCTCCATCACCGTCATCTGCTCGCCGGTGAGCCGCCGGGTCACCATCCCCCGCAGCCCCTCGCCGCCGCCGCTCAGCTTCTTGAACGCCATCTGCCCGTCGTACGCGACCATCGAGCCGTTCTTCGCCTTCACGGCGTCCCCGGTCATCTCGACGGCGAGCACCTTGCTGCCCTGAAGTCGGAACATCGCCACGCTGCGAAGGTAGTCGCAGGCGGACGGCGGCGACAGGTCCCTTGGGTGGACGTCACCCCGGATCCGTCCCCTAGGGGGCTGCCGCCGGTTCCAGGGAACCGGCCTCCCACCCCCGCGCCGGACCCGCGAGGCCCCTTTGCCACAATGGCTGAACGTTTGTGCTCGCGTTCACAAAGAGTGGACGTCTCTCCCACCGAAGGTGACTCGTGGACATCAAGACCGCCACCGCCATCCGCCGCCTCCGCCTGGTCTCCGCCCCGGAGGCCGTCTCGTTCCTGATCCTCCTCGTCTGCTCGGTGCTCAAGCGGACCACGGACTTCAACGCGGTGCCCGTGATGGGCGCGGTCCACGGTGTCCTGTTCGTCCTGTACGTGATCTTCTGGGCCGACGCCTGGAATCGCACCAAGTGGCCCCTGAAGACCGGCCTCCTCTACTTCCTCCTCTCCGTGCTGCCGACCGGCGGCTTCTTCGCCGAGCGCAAGCTGCGCCGCGAGGCCGAGGACGCGGTCATCGCGGCCCGTGCCCGCAAGGAAGGGGCCGTGAGCGCATGATCGTCGCCTTCTCCGTGACCCCGCTGGGCGTGGGCGAGGACGTCGGGGAGTACGTCGCCGACGCCGTCCGGGTGGTCCGCGAGTCCGGGCTGCCCAACCGCACCGACGCGATGTTCACCTCCGTCGAGGGCGAGTGGGACGAGGTCATGGACGTCGTCAGGCGTGCCGTCGCCGCCGTCGAGGAGCGTGCCCCGCGCGTCTCCCTGGTCCTCAAGGCGGACATCCGGCCCAGCGTCACCGACGGGCTCACCAGCAAGGTGGAGACGGTCGAGCGGTACCTCGCCGACTAGGGCCTGTCCGGCGGATCAAGTCGGAGGAAAACAGCGGCGCCTCATCAGCGCACGTGAGCGGGGGCGTGGGGGTACCTCCCGCGCGAGGTTGTTCGAGCGTGGGGGAGCGTCCAGCTGCAAGGCGGAGGAGGGCGTCGACGCGGTGGGGGCACCTCCCGGCCGAAGGCTGGGGGACGTCGGCAACCGACGACAACGCCGCTGGGGGTCCCCCCACGTCTTTAGGGCAGTGGGGGAGGGCGTGCCAGGCCCCGCGTCTCCGGCATGATCCGCCGGGCAGGCCCTAGCCAACTCCCGGCGGAACCCCGGCCCTTGGGCCGGGGTTTTCTTCTGCCCTGTGATTGAGCGATCGCTCAAAAACGGCTACCGTCGTCACCAGAGGGTTTGAGCACTCGCTCAAAAGGTGCCTGACGGGTACTCAACGGGCGCTCAGAGGACCAGGTGACGGGGGTACGGGACCAGTGGGGCTCTACATAGAGGCGCACATCCGCGCCGACCTCGACGAACTGTGGGCCCGCACCCAGGACCCGGCCCGGCACCGGCGCTGGGACCTGCGGTTCACCGAGATCGACTACCTTCCGCGCACGGTGGGCGAGCCGCAGCGCTTCCGTTACGCCACGCGCGTGCTGCCGTTTCTGACCATCGCGGGCACCGGCGTCTCGGCGGGGGAGAAGGAACGCCCCGACGGCACCCGCACCTCCGCCCTGCGGTTCGCCTGCCCGCACCCGCTCTCGCTGCTCGCCGAGGGCAGCGGCTACTGGCGGTACATCCCGTCCGCCGACGGCGTCCGCTTCCTCACCGGCTACGACTACCGCCCCCGCTGGGGCGCCTTCGGCGCGCTCGCCGACCGGCTGCTCCTGCGCCCCCTGATGGGCTGGGCGACCGCCTGGTCCTTCGACCGGCTGCGGCTGTGGCTGGAGCGCGGGATCAGCCCGGAACGGGCGCTGCGGAACTGGCTCGCCGAGCTGACGGTCCGGGCGCTGCTGATCGCCGGATGCGCGGCGGGCCTGAGCGAGGGACAGGTCCTCGGCGGGCTCTCGCCCACCGTCGCCTTCCCGCTCCCGCTCCTCCTCGTCGTCACCCTCTTCCTGGCCCTGTTCAAGTCGCCCCTGGCCACCACCCCCGCCGCCCGCCGCTGTCTGCGCACCCCGCCCGTCCGGGTGACCGCGCCCCGGGTCCTGTGCACCCTGGAGGAGCAGGCGTGACCTCGATGTTCCGTACCGTCCTCGGTCCCGACTTCGAGCGCCTGCACCCGCAGCTCCAGCGGCGCTTCTCGGTCGGTCTGGCGAGCGGCGAGGCCTGTACCGGCCGGGGGGTGATGGACCGGATCTGGCACGGCGGGGCCTTCGTGAAGCCGTTCCTGTCGCTCGGCACCACCCGCAACATCCTGGTTCCGCGCGAGGGCAGGAACATCCCGTTCAAGATCGAGAATGTTCCGTACGCGGACACCTTCGGCCGTGAGACGGTGACCTTCGTGCGCACCTTCGACCTGCCCGGCCGGGCCCGCCGCTTCGACGCCCAGATGGTGCTCAGTCCCAAGGGTGACCGCATCCTCGACTACCTCGGCACCCACCAGCACCTGGCCAGCGAACTGCACTTCCGCGCCGAGCCCGACGGCTCCCTGCTGATCCGTTCCGGCGAACACCGGTTCAGGGAGGGCCCGGTGGACGTCCGGGTCCCCGAACTCGTCGGCGCAGACGCCGAGGTGCGCGAATCGTACGACGACCACACCGGCCGCTTCCGTATCCAGGTCCGGGTCGTGAACCGCTACTTCGGGCCGCTCTTCGGCTACCAGGGCTCCTTCGAGGCGTCGTACACCGGCATCCGCGGCGGCGGGGTGCGGCGCGGGCTGCGGCCCGTCCGCGAGGAGCCCCGCGCGTGAGTCCGGAGACCGCCAAGTCCCAGGAGACGAAGAACAAACTGCTGGAGGGCGCGCTGCGGACGCTCACCGAGCAGGGGATCGCCAAGACGTCGGCCCGTACGGTGGCGGCGGCCGCCGGGGTCAACCAGGCGCTGGTCTTCTACCACTTCGGATCCATGGACGAACTCCTCGCCGCCGCCTGCCGGTACGGCGCCGAGCAGGCCGTCGCCCGCTTCCGGCCCCGCCTCGCCGAGGTCGGCTCGCTCTCCGAACTCCTCACCGTGGGACGGCAGATACACCAGGAGGCGCGCTCGGGCGGCCATGTCGCCCTGCTCGGCCAGCTGCTCGCCGGCGCCCAGACCCACGAGGCGCTCCGCCCCGCCACGGCGGCCGGGCTCGACCTGTGGATCGCCGAGGTCGAGACGGTGCTCGCCCGGGTCCTCGCGGCCACCCCGTTCGGCGAGTTCACCGACCCGGCCGGGCTCGCCCGCGCGGTCGCCGCGTCCTTCGTCGGCATCGAGCTGTACGAGGGCGTCGACGCACCAGGCGCCCACGCGGCCCTGGACGCCCTGGAACAACTCGGCGCACTGGTGGCCGCCCTGGACGAACTGGGCCCGGTCGCCCAGCGAGCGGTCCGCCACCACCTGCGCCGGGCCGGCCGCCGGTAGAGCCGGTAGGGCCGTCAGGGCCGTCGCGGCTCGGGCGGCAGATGCCGGACCAGCAGCGCGACGGCCTCCCCCGCCGTCGCGGGCTCGCCCAGTCTGATGAAGTCGGACGAGTGGACCGTGTAGGGCGCCGGGCCGTAGAGGACGTAGGGGAAGCGCTCGCCGGGATGTTCGTCGGCCTGCCCGTCGCGCAAGAAGTGCAGGGCGCCGTGGCTCGGCCAGGGGTACAGGGCGCGCAGCAGTGGCTCGGCGTGGGCCGCGTGCGCGATCTCCACCAGTTCGTCGTCCAGGTAGCCCCGGGTGTGCGGGCGTCGCTCGAGGAGCCACCGCCAGGCGGTGGCCGCGTCCGGTGCTTCGGCCATGGACCTCATCGTGGCACGCCTCAGCCGCCCGGTGTCCCGGCCGCCAGTGCGATGCCCAGCGGAGTCCGTTCGTACAGCACCTGGTGGCCGTAGCGGCGTGCGGTGAGCAGGCCCGTGGCGCGCAGTACCGACAGGTGCGCGGAGACAGAGGAGGGGGCCAGGCGGAGGCGGTGGGCGAGGGCCGTGGTGGTGGCGGGTTCGGCGAGGGCGGTGAGGACGGCGGCCCGGCCGCGGCCCAGCAGCCGTACCAGGGAGTCGGGCGTGTCCTCGGCCGGGTCGGTCCACAGGCCGCCGATGCCCCGGGCCGGGTAGACCAGCGTGGGCCGTGCGGGCGGGTCGAAGGTGCTGATCACGTCCGGCCAGGCGAACACGCTCGGCATCAGCACCAGACCCTGCCCGCCCAGGCGCCGCTCGTACACGCCGGCCGACTCCACGGTCAGCCTCCCGGCCCGCCAGCCCACGCGCCGGTGCAGCTCCGGCAGCAGCCCGCCCAGGCCGACCTCCGCGAGCCGCCGGGAGTGGAAGGCGATGTCCGCCTCCAGCAGGGCGCGCAGCCGGGGCCAGTCCGGGGCCACCAGGACCTCCCAGGCCCGCGCGAGCGCCTCCGTCAGCTCCCGCACCATGCGCGCCGGATCGGCCAGCCAGGCGCGGGCCGTCGCCGACTCCCGCGCGCCCGGGGTGTCGGCGAGCGAGCGCGCGGTGTCGGCGCGGGCCGTCTCCGGGTCCACCGCCCGCAGCGCCGCCAGCTCCTCCTCGACGGAGGCGGCCGGGCCGGTCGGCGGGGGCAACAGCCAGTCGGGGGTGTGGCCGCGCCGCGGCATCAGCAGCCACAGCGGGGTCAGGTCGAGACCGGCGGCGACCGTCCGGATCCGCCGCAGCCAGGGCGCGTGATAGCCGTGCCGGTCCGGCCGCCGCAGGGTGCGCACCGCCTCCTGCGTCTCCCACAGCGGCGACACGGCGAACCGGCACCGGAGGAAGTCGTCCTCGTCGAAGTGGAGGTGGGAGGGCATGGCGGGGTCCCGTACACAGGAGCGGAAGATTCGGCTGGAACCGAAACTCTAAGCGGTCGGCCCCGGCGCGGGCACGCTGCCGTCCATGTCCGCGCCCGTTCTGCAGCAGCCCGTCGGCTACGGCCGTGTCCTCTCCGTTCCCGAGTTCCGTGCCGTCTTCGCCGCCCATGTCCTGTCCATGCTCGGCGTGATCGTCAGCGAGATCGCGCTGTCCGTGCTGGTGTACGACCTCACGGCGTCGCCGCTGCTCAGCGCGCTGACCTTCGCGCTCGGCTTTCTGCCGTACCTGGTCGGCGGCACGCTGCTCGCCGGGGTCGGCGACCGCCACCCGGCCCGGCGGGTGCTGGTGGTCTGCGACCTGGTGTGCGCGGCGTGCGTGGCCGTGATGGCGGTGCCGGGGACCGGGATCGGGGTGCTGCTCGCGCTGCGCTGCGCCCTCGCCGTCGTCTCACCGGTGTTCGCCGGCACCCGGATGGCGACCCTCTCCGACATCCTCGGCGGCGGCGACCTGTTCGTACTCGGCCGCTCCCTGCTGCGGATCGTCGCGCAGAGCGCGCTGCTCGTCGGCTACGGCCTCGGCGGGCTCCTCCTCGCCGTCCTCGCCCCGCGCCACGCGCTGCTGATCACCGTCGCCGGCTTCCTCGCCTCGGCCGCACTGCTTCGCCTGGGCACGCGGCACCGCCCGGCGCGGGGCGGGCGGGCCCGGGAGCGTGCCGGCACCCGCCGGCTCCTCTCCGACCCCCGTGTCCGCCGCCTTCTCCTCCTCTTCTGGATACCGGCGATGTTCGCCGTCGTACCCGAGGCGCTCGCCGCCCCCTACGCCGACGCGCTCGGCGCCGGATCCCCCGGCCTCGGCCTGCTGATGTGCGCGCTGCCGGTCGGCACGGTCGCCGGGGAGCTCTTCGCGGGGGCACGGCTCGGTCCGGCCGCCCGGGAGCGGATCGCCCTTCCGCTGGTCTGCCTCACCCTGCTGCCGTACCTGGGCTACGCCCTGCACCCCTCGCTCGCGGTCTCGCTGCTGCTCCTGCTGGCGGCGGGGGCCGGGTCGGCGTACACGCTGGGCCTGGACCAGTGGTTCGTACGGGCCGTGCCCGAGGAACTGCGCGGGCGGGCCATGACCGTGCTCAGCGCGGGCCTGATGACGATCCAGGGCGTCGGCATGACGCTGGCGGGGGTGGCGGCGGAAGTGGTGGGGGTGCGGGCCGCCGTGGCGGGGGCCGGGGCGCTGGGGGCGGTGTGCTGCTGCGGCCTCGCGGTGGCCGCCCGGCGGGGGGCGCGGTCGGCTTCGTCGTAGAACTGACCGAAAGCGCGGACCTGACGGAAAGCGCGGACCTGACCGAAAGCCGAGACACTGCTGACCGGTATATGACCGGCCGGTAGGGTCGGTGGCGTGCCCAAGCCTCTCAGTCTTCCCTTCGACCCCATCGCACGTGCCGACGATCTCTGGAAGCAGCGCTGGGGGAACGTACCGTCGATGGCCGCGATCACCTCGATCATGCGGGCCCAGCAGATCCTGCTGTCCGAGGTCGACGCGGTGGTCAAGCCGTACGGGCTGACGTTCGCGCGCTACGAGGCGCTGGTGCTGCTGACCTTCTCCAAGGCCGGCGAGCTGCCGATGTCGAAGATCGGCGAGCGTCTGATGGTGCACCCGACCTCGGTGACGAACACCGTCGACCGGCTGGTGAGGTCCGGTCTGGTCGACAAGCGGCCCAACCCCAACGACGGGCGCGGCACGCTCGCCTCCATCACCGAGAAGGGCCGCGAGGTCGTCGAGGCGGCCACCCGCGACCTGATGGCGATGGACTTCGGGCTCGGGGTGTACGACGCCGAGGAGTGCGCGGAGATCTTCGCGATGCTGCGGCCGCTGCGGGTCTCGGCGCACGACTTCGACGAGGAGTGAATCCGCGTCCCGTGCAGCGGTGACCCGGGGCAAGATCTCCCGGAACGGGTGGTTACGCTCGTCCCCATGAAAAAGAGCGTGCTGACCCGCTACCGCGTCCTGGCCTATGTCACCGGTGTGCTGCTGGTGCTGCTGTGCCTGAGCATGATCGCCAAGTACGGGCTGGACATCGACGGTGCGGCCGACGTCACGCGGGTCGTCGCCATCGCGCACGGCTGGCTCTACGTCGTCTACCTGGTCTTCGCCTTCGACCTGGGCTCCAAGGCGAAGTGGCCGGTCGGCAAGCAGCTGTGGGTGCTGCTGGCGGGGACGATCCCGACGGCCGCCTTCTTCGTCGAGCGCAAGGTCACCCGCGAGCTCGACGCCAAGGTGACCGAGGGCACCCCGGTCGCGGCCAAGGCCTAGATCCCGGCTTCACCGCCGTACGGACACCCGTGCGGCGGTTCTCCGTCGACATTTACTTGGACGTCCTAGTAAATTCGAGGGTATGGACGCTGACGCCATCGAGGAGGGCCGCCGACGCTGGCAGGCCCGCTACGACGCGGCCCGTACCCGGGACGCGGACTTCACCACGCTCTCCGGTGACCCCGTGGAGCCGGTGTACGGGCCCCGGCCGGGGGACACCTACGAGGGTTTCGGGCGGATCGGCTGGCCGGGGGAGTACCCCTTCACGCGCGGGCTGTATCCGACCGGCTACCGCGGGCGGACCTGGACCATCCGCCAGTTCGCCGGGTTCGGCAACGCCGAGCAGACCAACGAGCGCTACAAGATGATCCTCGGCAACGGGGGCGGCGGCCTGTCCGTGGCCTTCGACATGCCCACCCTCATGGGGCGCGACTCCGACGACCCGCGCTCGCTCGGCGAGGTCGGGCACTGCGGGGTGGCCGTCGACTCCGCCGCCGACATGGAGGTCCTGTTCAAGGACATCCCGCTGGGTGACGTCACGACGTCGATGACGATCAGCGGTCCGGCCGTCCCGGTCTTCTGCATGTACCTGGTCGCCGCCGAGCGGCAGGGCGTCGACCCGTCGGTCCTCAACGGCACGCTCCAGACCGACATCTTCAAGGAGTACATCGCCCAGAAGGAGTGGCTCTTCCAGCCCGAGCCGCACCTTCGGCTGATCGGCGACCTGATGGAGTACTGCGCGGCCGGCATCCCCGCGTACAAGCCGCTGTCCGTGTCCGGCTACCACATCCGCGAGGCGGGGGCGACGGCCGCGCAGGAGCTGGCGTACACGCTCGCCGACGGCTTCGGGTACGTCGAACTGGGCCTCAGCCGCGGCCTGGACGTCGACGTCTTCGCACCCGGCCTCTCCTTCTTCTTCGACGCGCACGTCGATTTCTTCGAGGAGATCGCCAAGTTCCGCGCCGCGCGCCGGATCTGGGCCCGGTGGATGCGGGACGTCTACGGCTCCCGGTCCGACAAGTCCCAGTGGCTGCGCTTCCACACGCAGACCGCGGGCGTCTCGCTGACCGCCCAGCAGCCGTACAACAACGTGGTGCGTACGGCCGTGGAGGCGCTGGCCGCGGTGCTCGGCGGGACCAACTCGCTGCACACCAACGCCCTCGACGAGACCCTCGCGCTGCCGAGCGAGCAGGCCGCCGAGATCGCCCTGCGCACCCAGCAGGTGCTCATGGAGGAGACCGGGGTCGCCAACGTGGCGGATCCGCTGGGCGGTTCCTGGTACGTCGAGCAGCTGACGGACCGGATCGAGGCCGACGCGGAGAAGATCTTCGACCGGATCAAGGAGCGGGGGCTGCGCGCCCACCCGGACGGGCGGCACCCGATCGGGCCGGTCACCTCGGGCATCCTGCACGGGATCGAGGACGGCTGGTTCACCGGCGAGATCGCCGAGTCCGCGTTCCGGTACCAGCAGGCGCTGGAGAAGGGCGACAAGCGGGTCGTCGGCGTCAACGTCCACACCGGGTCCGTCACCGGGGACCTGGAGATCCTGCGGGTCTCGCACGAGGTGGAGCGGGAGCAGGTGCGGGTGCTGGGCGAGCGGAAGGCCGCGCGCGACGAGGGCGCGGTGCGCGCCGCCCTGGACGCGATGCTGGGCGCCGCCCGGTCCGGCGCCAACATGATCGAGCCGATGCTGGACGCCGTACGGGCCGAGGCGACCCTGGGCGAGATCTGCGGGGTGCTGCGGGACGAGTGGGGGGTGTACACGGAGCCGGCGGGGTTCTAGGCGCCGTTGCCCGCTGCCCCGGGCTGCTGTGAGCCGAGGCCCTGCAGCAGTACCCGGGTGAAATCGCGTACCCACGCCTCGTTCGCCGGTTTGCCGCTCATCAGGGTGCGGTGGACCACCGCACCCGCCACCATGTCGAAGATCAGGTCCACCGTGCGGGCGGCCTCCTCCGGGTCCGGCTCCGTGGGGAGTTCGCCGCGGCACTGGGCCCGGGCCCGGCCCTCCAGTACCAGTCGCTTCTGGCGGTCCACGATGGAGGCGCGGATGCGTTCCCGCAGTGCCTCGTCCCGGGTCGACTCGGCCACCGCCGCCATCAGTCCGCTCTTCGCCTCGGGCCGGTCCAGGATCGCCGCGAACTGGAGCACCACGCCCTCGATGTCGTCGGCCAGGCTGCCGCGGTCGGGGAGTTCGAGTTCGTCGAACAGCTCCGCCACCGCGTCGACCACGAGTTCGTTCTTGCCGGCCCAGCGGCGGTACAGGGTCGTCTTCGCGACCCCGGCCCGCGTGGCCACGTCTCCCAAGGTGAGCTTGGACCAGCCCAGTTCGACCAGCGCCTGGCGCGTCGCCGCCAGGATCGCCGCGTCCGCGGCGGCGCTGCGCGGGCGTCCGGTGCGGCTGGCGGGGGTGCGGCTCTGCATCCCACGACCATAACCGGCGGTTCATGTGATGCCGTGAGGGAGATCACCGGAATGTGGTGTCGCGGGGGTTCCCGGGGGCATTACGCTACGGGTCGTAGCGAAAGCTGCGGCGGATCGTCGGACCTGGCTTTCACAACGCTTTTCACACACGCGCGGGAACGGGGGAGGATAGACGCATGCAGCCACGGAACATGTCCATGAGCGGCGTCGTCGACCTCGCCGCGGTGAAGGCGGCCCAGGAGGCCAAGGCCAAGGCCGAGCAGACGCGCGCCGAAGCGGCCCGGCAGGGTGGTACCGGTGCCGTCTCCCCGGCCGATCTGGTCATCGACGTCGACGAAGCCGGCTTCGAGCGCGATGTCCTGCAGCGGTCCGCCGAAGTCCCCGTCGTCATCGACTTCTGGGCCGAGTGGTGTCAGCCCTGCAAGCAGCTGAGCCCGGTCCTGGAGCGTCTCGCCGTCGAGTACAACGGCCGCTTCCTGCTCGCCAAGATCGACGTCGACGCCAACCAGATGCTGATGCAGCAGTTCGGGATCCAGGGGATCCCGGCGGTGTTCGCCGTCGTCGCCGGGCAGGCCCTGCCGCTCTTCCAGGGGGCGGCGGGCGAGGAGCAGATCCGCGGCACCCTCGACCAGTTGGTCCAGGTCGCCGAGCAGCGCTTCGGCCTGACCGGGCTCGTCGTCGATCCGGACGCGCAGCCGGGCGCCGCCCCGGCCGGGCCCGTGATGCCGGCCGGTCCCTACGACGCGCTCCTCGAAGCCGCCGTCCAGGCGCTGGACGCGGGTGACCTGGGCGGTGCGATCCAGGCGTACCAGAACGTGCTGAGCGACGACCCCGCCAACAGCGAGGCCCAGTTGGGGCTCGCGCAGGCCGAGTTGCTCAAGCGCGTCCAGGGCATGGACCCGCAGCGGGTGCGCAAGGAGGCGGCCGAGAAGCCGGCCGACGCCGGGGCGCAGATCGCCGCCGCCGACCTGGACCTGGTGGGCGGCCATGTCGAGGACGCCTTCGGGCGGCTGATCGAGACCGTGCAGCGGACGGCCGGGGACGACCGGGATGCCGTACGGCGGCGGCTCCTTGAGCTCTTCGAGGTCGTCGGCACCGACGATCCGCGGGTCGTGGGCGCGCGCCGGGCGCTGGCGCGGGCGCTGTTCTGAACACAGTTCTGACCAGTCGCTAAACGTCACGTCCTGTGGTGCCCGAGTGAAAGATTTGCCGACGAGATGTCACAGCGGCCGCTCTTTACCAAATCTTGGTAATCGCGGCTGCTGTTACTCGGAGTAAATCAGGGGCGTTGATCTGTCTGATTCCGTCCAGGGATCAACTGCTTTGCTCTGCCCCTGGATGCCACCCAGAGTCGCTCTCCGAGACCAGCGGGTCGTCCTTCGGTTATCCGCCCGTTACTACCCAGTAACGAAGCCCCTTGTGCGGGCGGCGAGAATGCACCACGATCGGCGACGCTCGGTCCAATCCCGTACCCCGACAACCAGTCGGGTGCGCGGGTTCATCTGGGTCCCCACCGAGCAGAGTCGGCGGCAGTGGCGCCGGCTCTTGGGCAGGGGGGTCTTCGCCCTGAGGCGAAGCCTGTCCAGCAAGGTTGTGCGTGATGCGTGTCAGGCGCGACCAGTGGTTGTCGCTCGGGGGTGATCGCCGGTGATCGAGGTGCGGTTCGCGCCTGTGAACTCGGGCGCTCCCCTTCCGAGGACGTAGCACTTCTCCCATCCCTGCCCGGCCGAGCCGCCGTCGGTGGCGATCCGGGGCCAGGAGATGTACGTCCGAGAAGGAGGAAATATGGAGTCCCAGGTGCGTGGCGGGACCAGATGGAAGCGGTTCGCTGTGGTCATGGTGCCCAGCGTCGCCGCCACGGCGTGTATAGGTGTCGCCCTCGCGCAGGGCGCTCTCGCCGCGTCGTTCAGCGTGTCGGGCCAGCAGTTCAAGGTCTCGGCCGACTCGCTCGAGGGTGATGGCTTCGAGCAGTACGGTGCTGTCGACATGGGCAGCAGCGCCACCAAGGCGAACACCCACCCGGTGGCGGTGTCGGCGTTCAACAGCGCGACCATCACCAACCTGTGTCAGTCCGTGGTCACGCCGAACGTGCCGTTCTTCGGGAACGTCAGCCTGATCCTGCACGCGGGCACCGACACGAACAAGCCGGTCGAGGCCACCAAGCTGTACATCGACCTCGACGACCTCACCGCGGACGCGACGTTCACCAACATCAACATCGGTGTCGCCGCCGGAAGCATGAGCAAGGGTCCTGGCATCAAGCAGGACGAGGTCAGCAAGGGGCTGACCAACCCGAACGGGTTCGGGCAGGAGGCGGACCACGCCTCGCTGACCGGCGTGAAGCAGACGGCGTGGGCCACCACCGCCGGAACCTTCAAGCTGAGCGGTCTGCACATGTCCGTCTCGACTTCGGGCGCGGAGTGCTACTAAGCACTCCGTGACGGGCGGGGGAGCTGCTGGCACCCCCGCCCGTCCACCTTCCGCCCACGGTCTTCACGCGCGGTACACCGCACCACCACCGCGCCAGAGCAACACCACCACAGCACCACACCACAGCAACGCCGCACCAGGGAGCTGTTTTCCATGAGCGCCGAGACCCCTGCCGCCGCACCCGGCCAGTTCACCCGCCGGAGGCTGCAGTTCCGCGCCTGGCGGGGCACGCGGCCGTTCTGGGCCGGTCTGTACATCCTGCTCGCCGGCTTTCCGATCATGTACTTCCCGTACGCGCATCTCCAGCTCGGCAGCCTGACGGTGGCGATGTCGACCACCGCGGGCGCCGGATCCCTGATCATCGGCGTGCTGCTCGTCGTCCTGGGCATCAGCCTCTGGTTCCAGAAGCACATCCGCACGTTCGCGGGAGTCGCCGCGATCCTGCTGGCGCTGGTGTCCCTCCCCGTCTCCAACTTCGGCGGCTTCATCATGGGCTTCGTGCTCGCCCTGATCGGCGGAGCGATGGCCGTGGCCTGGGGGCCGGGTGTGCCCAAGCAGCCGCAGCCGGAGGGCGACGTCCCGCCGGCCGGGGACGACACCCCCGACGAGGTCACGTACTTCACGGGCTCGGACGGTGTGGGCCACGAGGCATCCTCCCAGGGCCCCGGTGCGCTGGGGGAGAACGACCTGTCAGGAACGAGCCCGGTGAACGGGGCGAACGGGAGGCACAGTGCCGGCTGACGAGGTGACCCACGGGACTGATGTGGACGAGTCCCGTGTGAGAACCGGGCCGCGCCATGCGGCACCCAGGAAGCCGCTGTTCACCAGGTTCCACATGCCGGCGGGCAAGGCGATAGCCTCCGTGGCGATGCCGACGGCCGTGCTCATGGGCTTCGGGTTCACATCGACGCTCGCGATCGCCGACACCAACAACACGTCGTCGACGTCGAACAGTCAGAAGGCCGACGAGTACAAGGACTGCGTCTCCGCTCTGGACTCCGCCTCGCCCTCCGCGAGCGCGAGCGACGACTCCACGTCCTCGGCCACGCCGTCCGCCACGGCGTCGGCCGACACGAAGGACTCGGCGTCGTCCGGCACGTCGTCCTCGTCGGATTCAGGTTCCGACGACACGGCCACGCCGACGCCGTCCGCGTCCAAGTCGTCCTCGACGTCCGGTGATTCGTCGTCCTCGGGTTCGTCGGACTCGTCCGGCTCCGGCAGTACGGCGACCGCGTCGCCGTCCGCCTCCGCGAGCAGCAGCGGCGATGGTGGCCTGCTGGACTCGATCGGGAACGCGATCAGCGGCATCCTGAGCGGCGGCAGCACGACGACCTCGTCCTCGTCGGACTCCACCGCGAGCGCGACCCCGTCGCCGTCGGCCTCCGCGTCCTCGGACTCGTCGTCCTCGTCCGGCAAGGACAGCAGCGCCTCCGACACCGCCAAGGACACGGTCTCCAAGACCGCCAAGACGGTCACGGACACCGTGAAGGACACCACCGACACGGCGACCAAGGCGGCCGCCGAGGTCACCAAGGCCGCCGAGGACGCCACCTCCAGCGCCTCGCCGAGCCCGTCCGCGAGCTCCAGCACCTCCGCCGACAACTGCGACGCCGCCACCGACGACGTGAGCGGTGTCGACAACAAGGTGTCGGTGGCCGACGACCCCTGGTACCTGAACGCCAGCTCGCTGCTGCTGAAGAGCGCCGACTACAAGGGCATCGTCGAGGTGAGGACGGCCAGCGGCAAGACGAAGAAGGTGCTGAAGTACGTCATCTCCGGCGGCACCGACATCGGCGACCTGCACCAGACCGTCAAGGACACGAAGATCGGCAAGACCTATCACGTGCAGGCGGCCAGCGGCTCGACGTCCACGATCCGCGACGGCGACACGACGATGTACACGGAGTCCATCTCCGGGAACCTGTTCGGCCTGATCCCGATCACGTTCACCCCGGACAGCCCGCCGCCGCTGAACATTCCGCTGATCTACTTCACCAACGTGAAGGTCGTCCAGGCGGGCCAGTTCGGAGGCACCCTGCACGTGCCCGGGATGCACGTGTACACCACCGACGGAACCAGCTGACCGTCGACAGAGACCCGTTCGGGAGCCGCGCAACCGGCCGTGGCCCGGTCCACCGCACAAGGGGGACCGGGCCACAGCCCTGTGACGGGCCGAACCGGTGGACGCGCACACGCGTCGCTGGTCGGCACCGGAAGCGATGCGGATCGACGGCGAGGTGAACGAGTGGATCGGTGCCGCGCAGATGTTCGCCGCCCGCATCCAGCAGGATCCGGGCCGGCTGACCCGTGAGCAGTGGCAGGCGGTCGCCGAGGCATGGGCCGCGCTGCTGGCCGCCGCCGGGCGGAGTACCGGCCCGGCCGACGACGAATGGTTCCTCCGGGACCTGTGGCTCAGGTCCTGGCTGCTGCAGAATCTGGGCCCGCGTGAGGATGTCCCCTTGTTCGACCCGGAGTCCGTCCTCGTGCGGGCTTTGGACGCCATGCCGATGAATCCCGGGGAGGCCGCGGCACCGGCCGCGCGCTGGTCCGAGATGGAGCATGCGCAGAAACCGGGGTTCCTGCCACAGGTACGCGAACTCCGGAAGATCCGTCGACTGCTCAACCCCGTGCGCCCGTTGGCTCCGCTTCTCGCCGACCACCCACGGTGGCAGGAGTTCCGGTCCTGGGAGCGGGTGGCCCCGGACCTGCCGTAGTCCGTCGACACGGCGAGGGCGTCCCCCGCACAGCAGGAGGCGCCCTCGGTGTCGTGCAAGGCCCGTTACGGGTGCGTCAGTTGCTTCCGCCGATGTGGTGGACGCGGAGCATGTTGGTGGTGCCCGGGACGCCGGGGGGCGAGCCGGCGGTGATGATGACGGTGTCGCCCGGGTTGAAGCGGTTGATCTTCGCGATCTCCTGGTCGACCATGTCGACCATTTCGTCCGTGCTGTTCACGAACGGCACCACGTGCGACTCCACGCCCCAGCTGAGGGTGAGCTGGTTGCGGGTGTTCTCGTCGGTGGTGAAGGCGATGATCGGCTGCTGCGCGCGGTAGCGGGAGAGACGGCGGGCGGTGTCGCCGGACTGGGTGAAGGCGACCAGGCCGCGGCCGCCGAGGAAGTCGGCGATCTCGCAGGCGGCACGGGCGACCGAACCACCCTGCGTGCGCGGCTTCTTGCCCGGCACCAGCGGCTGCAGGCCCTTGCTCAGCAGCTCCTGCTCGGCCGCCACCACGATCTTCGACATCGTCTTGACGGTCTCGACCGGATAGGCGCCGACGGAGGACTCCGCCGACAGCATGACCGCGTCCGCGCCGTCCAGGATCGCGTTGGCCACGTCGGAGGCCTCGGCGCGGGTCGGACGGGAGTTGGTGATCATCGACTCCATCATCTGGGTCGCCACGATCACCGGCTTGGCGTTGCGCCGGCACAGCTCGATCAGGCGCTTCTGCACCATGGGGACCTTCTCGAGCGGGTATTCGACGGCGAGGTCGCCACGGGCGACCATCACGGCGTCGAACGCCATCACGACGCCCTCCATGTTGTCGACCGCCTGCGGCTTCTCCACCTTGGCGATGACGGGGACCCGGCGGCCCTCCTCGTCCATGACCCGGTGGACGTCGTTGACGTCCTTGGCGTCCCGGACGAAGGACAGCGCGACCATGTCGCAGCCCATGCGCAGCGCGAACCGGAGGTCCTCGATGTCCTTGTCGCTCAGCGCGGGCACGTTGACGGCCGCGCCGGGCAGGTTGATGCCCTTGTGGTCGGAGACGACACCGCCCTCGATGACGATCGTCTTCACCCGCGGGCCCTCGACGTCCAGGACCTTCAGCTCGACGTTGCCGTCGTTGATGAGGATCTGGTCGCCGCGCGAGACATCGCCGGGCAGGCCCTTGTAGGTCGTACCGCAGATGGTCTTGTCGCCCGGGACGTCCTCGGTCGTGATGACGAACTCGTCACCGCGCTCCAGCTCCACCGGGCCCTCGGCGAAGGTCTCCAGACGGATCTTCGGGCCCTGCAGGTCGGCGAGGACGCCGATGGCACGGCCGGTCTCCTTCGAGGCGGCCCGGACGCGGTCGTACCGCCCCTGGTGCTCGGCGTGCGTGCCGTGGCTGAAATTGAACCGGGCCACGTTCATGCCGGCCTCGATCATGGAGACGAGCATCTCGTGGGTGTCGACCGCGGGGCCGAGAGTACAGACGATTTTCGAACGGCGCATGGGGCGATCCTATCGGTTTGTTTCGCTACGGAATATTCCGTCTGGTGGAAGATACAAATGGGCGCTAATGTGCTCAGCTGTTAATTCCGACCGACGCCGACGAGCGCGTACGTCTGCGTGGCGATCTCCAGTTCCTCGTCGGTCGGCACCACGGCGACCGCGACCCGCGCGGCCGCCGGCGATATCAGCCGCGGCTCGTCCGCCCGTACGGCGTTCAGATCCGGGTCCAGGACCAGCCCCAGCCCCTCCAGGCCCGCGATCGCGGCCTCCCGCACCGGAGCCGCGTTCTCGCCGACACCCGCGGTGAAGGCCACCGCGTCCACCCGGCCGAGGACCGCGTAGTAGGCGCCGATGTACTTCTTCAGGCGGTGAATGTAGATGTCGAAGGCGAGCTTCGCGTCCTCTTCGCCCTCGTCGATCCGGCGCCGGATCTCCCGCATGTCGTTGTCACCGCACAGGCCGAACAAACCACTCCTCTTGTTGAGAAGAGTGTCGATCTCATCCATGGACATTCCGCCAACTCGGGCCAAATGGAAAATGACGGCCGGGTCCAGATCGCCGGAACGCGTTCCCATCACGAGCCCCTCCAAAGGCGTCAGCCCCATGGAGGTGTCCACGCACCGGCCGCCCTCGACGGCCGACGCGGACGCCCCGTTGCCCAGGTGCAGCACGATGACGTTCACCTCCTCGGGCGCCTTGCCCAGCAGCCGCGCGGTCTCCCGCGAGACGTACGCGTGCGAGGTGCCGTGGAAGCCGTAGCGGCGGATCCGGTACCGGTCGGCGATCTTCGGGTCGATCGCGTAGCGGGCCGCGGACTCCGGCATCGTCGTGTGGAACGCCGTGTCGAAGACGGCGACCTGCGGCAGGTCCGGGCGCAGCGCCTGCGCGGTACGGATGCCGGTCAGGTTCGCCGGGTTGTGCAGCGGGGCGACCGGGATCAGCCGCTCGATCTCGGCGAGCACCTCGTCATTGATCACCGTCGGCTCGGTGAAGAACATCCCGCCGTGCACCACCCGGTGCCCGATCGCGGCCAGCTCCGGCGAGTCGAGCCCCAGCCCGTCCTTCGCGAGCTCCTCCGCCACCGCCTTCAGGGCCGCCTCGTGGTCGGCGATCGGCCCGTTCTGCTCACGGGTGTCACCGCTGTCGACACAGGTGTGCTTCAGCCGCGAGGTCTGCTCGCCGATCCGCTCGACGAGGCCCACCGCCAGCCGGCTGCTGTCCCGCATGTCCAGCAGTTGGTACTTCACCGACGAGGAGCCGGAGTTGAGGACGAGGACGCGGGAGGGGCTCACTGGGCGGTTGCCTTTTCGCTCGGGTGCTGGGCCTGGATCGCCGTGATGGCGACGGTGTTGACGATGTCCTGGACGAGGGCGCCCCGGGACAGGTCGTTGACGGGCTTGCGCAGCCCCTGCAGCACCGGCCCGACGGCGATCGCGCCGGCCGACCGCTGCACGGCCTTGTAGGTGTTGTTGCCGGTGTTCAGGTCCGGGAAGATCAGCACGCTGGCCTGCCCGGCGACCTCGGAGTCCGGCAGCTTCGTCGCGGCGACGGACGGCTCCACGGCCGCGTCGTACTGGATGGGCCCCTCGATCATCAGGTCGGGCCGCCGCGACCGAGCCAGCTCGGTGGCCTCCCGCACCTTGTCGACGTCCGCGCCCGAACCGGACGTACCCGTCGAGTACGACAGCATCGCGATCCGCGGCTCCACGCCGAACTGCGCGGCGGTGGCGGCGGACTGGATCGCGATGTCGGCGAGCTGCTCGGCGTTCGGGTCCGGGTTGACCGCGCAGTCGCCGTAGACCAGCACCTTGTCGGCGAGGCACATGAAGAACACGGAGGAGACGATCGACGACCCCGGCTTGGTCTTGATGATCTCGAAGGCGGGCCGGATGGTCGCGGCCGTGGAGTGCACCGAACCCGACACCATCCCGTCCGCGAGCCCCTCCTGCACCATCAGGGTGCCGAAGTAGTTGACGTCGGAGACCACGTCGTACGCCAGCTCCACCGTCACGCCCTTGTGGGCGCGGAAGAGGGCGTACTGCTCGGCGAAGCCCTCGCGGAGCTCGGAGGTGGCCGGGTCGATCAGCTGGGCGTCGCCGAGGTCGATGCCGAGGTCGGCGGCCTTCTTGCGGATCTGGTCGACGGGCCCGAGCAGGGTCAGGTCGCAGACACCCCGGCGCAGCAGCACCTCCGCCGCGTGCAGCACGCGCGTCTCGGTGCCCTCCGGCAGCACGACCCTTCGCTTGTCCGACCGCGCCTGCTCCAGCAGCTTGTGCTCGAACATCATCGGGGTGAGCCGGCCGGTGCTCGGTGCCGAGACCCGCTTGTTGAGCCCGGCGGTGTCGACGTACCGCTCGAACAGACCGAGCGCGGTCTCCGCCTTGCGCGGGGTGGCCGCGTTCAGCTTGCCCTCCAGGGAGAACAGCTGGGCGGCGGTCGGGAAGCTGTTGCCGGGCACGGATATCACCGGGGTGCCCGGGGCGAGGCGGGCGGCGAGGGTGAGGATCTCGTCGCTGGGCCGCTCGTTCAGCGTGAGCAGCACGCCGGCTATCGGCGGGGTGCCGGCGCTGTGCGCGGCCAGCGAGCCGACGACCAGGTCGGCGCGGTCGCCGGGGGTCACGACCAGACAGCTGGGGGTCAGTGCGGGAAGGAAGTTCGGCAGCATCGCCCCGCCGAACACGAAGTCCAGCACGTCCCGCGCCAGCCCCGAATCGTCGCCGAGCAGCACCTTCGCGTCGAGCGCGTGCGTGATCTGGGCGACCGTCGGCGCGGACAGCGCGGGCTCGTCCGGCAGCACGTACACCGGTACCGGCAGCCGTCCGTCGATCCGCTCGGCCATCTCGTCGCGGTCCTCGCGGGCGACCCGGTTGGCGACCATCGCCAGCACGTCGCAGCCGAGACCGTCGTACGCCTGGAAGGCGTTCCGCGTCTCCGCGAGCACCGACTCCGTGGTCTGGTTGCGGCCGCCGATCACCGGGATCACCGAGGCGCCGAACTCGTTGGCGAGCCGGGCGTTCAGGGAGAGCTCGTCCGGGAACTGGGTGTCGCCGTAGTCGGTGCCGAGGACCAGGACCACGTCGTAGTCCCGCGCCACCAGGTGGAAGCGGTCGACGAGGGTGGAGACCAGTTCGTCGGCGCCCCGCTCGGCCTGGAGGGCGGACGCCTCGTGGTAGTCCATGCCGTAGACGGTCGCCGGATCCTGGGAGAGGCGGTACCGCGCACGCAACAGCTCGAACAGGCGGTCGGGCCGGTCGTGGACGAGAGGGCGGAAGACGCCGACCCGGTCCACCTGCCGGGTCAGCAGCTCCATCACGCCCAGCTCGACGACCTGACGGCCGTCGCCGCGATCGATCCCGGTCACGTACACGCTGCGCGTCACGTGTGCACCCCGTCCCTGTGAAGTCGTATATGTGCGGTTATCTGCAGTCGCATAAAAATCGCCCACCAAGGTGAGCAGAACCCTCTTGACAGTACCCCCCGTGCCGGATAAGGCGCCCGTCAAGATTTCACCGCCCCCAAAGGGCGTGAAACAATCGGATCGGCTCACAAGTAACGACAGCGAGCAGGAGACACACCACCATGCGCATCGGAGTTCTCACCGCAGGCGGCGACTGCCCCGGCCTGAACGCCGTCATCCGATCGGTGGTACACCGGGCGGTCGCGCAGTACGGCGACGAGGTCATCGGCTTCGAGGACGGCTTCCGGGGACTGCTCGACGGCCACTACCGCACCCTCGATCTCGACGCCGTCAGCGGCATCCTCGCCCGTGGCGGCACCATCCTGGGCTCCTCACGGCTGGAGCGGGACCGCCTGCGCGAGGCCTGCGAGCTGGCCACCGACATGGTGGAGCAGTTCGGCATCGACGCGCTGATCCCGATCGGCGGCGAGGGCACCCTGACGGCGGCCCGCATGCTCTCCGACGCGGGCCTGCCGGTGGTCGGCGTCCCGAAGACGATCGACAACGACATCTCCTCGACGGACCGCACCTTCGGCTTCGACACGGCGGTCGGCGTGGCCACGGAGGCGATGGACCGCCTGAAGACCACCGCCGAGTCCCACCAGCGGGTGATGGTCGTCGAGGTCATGGGCCGGCACGCGGGCTGGATCGCCCTGGAGTCCGGGATGGCCGCCGGTGCCCACGGCATCTGCCTGCCCGAGCGGCCCTTCGACCCCGCCGACCTGGTCAAGATGGTCGAGGAGCGCTTCTCCCGCGGCAAGAAGTTCGCGGTGGTGTGCGTGGCGGAGGGCGCCCATCCCGCCGAGGGCACGATGGACTACGGCAAGGGCGAGATCGACCAGTACGGCCATGAGCGCTTCCAGGGCATCGGTACGGCCCTGGCGTACGAGCTGGAGCGGCGGCTCGGCAAGGAGGCCAAGCCGGTCATCCTCGGACACGTCCAGCGGGGCGGGACGCCTACGGCGTACGACCGGGTGCTGGCGACGCGGTTCGGGTGGCATGCGGTGGAGGCGGCGCACCGGGGTGACTTCGGGAGGATGACGGCGCTGCGGGGGACGGACATCCAGATGGTGCCGCTCGCGGAGGCGGTGACCGAGCTGAAGACGGTGCCGAAGGATCGGATGGACGAGGCCGAGTCCGTCTTCTAGGGCTTGGGTTCGGTCTCGGGCCGCGGGTGGGTGGGGGCTGGTCGCGCCCACGCGGCGGAGCCGCATATGAACACAGCCCCGCGCCCCTTTCAGGGGCGCTGTGCTTCGACTCTGTTCCAGAAGTGGGCGACGATCTGCGCCAGGAAGTCCTCGCCCAGCTTCTGTACCCGGCTCGTCGCCGTGAAGTCGCCCCATGACAGCGTTGTCGCCAGTTCCGCCTGATACGACTCGTGCAGCTCGTCGAGTGCGTGTTCGATGAGTCGCTTGTCCAGGGGGATCAGCTTGCTCACCTGGCGAACGTAGGCATGCCGCCGGGTGGTGGTGACCGCGCTGCGCAGCAGTTCCGCCAGCTTCTCCTCCTTCCCCGTGAGCGTGATGACGTCCGGCAGGGAGAGGCGGAGGAAATCGGCCAGGGTGGCGGTCAGGCGGTCGGTGCCCCGCCACTCCTCGTCCTCCTCCAGCTTCAGGTACGGGAGGAGACCGAGACCGAGGGCCGCCGCCACGTCCTCCGGGGCCAGGCTGCGGGCGATCCGGTGTTCGCGCAAGGTCCGCGGGAGCCCGATCAGTTCGCCCGGGGTACACCACAACACCCCCGCAAGGGCAGTCAGTTCGGGACTGGTGGGAACCAGATCCCCGCCCTCCCAGGCGAGTACGAGATCCTGGGTGGCGTACGGCATGCCGTACGAGGCTTGCAGGTCGTACGCCACATGCTCGGGTCCCATGCCGAGCGCGGCACGGATTCTGCGGGCGGCGGGGGCGTTGAAGGGGGGACCTGGCTGGTTCGGCAGAGCTGGGGGTCGGCGCACAGCCGACACGGTAGGGGTGCGCGCGGGCATTGACTACGGTCCGTTCGGCCAGGAACACGGATTGTGGGAACGGACCGATTCACGGGTCGTGCTTACCTGTTCATCCCTTGACGGCGCCCCCCAGGGCAAATCCGCCGCCCAGCCGGCGCGCGACCAGGACGTACAGCAGGATCACCGGCGTCGAGTAGATGACGGAGAACGCGGCGAGCTGGCCGTAGGCGACCATGCCACGGTTGCCGAAGAAGTCGTTGATGCTGACCGAGGCGGGCATCTGGTCCGGCGAGAGCAGCAGCATGAACGGGACGAAGAAGTTGCCCCACATCATCACGAAGGCGAACACGGTGACGACGGCGAGACCGGGTCCCATCAGCGGAAGGACGATCCGGACCAGCGACTGGGCGGAGTTGGCCCCGTCCGTCCAGGCGGCCTCCTCCAGTTCCTTCGGCACGCCGTCCATGAAGTTCTTCATCAGCCAGATGGCGAAGGGGAGTTGGGAGGCGGCGAAGAACAGGATCGTGCCCTGCATGGTGTCGATGAGGTTGATCCGTACGAACAGCGCGTACACCGGCACCATGATCGCGGTGATCGGCAGGCTCGTCGCGAAGAGGATGGAGAGCAGGAACGGCCGGTTGAGCCGGGAGCGGTAGCGGGAGAGCGGGTAGGCGGCGAGGGCGGCGCAGCCGACGGTCAGCGCCGTGGCACCCCCGCAGAGGACCAGGCTGTTGAGGAGCGGGGTGTAGGTGATGTCCGGGGTGAGGATCGCGTCGAAGTTGCCGAACGTGAAGCCGTCCGGGAGCTTCACACGGAGATCGGCGTGCGGGTCGACGGCGGAGAGCAGCACCCAGGCGAGCGGGAGCACGAAGGCGGCGGCCACGACGAGGAGCCCGAGGTCGGCGGCGAGCCGGCGGGAACGGCGGCGATTTCGGGGCATGGGGGTGCGTCACACCTCCGTACGCAGCAGTCGCATGTAGACGACGGAGAAGAGCGAGCCGACCAGGAGCAGGAGCAGTGCGACGGCTGTCCCGTACCCGATCATGCTGTTCTGGAAGGCCTGTTCGTACATGAAGAGGGGCAGGGTCTGGCTCCTGTCGCCGGGCCCGCCCCGGGTCATCACCCAGATCAGCCCGAAGACGGACAGCGTCTGGAGCGTGTTGAGCATCAGGTTCGTCCCGATGGACCGCCGGATCATCGGCAGCGTGATGTGCCACATCCGGCGCCAGCCGCCGGCGCCGTCGACCTCCGCCGACTCCTCGATCTCGTTCGGTATCTCGTCGAGCGCGGCGGAGTACACGAGCATCGAGAAGGCCGTGCCCCGCCACACGTTGGCGAACGACACCGCCAGGATGGGGAGGGTGAACAGCCAGTTCTGGGAGGGCAGATGGAGGAGGTCCAGGATGGCGTTCAGGGTCCCCTCCCTCCGGAAGAAGGCGTACAGCAGGAACCCGGCGACGACCTCCGGCAGCACCCACGCCGTGATGACGATCCCGCCGGTGAGCGTCCGCACCGGCTTCGACGCCCGCCGCATCAGCGCGGCGAGCGCCAGCCCCAGCGTGTTCTGCCCGAGGAGCGAGGACAGCACGGTGAAGACGAGGGTCAGCCATACGGCGTTCAGGAAGGCGTCGTCATGGAACGCGGTACGGAAGTTGGCGAACCCGACGAAGGAGGCGTGCGCCTGGCCCGTCAGCTGGAGGTCGGTGAAGGCGATGTACGCGCAGTAGACGATCGGCCCGCCGAGGAAGAGCAGCAGCAGGACCAGGGCCGGGGTGAGGGGGAGCGCGCGGACGAGCCGCCGGACGATCACTGGGTGATCACCGGGTGACCACTTGGCCGTCGGTGACGTCCTTGAGCGTCGAGTCGTAGGTGCTCGCCGCCTTGTCCACGGACGCGTCACCGGTCGTCACGCTCTCCATGGCCTCCTGGATGGCGGTGGAGACCTTCGGATAGGCGGGGTAGGCGGGCCGGTAGTGCGTACTGGCGACGAGATCGGTGAAGAACTTGATGCCGGGCTCGGCGGACGCGTACGACGGATCGCTCGCGACGTCCTTGCGCACCGCGATCCCGGCGTTGGCGATGTACCACTTCTCGGCGTTCGCCTTGGTCTGCATGGTCTTGATGAAGTCGAAGGCGAGGCCGGGGTTGCCGGCCTTGGCGGGGACGGCCCAGGTCCAGCCGCCGGACATGCTGACCTTGCCGGGGGCCTGGCCGTGCTGGGTCGGCATGTAGGCGAGCCCGAGGTCCTTGGACCAGTCCGGCCACTCGTGCCCGCTGCCCTTGCCCCACGACTGCGGCAGCCAGGAGCCGTCGAGGTTGATGCCCAGCTTGCCCTGGGGCATCAGCTCACCCCAGACCGTGTTCCGGTAGTTGGGGTCGAGCGCGTCGGAGACGTCCGGGCCGAGCTTGTCCTTGTACACGGTCTCGACGAAGGACAGCGCGTCCTTGAACCCCTGCCCTCCGGCGATCCACTTCTTGCTCGCCTTGTCGTAGAGGGGGTCGCTGGTCCCGTCGTCGGTGCCGTACAGCAGCATCTCGAAGCCCTGCATGCTCGCGGTCTCGCCGGCCGGCTTGCCGGTGTAGACGTTGAGGGGGGTGACGCCGGGGACCTTGGCCTTGATGGTCCGGGCGGCCGCGAGTACGTCGTCCCAGCTCTTCGGCTGCCAGTCGGCAGGCAGCCCGGCCTTCGCGAACACGCGCTTGTCGAACCAGAGGCCGCGGGTGTCGGTGCCGTCCGGTACGCCGTACGTCTTCCCGTCCTCTCCCTTCGCGGCCGTCTTCGCGGTGTCGATGAACTGTCCCCAGTCGTCCCACTTGGCGAGGTAGGAGTCGAGGGGCTTCAGATACCCGCTGGTGATGTCGGAGTTGATGAGGAAGGTGTCCTCGTAGACGAGGTCGGGCGCGGTTCTCGGCGACCGGAGCATCTGCTGGAGCTTGGTGTAGTACTCCGAGTCCGTGGCCTTGATGGGAACGAGCTCGACCTTCTTCCCCGGGTACTCCTTCTCGAACTGCTTCTTGATGTCCGCGAGGTAGTTGTCCGTCACTTTGACGGAGTTGTCCATCGACTGCTTGAAGGACACCTTCACGGTGTCCGGGCTGCTCCCGGACCCGCCGCTGCACGCGGTGAGGGAGGCGGCCGAGGTGACGAGGGCGAGGACAAGGATGCTGACGGCGGTGGGGCGCACGGGCACGACCTCCTCGGGGCGCACTGCGCTGTGGCCTGGGGGTTCGTCTCTCTTGCCGTGTGAAGGTAAGTGGAGTGGTCTAGTCAGGTCAATGAGCGTGCAGAGGATTGGCGAACGACCGGGTCCCTTCCCCTACCGCCGCTCTCCGGTCTGCTTGCCGATGACGGGGCCGTGGAAGGTGCCGCCCCGGAAGTCGATGTGGTCTCCGCCGTACGTCGTTCCGGCGCCCCCGCCGTGACGGGGAGCCCCCTTGGGGTCCGAGCTGCCGCGCGGCCGGTGCTTGCGCAGCACCGCCACCGCCACCGACGCCGCCTGTGCGGCCGCCCGCTGCTGCGAACCCAGCGCGTCGGCCTCGTGCTTGGCCGCGTCGGCGTGGTCGCTGATGCCCCGGATGACGAGGGCGTGGATCTGGCCGTTCAGGTGCGCCGCGTGGACCGCCCCGGCGCCCTCCATCTCGATCGCCGCGGCGTCGTTGTAGTGCCGGCGCAGGTGCTCGGCGATCTCCGATCCGGCATCGGCCAGGACCACGTCCCCGGAGGCGATCGGCTTGAAGTGCGCCCGTACGCCGGACATGTCCCGCACCGCCGAACGCGCCGCGCCCAGCAGTGCGTTCGACACCGGCCAGGCCTCGGGGCGCACCAGGAAGCCGTCCGGGGTCTGCTTGCCGCCGTGGATGCCGTACACCTTCGTGCCGACCACGACGTCCCCGATGCCGATGTCGGCCTTGAGGCTGCCCGCGACTCCGACGAACAGCACGGCCTCGGGCTCGAGCCAGTCGATGATCTGTGTGGTGAGCGCGGCGGCCGTCTTCGCGCCCTCGCCCAGCTCGGCGAGGGCCAGATGCCATTCGGTGCCGGCCGGGCGGCCGTATTCGACCCGGGTTCCGTCGCCGTCGCGGACGAGTTCCTCCCGCTCCGGGAGGTGGGCCCGCACGGCGGCGTACTCCAGCGCGAGCGCGGTCAGGACGACGACGGTGGGGTGTGTCTGCGGCACGCTCTCAAGGTAGTGCCAAGCGCTCTGCTCAGGACGGGAGTTGGTGACCGAGAATGTATGCGACGTTACGGGGAGGGGAATCGCATGCCGGAGCAGGGCGTCACCGTCGGGCAGTTGCTGCTCGCCGAGTACCAGACCGTCAAGGACGAGCAGAAGGCACGGATCGGGTTCCGGGACAACCTGCTGTATGTGACGCTCGGGGTCGTGGCCGCCGTCATCGCGGCGGCGGCGCAGGCGAAGCAGGCGTCGATGCTGCTCGCGCTGCCGCCCGTGTGTGTCGTGCTCGGGTGGACGTACCTGGTCAACGACGAGAAGATCTCGGCGATCGGGTACTACGTGCGGGACGAGCTCGGGCCGCGACTCGCCCAACTAGCCTCTGCCGACGGGGATTTCGCCACCTTCGGCTGGGAGGCCTATCACCGGACCGACGTGCGGCGGCGGTCCCGCAAGGCCATTCAGGCCGTGATCGACCTGACGGCGTTCTGCGCGGTGCCGCTGGCGGCGCTGGTGGTGTTCTGGGCGGGCGGGGACGGGGGCGGGCTGCTCGTCGCCCTGTCGGTGCTGGAGGCGCTCGCGGTGGTCGGGTTCGGGGTGCAGGTGCTGGTGTACACGAGGCCGGCGAGGTCGGCGCCGACTCCCGGCTGACGCCTGCCGCGCGTGCGGTGTGTCGTTGGCGGCCGTTCAGGCGAGGATCCCCCGGTTGCCGGGCGTGTCACCTCCCATCGATTAATCCGATATGAATCATTTATGTCGGTATTTCGATACCACTTACGGGAACGACACTCGCGATCCGCCCGAAGGAGCCTCGATGCGCCTGAGCATCACTCGTATCGCCTCAATTCTCATGGGACTCACCCCCGCCCTTGGCGTCGTTGCGCTGCCCGCCACCGCACAAGCCGCCACACCGGGTCCGGACCTGCTCGGCGTGGCGCAGCCGGCCACGGCGCCCACCGACTCCGTGCTCGGCGCTCCCTCCGCCGAGGCGGGCAGAACCGCTCGTGACACCAGCCGGGCGCTGACCGTGAACGTGACCAGCTGCAGCGAGAGCGACCTGCAAGCCGCGATCGGCGCTGTCGCCACCGTGGGCGGCACGGTCAACCTCAGGCCCGGCTGCACCTACACCCTCACCGACGCCGCACCGCCCAACGACGACAACGGACTGCCGGTCATCACGAGCAACGTCACGATCAACGGAAACGGCGACACCATCACCCGAGCCGCCACCGCGGCCAATTTCCGCTTCTTCGAAATCGACGGCCCCAATGGAAACCTCACTCTCAACATCCTGACCCTCAGCAACGGTCATGCGTCCAGCAGCCTCGGCAACGGCCGGGGCGGTGCCATCTGGCTCAACGGCGGTGGTCCCGCACTGACGCTGAACACCACCACCCTCACCTCCAACACCGCCGACAGCTTCGGTGGGGCCGTCGGCAACGACAACGGCGCGGTGAGCGTCAACAGGAGCACGCTCCGCAACAACACGGCGAGCGCCGGCGGGGCCGTGTTCGTCAGCCCGTTCGGGGGTTCCGGCACGGCGACCTTCGGCGCAAGCACGATCACCGGCAACCACGCAAGGGTCCTGGCCGGCGGGATCGCCGCCGCCGTCGGCACCACGGTGACGCTGACCAGTACCCAGGTCGTCAACAACGACGTCACCGGTACCAACCCGCAGGGCGGCGGCATCGCGCAGGCCGGAACCATGACCCTGATGAGAAGCCTGGTCACCGGCAACACCGCCAGCGGTACCAATGCGCAGGGCGGCGGCATCTTCACCACGGTCGGCACCCTGCGGCTCAGCGACACCCCGGTCTCCCGCAACACGGCGAGCGGCACGAACGCCCGCGGTGGCGGCATCTTCAACACGGGCGGCGGCACGACGGCTCTCACCCGTAGCCCGGTGGGCAGCAACCAGGCGCTGGGATCGGGTGCAACCGCCGGCGGCATCTTCAGAGCCAGCGGCACGGTGACGCTGACCGCCAGTCCCGTCGCCGGTAACCAGCCCAACAACTGTGGCAGCCCCAGCACCGTACCCGGCTGCATCTAGTACGGCGGCACCACGTTCAGGGGCGGTTCGGGTGAGTGCGGCGGGCTGGTCGTCGGGCCGTGTGCTCTCTCCCGGGCCGCCCCCCGATCGTGTGCGGCCGCCGCGGATGCCCGGAGCCGTGGCCGCGGTCTCGGTCGCCCGGCCCTCACCGCCGCCCCCACCGGTAAACCAGCTCCGGCCTCCCGACCTGCCCGTACAACGGGCTCCGTCCGGCCCGGCCCGCCTCCACCAGGTGTTCCAGGTACCGCCGGGCCGTGATCCGGGAGATGCCCACGCTCTCCGCCAGCGCCGCCGCGGTCAGGCCCTCCTCGGCCTCTCGCAACGCGACCGTCACCCGCTCCAGCGTCGGTGCGCTCAGTCCCTTGGGGAGCGCCGCCGGCGACGGCGCCCGGAGCGCCGCGAGCGCCCGGTCCACCTCGTCCTGGCCGCTCGCCTCGCCCACCGCCGCCCGGAACTCCGCGTACCGGGTCAGCCGGTCGCGGAGCGTCGCGAAGGTGAACGGCTTCAGCACGTACTGGACGACCCCCAGCGAGACACCCTCCCGGACCACCGCCAGGTCCCGCGCCGACGTCACCGCTATGACGTCCGCCTGATGCCCCGCCGCCCGCAGCGACCGCGCGAACTGCAGCCCGTGGACATCCGGCAGGTGCAGGTCCAGCAACAGCAGATCCACCGGCGTACGGTCCAGGATCCGCCGCGCCTCCGCCCCCGTGTGCGCCTTCCCCACCGCCACGAACCCCGGCACCCGCCCCACGTACATCACATGCGCGTCCGCGGCCACCGGATCGTCCTCGACGACCAGCACTCTGATCGGCTCACCGCCCATCACACGTCCCCTCCCGCCACCGGCGACCGCAACGGCAACCGCACCTCGAACACCGCCCCGCCCTCCGGCGCCTCCGCCACGGTCAGGGTGCCTTCGAGCCGGGTCACCGCCTGCCGTACCAGGGCGAGTCCCAGCCCCCGCCCGCCCGGACCCGCCGGTTTCGTCGAGTAGCCGCGCTGGAAGACCAGTTCCGCGTGCGCGGGGTCCACCCCCGACCCCGTGTCCGTCACCTTCATCACCAGCTCGGCATCCTCCGCGTACGCGGTCACCGTCACCCGCGCCCCGGCACTTCCCTGAGCCGCGTCCACCGCGTTGTCGATCAGGTTGCCGAGGATGGTCACCAGATCGCGCGCCGACAGGCTCTCCGGTAGCAAACCGTCATCCAGCCGGCTCTCGTCCGAGACCACCAGCTCCACGCCCCGCTCGTTCGCCTGGGCCGTCTTGCCCAGCAGCAGGGCGGCGAGCACCGGTTCGCTGACCGCCGCCACGACCTGGTCGGTGAGCGCCTGGGCCAGTTCCAGTTCCGCCGTCGCGAAGTCGACGGCCTCCGGGGCCCGGCCGAGTTCGATGAGGGACACCACCGTGTGCAGGCGGTTCGCCGCCTCGTGCGCCTGCGAGCGCAACGCCTGCGTGAAGCCCCGCTCGGAGTCCAACTCGCCCATCAGGGACTGGAGTTCGGTGACGTCCCGCAGGGTGGCCACCGTGCCGCGACGCTCACCGCCCGACACCGGCGACGTGTTCACCACCAGCACCCGGTCCGCCGTCAGATGCACCTCGTCCACCCTCGGCTCCGACGCGAGCAGCGCCCCCGTCAACGGCGCCGGCAGCCCCAGCTCGGCCACCGACCGCCCCACCACATCACCCTCCGCCCCGACCCCCAGCAGCTCCCGCCCACCGTCGTTGATCAGCGCCACCCGGAACTGGCCGTCCAGCATCAGCAGCCCCTCGCGCACCGCGTGCAGGGCCGCCTCATGGTAGTCGTGCATCCGGCTCAGCTCCGCGGCGTTCATCCCGTGGGTGTGGCGGCGCAGGCGGGCGTTGACGACGTACGTGCCGATCGCGCCCAGGGCCAGCGCGCCCGCCGCCACCCCCAGCAGCGCCGTCACCTGCTCCTGGACCCGCCGGCTGATCGCCTCCACCTTGATGCCCGCGCTCACCAGGCCGATCACCCGGCCGTTGTCCTCCACCGGGGTCACCGTGCGCACCGACGCGCCCAGGGTCCCCTTGTAGGTCTCGCTGAAGGTGTGGCCGTGCCGGGCCTCGTCGATGTGGCCGAGGTAGCGCCTGCCGATCTGGGTCGGGTCGGGGTGCGTCCAGCGGATGCCGTCCGGGGTCATGATCGTGATGAAGTCGACGCCGGTGTCCCGCATGACCTGGAGGGCGTACGGCTGGAGCAGGGCGCTCGGATCCGACGTGTGGATCGCCGAGCGCACCGACGGCGAGTCCGCCACCGACCGCGCCACCGCGGTCGCCTGCCGGGTCGCCGCCTCCTCCGCCTGGTGGCGGTCGCTGACGTAGGTGAACAGCGCGTACCCGGCCACGACCACCGCTATGAGCACGGCCTGCATGGCGAAGAGCTGGCCGGCGAGGCTGCGGGGGCGGGGGACGGACGGGAAGCGCATGTCAGCAGTGTGCCTCCCGGGTTAAGCATGAACTAAATGAACGGAAGGGTGACCGCTCTCACAGACCGGGAGATAGTCACGGCATCCCCCACAACCCCCGGACGTGAGCCGCACGCCGGTCATACCGACGATGACGTCAAGGAGGCGAGCCGTGACGACGACGCCTACGGCCCCAGCCGCACCCGCCGTGAAGAGAGACCGCACCCACTACCTCTATATCGCGGTGATCGCTGCGGTCGCCCTCGGTATCGCGGTCGGACTCATCTGGCCCGACTTCGGTGTAGAGCTCAAGCCGCTCGGTACCGGGTTCGTCAACCTCATCAAGATGATGATCTCGCCGATCATCTTCTGCACGATCGTGCTCGGCATCGGGTCCGTGCGGAAGGCCGCGAAGGTCGGTGCCGTGGGCGGTATCGCCCTCGGCTACTTCCTCGTCATGTCGCTGGTCGCGCTGTCCATCGGCCTCGTCGTCGGCAACATCCTGCACCCCGGTGACGGGCTGCACCTCACCAACGCCATCAAGGCCTCCGGACACAGCCAGGTGGACTCCGAGGCGCTCGGCCCGGTCGACTTCGTGCTGTCGATCATTCCGACCACCTTCGTCTCGGCCTTCACCGAGGGCCAGGTGCTGCAGACGCTGCTCATCGCGCTGCTCGCGGGCTTCGCGCTGCAGGCCATGGGGTCGGTGGGCCAGCCGGTGCTGCGCGGGGTCGAGCACGTCCAGCGGCTCGTCTTCCGCATCCTGGGCATGATCATGTGGGCCGCGCCGATCGGTGCGTTCGGTGCGATCGCGGCCGTCGTCGGGTCCGCCGGGCTCGACGCGCTCAAGAGTCTCGCCGTGCTGATGCTCGGCTTCTACGTCACCTGTGTGCTCTTCGTCTTCGTGGTCCTCGGCGCGCTGCTGCGGATCGTCGCCGGACTGAACATCTTCAGCCTGTTCAAGTACCTCGCCCGTGAGTTCCTGCTGATCCTGTCCACCTCCTCCTCCGAGTCCGCGCTGCCGCGGCTCATCGCGAAGATGGAGCACCTGGGTGTCAGCCGGGCCGTGGTCGGCATCACCGTCCCGACCGGCTACTCCTTCAACCTCGACGGCACCATGATCTACATGACCATGGCGTCCCTCTACATCGCCGACGCCCTCGGTACGCCGATGTCGGTCGGCGAGCAGATTCCGCTGCTGCTCTTCCTGCTGCTGGCCTCCAAGGGCGCGGCGGGCGTCAGCGGCGCCGGTCTGGCCACGCTGGCCGGCGGTCTGCAGTCGCACAAGCCCGCGCTGGTCGACGGCGTCGGCCTGATCGTCGGCATCGACCGCTTCATGAGCGAGGCCCGCGCCCTGACGAACTTCGCGGGCAACTCCGTCGCCACGGTCCTGATCGGTACCTGGACGAAGGACATCGACAAGGACCGGGTGCAGCGGGTGCTCGCGGGTGAGCTGCCGTTCGACGAGACGACGCTGCTCGATGAGGGCGCGGACGCAAAGCCCGAGCTTCCTGAGCAGCGGGAGGAACTGGCGAAGGCCTGAGCGTCTGCCAGGTCGCCGTGGATGCGCGGCCGCGGGCCGTGTGTGGCTGGTCGCGCAGTTCCCCGCGCCCCTTTCGGGGCGCTGAAATCCGCCGGACGTCCGGCCCGGCCTGAACCCGGGCCGGGCGTTCGGTCACCGCTCTCCGGGCGGCTGAGAACTCCCCCGTTGCTCAGCCGCCCGGAGGCATGTCCACCGCCGGTACCGCTACTCGCTCAACTCGGCCACCAGCTCCGTGGCCCTGGAGGCGGGCACGCCCGCCGCCGTCAGTGCGCTGACCGCGGCCGAGCGGCCCGCCTCCTTCGCGTCCAGCAGGCCGTCGTTCACCGCCTCCATCACCGCGAACAGCAGCTGCTCATGGACGTACGCCAGCGCCGGCGCCGGCAGCGGTGAGCTGAACACGCCCTGGTCCAGGCCGCGTTGGAGGACCGCCTGCTTGTTCGCGCGCAGCGGCGCCAGACGGTCGCGGATGCCCTGCATGGTGACCGTGCGCTGGGCGAGGCCCACCAGCAGCCGGTAGCGGTCGGCGATCTCCCAGATCGCGAGCACCGACCGGGCCACCGCCTCCGCGGGGTCCGCCGTCTCCGTGCGGGACCCCGCGTCCGCGGCCGCCAGCGCCTCCACCGCGCCGTCGACGAGTGTGCCGATCAGCGCCTCGCGGTTGGGGAAGTGGCCGTACACGGTCCGTCGTACGACCCCCGCGGCGCGCGCGATCTGGTCCATCGAGGCGTCGGGGTCGCGCAGCAGCTCGGCGAGGGCGACGTCGAGGATGCGGCGCCGGTTCGCGTCGGCGCGGGAGCCGGC
This sequence comes from Streptomyces sp. NPDC048277, assembly GCF_040652235.1. Classification (NCBI taxonomy): domain Bacteria; kingdom Bacillati; phylum Actinomycetota; class Actinomycetes; order Kitasatosporales; family Streptomycetaceae; genus Streptomyces; species Streptomyces sp. NPDC048277. Next base: position 124,736 of record NZ_JBEZLQ010000032.1, read on the forward strand.
GCCGGTGTTACCCGTGGTCATGGCTGCCATTGTGCCTGCCTGGCGAGCGCGCTCACGTTCTCTCCGCAAGTGCTTCACCTCCTCCATTTGCACACCACTGTGCAGGTGCCTTACATTGCACATGGTTGTGCAATTGCACGCCACTGTGCAAGTATCGATGCGGCTATCCGCGAGGAAGGCGATCCCTGCCATGCGACTCGTCGTCAACGAACCGGTCGAGAGGACGCAGCGGCCGTACCCGCGCCGCTGGTGGGCGCTGCTCGTCCTCTGCCTGAGCCTGCTGATCATCGTGATGGCCAACACCGCCCTCACGGTCGCCGCGCCCGACATGACCACCGACCTGGGGCTCAGCAGCTCCGACCGCTGGGGGCACCTCCCACGCGTTTAGCAGTGGGGGAGGGTCATCGACGGCTACACCGTCCCGTACGCGGCCCTGATGCTGCTGCTCGGCGCGATCGGCGACAAGTACAGCCGCCGGGGGGCGCTCGTCCTGGGCCTGGTCGTGTTCGGGGGCGGGGCCGTCTTCGGGTATCTCGCCGACAGCGCCGCGACCGTGATCGCGGCCCGCGCCGTGATGGGTACCGGCGCCGCCCTGATCATGCCCGCCACCCTCTCCCTGCTCGCCGCGACCTTCCCGCGCGCCGAGCGCGCCAAGGCCATCACCCTGTGGACCGCCACCGCCGGGCTCGCCATCGCCGCCGGACCGGTCGTCGCCGGCGCCCTGCTGCGCGACCACGGCTGGTCCTCGACCTTCCTCATCAACGTGCCGATCGCGGCCGTCGCCATCGTCGCCGCCCTGGTTCTCGTACCGCCGTCCAAGGCCGGTCACCACGACCGCATCGACTACGTCGGCGGGCTGCTGTCGGTGCTCTGGATCGGCTCGCTGGTCTACATGATCGGAGGGCCCCGCCGCACTTCGGGTGGGGCGTGAAGGCCGTCACCGCGGCCGTCGTCGCGGGCGTCGGGCTGGTCGCCTTCGTCCTCTGGGAGCTGCGCCACCCGCGCCCGGTCCTGGACGTCCGCCGCTTCGCCCACCGCCGCTTCGCCGGCTCCAACCTCGCCGTCGCCCTGTTCTTCCTGGCCGTCTTCGGTGCCTTCTACTACCTGACCCAGCACCTCCAGTTCGTCCTCGGCTACGACGCCCTCGGCACCGGCGTGCGCATGCTCCCGCTGGCCGGCGCGGTCTTCGTGGGCTCCGCCCTCACCGGCTGGCTCACCCCGCGCGTCGGCATGAAGTGGACGGTCACCGCGGGCATGGTCGGCGGCACCACCGCGCTGGCCCTGCTGACACAGGTGGACGCCGCGTCCTCGTACGGCGACTTCGTCGCCCCGCTGATCGTCCTCGGCCTCGCCATCGGGCTCGCGCTCTCGCCCTGCACCGACGCGATCATGGGCGCCTTCCCGGAGTCCGAACTGGGCGTCGGCGGCGCCGTGAACGACACCTCGCTGGAGCTCGGCGGCTCCCTCGGCATCGCCCTCCTCGGCTCGCTCCTGTCGACGTCGTACGGCGACCACCTCGCCGACGCCACCAGCGGCAGCAAGCTGCCCGCGAGCACCCTCGCCACCGCCCAGGACTCGGTCGGCGCCGGCTACGCGGTCGCCCAGGGCATCGGTGAGAAGGCGAAGGAGGCCGCGGCCCAGGCCGCCCGGACCACCGACCCGCAGCAGGCGGCCGAGTTGAAGCAGCAGGCCGCCCAACTCGCCACCGGGGCACGGCAGATGGCCGACGCCGTCGGCTCCTCCTTCGCCGACGCCGTGGCGCACACCAGCCTGGTCGGCGCGGTGCTCCTCGGGGTGGGGACCGTGCTGGTCGCGGTGCTGCTGCCGGGGCGGGCGAAGCCGGAAGCGGAGGCTCCGGCCGAGGTGCGGGAGCTGGTGGACGCCGGGGCGCACTGACCCCTCATCCCCGCTTGTCACTCACATCCACTAACGTGCCGTTCCTGTTCAACCGGAACGGCACGTCGGCATGTGGAGGCTCGGGGGATGAAGATCGACTGGGATCGTCGGCACTGCGCGCGCAAGGGGCATGTGACCTATGCCCCGGACGACCCGCGGCTGCGGGTACGGCTGCACGCCCAGACCGCGGTGGGGGATGCCTGGCGCTGTCTGCGCTGCGGCGACTTCGTGCTCGGCGAGCCGCACGGCTCGGGGCCGGCCGCGGACGCCCCGCTGGTGCCGCGCGGGAAGGTGCTGCGGGACCTGTTCATCCTGCGCTTCCTGGCGATCGAGCGGGCCGTGCGCGGGGTGTTCATCGTGCTGGTCGCGGTCGCGGTGTGGAAATTCAGCAACAGCCAGGACGCGGTGCGCCGGCTCTTCAACGAGTATCTGAACACCTTCCGGCCGGTCTTCCGGCACTTCCACTACGACCTCGACCACTCACCGGTCGTCGGCTCCATACAGAAGGCCTTCGGCTACAAGCACTCCACGCTGCTGCTGGTGGCCGGGCTGCTGCTGGCGTACGCGCTGATCGAACTCGTCGAGGCGGTCGGGCTCTGGTACGCCAAGCGCTGGGCGGAGTACCTGACGGTGGTCGCCACCGCCGCCTTCCTGCCGCTGGAGATCTACGAACTCACCGAGAAGGTCAGCTATCTGAAGATCGCGACTCTCGTGCTGAACGTCCTCGCCGTGCTCTACATCGCCCTCGCCAAGCGGCTGTTCGGGCTGCGCGGTGGGCGCAGGGCCTTCGACGAGGAGCGGCACAGCGCCTCCCTGATGGAGGTCGAGGAGTCGGCCGGGGTCCGGCCAGCCTTGCGTTGACGCCGACGTCAACGCCTACGGTCGTATCCATGCGAATCGGCGAGCTGGCCGCACGGGCCGGGACCACCACGCGCACCCTGCGGTACTACGAGGCGCGCGGGCTGCTGCCCGCGCGGCGCTCCGGGAACGGGTACCGGACGTACGACGAGAGTGATCTGAAGCTGCTCACGCAGATCCGGACGCTGCAGGACGTCGGGTTCGAGCTGGAGGAGACCCGGCCGTTCGTGGAGTGTCTGCGGGCCGGGCATCCGGAGGGTGACACCTGCCCGGCCTCGCTCGCGGTCTACCGGCGCAAGCTGGCGGAGCTGGACTCGCTGATCGGCGAGCTGCAGGCCGTGCGGGCGACGGTCGGGGCCCAGCTGGAGCGGGCCGAGCGGGCGCGGGACGAGCTGGCCGCCGAGGCGCTGGTTCCGGGGGGCCCGGAACCGACGTGCGAGCTGGGAAGGGCTTTCGAATGATCAAGGCTTCCGGTGTGGCCGAGGTGACGGACGCGGACTTCGCCGTGGAGGTGATCGGGGCGGAGCTGCCGGTGCTGGTGGAGTTCACCGCCGACTGGTGCCCGCCGTGCCGGCAGATGGGGCCGGTCCTCACGGCCCTCGCGGCGGAGGAGGGCGACCGGCTGAAGGTGGTCCAGTTGGACGTGGACACCAATCCGGAGACGACGAACGCCTACAAGGTGCTGTCCATGCCGACGTTCATGGTCTTCCGGGGCGGCGAGCCGGTGAAGTCGCTGGTGGGCGCCCGGCCCAAGCGGCGGCTGCTGGAGGAGCTGTCCGACGTGCTCGACTGAACCCGGCCGGTCATATGAAGAATCCCCCGAGCAATTGCGCTCGGGGGATTTCTTTGCGTATATTCAAGAGTTCGCAACCCAAAGCCATTGAGTCGCGGAAAAGTTCAGTGAGCACAGTATATCCGGGCGGGAGCGGAATTGTCAAACACCGATTTTCCAGATGATGAATTGCGGCACGAGCAGGAATTCATCGACGGACTGTACGCACGCGTGGACGCGCTGCGCGGTGACACCGAGGACGGCGTCGCGGACGCCCTCGCCCTCGGGGACAAGCCGATGCAGGCCCGCCTGGAGCGGGACATCCTCGTCGCCGAGCGCTCCGGGCTGCTCGCCGCGCTGAACGCCGTCGACGGCTCGCTGTGCTTCGGGCGAATCGACCTCACCTCCGGCATCAAGCACCACATCGGCCGGATCGGGCTGCGCCGGGACGACGCCGAGCGCACCCCCGTCCTCATCGACTGGCGTGCCGAGGTCGCCCGCCCCTTCTACCTGGCCACCGGCCACACCCCGATGGGCCTGCGCCGCCGCCGGCACATCGCCACCGACGGCCGCAGGGTCACCTCCCTGCACGACGAGATCCTCGACCTCGGCGACCAGGAGCGCACCGGGCACGAGGACCCCACCGGCGACGCGGTGCTGCTCGCCGCGCTCAACTCGGCCCGCACCGGCCGGATGAACGACATCGTGCAGACCATCCAGGCGGAACAGGACGAGATCATCCGGGCGCCCCATCGGGGAGTTCTGGTGGTCGAGGGCGGGCCGGGCACGGGGAAGACCGCGGTCGCGCTGCACCGGGCCGCCTTCCTCCTCTACGAATACCGCGAACTGCTCGCCAAGCGCGCCGTGCTGATCGTCGGCCCCAACCCCGCCTTCCTCGGCTACATCGGCGAGGTGCTGCCCTCGCTCGGCGAGACGGGTGTGCTGCTGGCGACGGTCGGCGAACTGTTCCCCGGGGTGAGGGCGACGGCCGCCGACACCCCCGAGGCGGCCGCGGTGAAGGGCCGCGCCGACATGGCCGACGTCCTCGCCGTCGTCGTACGCGACCGGCAGACGCTGCCCGACCCCGTCCTCACGGTCGAGCACGACCGCGAGGTGCTGATGCTCGACGACGGCCTGGTGAACATGGCCCGGGAGCGCACCCGCGCCGCCCGGCTCCCGCACAACGTGGCCCGCGAGTACTTCGAGGGCCACATCCTCAACACCCTCACCGAGCTGTACGCCGAGCGGGTCGGCACCGACCCCTTCGACGGCAGCAGCCTCCTCGACGCCTCCGACATCACCCAGATCCGCGACGAACTCGCCGAGAACCCCGAGGTCTGGTCCGCCATCGACCAGCTCTGGCCGCGGCTGACCCCGCAGCGCCTGCTCGCCGACTTCCTCGCCGACCCCGGGGGATACCTCGGCGACGAGGACGCGGCCGCGATCCGCCGTCCGGTGACGCGGACCTGGACGGTCTCGGACGTGCCGCTCCTCGACGAGGCGGCCGAGCTGCTGGGTGTCGACGAGCGCGTCGCCCGGGCGCGGGCGGAACGCGAGCGCGAGACCCAGATCGCCTACGCGCAGGGCGTCCTGGACGTCTCCTACGCCTCCCGTACATATGAGTTCGACGACAAGGAGGACGAGGACTCGGAGGTGTTGTCGGCCCACGACATCATCGACGCCGAGCGGTTCGCCGAGCGCCAGGAGGAGGAGGACTTCCGCAGCGCGGCCGAGCGCGCGGCGGCCGACCGCACCTGGGCCTTCGGCCACATCATCGTCGACGAGGCGCAGGAGCTCTCCCCGATGGCCTGGCGGCTGCTGATGCGGCGCAGCCCGACCCGCTCGATGACCCTGGTCGGCGACCCGGCCCAGACGGCGGAGGCGGCGGGCGTGGGCTCGTGGGCGGACATCCTGCGCCCCTATGTCGAGGACCGCTGGGACCACACCCGCCTGGGCGTCAACTACCGCACCCCGTCCGAGATCATGGACCTGGCCGCGGCCGTGGTCCGTGCCGAGAACCCCGGCTTCGAGCCGCCGAGCTCGGTCCGGTCGACGGGCGTACGGCCGTGGGTGCGCTCAACGGAAGACCTTCCCGGCGCCGTCGAGAAGGCCGTCGCCGAACTCGCCCCCGCCGAGGGGCGCCTGGCCGTGATCGCCCCGCGCGACCTGCACCGCTCCCTGGCCGCCCGCCTGGACGGCGTCACGGCCGGCGCCGAACCCGACCTGACCCGGACCGTCGTCCTCCTCGACCCGCGCCAGGCCAAGGGCCTCGAATTCGACTCGGTGCTGGTCGTGGAACCCGGCCGCTACGGCACCAGCGACCTGTACGTCGCCCTGACCCGGGCCACCCAGCGGCTCGGCGTGCTGTACACGGACGAGCTTCCGGCGGCGCTGGCCGCCGGTGTCACCGGGCTGTAGCGGGACTGCCGCCGGGCGACGGCGGCGGGTGGCTCGGGTGCAGCGCGGCGGACAGGGGCACCAGCGACGCGCACAGCGCGGTCGGGAAGCCCGGTTCCCCGCGCTGCACCGCCGCGCGGCCGCGGAGTCCTTGGTGTCGTCGCCGGTTGACCCGTCACCGTACGGGTCAGGCAGGCCGCAGCCACACCGTGGCCAGTGGGGGCAGGGTCAGGCGGATGCTGGTGGGGCGGCCGTGGGACGGCTGGTGTTCCGGCTTCACCGGGTCGGGGTTGGTGACACCGCTGCCGCCGTACCGGGCCGCGTCCGTGTTGAGGGTCTCGTGCCAGGCGGGGATCTCGTCCGGGACGCCCAGGCGGTAGTCGTGGCGGACCACGGGGGAGAGGTTGGAGACCGCGAGGAGAGGCGTGCCGTCGGCGTCCAGGCGGAGGAACGCGAAGACGTTGTCCTCCGCCGCGTCGCCCACGATCCACCGGAAGCCGCTCGGATCGGTGTCCCGCTGCCACAGGGCCGGGGTGGCGCGGTAGACCGTGTTGAGGTCCTGCACGAGGTCGCGCACACCCCGGTGGTCGGCCTCGGCGCCGTACTCCGGGTCGAGGAGCCACCAGTCGGGCCCCGCCACCTCCGACCACTCCGAGCCCTGGGCGAACTCCTGGCCCATGAAGAGGAGCTGCTTGCCCGGATGGGCCCACATGAAGGCCAGATACGCGCGGAGGCCGGCGCGCTGCTGCCACCAGTCGCCCGGCATCTTCGAGACGAGCGAGCGCTTGCCGTGGACCACCTCGTCGTGGGAGATGGGCAGGACGTAGTTCTCGCTGTACGCGTAGACCATCGAGAAGGTCATCTCGTGGTGGTGGAATCTGCGGTGCACCGGCTCGTGGCCCATGTACTCCAGCGAGTCGTGCATCCAGCCCATGTTCCACTTCAGGCCGAAGCCCAGGCCGCCGGAGTCGGTGGGGCGGGTCACGCCCTCCCAGGCCGTCGACTCCTCCGCGATCGTCACCACACCCGGCACCCGCCGGTACACGGTCGCGTTCATCTCCTGGAGGAACGCCACCGCGTCCAGGTTCTCCCGGCCGCCGTGCTCGTTCGGTGTCCACTCGCCCGGCTCGCGCGAGTAGTCGAGGTAGAGCATCGAGGCGACCGCGTCCACCCGCAGCCCGTCGATATGGAACTCCTCGCACCAGTACACGGCGTTCGCCACCAGGAAGTTGCGCACCTCGCGGCGGCCGAAGTCGAACTCCAGGGTGCCCCAGTCGGGGTGCGCGGCCCGCTGGGGGTCCTCGTGCTCGTACAGCGGACGCCCGTCGAACTCCGCCAGCGCCCAGTCGTCGCGCGGGAAATGCGCCGGCACCCAGTCCATCAGCACGCCGATACCGGCCCGGTGGAGCGCGTCGACCAGGTACTTGAAGTCGTCCGGGGTGCCGAGCCGGGCCGTCGGCGCGTAGAAACCGGTGACCTGGTAGCCCCAGGAGCCGCCGAAGGGGTGCTCGGCGACCGGCATCAGCTCGACGTGCGTGAAGCCCAGGCCGCCGACGTACTGCGGGAGCTGCTCGGCCAGTTCGCGGTACGTCAGGCCCGGCCGCCAGGACGGCAGGTGCACCTCGTAGACCGAGAAGGGGGCCTCGTGCACCGGGGTGTCGCCCCGGCGGGCCATCCACTCCGCGTCGGCCCACTCGTGGCGGGACGCGTGCACGATCGACGACGTGAGCGGCGGGACCTCCGTGCGGCGCGCCAGCGGGTCGGCGCGCAGGGTGCGGGAGCCGTCGGGGCGGGTGATCTCGAACTTGTACAGCTCGCCCTCGCCGATGCCCGGCAGGAACAGCTCCCAGACCCCGGAGAAGCCGAGCGAGCGCATCGGATACCCGGTGCCGTCCCAGAAGTTGAAGCCGCCGGCCAGCCGGACGCCCCGCGCGTTCGGCGCCCAGACGGAGAAGCGGGTGCCGGGCACGCCCTGGTGGGTCGTCGGGTGCGCGCCGAGCACCTCCCACAGCCGCTCGTGCCGGCCCTCGCCGATCAGATGGAGGTCCAGATCGCCCAGGGTGGGCAGGAAGCGGTACGCGTCCTCGGTCTCCTGGACCGTCCCGTCGTACTCCACCAGGAACCGGTGGACCGGCACCTCGGTCAGAGGGAGCAGGGCGGAGAAGAACCCGTCGCCGTCGTCGTGCAGTTCGGCCCGCAGGTCCCTGCCGGCGACGACCGTCACCGCGCGGGCGTACGGGCGGAACGCGCGGACGGCGATCCCGCCCGGGACCGGATGCGCGCCCAGGACGGAGTGCGGGTCGTGATGGGTGCCGTGCAGCAGCCGGTCACGGTCGTCGGCAGCCATGGACACGGGCTTCTTGGAGGTCACGGACGCGTCTCCCGGGGTCAGATCAGGTCGGTGGTGGCGAGGCGGCGGGCGGCCGACAGGGGGACGGGCAGCCAGTCGGGGCGGTGCCGGGCCTCGTAGACGACCTCGTACACGGCCTTGTCGGTCTCGTAGGCCCGCAGCAGGACGGGATCGGTGCGGGGGTCGGTGCCGGTGATCTCGGCGTATCCGGAGCAGTAGGCGGCCCGGCACTGGCGCGCCCAGCCGGGGGCCGGCGGGGTCACCGAGTGGGCCGCGTAGTCGAAGGAGCGCAGCATACCGGCGATGTCCCGGACCGGCGGCTGCGGCATCCGGCGCTCGGCCAGCGGGCGGGCCGGCTCGCCCTCGAAGTCGATCAGCGACCAGTCACCGGACGGCGCGCGCAGGCACTGCCCCAGGTGCAGATCGCCGTGCACCCGCTGGGCGGTCCAGGTACGGCCCTCGGCGGCCAGACCGGCCAGCGCCTCGTAGGCGGACCGCAGCCCGTCCTCGTACGGCCGCAGCGCCGGCACCGCCTGCGCGGCCGCCTCCAGCCGCTCGACCATGCCCGCGACCTGCGACTCCAGTTGGCTGTGCCCGAGGGTGGCGGTGGGCAGCGCCTTGGCCAGTACCGTGTGCACCTCGGCGGTGGCCCGCCCCAGCGCCCGCGCCTCGGCCGTGAAGTCCTCGCCCTTGGCCAGCTCGCGCAGCGCCAGCTCCCAGCCGTCGGTCGCGCCGCGCACGAAGGGCTGGAGGACGGCCAGGACGTACGACTGCCCGTCCAGCTCCGCCCGCAGCCAGGCCGTCGGAGGGGGCACCCGGTCGCAGCCCTCGCGGGCCAGCGCCAGGGGTATCTCCAGGTCGGGATTGACACCGGGTACGACCCGGCGCAACAGCTTCAGGATGAACGTATCTCCGTAGACCACCGACGAGTTGGACTGCTCGGCGGTCAGCAGTCGGGCCACCAGCCCGTCGCGTATCTCCCGGCCGGGGTCCCGGTCGAAGCGCAGCCCGCCGATACGGGCCCGGGTGCGCAGGGCCTCCAGGAGCACCTCGGCGGGCCGGGGGTCGTACAGGGCGTCGTACACCGTGTGTCCGGCCAGCGGGCCGTCGGTCACGTGTCCGATCAGCGCGGGCGCCAGCCGGGGCGGCAGCGCCTCGCGCACGCCTATGAGGAGCTGGTAGCAGTCGCCGGCCCCGGCGGGGGCGGGGGGCTGCTCGGCGCGGACCAGGAGATGGTGCAGGCCGAGCCGGCTGTCCGACGGCAGGAGCTCGGTCCCGGCCACGGGGGAGAAGCCGGTGACCGGGCGGCCCTTCCCCGCGAACCAGCGCTGCCGGGGCAGCCATTCGCGCAGCAGGGGGTCGAGCGAGGCGAGGAGGGCGGGCGTGGAGGGGGTGACCGTTTCCGCCATGGCGGTACGTCCTTTCCCCGGGTCGTCGGGGGCGTTACTGATGGGTGCCCATGGCGGGGCGGAGAAAACCGCCCCGCCTCAAATGTGGCGAGAGCCGCGGCCGAGGGGCGCGCAGCCGGAACCATTGACGTTCACGCAGCCCGAGGCTGCGTGTTCTCGCCGATCGCTCGGAGAGATTTCACGCGGTGAACGCGCGCTGTTGATGACCGAGCCACCCGCCCGGCGGGCTCGGGTTCTGGACACCAGAACGGCGTAATCGTAGCACTACTCACCGTGTTCGCCGCGCAGGCGGAACCAGTAGAAGCCGTGCCCCGCCAGGGTCAGCAGGTACGGCAGTTCGCCGACCGCCGGGAAGCGCACCCCGCCGAACAGCTCCACCGGATGGCGGCCGTTGAAGCGCCTGAGGTCCAGCTCCGTGGGCTGGGCGAACCGGGAGAAGTTGTGCACGCACAGGACGAGATCGTCCTCGTACTCCCGCAGGAAGGCGATGACCGCCGGGTTCGACGACTGCAGCTCGGTGTAGGACCCCAGTCCGAAGGCAGGATTCTGCTTGCGGATTTCGATCATCCGCCGGGTCCAGTGGAGGAGCGAGGACGGGGAGGACATCGACGCCTCGACGTTGGTGACCTGGTAGCCGTGGACCGGGTCCATGATCGTCGGCAGGAAGAGGCGCCCGGGGTCGCAGGACGAGAAACCCGCGTTGCGGTCGGGGGTCCACTGCATGGGGGTGCGGACGGCGTCACGGTCGCCGAGCCAGATGTTGTCGCCCATGCCGATCTCGTCGCCGTAGTAGAGGATCGGCGAGCCGGGGAGGGACAGGAGCAGGGCGGTGAACAG